>CAITWF010000123.1 GCA_903896015.1 uncultured Opitutia bacterium | reverse complement strand
TTATATCGAGACGTTTTACAACCCGACGAGACGCCACAGCTCGCTCGGTCAGATCTCACCTGTGGCCTACGAAATACAACAACAACCGAAAGACATCAAAGCCGCCTGAATTGGTGTCCATTCTTTCGAGGCAAGCCCAGTCCACTAATTCGAGGCAATCTCAGACAGTGCTCTTCGGGTCGCTGTCGGGAGGAATTCTATTTGTCATTTCAGGGGAGGGATCAGCGCAGCGAGCCCAAAAACGCCCGGTAACTGCCGCTTTTCGGGATGTGGAAAAAAGGAACCAAAAAGGAACCAGAAAACCCTAAAATCCCCTAAAATCGCCTAATTTTCGGGTTTTCGTCGTTTTCGGCTAATTCGCTCGAAACCTAATTAAACAATTCAAAATAAACAGTTTAGAATGGTGGACGCTTGCGGACTCGAACCGCAGACCCCCTGCGTGTGAAGCAGGTGCTCTAACCAACTGAGCTAAGCGTCCGATGTGAGGGCGAGAACGTGGACACGTGCCGTCGGCGAATCAATCTCGTTTTGCATCGGCTGGTGGGAGCGCTTTGCTAGCCGGATGGACTGTCGCCCCGGCTGCGGCGCGTGCTGTATCGCGCCCTCGATCTCGTCGCCGATTCCCGGGATGCCGCACGGCAAGCCGGCCGGCATCCCGTGCGTGCAACTCGCGGCGGATTCGTCCTGTGCGATCTTCGGCCGGCCGGAGCGCCCGGCGGTGTGTGCGAGCCTGCGGCCAACCGAGACTATGTGTGGCGCGAACCGCGACGAGGCGCTCGCGATGCTCACGCGGCTTGAAACTGCGACGAAACCCTAGACGCTCCCGCCCATGGCCAAAGCCGAAGAAGCTCCCACAATCATTTTCTCGATGCTTGGCGTCTCGAAGAAAATCGAGCGCAAGGAAATCCTCCGCGACATCTCGCTGTCGTTTTACTACGGCGCGAAGATCGGTGTGCTTGGCCTCAACGGCTCCGGCAAGTCGTCGCTCATGCGCATCCTCGCGGGGCGTGACACAGAGTTCGATGGCCGGGTACACTTTGAGCCGGGCTATCAAGTCGGCTTGCTCGAACAGGAGCCGCACCTCACGCCGGGCGCGACTGTGCGCGCGAGCGTTGAGGAAGGCGTGAAGCACCTCACCGATCTCACTGCGGCCTATGACGCAACGTGGGATGAACTCGCCGCCGCCGAGACCGACAAGGAAAAGGACGCCGTCGCCGACAAGCAGCAAAAGTTGCAGGAGAAAATCGACGTGCTCGGTGCTTGGGACGTCGCGCCACAGGTCGAGATGGCGATGGATGCACTACGCTGTCCGCCGGGCGAAGCGATTGTCGACAAGCTCTCTGGCGGTGAACGTCGCCGCGTGGCGCTCGCGCGGCTGCTCCTGCAGAAGCCCGCGATCCTTCTCCTCGACGAACCGACCAACCATCTCGACGCCGAGAGTGTGCAGTGGCTGGAGCAACATCTCGCGCGCTACGAAGGCACCGTCATCGCCGTCACGCACGATCGCTATTTCTTGGACAACGTCGCGCAGTGGATTCTTGAGCTGTCGCACGGGCACGGGATTCCGTGGAAGGGCAACTACTCCTCGTGGCTGGAGCAGAAGCAGGCGCGCGCGGGCGTGGAGCAACGCACCGAGGACAAGCGGCAGAAGGCGATGGCGCGCGAGCTAGCGTGGATTCGCCAGTCGTCGCGGGCGCGCGTCACGAAATCGCAGGCGCGCATCAGTTCCTACGAGAGCATGCTCAAGCAAAACGTGGCCGAAAAGGAGAAGGAGTTTGAAATCATGATCCCCCCGGGCCCGCGGCTCGGAACGCTTGTCGTCGAAGCGAAGGACCTCACGAAGAGTTACGGCGACAACGTGCTTTTTGAAAACGTGAACTTTTCGCTCCCCCCCGGCGGCATCGTCGGCGTGATCGGCCCGAACGGCGCGGGCAAGACGACGATGTTCCGCCTCATCATTGGTGCGGAAAACCCCGACAGCGGCTCGCTGCGCGTCGGCGATACGGTCAAGATCGCGCACGTCGATCAGTCGCGCGATTCGCTGCCCGCCGGCGAAACGATTTGGCAGGTGATCAGCGGCGGCGAGGAGATCATGAAACTCGCAAACCGCGAGGTGAACTCGCGCGCGTATTGCGCGCAGTTTGGTTTCACGGGCGCGGACCAGCAGAAAAAGGTCGGCGTGCTTTCCGGCGGTGAGCGCAACCGCGTGCACCTCGCCCGCCTGCTCAAGAGCGGCGCAAACCTCATCCTGCTCGACGAGCCGACCAACGATCTAGACGTAAATTCGATCCGTGCGCTCGAGGAAGGTCTCGAAAATTTTGCCGGATGCGCGGTGGTTGTGTCGCACGATCGGTGGTTCCTCGATCGCGTGGCGACGCACATTCTCGCGTTTGAGGGCGACAGCGAGGTCGTGTTTTTCAACGGCAATTTTTCCAGCTACAACGAGGATCTGCACCGCCGGAAGGGCAGGGACGCCGACCAACCGCACCGGATCAAGTACCGGAAGCTCACGCGCTGAGGCGAAGGTTCACACCGCGTGCGTGGCAGTCTCGCGCGACGGGCTTTCGATGGCTTGCGCGCAGATTTGCTGCACAAGGCTGACCTGCGGGCTGGAGACGGAGACTTTGCGCGCGTTGCGCCAGCCGATCAGACAGAGACCGACCAGCCCTTTCCCGGTGCGGATCGGCACGAGGGCAAAGGCGCGCGGCATGGCTTCGGCGACGGCCCACCAGCTGGGGAGATAGCGCGAGATGGCGGCATCCTTCGTGTCGTGCAGCACAACGACTTCCTGGCGGCTGAGCGCGACGCCAAACACATTGCGGTCCTCGGGGCGCAGCGCGGCGTAAGGCTGCGCCTCAAGCCAGATTTTTCCGGTGCCTCCGACCAGGGAAAGCGAGGCGCCGCCATCGAGGCGTTGGAACAGCCAGCATTCCTCGGCTTGCAACGCGTCGCGCGCAAGGGTGAGCACGGACGACAAGTCAATTTCCGGTGCCGCAGCCGGATCGGCGGTGAACGCGCCGGAATTTTTGAGATCGTCTTCCCACGACTTGACCGGCTCGGGCGGAGCCACAGGTATCGATGGGGTGATTGGCGCAGCGGCGACGGGTTCTGTGATGACAGGCTTCGCCACAACGGGAATGGCGACGGGTGACATGAGGGGAACGTTCGGCGCGGCTGCGAGGACGGGTGTTTCGATCTTGGATGCGGCGGCGGGGCTGACCGCTTCGGTTAGTGTAGCGGTTGCGTTGGCGGACGTCTCGGTGGCAGCCGCTTCGACGGACGCGGTTACGCCGGTGACGTGTTCGCGAATGCGCGCTAGGCTGGGCGTGGGAACGGTGCCGCCCGTCGTGCTCAAAAAATTCTGCAGACTTTCATCTGTCTTCAGCAGCGCGGGTTCGACCATTTCACATGCGTCGGGCAGCAGGCGATCGAACTTGCGCGCGGTCAGCCGGGCTTGGCCAAGAAACGTCTCGGAGACTTCGCACGGCGTCAGTGCGTGTTTGGCGAGGCGGCTGCCGAGTTCGGCCACGGCAGTAAGGCGCGTTTCGATTTTCGAAATGACGCCTCCCGGCCGCTCGGGATCAAATTCACGCAGTGTGGCGGCGACTTCCTCAGGCAGGCGCGCGGCGGCGAGCACTCGGCGGCTGAGTTCGATCGGCGTGAGGCCAAACATACCGCGGTAGGCGACGTCGTGCGGTTTGGTTTTGAGGCGCTCGGTGACCTCGCGCGTGTGCTCGATCGAGATTGCGGGAAAAAGGATGTAGCCGAAGTGGCGTAGCGTGGCGGCGGCAAACGCAATGTCTGGATCGACCGTGCCGAGTTGCTCGGCGCAGCTCTGGGCGAATAACCCGGCGCAGAGTGCCGCTGCGGCGGCTTCGCGCTGCTCGGGCGGGTTGCGCGGACCGCCGGTGCTTTCCAGCAGCATGAGCGAAACGGTGAGGCTGCGGATGCGCTGAAATCCGACGAGGTGGATCGCCTGCGTGATGGTGGCTACGGGTGCGATCGTCGGGTTATGCGCGAGCGTGTTGGCCGCCGCGAGCACCTTGGCGAGCACGGCACCGTCCTTTTCGATCAGGACCGAGAGTTCGTCGAGGTTGACCTTCAGATAGTCGGTCGAGAGCGATTCGAGCACCGACAACAATTCCGGCAACCCGGCGGCGGCACCGGATTGAAGCGCGGCCTTCGCGCGATCGACGGTCTGTTGGGCACTGAGGGGAGTCACTCGATTATTTATCGGCGCTCGGGACGCGGGCTTTAGTGCCGAATCGCTCGTGATTTAGAGAACGACTTGCGGTGGGAATAAACCGGCCCACGTTGGCTTCCCACTGGATGTGCAAATTCGATTTTCCCGCCTCGCGATCGTCTTCTCCGCCTTAACTCTCATGATCTCTTCCGCTTCGGCCAATTCCGACTCCCTTGTGCTCGGTGGCGGGTGTTTTTGGTGCACCGACGCTGCCTACAAACTCCTGCCGGGCGTGAAGGCCGTCACGTGCGGCTACGCCGGCGGCCCGGAGACCAACCCGACCTACGAGCAAATCTGCGATCACGCGACCGGCCACGCCGAGGTGATCAAAATCGATTTCGATCCGGCAGTCGTCTCGCTGGAGCGGTTGTTCGATTATTTCTGGCACGTGCACAATCCGACGCAGGTCGGCGGCCAGGGCAACGATCACGGTCCGCAATACCGCTCGATCATTCTCTACACAAATGCCGCGCAAAAGGCCGCGGCCGAGAAATCAAAAGCGGACGCTGGAAAAGGTTTTTGCGATCCGATAACGACAGAAATCGTACCGCTGACGAAATTCTGGCCGGCCGAGGGCTACCATCAGGACTATTTTGCGAAACACCCGAACGAAGGCTACTGCTCCTTCGTAATCGCGCCTAAGATCACAAAGCTCAAGCACGCGCTGGCCGATGAGAAGGAGTGAGCGACGCGCGCCGGCTTAGCGTCGCGGCAGCACGAACAGCAGCACGGCGAGCAGATGGCACGCGGTGCCGCCGAGCGCGAACGCGTGGCGCATCACTTGATGATAGCGGATTTGCCGCGAGAAGTGGAACACCGTGCCGCAAATGTAGCACGCGATGCCGCCGAAAAGCAGCCAGATCGCGCCGGCAGGGAGGACGGCCGCGAGCGGCTTGACTGCGATGATCGGCAGCAGCGCCATCGCGAGATAGATCGCGGTGGAGTAGGATTGCAGGCGATCGTTGCGGACGAGGCGGAAGAAGGCGCCGAGCGCGCACAGGCCCCAGACAAGGCTGAAGAGGCTCCAGCCCCACGCGCCGCGCAGGCTTACGAGCAGAAACGGCGTGGCGGTGCCCGCGATGCCGAGCAGCACGGCGAGGTGGTTGCGGCGAGTGAAGGGTGAGTGATCGCCGCTCGCGCGATCGCGCCGGAAATTCATGAAGGCCGCATAGCCGATGACGAGCGTCACGCCGAAAACGGCGCAGCTCACGATGTGGCGGCTGTCGCCGCGCAGCGCCGCGAAGACCGCGAGGATCACTAGGGCGGCGATGCTGCCGGCGAGACCGAGACCGTGCGTGAAATAGTGCGCGATCTGTTCGCCGCGCGTATAGGTGGCGGCGACGGGCGCGGCGGGCTTCGCACGGGCTTGCAGGCGGCGGGCGGTTACAAGCTCGTCGCTAGTTTTATCGAGCCAACGCACGAGCGCCACGGGGCGCGGGCTGGTAAACTCGGCCGGCTCCCATTCGCTGCCGTCCACGTAGAGCGATTTCGGGAGGATGAACGTGCCGAACACCCAATCGAACACGGGCAGCGTGAAGAAGCCGGAGATGGCCTCGTTGCAATCGATTACGGCGTGGTGGCGGAGGTGAAAGCTGTAAACGCCGCGCCAGAACCAGCCGAAATTTCTGCTTTCGATGAGCGGGGCCCAGCGTTCAAACGCCCAATGCTCGATCGCGTGGAAAATTTCGTAGAGCGCTAGGGCGAACGCTACCGACGCGTAGCCGCCGAAGAACCAGGGAAACGAGGGAGCGATCCACTGCATGACAACGAGCAACGGCGTCAGGATCGCTGCGAAGACAGCGAGCGTATACCACGGAAAAAACGACGCTTCGCCCTGTTCGGGCTCAGTCACAGGGTAGACGTTTTCCACGAACGGCACGGCGCGGCCGGCGGCGGTGTAGCGTTTGCCGATGCGCGTGAGCGAGTGGTGGAGCGTGTGCTGCTTGTAGAAGCGGCTCAGGAACGGGACGACCGGCTTGTGCAGGACGTAGCGGTGGAAAACATATTCCACGAAGCAGGTGAGCAGGTGGCCGGCGAGGAAAACGGCGGCAAACTGCCACCACGGGGCGCTGAGTTGCGTGTGCCAGACGGCATCGGGCGCGGCGAGGCGCAGCAAAATGACGAGACCGGCCAGCGAGGCGGTGACGGTGAAGAGAAAGAGGGGAAGTGAGAACTTCTCCTCGACGCGGTGCGAGGCACCAGAGGTTTCGGACATGGTGCGATCGTCCCGGCAATCGCAGGCAAAAGCAACCGTCGATCCCGGAAAAAATTTCCGCGAAAATTGAACGGAGTTTACCGCTTCCGCTCGAATTTTACGATGGTCGTCCGGGCGACGCCGGCCCAAGCCCGCGGGACGTTGGTCGCGAAGTAATAGGGCGTAAGGTGGTAGACCCTGGTTGCGACGTAGTGATCCATCTCTGGGCCCTTGAACCAGGGCAGTCCGTTCCGCGGAAACACGGCAAAGCGCCCCTCGCCGCTCGGATCGACCACACAATCCAAATAGATCGCGTCGACCGGCTGCTCGCCGAAGAGCGTGTGCTTTTGCGCGTCGGAGAAATGCGTGGCGGCGGTTCGGGCGCGGCGCACGGCGTCGGTGTTGGCCGACATGAGGAACGGCTCCCTCAACGCATAGCCTGTCTGCCCTGTGCTGACGATCTCGACGCCGCCTTTTTCGCGTGCGATGGGTTCCATGAGGTAGTCCACGGCGACGCTGCCGGGCTCGTGGAGAATGTCGGCGCGAAGTTCTGGCCAGGTGGCATCGGCTTGCGGCCAGCCCGGCGCGACGGCGATGAGGACCGCCAGATTGGCAGTGAGCGCCAGGTCGAACCAGCCGTGGACGGTGGAAGTTGCTTTCGCCGCCTGCGAGCCGGCGAGCATTACCATCGGCACAAGGAGCAGGTGGAGGAAATAGGTCAGATAGGCGCCCGTGTGCCAGCCGGGTCCGGCGAGCAAACCCGCTGCGGCGAACAGCGCCTGACACGTCCAGTATTTTTTCCCCGAGTCGTTCCGAACGATGGGTGCGCGAGGCCCGTCCGCCCGTGGCCAGAGTCGCAGCACGACTGGCAGGGCAATCGCCGCGACGACGCCGCCGGCGAGCAGGGCGAAGTCCGCTGCTTGATGGCCGAGCCACGCGAGGCTCGGCGAGGCTTGCACGACTTGGCCGCGAAACACTTCCAGCACGTAGAGCGGATTCTGCGTCGCGAACAGCGTGATACCGCCTGCGAGCAGCGCGCCGCTGACGAGCCCGGCGACAATCGCGCCGCGCGAGTTTACGAATAGGGCGAGATACGCGAGCACCGCGCCCCAGGAGAATAGCGAATAGGCTTTGGTGAAAAATGCCCCGAGTGCGACGAGACCGAATAGTGTGCCGAAGCGCCAGCCGGGTCTCAGCCGGCCCCTCGCGGCTGCGTCGCCGAGCGCGAGCAGCACTGTGATTTCGAAAAGCACGAGAAAATCTGGCCGTGCCTGGATCGAATAGGAGCCGGCGTTGAGCGCGTAGAAAATTGTCGCCAGGCCCCACGCGATCCGGCGCGCGCATCCTTGTTGGAGCAGCAGCCGCACCACGAGTGCGCCGGCTGCGACGATGGCCAGGAGGTTTACGATCCGGTGCGCGAAATAAACGTCGAGCCCGGCCCGGAGAAGTGGCTGGACCAGCGTGGGATACCCCGGGCCGTAGCCATCATGCCCGTCCACGAAATGATCCCATTGGTATTGATGCGGCCACGCCCGTGCGATCGCGGCGTAGACGGTTTCCCACGAGCCCATCGGCTCGCTCAACCGCAGCGCGCCGAGTTCAATTCCAAGATGATAGCCCCCGACGAGCACGACTCCCACCCAGAGGGCGAAGGCCGTCACTGCGCGATAACGCAGCAAAGTTGCTCCGAGCGACGATGCGGCGGCTGCTTGGGTGACGTTGGATTTTGATTCGCTCATCTAACGGGTGACGGCCGACACTGACGGCCCGACCGATCGCTGCCGATCTCAAAGCGCTCTGCCTGTCACGCACGCTGCGAACACGCATGGACACGGCGCGCTGCCGCGCTTTGGATCGAAGGGTCGTGTCACAAACTTCGCCCCCATTCGTTTCCGTCGTGCTCCCGGTGCGCAACGCTGCCGCGACCATCGCGCGCGCGATCTCAAGTGTGCAGGCGCAGACGTTTTCAGACTGGGAACTGATTGTGGTCGACGACGGATCGACGGATGGGACGCGGGAGATTCTCCGGGAACTCGCACGGAACGAGTCACGGATGCAACTCATCGAGCAGGGGTGCGCAGGTGTCGCGCAGGCGAGCAATGCCGGGGTGGCGGTAGCGCGGAGTGAGTTGATCGCCCGGATGGATGCCGACGACGAGTCGCTGCCGGAGCGGCTTGCGGTGCAGAGCGACTTTTTGCGCGCACCGGAAAATCGCGGCGTCGGCGTCGTGGGATCGCTGGTGGAATTCGGTGGCGACCGGGCTGCGAGCGCGGGCTATGCGCTTCATGTAGATTGGACGAATGCGCTCGTGTCGCCCGAGGCGATCTCGATGAACCGCTTTGTGGAATCACCGCTGGTGAACCCGAGCGTGATGTTCCGCCGTGAACTCGTGGCGCGGCACGGCGGCTGGAGCGACGGCGATTTTCCCGAGGATTATGAGTTGTGGTTGCGCTGGCTCGACGCGGGCGTGCGGATGGCGAAGGTGCCGCGCGTGCTGCTGACGTGGCACGATTCACCGTCGCGGCTGACGCGGACGGATGCGCGCTATGCGCCGGATAGATTTTTTCAGATGAAAGCGGAGTGGATCGCGCGGGAGGTGAAACGAGTGTTGAGTCTGGCGCCGTTGACTTCAAAAGTCGGAAAGTTAGGAGTCCATAATGGCCTCGCGGTTTCTGAATTTCGACCGGATCGGAAAATTTTCGTGTGGGGCGCGGGCCGCTACACGCGGAAACGTGCCGCGCATCTCTTGGCTCAAGGCTTGGCGATCGCGGGCTACATTGATGTCGACGCGAAGAAGATCGGCCGCGGGCTCGGCGGCACGGGCGTGCCGGTCCTCGGCGAGGATGCGTTGCCGGAGCCCGGGGAGATTTTCGTGTTGAGCTACGTTTCAACGCGCGGCGCGCGCGACTACAATCGCGGGAAACTAATCGCGCGCGGCTACGTCGAGGGACGCGATTTCCTCATGTGTGCGTAGGTCGGGCTGGACGCCCGACGAGCCGGGGATAAACCCCGCTTACACCCAAACGGATGAATCGCGGCGAAACCGACACCCACCGAAATTTGAAGGCGCTCGCGCTCGATTGGGCGCGTGCGAACGGCTTCGCCATCGCGGCGCCGGAAGTGCGTGTGCCGAAGAGCGGGTATCGCGCGGATGTCGCCGCCGCATCGCGCGGGGAAAACCGCCGCATCGCCGTCTTCGAGTGCAAGCAGGCGCGGGCCGATCTGTTGAAGGACGCGCATGCGGAAGCGGAGACAAAACGGAAACTCGCGGAGCTGATTGTCCGGCGGGCGAAACTGGAGGAGTTGCTCGCGGTGCACCGGCCGGATCTGCGGCGGGGCGAGTCGCTGTTCGCGGAATTTGATTCCTGGGATTTTTCCGGCCTGGAGCACGCGACGTATCGCGACGTGCTTGCGGAGCTGGCGACGCTCCAAGCGCGCGTGCTGAAAGGGACGAGGTTTTCGAAAATGTATCGGTATCGCTGCGCGGATCTTCTCTACCTCGTCGTGGAGGAAGCGATTTTCACCGAGGCGGAAATTCCTGCGGGTTGGGGTCTGCTCGTTCGGCGGGGCGAGGCACTCGTGCTGGTGCGCCCGCCGGTTGCGCTCGAGGCGGCGGAAGCACAGCGGATCGCGTTGCTCGAAAACATCGCACTAGCTGCGACCCGACTCCGCCGAGACTTCGGCGGGCAAGCGCGGGCTGGCGTAGCGGAGAAGAACGAAAAAGAGTTGGCCGAATGAATCCGAGCCCCGTGCGTGAAGTCCATTGTGCGGATGCGATCCCGTGGATGCGGGAGCACGGCCCGATCGCCGGCGCGTGCGCGGTCACGTCGCTGCCGGATGTGTCGGAGGTCGGTCTGGCGCTCCCCGTGTGGCGCGAGTGGTTTCTCGATGCGGTGCGGCTCGTGGTCGATGCAGCGCCGAGTGAGAGCGCGGCGATCTTCTTTCAGAGCGACATCAAGCATGATGGCCGCTGGATCGACAAAGGGGCGATGGTCACGCGCGCCGCGGAGGATGCGGGGGCGCACGTGCTTTTTCACAAGATTGTCTGTCGGCGTCCACCGGGGATGCTGACGGCAGGGCGGCCGGGCTTCACGCACTTGATCGCGGTTTCGCGGGCGATGAAGTGTCCCGATGTGCTGCCGATCCCGGATGTGATTGTGGATGCGGGGCCGCAAATATGGGTGCGCGCGATGGGCGTGCGGGCGGCGACGCACGCGGTGCGGTTTGCGAAGGAGCAGGCCGGCGCAAAAATTATTTTCGATCCGTTTTGCGGCGTGGGGACGGTGCTCGCGGTCGCGAACACGCTTGGGCTCGACGCGCTCGGCGTGGAGAAAGCGCGGAAGCGCGCCGAGCAGGCGCGGGCTCTGGTCATTCACGCGGCGGAACTCTGACCGCGAGCCGCTGGACAAATGTCCCGAGTCGGCGAAACTTTGTCCCATGCCCGAAACCACGCCGCCCAACCTCGCTGATGCCGGCCTCGACGTGCCCGTGCGGTTCGTGCGCAACCGCCACGCCCTGGTCACCCGCGCTGATTTTGGCGACCTCTTCGTTGATTATTACCTGCACCTGAGCGCGCAGCGAATTAAGCCTGCGCCGGAGCACGACGCGATCTTCAAGCGCGCGCTCGCGGCTTTTGTGCTGCACTGCGCCTCGCGGCCGCGAAATGAGCTCACCGCGTGGACGATCAACTTTCAACAGCCGCTCATGAACGTGTTTCTCACCGGCGACAATGAGACGGGCGCCGTGACCGGGCGGATCTTTGACGAAAACGTGAAGGAGGGGCCGGAAAACTTGTTTTACGCGGATGTCGTGCGCGGACGCGGAGAAAAACGACGCAGCGCGGTCACGTTCACCGGAGCGGACCCGCTGGCAGCCGCAGAGAAGTTCTACACGCAGAGCGAACAGCGCGGCGCACGGTTTTTCCAGCTAGGCGAGGAGGAGTTTGCGCTCGTGATCGAGCATCCCGATTGCGACCTCGCATGGTTTGCGGGGCTCACGGTCGACGCCGTGCGCGACTTGGAAAAGACGGAAACCGTCGTTCCGATGGAGACGCGGGTGTGCCGGTGGCATTGTGGCTGCAATCAGGCGCGGATGCTTGAAGTGCTCGCGCCGGCGATGCGGCAGAGCCCGGAGGAATTGTTCGGCGGCGATGAAAAAATCGAGATTCGCTGCCCGCGCTGCGGGGCTCGCTACGCTATCACGCGCGAGGCGATGGAAGCGTTTGTCGCGCCCGCGTAGTAAGCGCGTGTCCCGCGCATGAACGAGATTTTCCGGAACATCTCCCAGGGTTTTGCGACCGCTTCGCCGCTCGATCAGCTGAACCTCGGGCTCGGCATCTTCGGCGTGTGGCTGATGATCAAGCGATCGCTCTGGGCCTTTCCGATCGGACTCGCGGCGGTCACCGTGCAGGCGGTGTTGTTCTGGCAGTCGCATTTTCCTGCGGATGCTGCGCTGCAGGTTTTCTATTTCTGGATGCTCGCGTGGGGCTGGCGGCACTGGGTGCGGGATCGCGGCGCGGCGCCGGAACTGCCAGTGACGACACTCCGCGGGCGGACCCGGCTCGTCACGGTGGCGCTCGCTGGCGTCGCGACGGTGGCCTGGGCGCTCACGATCGGAAAATGGATGGGTGCGACGCAGCCGTGGCGCGATGCGTTCATCGCGGCGTTCAGCGTCGCGGCGCAAGTTTTGCAGGTGCGCAAGAACCTCGAGAACTGGCCGCTGTGGGTCGTCGTGAATTTTGTCGCCGTGATTTCCTATTGGAGCGCGGAGCTGGCTTACACGGCGTTTCTCTACGGCGTCTATCTCGTGCTCGGCGTGATGGGCTGGCGCGAGTGGTCGCAGACGCTGGCCCGCCGCTCGGCGGGTGCGCAGGCGTGACTGCATGCTTCGCTGGTGATCGCTGGGTTGCTGGACGGAACGCCCAGAAGATGGTCGCGTCGCCGGCGGTGGAGGCTTTCGCTCCGGTTTGAGCCTCACCCCGGACTTCCCCATGAAACTTCGTTCAATGCTCCTTTCCCTGAGCCTGATGCTGCCGCTCGTCGTCACGCCACCGGCCGAGGCCGCACCAGCCCCGTCGCACACGTTTGCGATCGGTGAAAACGCGTTCCTCCTCGACGGCCAGGCCTTCGTGATTCGTTGCGGGGAAATTCATTTCGCGCGAGTGCCGCGGGAATACTGGCGACACCGGCTTCAGCTTTGCCGTGCGATGGGGCTGAACGCCGTGTGCGTTTACCTCTTCTGGAATTTCCACGAATGGGAGCAGGGAAGATTTGACTGGAGCGGCCAGGCGGACGTCGTCGAATTCTGCCGGATCGCGCAAGAGGAGGGGCTCTGGGTGTTGTTGCGGCCGGGTCCGTATTCGTGCGCGGAGTGGGAAATGGGCGGACTCCCGTGGTGGCTGCTGAAGAATGACGGCGTCGCGCTGCGCACCACCGATCCGCGGTTTCTCAAGCCGGCAAAAAACTATTTGCGCGAAGTCGGCCGCGTGCTCGCGCCCCTGCAAGTCACGCGTGGCGGCCCGCTGCTCATGGTGCAGGTGGAAAACGAATATGGCTCCTACGGCAGCGACGCGGCCTACATGGGCGCGCTGCGTGGCGCGTTGCTCGATGCGGGCTTCGACGTACCCCTCTTCGCGTGCAACCCGCCCGACGCGATCGCCAAGGGTTGGCGCGCGGATCTTTTTCAAGTAGTAAACTTCGGCAAGAATCCTGCGCCGGCTTTCGCGACGCTTCGCCCGTTTCAGAAAACCGGACCACTGATGTGTGGTGAATACTATCCCGGCTGGTTCGACGTCTGTGGGCGCACGCACGCGACCGCGACAATCGATCAGGCCGTCACCGACCTGGGCTATATGCTCGAACACGGCGCGTCGTTTAGTATCTACATGGTGCATGGCGGCACGTCGTTTGGCCTGTGGTCGGGTGCCGACCATCCGTTCAAGCCGTACACGTCGAGCTACGATTACGATGCGCCGATCAGCGAGGCGGGCTGGACGACGCCGAAGTTCTCGCGTCTGCGCGAACTCTTCTCGCAACACCTCGCGCCCGGCGAAACGCTCCCCGCACCGCCACCTGCAAACCCTGTCGTTGGGATCGCGCCGTTTGCGCTCACGGAAATCGCGCCGGTTCTCGACAACGTGCCCGCGCCGATCGCTACCGGCGAAGTTCGCCCACGCTCGATCGAGTTCTACGACCAAAGTCGCGGTTGCACGGTGTATCGCTCGACGCTGCCCGCCGGGCCCGCGGCTATCCTGCGGGCGGCGGCGGTGCACGACTTCGCGTGGGTGTTCATCGACGGGCAACCAGTCGGGGCGATGGATCGCCGAACCAGTCTTTTCACAGTGGAGGTGCCGGCGCGGGCGCACCCGGCGCGCTTGGAAATTTTGACCGAAGCCGTCGGTCGCGTGAATTTCGGCCAGGAGATTCACGGTAAGCGTACAATTCTGACGTGACGACGGCGGCGGAAAAATCCGCTAGAGTCGTGGGATGGAAAAACCAAGGAGCCGGAAACCGCGTGGAGCGCGGCGGTCGCGCGCTGAGCGAGTAAAAGTACTG
>CAITWF010000122.1 GCA_903896015.1 uncultured Opitutia bacterium | reverse complement strand
TTATATCGAGACGTTTTACAACCCGACGAGACGCCACAGCTCGCTCGGTCAGATCTCACCTGTGGCCTACGAAATACAACAACAACCGAAAGACATCAAAGCCGCCTGAATTGGTGTCCATTCTTTCGAGGCAAGCCCAGTTCCTGGGCCCGGATCGAGAGCCCAGAAACCACGTTAAACGCGATTAATGCGATGAGCAGGAATTTTCTCATGGATTATTTGTTTCGGGACTCTGTCAGCGACGTGGACCGAGCATGAAAAGTGTGGCGCTTCCGCATCGACACTGGAAATGGCCGGTCATGCATCCAAAAGACGACGCCGCGGCTGGCGAGTTTATAGTTCCCGGTCGGTGAGCGACAGACAGGCCCCGTTTTCCTCATGTTTCCAAAAGCAACGTCTGAGGCACAGCGCCTCAAAAACAGCGGCGTATTGTTCCTATGCACCTCGACGCTTCTTCTTCGCCGGAACCGCGTCCAATGCCGCGCGGAGGATGGCTCCGATACTCACGTCTTTGGCCTTCGCGGCTCGTTTCAGTCGTGTGCGCGTGGCGGCGTCAATCCGCACGGAAATCTGGGTATGCTCCTCTACGTCGGAGGTGAAGCCGTCGAGGTCGAAATTCGCGAGAGCCATGCGGACCGCCTCGCTCGCCGAGTCGAGGTCATGGTCGGACCGGATAGCCTCGATCTTGGCGATGAGCGAAACCGGGAGGTCGAAAGTGAGGGGCGCGGAGGGTTTGGACGTCGGCATCAATGGCATCGGAGCCAGTTTTCTGTGAGAGGGCAACGCCGGAGCTCGTGCTAATTTGATGCAAACGCAGCGCGTTGGGACACAGTGAAGCAGAGCAAGCGAGAAGAGAGTTTCAGACCCCAAACGTTTTTGGCACAAGCCGACCCACGGAGGATCTGATCAACGATTTACGAAGGAGTAAACCTCGCGTAAACCGTTGATCGTATCTTTGTGCCGCATACGGTCCCTATTGGAACGCGCCAAATCGACTCAGGGCAGTTCGTAGACTTCGACGAGGGCAACGCCGGTGGTGCTGTTCTTGCCAGAGACGGTGGCGGTATAGGCACCCGCTGGAAGTTCGACGACCAGCGCCGCATCCTTGCTCGTGTCCAGGGTAAACGCAAAGGCACCGACTGAGGCGAACGCGGCCTTGAGCGCGGCGGTGCCGCCCCAATCGTCATTCGTGGCGACCACGGAGTCGCTGCCGAGCGGTCGCACCGTGAGCACGGGATCGACGAGCGTGCCGCCAACGCCAAAGGTGGCGAGCGATGGACCGCTCGCACGAATTAGCAGCTTCTTCGGCATCGTGCCGTTGACCACAAAGCCAGCGATGAGTGCATCGGCGTCGGTGCCGACCAGACTGCGGGCGGAAACATTGTTGAGCCGCGGCGTATTGCCCGTGCCGGCGTCGTAAACTTCGACGAGCGCGACGCCGGTCGTGTTGCTGGCGCTGGTCACGCTTGCGGTGTAGGCGCCAGATGTCGGAGAGAAGACGAGCGCGGAATCCTTGCTCGTGTCGGGTGAAAGCGGGAAGGCACCGACGCTCGTGAACGCGTTTTTGAGCGCGGTGGTGCCGCCCCAGCCGTTGTTGGTGGCGACCTTAACGCCACCCAGCGGTGCTACTTCCAGCAGCGGATCGGCGAGCGGGCCGGTGACGCCAAAGGCGGACAGTGTGGGGCCGATGGCACGGACGAGGAGTGATTTCGAGCCGGCGCCACCGCCAAGGGCGAAGCCGGCGATGAGCGTCTGGTCGCCGGTGCCGGCTTGGGAGCGGACCGAGAGATTCGCGAGCCGGCCGAACGTCATGTTCTGGATGTTGCGCGAGACCTCGATTCCGGTGATCCCTGCCGTGACGAGATCCATGCGGCCATCGCGATCGAAGTCACCAGCTTGGAGAATGCCGCTGCCGTAGCCGAGGCGGGTGTACGTATCGGTCACATCGACAAACGTGGCATCGCCCCGATTGACAAAGAGCCGCACGGCCAGTCCGCCCGACCAACTAATTTCCACTGCGATGTCCGGTCGGCCATCGCCGTTGAGGTCGACGATGCGCGTCCACTTGGCCCACGACGACTGTGGCGCAGTGAGCGTAGGCAGAGCCAGCCCAGCGCTGGAAGTCGCATCGACAAACGTGCCGTCGCCCCGGTTTAGGAGAAGTTGCAGCGCGGATTTGGTGTAGCCGTCGGTGGTGCAGAGAAGCAGATCCGGCGCGCCGTCGCCGTTGAAATCTGCGGTGGAGATTGCGACGGTCGAGACGGTCTGCGAAGTGCCGCTGGGATCAAACAAGCGCGGTGGCAGGGTGTAGCGGCTGTCGCGCACATAGTGACCGGTGCGGTCGTTGATCAGGATTTCATTCTTCGGGGCATCGGCTCCGCCGAGGATGAGATCGGGGAAGCCGTCGCGATTCACGTCGAGCAGCAGGCAGGACGTGAACACGGAGCCGGGGGCGCGATTGGCGATGTCCGCCGGGATTCGGTCGGTTGCTTCGGTGAAGAAGCCGCTGCCGTTATTGATGTAGAAGCGCGGTCCCACGTCGCCGCCCCACACGTTGCCCATGTAGAGGTCGAGGTCGCCGTCGCCATCGATGTCGGCCGCCGCGCAGTTGTGCGTGTAGCTGGGGCGCTGCGGCAGTCGCGTCGCGGTCTCATCCACGAGTCGGCCGTCGGCCGACTGGATAAACAGCTTGGACTGCCCGCCAGGAAACGGCGCGATGTCGGTGCCGGCCTCGGCGACAAACAAATCGGGGCGACCGTCGCGGTTGAAATCACCCACGAACATATGGCGAGGACCGGCCATCGTGACGTTGCCGAGGACGGCATCCGTCGCGTCGACGAAGGTGCCGCGGTTGTTGCGAAAGGCGCGCAGCCGCGTGCGCGTTTCCGGATAGGTTGGGGGCGCGTAGCCTTGGAGGATGACCAGATCGAGGTCGCCATCGCCGTCGAAGTCGATGAGCGCGGAGTCGGAGATGTATTTGAGCGTGTCGTCGGTCAGCGGCGTGGTTGTGACGTCGAAGAATGCGCCGGCGGTGAGCAGGGCGAAGCGGCCGGATTGGAGCGCGGGCGCGGTATTGTCGGGCGCCGCGGTCGTGAGCGAGCGATTGGCTCCGCTGATGTCTCGCGCCGTGGAGCCGGAGGTTTCGTCGAGCGGCCATGCGGCCACGAGGCCAGCGCGGTCCGCGGGCAGCAGTTCGTTGAGCGCGGCGGTGATTTGCGCCGCGGTGCGGGCGACATTCCAGTAGCGGACCTGGCAGGCGTAGCCGGGGAACAGCGGAAAGTTGTAGCCCCCGTTACCCAGAATGCCCTCACCGAGGCTGAACGGCTGGGTGGAATCCAACACCAACGGTCCGGCGCCGGTGCCGGTCGCGACCACGACGCCGTTGACGAGGAGACGCATCGCACCGTTTTCGTAGACGGCCGCGAGGTGAGTCCAGGTGCGCAGCGGAATGGCCGAAGGCGCCACAATCCCTCGGGTGTTGCCCGCCGCTCCAGCCGAGACAAGAAATCGGGGTTTAGTGTCGGTATCGTTGAGCATCAGGGCGAAGCTGAAGCCAGCCGTCGAGGCCGCGAAATGTTTGCCCATCAGCCAAGGGCTCGGCTGGGGGCGGGCGAGATAGAACCAACCTTCCATCGTGAACGCCGTAGCCGGAGCGAAGTCGGCGGTCGCGGGCGCCTTTAGCGGTGTGGCGCCGATGTTGGCAACGAACTCCTGGGCCAGCGGTAGGTTCTGGGAGCGGAGCAGCGCGGGGAGTGCGAGCAAGACAAGGATCCAGACCGCGCGTGGAAGTCGCATGGGAAGCTGGACGATCAACACATACTCAAAAAGTGCGAGCCGCTACAGCTGTCAATCTGTATCCGGACTCATGATCGTGGCTGTGCCACAATCCAAGATCTGGGAAACGAGCTCAGCGTCCCTTGACAGCGGACATCGTCGCAATCATTTTTCCGCTATGTCTACAAAGCAACTTACGGCCGAAGCGATGGCACTTCCGCTAGCCGAGAAAGTGTCTTTGGCGCAGGCGCTCTGGGAGAGCATTGATGCTGGCCTGCCGGACGCGTCGGAACGATCATCCGTACGCGAAGCGGTGAGCCGTGATCGCGAACTTTCAGCGGGCGCTGTGACTGGCATCAGCCACGAAGAGGCGATGAAGGCCGCACGTCGAGCTATCGGATGCAAGTAATCCAGCATCCCGGTGCCACGGCGGAGTTGATCGAGGCGGCGAAGGTCTACGAACAGAAGGTTCCTTCCTTGGGGGGCCAATTCTTTGACGCGATAGACGAAGCCGTGGCGGTCATTGCTGCTGCGCCCGAAAGGTGGCGTATCATCGAGGACGACGTTAGGCGGTTCTTGGTGCCGCGCTTTCCCTACGCGATCTATTACCGCGTTCTCCCAGACCACGTTCGCATTCTTGCTTTCAAGCATCACAGTCGCCACCCGGATTCTTGGCGAGAGCGCATCTCGAACTGAGGGCGCGCGCGGCCCGCCATCGCTCGCCCAGCCGCGCTTTCGTTCCCCTGACAGTGGACCCAGCGGCCGACTGAACCTTCCGCCGCCTGTTTCTTACGCCATACCTTTCTGAAACGCGGATAATTCCGGCGTCATTTATCACTGATTTACGCAGCACGCAGAATTGTGCAAAATGTTGATCGTGGTTTTGTGCCGAATACGGTGATTAAAGAAACGCGCCAACTCGGCTCACAATAGCGGCGCGTTGTTCTTCGGATCGGCGAGCAGCGCTTCGAACGCCGGATAGCCTTGGAGCGGGTGCCACCAAGCTTGATGCCGCAATGCATGCACATTGGTGTTGCTCGGGAGCTTGAGGAGCCGAGCAAGTTCGGCGACGGCTTTGTCCTTTTCACCCGCCCAGGCGAGCACCGAGGCGTAGCCAAAGGAGAAGTTTGAGAGATCGAGATCTACGCCGCGGCTCTTCGCATCGGCCATATACTTTCCCATCGTGTCGAGCGCGGCTTGTTTGTCGCCAGCGATCGCGAAGTTGAGTGCGTTCAAACGGCCGATTGCGCCTTTGTGGTCGGCCAAAAATTTGACGGCATCGGCTTTCGCCCGCTCGGTGTCGCCAATGGCCATGCGCGCGATGATGATTTGGGTCTCTTCATTGTTGCTGAACGTTTCAATGCCACCTTGCTGGCGACGCTGATCTTGAACGTGGAGATATTCCGCGGTTTTACCGATCGGCCACAAGCGATATGCTTGTGACTCGAGATCCTGAGGGTTCGCGGCGAGCCATGCCTCGATTCCGCTCGTCTCACCTCGCGCTCTAAACGCCACCTCCGCCACCCCCAACCCACCGGCGCCGAAGTTCTCGCGTTGAATCTGCTCCGCTTCGTCGTAGCGCCGGAGCGCTTCGAGCCACGCGACGAGCGTCGGTCGGATGTCCTCGCCCTGGCGATCCAACTCGTAGGCTTTGCGATATTGGGCGAGCGCCTCGTTGAAACGATGATGGAGCTCCTCGACGTCGCCGAGCAACAGCGCGACTTCGGCGCTTCCCGGCAGGACTTTGGCGGCGCGGGCCACATAAGCTTCCGAACGCGCAATATCTCTGATGCGCGAATAGTAGCGGGCGAGCTGGAGCAGCGTGTCGGGTTCATCGGGCGCGAGTCGCTCCATCGTATCGACCGCTCGCTGCGCTTTTTCCTGCAACGCACCGGTGGAATCGTGCCGGCGAACATCGAGCTCGGCGAGCGTGCGACCGAGCACGCCCCAGGCGTGCGCAAATTTCGGATCGAGCTGCACGGCGCTTTCGAGCAACGGCCGAGTTTGCTCCCAATTTCTCGCCGCAATCGCTTTAAGATAGAGTTCGTAAGCGGCGGCGTTGGTGGTGGGCGCGCGATCGAGCCGGGCTTTTTCCTGCGGCGACAACACGGCTTGGAGTTCGTTCGCGATCGCGGTCGCGAGCTCGGCTTGGATGGCGAAGACGTCGCTCACATCTTTATCGAAAGACTTTGCCCAGAGGTGCGTGTCGGTGCGCGCGTCGATGAGTTGCCCGGTCACGTGCACCTTGTTGCCCACGCGCTGCACGCCGCCTTCGAGCACGTAGGCGACGCCGAGTTCCGCGCCGACCTGCTTCAGTGTTTTGTTCGTGCCGCGATACTGTTCGACCGAGGTGCGCGAGACGACACGGAGTTCGCGGAGGTTCGAGAGGTTCGTGAGGATGTCGTCGTGAATGCCGTCGGTGAAGAACTCGTCTTCTTTGTTCGGACTGCGGTTGGCGAACGGCAGAACGGCGATGGATTTCGGATCAACCTTGGGCGCGGCGGGCGCAGTTGGAGCAACGGGTTTCGCTTCGGCGGTGGATTTTTCCGCGACGGCGGGCGCGGGTTTTTCTTTCGTTACAAGTCGAAATGCGACGTAGCCCACAAACGCGAGCACGGCGGTGCCGAGCGCGGCGACAATCGCAGTGGGGAAAAGGGACTTTGCCGCGGGTGCTGGGACAGACACAACGGGCGCCGCCGGCGCCGGCCGCATCGGCATCGGCGGCGCGGTCACACCGGCAGGAACCGACGCGTTGAGTAGATGCTTGATCTGATCAACGAATTGCGGGGTCGGCAGTGCGCCGGGCAGTCGCGTCCACTGCACGCGCATAAACTCCGGCGGCACAATGGCGCCGGACTCGGCGGTGTCGTCCACGACCACGGGCGCGAGGAATGCGATGCCCTCGGCCATGAGGTGCGTCTGCTCCACCGCGAGTTTCCACTCGAGCCGGAAGTAGCCTTTGCCCCGCTCCTGCGTGTGCTGCGAAATGATCGGCAGGAACAGCGTGCAGTCATTGATTTGCTTGCGGATCTTTTGATCCCACGCATCACCGCCCCGCAACTCGGCCTGATCGAACCACACTTCAACTCCGTGGCTGCGGAGCGCTTCAGCGATGCGCTGGGCCGACGCCGTATCCTCGCGAGCATAGCTCACGAACACGGCGCGACGGGAGGCTGCGGGGAGGCTATCCGACATGGGTCACCAGGAGTCATCATGGATGGCGACCCCACCGCACGTGGCGAGTTCATTGTGCCCGGCCAGCGCCAACAGGTAAGGCTGAGATTTTGATCTGTGTGAAAAAGGAAGGTCATGGAAACAGCTCCTCAGAAACGATCAGCCGCTGGAGCACGGTTCTAAACTACTCAGCTGCTGACTCGCAGGCCAGTCGCGCGAGCAAGTTCAAATTGGCGGGAGTCAAACGTTAGAAAGCGCGTCGCGCGAAGGTGAAGGGCCGCAGCGACGTGGAAGACGTCAAACGCGCGGGTTCCAGCTATTGCGGTATGGCGCGCGGTCAATTGGCGTGCGGCAGGTAAAACGGACTCGAACGGCAAAGGCGTCGCCACAATCATTCCAGAAGCCAAATCCTCTGCTAGGCGAGCCTCAGCCACCGAAAGATCTGCGGGCGTCGATTCGCGGCGGAACAGCCGGAGTTGAAAGGCGTTTTCTAGTTCGAAACGCTGCCAGTTCGTTAAGATGAGTGGACGGGCAGCGTTTGCAACGGCAGCAAGCGCGCGAGTTGTGTTGCTATCCCCTAGATAGAGGGAAGCGAGCAAGCTGGTATCAGCATAGACGGTCGCGCTCATACTTCGCCGCGACCACTGGCGATAAGTTCGGCATGAGTAACAGAAGAGCGCACCACCGGTGGCAACGGGCGCATGCGCCAATAGCGGCGAATTGTAGCTGCCGTGCCGGCAACAGGACTCGCGGACGATGCGACCGGCCCGAGACGGGCGACGGGCCGGTTCCGATTTGTGACAAGAATCTCTCCACCTTTCTCGACCTCAGCGATCATGGCAGCAAGCTGATGCTGCATCGTGCGGATACTTACTGTTTTCATGTCTTACAATATGTTAGACAAAGCGACGAAGTCAAGCTTTCGGGAGGGCCACGAACTCCTCGAGCCTAAAACCTCCGGCGGGAGTTAGTGCGGTTAAAATCTGGCGCATGTTTTCCGGGTAGTGCCGGCGGTTACCCGCCGACACCCCCACAGACCCGGACTAGCGCAATTCCCGCCTATGCCGGTCCCGGCATAGGCGGAAAAAGTCACCTCGGGGTCGCCCTGGCCTATGAAGCCTGTCAGCGCGGTCACTCGGTCCTCTTCACCACCGCGGTCGACGCCTTGAACAACCTCACCGCCGCGCAGGCCGCCCAGCGGCTCAAGTTTGAGTTGAAGAAGTACCTCAGCCCCGAGGTCCTCCTGGTCGATGAATTAGGGTACCTGCCCTTGGACAAGCCCGGCGCCGATCTGATCTTCCAAATCATCAGCCAGCGCTATGAGCGGGGCTCCACGATCATCACGACCAACAAGGCCTACAAGCACTGGACCGGGATCTTCAACAACGACGCCGGCGTCACGTCGGCCATCCTGGACCGCGTGCTGCACGGCGCAGAAACCGTCGTCATCGAGGGCAAGAGCTTCCGGATGAAGGACCAAATCGACCCGCCCAATTGACGCGCCGACGGTTCCGTCACGCCATCCGCCGCCGGCGATCTTCAAGATCTCCGGCGGTCTGCTTTTCCACTAGCATTGCCCTATCGATTTTCAGATCGGCGGTTTTTGGTGATGTTCACGCCGCCGCTAGCACTTGGCCGTTGCTGCAATGTGCTGCTGGCGGGTTGAAACGCTTGTCAGGGGCTGTTTCTCCCCCGCGTTTCGCCAGGTAGCACGGAACTCTCCCCGGTCGTCCCCTTCGCTACTCATGGGCTCCCTCCGGTTTCGGTTCGCCCACTTTCAATCGCTACTATGAGACCACTAAGACTGCCGCCACCGTTGCCCCGCTCGCTTCGGTTTCCCTCGCTCACGGGGTCCTTCACTGCTTCCCGACTTTCGCTCGCATGGACCGCGGGAAGCGCGGTCCGCGCGCCAGGACGTTGATATGCCGGTGTCGTCCGATTCCGGCAGTTCGAAGGATCGGGGCGGCTCTCCCAGCTTTCCAGGATACCCCCATGTACCTTTGCCCCGCCCTCAGCTCCCGGTTCAGCCTCCATGCCCATGGCCTGCGCCCCGTGCCGGCGGCGTCTTACTGTGGGCTTGGCGGTGCTGTCCCCCCGTGTCAGAGAAGGAGGACCCGAACGATGTGTATGTTTTCGGGATTCAATTACGCGGCTTTGGTACTCACTCCATACGCTTCGCGCGGCCCTTACGGAACCGCTGCGCAATGTTCGCTTCCGAGCGGCTGCCAACCTTTCTCGTGTGGGAGTTTTAACCCACTGGGTATCGATTACATGTTTCATTCCTTTCGTTATTTCCTCATGTACTGTTTGCTGGCGCGACACACCCCATACCTTTTCGGTACACCGCCTATTTCTAAATCCCCAATCAACGACTTACGCGATAACCGAAATTACGTAAACCGTTGAACGACGTTCTGGGCCTAATATGGTGGTCATAGAAACGCGCCATGTCGGCGCAGATCAATATGCGCTCGCCGGCGACCGCCGCCCTGTTCGCCCGCCGCGGATCGAGGCTCCGACCGTCTCCGCGCAACCGATCGCGAAGCGGCGGCGGATTTTCCCGGCGACCGCGACGACGTCGGCAGGTCTAGCAAGAGCGGATGGCTGATTCGCTTTTGCGGAAAGTTCCGCTCGGCTACGTCTTCTTAAACATGGCGTCGAGGAGCGTGCGCAGCGCGGGGGTGGGCTTCCCGCGCTGCCAGACGACGAGGATTTTCCACGTCACGCCTTCGTCGGCGAGCGGCAGCATCACGACACCCGTGACGGAATTATGGCGCACGAAGGCCGGGAGGATCGCGACCGCGTTCTCGTTGGCGACGGTCTCGAACGTTTCGGCGAGGCTGTGCGTGGGGCCGACAAAGCGCGGCCGGAATTTTCCGTGCTTCCAGCAAAAGGCGGTGGTCCGCCGGTTGACTCCGGGGACCTCGTGTTCGTCGCTCTTCACGAAGACTTCGTCCTTTAACTGGGCCAGCCGGATTTTGGCCAGTTTTCGAAGCCGGTGCTGCTCGGGCAACGCGATCACGCTGGGGATCGACACCAGCACCCGCGTGTAGAACTCGCGCGCGAGCACTTCCGCGGATTCGTCGGTCAAGCCGACATCGATCTCGCCGGCGCGCAACGCGGCGATTTGTTCGCCGGGCGAGAGGTCGAGCAGCTTGAGCGTGAGATCCGGGTGCGCCGCGCGGACGCGCTTAAGCGCCGCATCAAGGTATTCCTTTGCCGCCGAGGCCATGTAGCCGATGCGGATGATGTTCATCTCACCGCGGACGATCCGGCGGACATCCGTCACGGCGCGATCGTAGCCGGCCAGCACCGTTCCCATCGCGGACTGCAGGGCGAGGCCGGCTAGGGTGAGCGTCACGCCATTCGAGGTGCGCTCAAGGAGCGCGCCGCCCATTTCGTGTTCGAGCGCCTGCATCTGACGCGAGAGCGCGGATTGCGACAGGCGCAGCCGTTCGGCCGCGCGGTTGATGCTGCCTTCCTCGCTGACGATGAGAAATGCCCGGATCTGAGGGAGCATCGGGCGACGGTATGCAAAGCCCGCATAGCCGCAATGCCGAAGCGACGCTACCGGGCAGCGGCACGCCGCGGTATGCTGGGGACCTGATGAAAACAAACACGCCCGATACCCTGATCTCTCCCGCCGACTTGCTCGAGGGGCTCGACTGGCGCTACGCCGTCAAACAATTCGATCCCTCGCTCCGCATCGACACGCCAACGTGGAACGCCCTCGAAGAATCGCTCCGCCTCTCGCCCTCGAGCGGTGGCCTGCAACCCTGGAAATTCGTCGTGGTGGCCGACCCGGCTGTGCGCGAGAAGCTCGTGCCGGCGGCGTTTGGCCAGACGCAGGTTCGCGACGCGTCGCACCTCGTCGTCTTCACGGCGAAAAAAGATTTCGGTGCCGCCGACGTTGATGCGCACATCCGGAATGTCGCCGCCGTTAGAGGCGTCCCCGTCGAATCGCTGGCCGGGCTGCGCGGCATGCTGCTGGGCGGCATCGTCGGTGCGAAAGATTCCGCAGGCCGCGAAGCCTGGGCTGCGCGACAAACTTATCTCGCGCTCGGCGTGCTCATCGCGTCGGCCGCATTGCTCGGTGTCGACGCCGCGCCGATGGAGGGCTTTGTGCCCGACCAGTTCGACACGATTCTCGGCCTCAACGAGCTGGGCCTGACCGCGACTGTGGTCTGTGCGCTTGGCTATCGCTCCGAGACCGATCCCTACGCCTCGGCGCCGAAGGTCCGCTTCGGTCACGACCAAGTTTTTCTCCACGTCTGAAACTCAACCCAACAATCCATCAACACATCACGATCATGAAAAAAACATCCACCGTCTCCCGTTATCTCCTCGGTTTCATCTTTTCGGTCTTCGGACTGAACGGATTTCTACACTTCATTTCCACGCCGCCGCCGCAGGGCCTCGGCGCGCAATTCATGGGCGCACTCTATATGTCGGGCGAACTCTATGTTATCATGGCACTCCAGCTGATGGCCGGCGTGCTGTTGCTCACGAACCGCTTCGTCCCGCTCGCGCTGGCGATCATCGCCCCTGTCGTCGTCAACATCCTGCTCTTCCATGTGTTCATGGATCGCAGCGGACTGCCGGTCGCTTTGGTGGTGACGGCGCTGTGGACGATTTCGCTTGTCGCGGCTCGCTCCGCGTTTGCCGGATTCTTCGTGGCGCAAATTACTCCACGCCGCCAGGCCGCTGCCGGTCTTTCCGAACTCAACCTCTCCGCGGGCGCCGCCAAACAGTCATGAACTACTCCATCATCGGTTCGGGAAAAATCGGGTCGGCTCTCGCGCGGCATTTCGCTCGCAACGAAATCCCGGTCGCGATCGCCAACACCCGTGGCCCGCAGTCGCTCGCGGCGCTCGCAAAGGAACCCGGCAACACTGTCGTTCCTCAGACTTTGCAAGACGCGCTCCAAGCCGACTGCATCATCCTGGCGGTGCCATTCGGTTCGCTGCACTCGGTTGCGAGCGCGCGGCCCGACTGGAAGGGGAAACTGGTGATCGACACGACGAATGCCTTTGGCGTCCCACTCGAGGTGCTCGGCGATTCTCCTTCGTCCTCGTTGGTGGCGCGCACCTTTCCGGGTTCGAGGGTGGTTAAAGCTTTCAATCACCTCCCGGCGGCACTACTCGCGAGTGACCCAGCTGCCCACGGCGGACGGCGCGTCGTGTTTGTGTCGAGCGATGACGCGACTGCCAGTGAGACCGTCGCGGCGTTGGCCGGGCAACTCGGCTTCGCCCCGATCGAACTCGGAAAATTCGCCGATGGCGGCGCACTGCTGAACGTCCGCGGCGCCACGCTTGGAAGCCTGTTGCTGCAAAATCTGGTGCAGGTCGGCGAGGTGGCCGCCTAGCGCCTGATCGCTGCGTGGCCAGACGCGGCGATCAGTTCTTAATGTCGGGCTCGACGAGGGCGGCGATTCACCCCTTCCGCCAGGATTGAGCACTCAGCTCAGCAGGCGGAGGGAGTCTTGCGAGAGTCGATCAGCGTTTGCAGGAGCAAGGGCGTATGGGGCCACGCCTCTAGCCCATTTATTGCCGTTCTTTACTAGAACCGCCTCGTCACAGTCGGCAAAGTAGCGCCCACCGATGCCCTCTATAAACACCCGGTGATCGAACAGGCATCCAATCCACTCGATGACCTGCCGATCTGAAGCGCGCCGACGGCGGATTCTCAGAAAGCGAGCGTTTCAGAATGGAAGGACTGGGATACGGGGTGCCTCAACGGCTTGACATGAGGCGATGGCTGACAACTTTGTCTGTCATGCAGGTTACTGTCCGTGAATTCACTCGTAAGTTTCCCAACTACCGACGAGCTGCCCTTGCGGGTAAGGAAGTTCGTGTGCGTGACCGTGCCGGCAACGGCTTTGTTTTTCGCGCGACCAAAGAAGTCCCCGTAAGTCTTGCTGAAGCGATGGGTGATTTGATCGGTTCGATCCATAGCGGTCAGAGGAAGAAGTCACTGACGGGCTACGGTCGTGATTGACGCAATCATCGATACCGGTCCGCTCGTTGGTGCCCTTGATCAGGATGACCAATGGCACAAGTGGTCTGTGACACAGTTCGCAACGATTCGACAGCCTGCTCTGACCTGCGATGCCGTCATTTCCGAGGCATGCTTTCTCCTTCGCGGCACGCCCGATTCCAGAGAGAAAATCTTTGCCCTGATTGAACGCGGCATCTTGCGCGTCGTGCCGCTGCTGCCAGATGAGTCAGCCGCGATACGCACCCTCATCTCGCGCTACGGCCAACAGATGGACTATGCGGATGCGTGCCTTGTCCGGCTTTCTGAACTGCATCGGGCGCATGTGGTCGTGACGACCGACGCCGAGGATTTTGGGATTTATCGGCGGCTTGGACGGCAGGCTATTCCGTTGCTCGTTCCTTAACGCCATAAGCCAACCAAGACTGTCGCGATGGGGTTGGCAGTAGCTACCTGATTTATACGCAAATATGAAGTTTTATATCGTTTCTTCGCGCAACGGGTAACCAACCTTGCCAAATAACCTGGCTTTTGGGGGTGTCGGAAGCGTGGAGTTGAATCGAAAATGGGTTGCGGAAGCCATGGTAA
>CAITWF010000121.1 GCA_903896015.1 uncultured Opitutia bacterium | reverse complement strand
TTCTTCGCGCAACGGGTAACCAACCTTGCCAAATAACCTGGCTTTTGGGGGTGTCGGAAGCGTGGAGTTGAATCGAAAATGGGTTGCGGAAGCCATGGTAAGTGTTCACAAGAACACTATGAGACGGATCCTTCCGCGAAGTGTAGAGGATAACCCGGCGGCGATCGCATGATCACGATCGAGACAAAACTTCGCGATCTAAGCACCGCGATCACGTCTTGGACCAAATCGTCTTTGAGTTCGGTGTCGTCCACGACCAGCAGTTTGCGGCCCCTCGTCGTGTCGCATTTTTCGCTGAAAAGTTGATGACTACAAGATGTCGCACTGTTTTGATCACTACGAGATATCGTTTTGCGACTTTTCAAGCGCACTTTACCACAACCGAATTCGTCCAAGAAATGAGGTCTTGGAGTGCCCGAAAGGTCCATAATTCGGTCATAAATGCCATTGTAACAAGCGCGCGACGAGATTGGCGCGTCGCCTGCTTTCGTTAGGCGTGAACTACCACCCTCATAACCCACTACGTGTCAGGCCGGCATTGAGCGCCGCGCTCGGCATCGTCTTTGCAACCACGCTCACCGCCCAGACGCCCGCCGCTAAGCCCGCGGACGACGTCACCACGATGCAGAAATTCGAGGTAAAGGGCGTGCCGATCGAGCAGCAAATCCTGCCGACCTCGCGCCCCTTCAACTCCGTCTTCGGCACCGATGACAATATCATCGAGGTGCCGCGCAACGTCACCATCATCTCCCGCCAGCAGTTGAGCGACATCAGCATCACCGATGTGCTCGACTTCTCGAAGCTCACGTCGAGCGCGTTTACGACGACGAACTTCGGTGCGCCTTCCAACGCCAGCATCCGCGGCCAGTCCGCCGACACGTATGTCAACGGCGTCCGCGCCCGTATCACGAGCAACGGCAACGGCATGCCGGTCGACTTCAACTCCGTTGAGTCGGTCAACATCGTCAAGGGTCCCGCGACTGCCGTGCAGGGCACGTCGATGTATGTCGGCGGCTTTATCGATCTCGTGACGAAGCGGCCTTACTTCGATGTGACGAAAGGCTCTGTGGGCTACACGTTTGGTTCCTACAACACGAACAAATGGACGTTCGATCAAGGCGGCCCGCTCTCGAACGAACTCGCGTACCGGGTCAGCTACTCGGGCGAAAACACCACCGGTTACTATGTCGACGGCCACAAACGCACCAACTCGCTCTATGGTGCGATAACCTGGCGGCCGAACAAAAACTACGAACTGTTCGTCAACGCGCAGGGCTTCATTGCGAATTACACGGAAAACTGGGGCTTCAATCGCGTCACTCAGGACCTGATCGACAACGGAAATTACACGACCGGGATCAACATCAACAACGGCGCCAAAGCCTCTCCTTCCGATGCGCAGAATTCCCAAAATGTCCTCGGCGGCAGCAACGTCATCGCGTGGGGCCCGACCGTCTATCTCGACCGCCACGTTCGTTTGCTGCGCCCGGGAAATCACTCCTATGGCGAAGAGTTCAACGTTCAGGCAATCCAGACCTTCAAGCTGAGCAACGATGACTCCGTCAAGAACACCACTTACTTCAGCCACACGAAGCGCAACACGCTTTCGACATATTATTACAGCGAGATCATCGACCCTTCGTGGTTCGGCGAAAATCGCACGGAATATGTCCATGCCACGAAGCATTTTACCGTGAACGCCGGACTCGACGTTCGCTATCAGCACACGGTCGCCTACGATGATTATTTCTTTGAGCCCGCCAACGTCTGGGATCTCACCAAGGACCATAGCCTAATCAATGTCTACAACTCGAAGGCTTACGCGGCGGGTGGCAATGGCTTCCCGGTCCCCGGCTGGCCCAATCGTTACGCCGAGCCCGGGTTGTTCAATGGTGACACCAACGACAGCCACGGCACGACGGTCGGCCCGTTTGTGCAGACCACGTGGAAAGTGACGGACGACGTAAATCTGGTCGCCGGCGCGCGGGATGACTATTTCAAGGCAAATGTGCGCGAGCCGCTCCTGCCGCCGTATCAATCTGCCAGCATTTCGGTGTGGGATCCCAATCTCAACGCCAGCTTGGTCTACAAGATGACGCCGACATCGAGCGCTTATTTCACGTACAATTACAGCCGCAACACCTCGGGTGCCGTCGGCGTGGGCGGTGGTATCACCGGATGGAACGCCGCGGGCAGTGCGCTCGACAAGGAAAACTTCGAGCAGCCGAGCTCGCTGTATGAGCTGGGCACCAAATACTCGCTGATGAACAATCAGGTGTTCCTTAACTTCGCGGTGTTTGATCAAAAGCGCACGGCGAAGAGCACGAGCAGCACGGTTATCCAGACCTATCACTACAAGGGATTCGAGGCGGAGTTGAACTACCAGCCGAACAAGCACCTCTATGCGACCGTTTCCTACTCGTATATCGATGCGAAGGCTTCGGCGCCCTTCCAATATGGCCTCTTCGGTAACATCTCGGAGATTCCGCCGGCAAATCAGGCAAATCCCACTGTGCCGATTGGCACGATCACCCGCGAGTCTGGACTGCCGCGCAACCTGTTCAACGCGCTGGTCTCCTACTCGTTCGATAGTGGCTTGAGCCTCAGTGCCAACACGGTTGTGACCGGCGAGATGAACAACAACGTCTCCGGTTCGCTGCGCATCCCGACCCAGTTCACGGTGGATGTGGGCGCCTCCTACAAATACAAGAAGTGGGATTACCATCTTTCGGTAACCAACGTGACCAACGAGGCGAACTGGTCGCCGCCGAATGCGGTCTACGGCAACGGCTCGATCCTTGCGCTGCCGGGCACGCAGATGCAGCTCACCGCAAAGCTGAACTTCTAAATCTCAGCGGGTTTTCCACCCCCGGATACCTTAGGCCGCTCGCGCATGCGCGGGCGGCTTTTTTGTGGCCGCTCGCTTCGGAGCGCGCTTCTCGCCTAGGTTTCAGGTTTGGGGTGGACCGGGCGCAAACGCTTGGTGACTGCCCAGGCAACGAGAACCGCTCGCCACTACCGGCAGAACTTGCGATAGACGCGGGCCGGAATCTTTCCCACGCTCACCCTCCGTGCCACCAAGCCGCTGTGCTAACTACCAGATCATGGACGTAAGCTAGCGACGAAACTGGGTAACACTTCATTGAAAGAAGGAGTGTTACGATGGAAACG
>CAITWF010000120.1 GCA_903896015.1 uncultured Opitutia bacterium | reverse complement strand
TGACCCCGACCACCCGGAGCGCACGCATCTCCTCGAGTGGCTCGGCCAGCCCTTTGACCCCGACGCTTTCAGTCCCGCCTCTCTGAGCAGTCTTCTCAAAGCATTGAAACTTTGATGATTTCTATGGGACGCCTGTGAAAATACTCCCATGCTAAAAACAGCCCACATCCGCGTTCAGCAAACGATTGGTCGTCGAATTTTTGTTTCCTTGATGGGCTGCTTGGCGCTCCTAGGACCGAAGGCCTCGGTGATGCTCGCACAGGGCCCCACTGGTAATACGGACACGGTTTCCTATTCACCGGGCTCTCAGTCGATCCAAGGCGTTATTCCATTTGCGCGGAGCTATCCGCTGACCATCACGGCGCCTGACACGCTTACTGGGGCAGCCACGGTTTTGCTTACGTCCAACATTGCGGTGACGTCTGCACCTGCCGGTGTTTCGAACACCACGGCTCTTAGCTATCTCAGTTTTTCGCAGAGCTCCGTCACCTTTTCAGGGGCCTCGCAGACGATTACCGTGACCGTGACGATGACGGTTCCGGCCAACGCGGTGGCGGGTGGATATGGCTACCAAATCTATGCCTCCGGTTGGCCTACTGGGACAGCCGCCAACAACAATGGCACTGCGATTAACGCTACCGTCAGCTTGCCGGCCAACGTGGGCGCGCCACCCTCTGTGGTCATTTCGACACCGACTGATCTTCAGGCGTTTTCGTTTGCTCCCACGGCCTTCCCTGCGCAAATCCCGCTCTCTTTTACGGGCACGGCGGTTTCAGCGCATCCCATTTTGAGCGTCGATGCCAACCTTACTGGTCCTTCTGTAAACGGCGCTGCTATCACCGTCACCGGAACGTCGACTACGGCGAATGCCACGGTCACCGCCACCGGCAACATGACGGTTTCTCAGCCGGGAACTTACATCGTGCAGGCCCGCGCGAGCAACGATGGTGGCACGAGCGCCACCTCTAACACCTTTACCGTTTCCATTGCCGGAACACCTCCGACTGTTTCGATTTCCTCGCCGACACCCAGCCAGATCTTCACCATCCCTGCGGGCAGCACTCAAGTTGCGGTCCCATTCACCTTTGCGGGCTCCAGCACCTATGGAGCAATCAGCTCCCTGACCGCGACACTCAACGGCACTTCGTTCACTGCTTTCACCACGACCGGCCTTAACACCCTCGCCGTCTCAGGCTCCGCTCCCAGCGTGTCGCTGGCTGCCGGCACCTACACGCTGGTGACGAGTGCAACCAATCCTTACGGCACAGCGAGTGCGCAGACGACATTCAAAGTGGTATCTGCCACTCCGCCTCCGACGCTGGCGCTGGCTATCAGCAAGCCCGTCGATGGTTCGATCATCACGCGTGTCGCGGGCAGTCCGGCGACCGCCGTCCCGTTTGCGATCAACGCCACGGAAACCAATGGCACCGTCTCCACGCTCACCGCCACTCTGGGCAACGGCACGACCACCGTGCCGGTGACATTCACGCCGACTGGACTTACGACCACGACTGCAGCGGGCTCGGGTAACCTCTCGATCTCGGCCGCTGGGACCTATACGTTGACTGCGACCGCGACCGGCACGGGTGGCCTGACCACCACCTCCTCGGTTAAATTCACTGTGAAGGAGACCCAGCCCGCACCCCAACCCTGCACGACCAAGGTCCTCTGGCTGCAGCCGCTTGCGGACGGTAAGGTGCAGTCGTGCTCCAATAGCGTCAGCGTCGCCTTCGAAATTCAAAAATGCTGCCCGTCGACGTCGAGCGGTAGTACTTCGTGCGGTGGCGCGACGTGGGGTTGGACGTCGTGCGGCTGGGGCTGGGGCGGCTGGTCCTGGGGCGGCTGGACTTGGTCACAGACCGGCTGCTCGTGGTATGGCGCTGATAACGACGACGACGACGATAACAACTGCAACTCATGGAATCGCAATGGCGACACGCACAACCGCTTCTGCCCGTCTTCGAATGACTGGGCTGATCACAGCGGCGGCGACTGTCAGGTGCCCAACACCAACTGCACACTGGCGAAAGACACTTCGGTTTACGTTTCGATCTACGAAGTATTTCCGAATTGCACCACTGGCACACCTTCGACCTACAGCTACAGTTCTGGTTACGTCGGCAATAACCACTACTCGATTAGCGCGAACAATATCTACAAGCTCAGCTTTACGCCGGGCTCAGGCAAGCATCGCTACCGGATCGAAATTGATAACTTCGCGAGCGGATCGAGCACGCCGACGCTGATTGGAACGCGCGAATTCACGACTCAGTGAGTTCGCACTGACGGGCGAGCTAAAGTTTGCAAGGCGCGACGCAAGTCGCGCCTTTTCTCTTTCTCTGAGTCCAACTTCGTAGTGGGTGGTGGAGCGGAGCAACGGCTGAGGAGATTGGCTCGCAGAGTCTCCTTATTTTCGTGATTGGCCTCAGGAGGATGCTTGGCCTCCGGTGAATTGGCCTTGCTGCACTTTGAGCGGCCTCCCACGGTTCGCCGGTGAAAATTGGATTTCTCGGCGGGAGTTTCGATCCCGTCCACTTCGGCCACCTGATGGCGGCGCAGGACGCATTTGAGCAGCGCAAGCTCGATCGCCTGATTCTTGTGCCGGCGGCCCAGGCACCGCTCAAGCCGACCGACGTCCAGTCCTCCGCCGAGGATCGCCTCGCGATGCTGCGCGCTGCGACCGAGTGGGACCGGCGGTTTGAAATCTCCGATCTCGAGCTGCGTCGCGGCGGCGTCAGCTACACGATCGATTCGGCCCGATACTTTCGAAAACTCTACCCGCACGACGAACTTTACTGGGTGATCGGTGGCGATCAGTTGCCTAAGCTCCATCTGTGGAAAGACATTCTCGAGCTCGCCCAGCTCGTCGACTTCATCTTTCTGGAGCGTCCAGGATTTCCCGTGCGATCGCATCCCGAGATTCCTGGCCTGCGCCTGCATCGTTGCGACGGACACCTGCTCGCGATTAACTCGACCGAGTTGCGTGAGCGCACCCGACTGGGGCTATCGCTCGATTATTTCGTGCCGCATAAGGCGATTGTTTACATCCGCGAGAAGCACCTGTATCGCGAAGGGCCATGAAGAAACCGAAAAAAGCCGTCGCGTCCGCGCTCGTTAAAATTTGCGTCCGCGCGCTCGACGAAAAAAAGGCCGGCGATCTCCGCGTGTTCGATGTGAGCGAGCAATCCTCGATTACCGATTATCTCGTGATTGCGACCGCGACTTCCGAGCCGCACCTGCGCGCGCTGCGTGTGGAACTTGAGAAGGCCGTCGACGCCTCGGGCGCGCGCACCGTCGGGGTCGATGCCGCCCGCGAAAGCGGCTGGGTCGTGGTCGACCTCTTCGACGTCATGGTGCATCTTTTTCTCGGAAGCCATCGTTCACACTACGGGCTTGAACGTCTTTGGAAAGATGCCGTCGATCTCCCCCTCGCCGAACTGCTCGCGGCCGATCCTAAGCCAAAGACAGGTACCAAGCGTCTGGTAAAATCGAAGGCCGTCGTGCGCAGAAAGCGCGCTTAGCGTGGGCGGCGGCGTGAAATTGCTGTAAATCAGGGTAGGGGTATTACCCAGCCCGTTTGGGTCTGGTTTTATGACTATAACCTTGAACCCATTTGATGGAGGAGCTTTGCTCTTTGTGCTGCTCACATTTGGGCGGTATATCATCAATAACATAATCAGATACCTCGTATGAAAAACAATCAATCCACCAAGGGCTTTACGCTCGTTGAAATCATGATCGTCGTTGTCATCATCGGCCTGCTGGCCGCGATGGCGATTCCGGCGTTCCAGAAAGTCCGCCAGTCCTCGCAGGAC
>CAITWF010000119.1 GCA_903896015.1 uncultured Opitutia bacterium | reverse complement strand
TCAGATCTTGTTTCGTTACGTTGATCACTGCATCGTTTCGCTTCGGGCGGTTCATGGTTTTCCTTTGTTGGTGGTTTTTGGCTTTAGCACCAAACCACTTACCATGTTCCGCCTTTTTGCTGAACTCTCCGGACACTACCTCTCGCTGCTTCGCAGGGAGCGAAGAAGACGCGGCTGAGATTATCGGTTCGGCTGTAGGCACGAACCATTTTAGCTCAGCTTTTGAACGATGTAAGCGCCTGCTCCGAAGCCAAAGATCGACTCAAAACATAGGAGAGCGTGCCTCCATTCATTTACTATCTAACTACCCCGCAACAGCTAAGACACGACTCTAACTGCCCCGGGATGAACCTTGGCAATCCCCCTTTCTTCAATTCCATCGATCCTGATCGTGCCTCCGCATACGGACTTCTTGCAGAATCCATCGGCCTTTAGTCCCCAACCGTGCTCACGCCGGCACCGTTTCTCGACACTCTGCGACATCGTGAATGATCAACGGCATCGGCGGATTTATTCTTACCCGCATTCTTAATTTAAGATTTCTCAAAACAAAAAAGCCACGTAACTCGTTAAAGTTAAGTGGCTTCTGTAAGTTGGCGTCCCCACGGGGATTCGAACCCCGGTTCTCAAATCTCATCTGCGATATCCCCGTCGCTCGGCGTTATCCGGATCCCAGCGGCCAAATGCCGGGCATGGCTATCAATTAGACGACAATAGAATTTCATTTGGACGTTTATTGGCTTTCAATTGGTCGGATGTTCGATTTCATCCGGCCGCCAGAAGCATGAACCCACTCGCCAAAAATGTATCCCCGTTGGATTGAGCAGCGCATCCGGGACGAATTGTCTGATACGCGCGTGGTGCTCCTCTCGGGCCCGCGGCAAGCCGGCAAGACAACTTTGGCCAAGAAAGTGGCGGCACAAGGGGCAACCTACCTGACGCTCGATGATCCCACGGTGTTAAGTGCGGCGAAAAGCGATCCGGTCGGTTTTGTTCGCGGATTGGATCGGGCGACCATCGACGAAATTCAACGGGCTCCGGAACTGATCCTCGCGATCAAGCGTTCCGTGGACGAGGACACGCGTCCCGGCCGGTTTTTGCTAACGGGTTCGGCCAACTTGCTGACCGTTCCGACGGTGGCGGACTCGCTGGCCGGACGCATGGCGATTGTAGACCTATTGCCGCTATCGGTGTCCGAAATCAAACGGCAGCCATCCCATTTCCTTGCGGAAGTCTTCCACGGCCGCGTGTCTAAGCCCTCCAACCTGATTATCGGCGAGGATTTGGTGACGGCCGTTCTGACTGGCGGATATCCGGAGGTGCTGTTGCGGGGCAAATGGAACCGGCGGCGGGATTGGTGCCTTGCCTACGCCCGGGCGATTGTAGAACGCGACGTGCGCGATATCGCCCAAATCGAAAAGGCTCAGCAATTGCCGCGTTTGTTGCGCGTGCTGGCCCATCATTCTGGACAGCTTGTAAACTATTCTGGCTTGGGAGCACCCCTAGGTCTGACGCACATCACCACCCAGAAGTACGCCGGGATATTCGAGCAACTGTTCCTTACGTGTCTGCTACCGCCGTGGTCCAACAACGAACTAAAACGCCTGATCAAGACACCGAAGCTGCACTTTCTGGATTCCGGGCTCCTCGCAGCCCTGCGTGATCTGTCACCGCAGCACCTGGCGGCCAACCGAGGCGCCTTCGGCGCTCTGCTCGAGACTTTCATCTTGTCCGAGGTGCTCAAACTCGCGAGTTGGACCGGCCAGCGATTCTCACTTTCGCACTATCGCGACAAGGAGCAGAACGAGGTCGACATTGTGATCGAAGACGAGGAGCGCCGGACCGTCGGTGTCGAAGTGAAGGCCGGCGCGACCGTGACCGCAGTGGATTTCAGTGGACTGCGGAAATTGGCGGATGCTTCAGGCAAGCGCTTCGCCTTGGGCGTGGTGCTCTACGACGGAGACGCTGTGGTGCCTTTTGGACCGGGCCTCTTTGCCGCACCGATCTCCTCTCTCTGGAATTGACCGTCGGGTCCGTTGACGACGCTGGCATGCGCAGACCCAAGCATTTAGCCGACCATCCCGGGGAGTGAAGCAAATGAAGCGCGCGGAAAATGACCGTTTCTGGCCTGAAACCGATCAACGTTTTGCGCAAAAGCTGTGGTCACCTCATTGAAAGAAGCGCCGTGCAAATTGCGCGTGCCGGATAGACGCCAGAGCCAACCCCGCCAAGCGGGGTGGCTCATCTCTAACGTTAGCCGAAGAATTGACCTTCCGTCTCCAACGCGCAGCGTAACCGCCATGAAGACCCTTGGTTTTACCTACTGCGAGCGGCGGCGTGAACATCACCAAGAACGGGCGGTTTGAAAACCACCGCACCATTTCGTAAAAAAACGCCGGTGGTTTTGGTGACCGCCGGCGTGAGGAAAGGAAGCAGCGTGCGTGTGGTATTCAGGTCGTCGACG
>CAITWF010000118.1 GCA_903896015.1 uncultured Opitutia bacterium | reverse complement strand
GCTCTCCCGCGTCTGGCCGCCGCCACCAATCACACGGCCCACGAGTTCACGCCCCAGCGCTTCGCCCAATTCGCACGCTGATTCCACCGCCGCTGTCTTCGACCTCGTCCGCATCGCGCGCACTATAGCGCCGCGCCGTTCGCCCGGCTACGCTGTGGCCGGCTTTCCGCTTACGAACGATCAACCACCGACAAAACTCTTCCCAGAATCCGAGAATCACCAGCACCTCGTCACCTACTCACCACGACCAATTCACTCCAGCAACGGAAACCCCGTGAACAAAACAATCGCGAAGGATCAGGCGAAAACCGACAAAATCGTTCAAAGTAAATTTGGCACGAAAACTCACCAAAAAATCCGATCCTGATAAGTGAAGACGCAATATCCCTATGATGAAAATGGGTTCGTCGAGCGGGAGCGAAAATTTGCTTCTGCGTTCGAGGTTCGTTCGAGCTTTGGCGTGTGTCCACGCGTTGCCGGCGCCAGAAGCTCGAATCACTTCGAATAACTTCGAATGGCACGACGCAAAAGCCACGTCCACCCGAGTAGCGATATGGGCTGGAGCACAAGGTAGCGCGTCCACAAAATTAGGTTGACCCAGCTTGAAAAGCTACCCTTACAGTGTAAGGGTTAAATGAAACTAACCTTCATCGAACTGCCGCTGTTCACCAGCCTCGTCATGCAGGTCACCGATGACCATTTTCTCAACCAACTTCAAAACGACCTGCTGAAAAACCCGGAGAAGGGCGACATTATCCCGCGTTTGCAGGGCCTGCGCAAGGTGCGGATGGCGTTGCAGGGTCGGAGCCGGGCAGGCGGCGCGCGGGTCATCTACCTTTATCTTCCCCAGCACCACACGGTCATTTTCTTTTACGTTTATACCAAAGCCAGGTCGGAGAACCTCACCCCGGATCAGGAGAAACGGTTGAGGGCCGCCGTCGAAATCATCAAACGAGAATTCAGACATGAAAACCAAGGACATTGAGTTCAACGCCGACGATCTTGTCGGCAGCGTCGAGGCGTTCGGCCATCACCTGACGGGCAAGCAGAAGCTTACCCTGCGCACGGCGACCATGCCGTTGCCGCCGCGGGTCAAATCGCTGACGGCCTCGCAGGTGCGATCGATCCGTAAGCAGCTCAACGTCAGCCAGCCGATTTTCGCCGCGATGATGAATATCCCGACAGTGACCGCCGCGAGTTGGGAGCGCGGACGGAGGAAGCCGACCGGAGCTGCGCTGCGCTTGCTCGACATTGCACGCAAGCATCCCGAGATATTGGTCGCCGGCTGACGCGGGGTAGCCCATCGGCGCGCGCCGATTGCTATCCCGTGACGCGGGAATGTCGTCTCGCGGAGCAGACAGTCTTGGTCGCTCTGGAGCTCTCGCTTTGCCTCAAATGCACGTCGCCGGCGGGACTCGGCGGCATCCGCGGTCAATACCGCCGCGCAACCCATAGTCCCATTGTTTCAATCAACTCGACTTTGATTCCCGCTCGGGCGTTGTTGTCCGTAGTCGAAAACGAAACCGTTCGGCTGACCTCGGTATGGCTCACACACGAATTTCACCCTGTAAAATTGGCCGGCCTTTGTCTTGCCGGTGCTTGCACAAAACGGAGGCAAAGCGCCGCCAGAGGAATGACATTGTTCGACAAAGAATCCGCTTTTGAGATGAACTGGCCTTTCGAGCGCAAACTTCGCGTTCTTCAGGACAAACGTGACCGAATCTCTAGGGATTACGGGAAGCTCTATCGTGAAGCGCAAAAGACCAGAGAACGCCCTGAAGAGTTGGATCGAGTCGCACAAGAAGGCCGCTGCCGAGCAGGGTCTTGCTGGCGCTCAATGCGACCTTGGGTTGATGTTTGGCCTCGGTCACGGCGTGCCGAAGAACGAAATCGAGTCGATGGCTTGGTTTTACATCGCAGCCGCATCTGGTGAAGAACGCGCGGTCGGACTCTGCAAATCAGGCGAGGCCAGTCTGGGCCATGAAATGAGTTTGCTCGCACAGCAGCGCAGCAAAGAAATTCTGAAGGAAATCGAAGCTGCGAAACGTGCGTCGAAATCATCAAAACCAAAAGATTCGTCTGCTCTTTTTTCTCCGATGGACGAAACACCAAAGGCCAGCGGATCAGGGACCATCGTTTCCAGCGCAGGCCACGTCTTGACGGCCGCTCATGTCGTCGCCGGAGCGAGCAGCGTGAAAATCTTCACGGCGCAGGGGTTGAAGACCGCGAGCGTGTTGCGCATCGACGAAGCCAACGACCTTGCCGTGTTGAAGCTGGCCGGCGGAAATTATCCCGCGCTGCCCGTGATGCCGTCGCGCAGGATTCGGCTGGGGCAGACGGTCGCCACGATTGGTTATCCGAATGTAGAGATTCAGGGTTTCAGCCCGAAGGTCACCCGCGGAGAAATCAGCAGCCTCAATGGCATCGGCGACGACCCGCGCGCGTGGCAAATCAGCGTCCCGGTGCAGCCGGGCAATTCCGGCGGCGCGCTG
>CAITWF010000117.1 GCA_903896015.1 uncultured Opitutia bacterium | reverse complement strand
TGAACAATTACGCGACGGATATCTGCGCCTGCACGAGTGGATTCGCACAACTGCGCCGCAGTTGAAACCGGTGGCGCCGCTTCCCGCTTAAACCGCCCAATTCTTCTCAGAAACTCACCACTCAACTGAGGAATTTAGGATCAAAGCGATCGGCGTAACGGGTGGCTGGAGGGCGAACATGCACCCACAACACGATCGCCCGGCAAAAGTTACAGCGAAGTTTTGATGAACGGACCGCGAGGGGGATGGGCGGCGGTGGCCCGGCTTTCTCGACCGCCTGCGGGCTGACGTCAGCGCCCGAAGACGGCGATCTCATCGAGATTTCCGCTGCCTGCCGCGCTTTCGCGCCGCGCGAACGCCCCCACTAGCACAATGTCGAGCGGCACCCACCGCGCCTTGACGATAGAGCCGCCTTCCAACGCGCGAGCCAGCGCCAATGCATCTGTGCCCAGCGCGACGGCAAACCGCCTCACCCGACCCGGCTCCAGCGGATCGATCACTTCGATCTGCTGTGCCGTCTCACACGTGAGCACCGTGTGCCCTGCACGACCGATCTTGCTATCGACGTAAAACGACAGCAGTCGCGCGCCCGCGATCTCTGCGCCGTGCGCGAGGCGCTCCCGCAACACCGCAATGCTGTCGATGAAGCAACCGTTCGCCAATTCAGGCCGCCGCCCCTTCGGCCCGCCCGCCCCACCCGGCACCACGGACCAACGCGCAAACCCCGGCTCGATCGCCCGCAGCAGCGGCGCGAGATCCGCCTTCTCCTCGGCCAGCCGGCCGCGGTGCAGTGAAAGACTTTGCGTGCCGTCTGCGTCTGAATAAAACCACAGAATCCCCGCCAGCTCGAACACCAGCGCGTGCAACTCGCGCGGGTAGCGGCTCGCGAGCGAATTATTCTCGATCCGGATTACTTCCGACCAAAATTCCGCGCCGAGTTCGGCCTGCGCGCGACGGGCGTTGCGGAGCGAAACGTCAGCACCCTGGGCAAACACGACGGCGAGCAGGCTGACCCCAACGGCGATGAACATGAATCGCTTCACGCCCCCCTAAGCGCTTCCGCCGCTCCCAAGTTTGGAAAATGCGATGAAACGCAGACACTTCGCGTCGGAGCCGTTCTGCGGCACGCCGAAATTTCATCACCCGCGCACGGCGCAAGCGATCATATCGGCACGGTCTGCGCCGCGCGGTGCCACCAGCGGACCATCGCTTCCCGGAACCGAAATTTTTCGTCGCGCGAAACGCGCATTTCATCGCGCCGCGCCCCGCCCGGCCGTCAGAACGCCTGCTTCAACAGCGCGTTGATCCGCTCGTGATAGCCACGACTCAGCTTGAGCTTCGTGCCATCGTGGAGAACCACCGCATACTCGCCGGCGAACGACGGGCTGAGTTTTCTCATCCGATCGAGGTTCACGATCGTCGAGCGGTGGATGCGGAGGAAACGCTTCGGATCGAGCCGCGCCTCCAGGCGCGCCATCGTCTCGCGCATCAGGTGGGCGCGGCCGGCGACATGGAATTTCATGTAGTCGCCCTCCGCCTCGATCCAATCAATCTCATCGGCCTTGAGGAAAACAATCTCGCCCGACGATTTAATCAAAATGCGATCTCCCGGGAGTTCGTCCCTTGCGGCGGCGCGCGCCGGATCATGCTGAAGATAGTCGAGGAGTTGTGTGAGGCGACTATTCACGTTCTCGGTCTCGCGCTGGCGGATCGCGTGCTTCGCGCGTTGCAGCGCGGCGGAAAAGCGCGCGTCGTCGTAGGGTTTCAGCAAGTAATCGACCGCGTTGACCTCAAACGCGCGGAGCGCGTGCTCGTCGTAGGCCGTGACGAACACCACCGCGGGCGACGCGGCGCCCCCCACCTTCGTGAGTGCCTCGAAGCCGTCGCATCCGGGCATCTGCACATCGAGAAACACGAGATCAGGCTTTTCGCGCTTGATGATCTCCGCAGCTTCGGCACCGCCGGCCGCCTCGCCCACGATCTCGACCGTGGGATCGCGTTCGAGGAGCAGGCGCACGCCGCGGCGCGCGGCGGGTTCGTCGTCAACGATCAGGGTGCGAACGCGCGGAGCGGTGGGAGGACCAAGGGGGATCGTTTTCATGTGCGACAGGGGATGATGATTTGGACGGCGACGCCGCGGCCCGGCTCGCTGCGCAGCGAGAGCTGACCGTGCGGGCCATAAATTTTGATCAGGCGCTCCCGGGTGTTGGTGAGGCCGACACCCTCCTTCGCGCGCTCCGCGCCATAGCCGAGCCCGGGGCCGTCGTCACGCACCTCTAGGTGCAACTGACCGGCCGCGACATGGCCGCGGACCTCGACTCGACCCGGTCCGGCCTTCGGTGCGACGCCGTGGAGAATCGCGTTTTCCACGAGCGGCTGGAGCAGCAGATTCGGAATGTGCGCCCCCATCGCCGCCGGCTCGATCGCGATCTCAACGCGCAAACGATCGGAAAAACGCACGCGCTGGATGTCGAGGTAGCGCTCAAGGAAATCCATTTCCTGGCGCAACGTGACCTCCTGCACGCGCGTATTTTCGAGTGACATCCGCAGCAGCGAGCTGAGCCGGGCGATCAGATTGACCGCCTCGTCGTTCTTCGCCTCGCGGACGAGCACGGCAATCGTGTTGAGCGTGTTGAAAAGAAAGTGCGGCCGCAACTGCTCGCGCAGCGCCTTGAGTTCCGTCTCGATCAGGCGCGCCTCGAGCTGCGCCGCCTTCAGCTCCTCGTTTTTGTAGCGCCGGTAAATCTCCGCGCTGTAGCCGAAGGCGATCACCGCCCAGTAATACGCCATGTCGATCAGGTTGCGCCCATAGAAACTGCTCTGCGCAATCGCCCAGAAATCGCCGAGCGGTTCGCCCCAAAAGATCACCATCGCGAGAATCCGCCCGAGGTAATAGACCGCCATGACGGTAAAACTCATCGCGCCGTGAAACAGCAGCCCACCGACCCACACGCCGCGATTGAGCGGCAGCAGCTCGCGCATCTGCAGAATCAGCGGTGCCATCAGCGCCCACATCAACGCGCGGCCGAACTGCGGCAGCGCCACATCCGCGAAGTTCACCGTGTCGGGCTTCATCGAGGCCCGCAGGTTGAAATAAACCTCGATCGCCAGCACGAAGCCAAGAAACGTCCAACCCGCGAAGAGGGCGGCGAACTTCATCCAGCGGCTTTGCATTACGACCCGGTTCATCCGCCGGTCATCGGCACGGTTCAAGCGGATAACGCCTCTTCTGCGACGAACGGCAGTTTTCCCGCGACGAACGGCGAGTTGCTGCGACGAAGGCTGAGACGAATATCAGCTTCAAGACCCCATGAAATCGTCACTCCATCATTTTGCGGTGCAATTTCCAAAGAAACGCGCTGAGTCCAAAACGCAGACTGACAATCACGACGTCGATAGCCGCACCTTTCCATGCCTTGGCTGCAAGCTCCTTCGTGATACCGAGAAAGCGAAGACCTCCGAGTAGAAAGCAAACGACCGCGGCGAGCCGATACAGCATGGTCACTCCTCCGCCGCGAGCGCCGCGCCGACGATGCCGGCCTCGTTGAAAAATTTGGCCGGCACCAGGCGCGCGCGCGTCTTCAAAAACGGAAAGAATTTGTCGTGCTTCGCGCTCACCCCGCCGCCGATGATGATCAACTCCGGCCATAGCACGCACTCCAGCACCGCGAGATAGTTGTTGAGCCGGTGCGCCCATTTTTTCCACGACAGCTCCTCTCGGTCGCGCGCCGAGGCCGCGACCGTCTCCTCGTAGTCGCGACCGCCATGCGGCAGATGGCCGAGCTCGCACGGCACCACCACGCCGCGATAGGCAATCACGGAGCCGACGCCCGTGCCGAGCGTAAGCAGCAGCGTCTTGCCCGCGAAACCGCGGCCCGCGCCAAACTTCATCTCCGCGAGCCCGGCCGCCGCCGCATCGTTCAGCAACGCCACGCGGTCGCGCGTGGCCTTCGCAAACAGTTTCGCCGCGTCGCACCCCACAAATTTCGGATGCAGGTTCGCGGCCGTGAGAATTTTTCCGCCGTGCACGACGCCCGGAAACCCCACGCCGATCGGTCCGCACCAGTCGAACTCCGCGGCAATCTTCGCGATCGTCCGTGACATTTGTGTGGGAGAAAGCTGCTTGGGCGAGGCGATGCGGATGCGTTCCGCGAGCAACCGGCCGGTGCGCGTGTCGACCGGCGCGCCCTTCACCGCCGAACCGCCGATATCGATGCCGAGGGCTTTCATCGTAAGAATTATTCGCAGGTCTCGCCGTTTGCTCCGTGAGCGTGGCCGTGCTGCAATTCTTCCTCAGTCGCCACCCGCGCCGTCACGATCTCGACATCAAACGTCAGATCGACGCCCGCGAGCGGATGGTTGGCGTCGAGCAGCACATCCTCTCCCTCGATCGCCACGACCACGACGGTCGGCGCGTGGCGATCCACGCCCGCCTGAAACGTGTCACCCACACGCAATTCGCCGTCGACCGGCAGCACGGCGCGCTTCACGCGCCGCACCTGCGACGGATCGCGTTCGCCATAGGCCTGCGCGGCTGGCACCTGCACGCGCGCCTTCGCGCCCGCGGCGGTCGCGCGGAGCCGCTGATCGAGCCCGTCGATAATCTGGCCCGCACCTTCGAGGTAGACAATCGGATCGGCACCGGCGGACGAATCGATCACCTTTCCCGACGGATCGCGGAGGGTGTAGTGGAAGCTGACAACGCGGCTCATCGCGACGAAGTGACGAGTGACCCGCGCCAAGTGACAAGGGTAAATCCATACGCCTCGCGGGCGGCGCGGCTTGTCGTCGCCACCGTACGCGCGAAGCGCGCTAGGTTTCTTCGCGCAAAATTTCCAGCGGCGGTGTGTTTGCCACTCCCCGATTCGTCACCAGCCCGGTAATCAGCGTTACCGCGACCGAGGCCGCAACCGCGCCCAGCAGCACGAGCGGCGGAATGACCGCCGTAGTGTTGAAACGGTATTTCGCGACGAGCACGGTGGCCGCGATCGAGAGCGCACCGCCCGTGACGGCGGACAACACGCCAAGCACCGTGTATTCCACGAGGAGAATCTGGCGGAGCTGCCGCTGCGTCGCACCGAGCGTGCGCAACAGCACCGTCTCACGGATGCGCTGCAGCCGCCCGGTGAGAATTGCCCCCACGAGCACGATCACGCCGGTCACGATCGTAAACAGCGCGAGAAACGAGACGACAAACGCCACCTTCGAGAAGATGTTGTCGATCGTCTGCATGATGAGCGTGAGGTCGATCGACGACACGCTGGGCAGTTCCTTCACGACCGCCTGCTGCACCCGGCCACTGTCCGCCATCGATGCCACGCGCACCGCCGCGACAAATGTCTTCGGCGCCGGCTCGAGCACGCCCTCGGGAAACACCACGAAGAAATTCGGCGAGACGCGCTGCCACTCCACCGCGCGCAAGCTCGCCACGTAGGCGGTGAGCGGCACGCCCTGCACGTTGAACGTCACCTCGTCACCGACCGCGAGTTGCAGATCCTTCGCGAGACTTTCCTCCATCGAAATCGGCACACGCGCCTCGCCGGGCGTCACGCGCCCGATGAACTTCCCCGCGGTCACCCGCTCGGTGTCCACCAGCGCGGCGCGATAGGTCGAGCGATACTCGCGCGTCAGCGTCCATGCCGGGATGCCCGCGTGCCCGTCCTTCAGCATCGCGTCGACTGCGCGGCCCTTGAGCGAGGCGATCTGCATCGTGATAATCGGCGCCTGGGCGATCACCGGTGCGCCGTTCGCGCTCACGATCGCATCGAAGCGCAAAATTTCGTCGTCCTGGATGTCGAAGAACATCAGATTCGGCCGCGAGCCCCCCGCCACGCTCTCGATTTTTCCGAGGAGTGTCGAACGCGTCAGCAGCAGCGTAAGCATGAGAAACGTCGCGAGCCCAAGCGACAGCAGCAGGAGCAGTGTCCGATTGTTGGGTCGGTGAAGGTTCGCGAGGCCTTGCCGCCACACATAAGACAGCGGTTTGCGCGGCAACAGGTGTTTCGACGCGAGTACCACGAGCTGCGCGACGCCGCCCAAAATCCCAAAACTCACCGCCATCGCTAGCGTGAACGCCAGCCCCGGCAGCCAGTGCCCCGTTTGCAGCACCGCGAATCCAAGCACCGCCGCCGCGATCACAAAGAACAACGCGAGCCGCACCGGATCCTCGCGGTTGTCGCCCTGCCCCTGCGCCGATCGGATCGCGAGGAGCGGAGACACGCGGCGCACCGCGAGCAACGGGAGCAGCGTAAAGAGCACGCAGATCACGAGACCGGCCGCTGCGCCCTTCGCGACCGCCGCCCACGAGATGAAAAAGTCGACCTCGAACGGCAGGAAATCCTTCAGCACTTTCGGCAGCAGCGCCTGCACCGACAGCCCCGCCGCCGTGCCGAGCGCCGCGCCGAGCACGCCGATCGCGCAGCCTTGCGTGAGATAAATCGCAAACGCCGTCCGCGCCCGCACGCCGAGACAGCGCAGCGTGGCGACCGTGAGGATTTTTTGCCGCACATAGACATGCATCGCGCTCGCCACGCCGACCGCACCGAGAAACAGCGCGACAAAACCCACGAGACTCATGAACGAGAACACATCCTTCAGCGCGTCGCCGAGCTGCTTCTTGCGCTCCTCGACCGTCTCAAACCGCAGCCGCTGATTCTTTAATTTTTCGCCCAGCGTCTTCGCCAGCGCCTCCACCTCGGTCGTCACCGGCAGCTTGAAGTGAACCCGATAGCGCGCGAACCGATCACCCTTGAGCAGATCCGTCGCCTCGAGCGAGGCCATCGAAACATAGACGCGCGGCGCGAGCATCGCCACCGCCGCCGGTTCGCCGGGAATTTTTTTCAGCGCGCCAATCACCCGGAACGTCGATTTGCCAATCTTCACCTCGTCGCCGATCTGCACGCCGAATTGCGCGAGCAGCGTGTCCTCGACGATCGCGTTGTTGCCGGCGCCGAGTTTGGCCATCGCGCCGGCCGGGCTGGTCACCAGCTCGCCATAAAACGGGAAATTTCCTTCGAGTGCGCGCACCTGGCCGCGCCAGCGGGTGTTGCCCCGCGTCGGGAAGCTAATCTGCGACGCCAGCGACACCTCGCGCGCGAGCTCACCGCCGAGCGTCTTGAAGTGCGCCATCGTCGCCTCGGGAAATGGCTTCGACGAAGTCACCGTCAGGTCAGAACCGAGCAGCGACTTGGTTTGATCGTCGACGGCGCGCTTCAAATTGTCGCCGAGCGACGCGATGCCCACGAGGGCCGCGATTCCGAGCACGACCGAAATCGACACGAGCGCGAGCCGCCGCCGCGACGCCCGCGAGTCCCGCCAGGCCATTTTCAAAATGAAGCTCATGAGGTGCCCGCCTTGTTTCGCGCGCTCAGATCATCTCGTCGCTGACAACAAGACCGCTGCGCAACCGGATAATGCGGCGGCACTTTTTCGCGAGCTCGAGATCATGTGTCACGAGAACGAGCGTCGTCTTCTTCTCGTGATTCAGATCGAGGATGAGTTTGACCATCGCGGTCGCGGTGTCGCCGTCGAGGTTGCCGGTCGGCTCGTCGCAAAATAAAATCTTCGGCTCATTCATGAACGCCCGCGCGAGCGCCACGCGCTGCTGCTCACCGCCCGAAAGCTGCACCGGATAGTGGTCGCCGCGCTCGCCGAGACCCACCCGCTCGAGCAACTCGCGTCCGCGGCCCGTGACAGCGCGTCCACTGTCGCCGCGCAGCTCGATCGGGACGGTCACGTTTTCGAGCGCGGTGAGCGTCGGCACGAGCTGGAAATTTTGAAACACGAAACCGATATGGCGGTTGCGGACGAGCGCGCGCTCATCCTCGTTCATCGCGCCGATCGATTCTCCCGCGAGGATCACATTGCCGCTCGTCGGACGATCGAGGCCGGCGCAAAGGCCGAGGAGCGTGGTTTTGCCGCTGCCGCTCGGACCGACAATCGCGACGCTGGCGCCCGGCTGAAGCTCGAAGGTCACGTCGCGGAGGACGGTCAGCGGACCGCCCGCGGCTTTGTAGGTCTTGGTCAGTCGCTCGACTTTCAGCATTGTCTGATCCTCATTGGTGATTGGATGAAGGTTTCGTCACACAACACGCGAAATGACACGAAAGCTAGTTTAAGCGGTCGTTTTACCGCGATGAACGCGCGCGTGGCATTTTTCTGCGGTTTGCTTCTGACACTGACGGTCGTCGCGTTCGGCGCAGATCCCTCGCCGCACACAATCGTGTTTTTCGGCGACAGTCTGACCGCGGGCTACGGGCTGGCGGAGCCGGCCGAGGAGGCGTTTCCCGCAGTGATTCAAAAAAAACTCACCGCCGCCCATTTGCCGTGGCGCGTGGTCAATGCCGGCTTGAGCGGCGAGACGACCTCGGGCGGGCTGCGGCGCGTTGAGTGGATTCTGCGGCAGCCGGTCGACGTGTTTGTGCTCGAACTCGGCGGCAACGACGGGCTGCGCGGCATCGAGCCCAGCGTCTCGCACGCCAACCTTCAGGGCATCATTGACCGCGTGCGCGCAAAATATCCCGCGGTGAAAATCCTGCTCTCGGGCATGCAGATGCCGGCCTCGTTCGGAGCGGACTACGCACGCGACTTCGCGGCGATCTATCCGACGCTCGCAGAAAAAAACCACCTCCCACTTGTGCCATTTCTCCTCGATGGTATCGCGCTGCGCGCCGAACTGAATCAAGGCGACGGCATCCACCCGACCGCCGAGGGCCACGCCATCGTGGCCGAGACGGTGTGGAAGTATCTCGCGCCACTCCTGTGAAACTTTTCCGCGCCGCGTTTTTCATCGTGCTGCCTTTGCTCGCGCGGGCCGCGGGCGCAGACTGGGCGCCAAACATCACGACGAACGCGACCTGGAACAGCAATGCCACCAACGCCAATCGCTTGTCCGACGTCATCGGCGCGCTGGCGCTGCGCGCCGATCTCGCCTCGTCGGCGCGATTCGCGCTCGACACCGACGATGCGGTTTTCGCCGGAATCAAGCTTACCGCTGAAGCTTGGCCACGCTTCGACGGGCTCGATCACGCCTCCCTCGGCCCGCGGCTCGCGTGGCAGCACAAGTTCGGGCTCGGCGCCCACGCACCCGTTTTCAGCCTCGAACTCGGTGGCGATGCAATCGCGGCCCGCGAACCCGCGCGCCGTGCCCGCGCTGGCAGCGCGCGAGTGGCGGTGCGCCAGCGCCTCGACAACGCCACCCGAGTGATCCTCGCTCAGGAGTTTTCCCGCCACGACACACGCGATTTCGTCTTTGATCGCACCGGCGCCGAGACCTCGCTCGAAGTGGTGCGCGATCTCGACGAGCGCTGGTCGCTCTCGTTCACCGCGCGCTGGCGCACCGGCGACGTGCAATCCTACGCGACCCCACCGCGCCCCGAGCTCGTCGCCCTCGCGAAAATCCGCCAGCCCAACACCACCTTCGATCGCCCGATGGTGGTTTACTCGCTCGATGCCCGCTCGCTGTCCGGCGGCCTCGCCGCGACGCGCACGCTCGGCAGCGACACCTCGCTCACGTTTCGCTACGAGTGGCGGCAGACCGAGCGCGGTCCGCTGCGTTATGTGAACCAACTTGTCTCCGCCATCCTCGCCCGCCAGTTCTAGCGCGTGATGCGTCCCCTCGCCTTCGTTTGCATCTGTGCCGCCATATCGCTGCGGGCGTCCGCGACCGACGTGGCATTCCGGCTCGTCGACGCGGTCGGTGCACCCGTGGCCGACGCCGTGGTGTCACTTGTCGCGCTCGATGCGCCGGCGAAAATTTCTCCGCCCGCCGAACCGCTCGAAATCGCGCAAAACGGCCAGGAATTTTCGACCTTCGTCACGCCGCTCGTCGTCGGCACGACCGTGAATTTTCCGAACGAGGACAAAGTGAGCCATCAAGTCTACTCGCTCTCGCCAGCGAAGAAATTCGTGTTCCCGCTCTACAAACCCGGCACCCGCGGCACCGTCACGTTCGATCAGCCCGGCGTTGTCGCGCTCGGCTGCAATATCCACGACTGGATGCGCGCCTACATCGTCGTGCTCGGGACCCCGCTCTTCGGAAAATCCGCGCGCGACGGCACCGCGACGATCACCGCCGTCGCGCCCGGTTTCTATCGCGCCGAAGTCTGGCATCCGCGTCTGGGAAAAAACGAGACGCGCGAAATTTCCCTCGCGGCGTCGGACATCACGGCGCGCACCGAGAGCTTCACGCTCGCCCTCAAACCCGACCGCCGCATCCACCGCTCACCTGAGGGCTCCGGTGGCGGTTACAAATAGTTTCTCTCCCGTGGCCTGGTTTCGCTTCCGCCGCTTCAGCATCAGACTGCTCGCGCTGTTGCTCGGCCTGCTCTGCGTCACTCTCGCCACGACCTACAGCCTCGTCTCAAGTGCCAACGACGCCAGCGCCCGCGAACACGCCCGAGCCAGCCTTGAGCTCGGCGCCCGCCTCTTCGAAACGGCCATCCGCCAGCGCATCGATCTTTCCTCCGTCACTTCGTCGCTCATGAGCGCCGACGACGCGATCAAGCAAGTCCTGCTCGAAACACCGATCGACACCAAGACCCTCAACTCGACCCTCGCCAGCTACACGCAACGGGTCGGCGCCCCGGCCATCACGTTGTTTGATCTTGAGCGCAACCTGCTCGGCAACACGCGTCCCGATCTGATCGACGAAACGGAGGGCCCGTTCGCCTACCTCATTCGCCGGGCGTCAGAGCGAGAGATGCCGGAGAACAACGGCTTCTCCTACCTCGGCAAATCCCGCGATCTTCACGCGCTCGTCGTCGCGCCGCTCTACGCGCCCTATCCCAATATCGCCTACTGGTTCGGTCTCGCGTTTCCGATCGACCGCGCGTTTGCCGAAAAACTGAAGGAGACCTCGCGCATCGAAGTGACTTTCGTCTCCACCGAGGATATCGCCCATCCCCGCGTGCTCGCCACCACGCTGCCCGACGCCTCGGCGAAGATTGTGGCCGACGCCGTGGCGCTCGGCCGCCGCACCCGCGCCCAGCTCACGGACCTTGTTCTCCCGGACGTGCCCGCCAAAGCTTTGGCGACGGAGGGCGATCACTATGTCACACTCGTGAAAACTCACGACATGGTCGCCGAGGATCCGATTTCGATCGTGCTGCAAATTCCGCTCGGCCCCGAACTGGCCGCCGCGCGCGATCTGGAAAGCTTCCTCATCGTCGTCTCCGCCGCCGCGCTCGCCGCCGCCGCAATCCTCGCATTGCTCATCGCCCGCGGCGTCAGCCAACCCGTGCAACAACTCGCCGCCCACACCCACGTCATCGCCCGCGGCGATTACAAAACGCGCCTCGCCCTCGATCGCGCCGACGAACTCGGCCAGCTCGCTGACGCGATGAACGCGATGTCCGTTGGCCTCGCCGAGCGCGATCGCGTCCGCGATCTCCTCGACAAGAATGTCTCCCCCGAGGTCGCCGCCCAGCTCATCCGCGATGGTGCCGCGCTCGGCGGACAGGAACGCGAAGTCACGATCCTCTTCGCCGATCTGCGCGGCTTCACCACGCTCAGCGAAAAACTCCCGCCGACCGATTTGCTCGCGCTCCTCAACCGCTACCTGGATCGCATGAGCACCGCTATCGAGGCGCACGGCGGCGTGATCGACAAGTTCATCGGCGACGGCATCATGGCGCTTTTCGGCGCGCCGGTCGCGCAGGGCGACGCCGCCGACCGCGCCCTCGCCGCCGCGCTCGCGATGGAGCGCGCCCTCGCCGATCTCAACCGCGAACTCGCCGCCGAGGGCCGCCCGCCGCTGGGGATCGGCGTGGGCGTGAACACCGCGCGCGTCGTCGCCGGCAACATCGGCTCCCACCGCCGCCTCAACTACTCCGTCATCGGCGACGGCGTAAATGTCGCCGCCCGGATCGAGTCCGAGACGCGCAAACCCGAGCATCGCACGAACCTCATCACGAGCGCCGCGACGCTCGCCGCGCTGCGCGATCCGGAAAAGATCTTCCCGCGCCTCCTCGGCAAAGTTTACGTTAAAGGCCGCGCGGAGTCGGTGGAAATCTTCGCGGTCGCCGCAGGATAGAGTCGCTCGTTAGCCTTCCTGCACGCGTTCCCACTGTTCGCTGAGTCCAAGCTCTGCGCACGCCGTGCCGATCATGGATCGATCAATGTTTTCGGCGTTCACGAGGAGCATGCCCCGGATGTCGCGCAGGTGTTTGTCGCCGCCGCCCTCGCGAAAAAACTCGAGCTTCCACAGGATGACATATTCCGGAGGCGCGAACCATACTTCGTCGTCGCCGATGCGCGCCAACCGCCGGTGCTCAAACGCCCATTGCCAATACGGATGGCGCCGTGACGGATAAAAATCCGCCTTCTGACCGCTCGCGAAATGAATCACGTTGAAATGCCCGCGGGTCGGCCGGGCGATTTCCACTGCCAGCACTTCCGTTGGCGGCACATAGAACTCCGCCGCGGCAAAAAGCCCCGCCAGCTCTGCCGCTTCACGTTCGCCGAGATGCGCCACCAGATCGACATCCAGCGTGAGCCGCGGCTCTCCGTAATGCACCGAGGCGAGCGAGCCCGAAATCATGTAGCGCAGGCCCGCACGGTGCAGCGGCCGCACAAACAGCGCGAAGAGATCAGGTGTTTCCACGCAGGTAAATCCGCGCCAGCTCCCGTTCGAGGCGCTCGTCCGGCCAGTCGGGATGCTGGGCGCGAAGCGCATCGCGTTTCCAGCCGCGCGCCTTGAGCCGCAACTCGGCCGCCAACGCCGACCGCCCGGCCGCACCCATTTGCCGCCACGCCGCCACCTGCACGGGGTGCGGCGCATCTGCGGCAGGAGTTTCAAGCGAGGCGTTCACGCCACCCAGCTTTGCCGCCCGACCCGCTCGCGCAAGCGCACAATCCTCTAGCGACGCTCGCGGCGTTGCGCGAGCCACAGAAATTTTTCCCGCGCCCGCTCGGCAAAGTCCACGTCAAGGGCCGCGCCGAGCCGGTGGAGGTTTTCGCGGTGGAGTAACGCAGTCTGCTGGAAAGCGCAGCGAAACCCCGTTTCGACGCCCGCGCTCGCGCACGAAATCCTACCGCCCACGAAAACCCCGATACGTGTCGTCATCGTAGGACTCAAGATGCTCCCGCACGCAGCTCATCCAAAACTGACATGCATCCTCGTAGGTTTCCGTGCCACGCAGCTTTCGGCCAAAAAATCCGCTGCGGTTGAGCAGCCGGCGTTCATACCAGCAATGGTCATCCGTCTCTTCCCGCGGTCGCTCGCTCCACGCGCGGCGCATCATCGACAGAGTCGCCCGCCGTTCGATCGCCGTAGCCGTCCGGAGCGGCACATCCGGCGGGCGCGACTCCGCATCGCCACACCCCGCGAGCAACGCCAGCAGGAGCCACGGAAGGATTTGTTTCAGGCCAAACAGGTTCATCGAACGTCAAACCCCTTCTATCGGCCCAAATCCGCCCAAAGTGAGCCGTCCAGCCCGAGTCGCAGCCGCGAGACCCGGCCCCGCCGCACCCGCGCTCACCGCAGGAAGCGTATCTCGTCCGCCTTGATCTGCTCCATCTTCTGCAGCCGGAAGATTTCTTCCACGGAAACGATGTCACCGTAGACCCGCTGGATGCCGCCGTCGCGGCGGATGCGGGCAAACACCTCCTTCATTGCGGTGACCGACGCACGGATCGCGTGGTTGCCGTAAATCACCATGCAGATTTTCCCGTGCGCCCTGATGCGCTCAACCGTCATCTCAGGATAAGCCGTCGGCACAATCACAAGCGGAGCCTTCCCTTTCCACGCGTGGACAAAGCTTTCGATTTCGTCCGGCGTCTTCTGCTTCGAGTGCACGAGAATCATATCTGCGCCCGCCTCTTCGTAAGCGGTGGCACGTTTCAGCGCCTCCGCTTCGCCCAACCCCGCGATCAGCGCCTCGGTCCGCGCGACGATAATCAGGTTCTTGTCCATGCGCGTCGCGACGGCGGCGGCGATTTTGCCCTGAAACTCCTCCACGCGCACCAACTCCTGCCGGCCGTAGGCGACGAGGCTCGTCACTTTTGGAAACGTCTTGTCCTCGATCACGACGGCCGCGGCACCGGCGCGCTCGTATTCGCTGACGGTGTGAATCACATTGATCGCGTTGCCCGAACCCGTGTCCAAATCGGCGACAATGGGCAGCGAGCTCTGCCCGGCGATCGCACGCATCATGTCGAGATGCTGCGTCATGCTGAGCAGGCTCACGTCAGCGAGACCGTAGAGCGCTGACAGCTCGAAACCCGACGCCCACAACCCGTCGAAGCCCGCCTCCTCCGCGAGCCGCGCGGAGAGCGGGCTGTGCGTCGCCATCACCTGCGCGACACCGCGCTTGGCCATGGCTTGACGAAGCCGTTTGCCCGCACTCATGACCGGGCGATCTTGGTTTTTTGCCGACACATTCTCACCGGTCGAGCGAACGCGAAGTTACGCCCGCGCACAAGCCGCGTGTCGCGATCGCGGCGGAAACAAACGAACCCTCAGCGATCCGGCGACGCGTGGCTCGCCCCCCAGTTCTGAAGTTCCCCCGCGGCCTTCATCACGTTGTCCCTCATTTCCTGCAGGTTAACGCGCGATCTTTCATCGGGGTCGATGCCGGTCACAGTAAGATGCCCTGTAGCCGGATCGACCGGATCCGGCGCAAAGACCGCACTGACGAGATAATCGGCTGACTCCGGATTTTTGGCGAACGACAGCCCGTCTCGCCCCATAGCCGGAGCGAGCATCTGCTCGATCGTCGCGATCTGCTGCGCGGTCGGCGCGCCACCGCCGGTAATCTGCAAGGCGAGCACGATCGCGGGAGCGCCGCGAACGGCGGGGGCCGAAGTGGCACAGGCACTCATCAACAAGGCGGCGAGGATCATCAGCGGCGCGAGAAGTTTTTTGGGTGTTCGGTTCATGGAAGTCGGGTTTCGTTTAGCCGCTAGATTGGGGTCGCATCACGTTTTCGGCGGGTTCGCCAGCAGCTCCGGATACCCGGCGCGCGCGAGGTGCTGCTGGAGAAGCATTCTGGTCCGCTCGGAGCCGTCGAAAGCGATCAGCCGGGCCGTGAGCGTTTGCGCATGCGCAAGATCGCCGGAACCAGCGAGGACCTCAATGTTCGTGACGGCCGCCGTCACCGCGTATTCGCGCTGGGCCTTGCTGATACTGTGAATGCGGCTTGGGTCGGTGATACTCGCAGGCAGCGACCGCTCTTCAATGCTGCGCTCAAACTGCGCGCTCATCTCACCGAATGAGCGTGTCGCTGCGGCGTCCTGATAGCGGCCGGCGTCGACGAGCAGATCGTAAACGTTGAGCCCGAGGCTGCGCCGCCGCTGATCGTCGGGTGCGAGTTGATCGAAAATCCGCAAGCTCTGCGCGTCCTCCTTCAGGTAGTGATTGATCGAGGAAAAATCGGCCGCGGCATCGTAGTCGGACTTGCTGGCGAGGAGCCGTTTCTCCGCTGCATCGCGTCGCTCGCGGAGGGCAGCCATCGCAGACGCATCGGTATCCGCCAGTTTAACAAGCTGGCTCAATAGAAAGCTGCGGCGCACGCCGGTGTAGTAGGCGAGGCGCGGCATCCCGTCGTCGAAACACCAGAGAAACTCTTTCAACGCGCCGGCCGCATCGCCGTTGCGCGCGAGCTCCTGCGCATGCTTGTAGCGAGCATCCACCACATCCTGCGTGATCGGCCCGGTGCCTTCGGCGGTCTGGGCGACGCGCGCCGATTTCAAACCCTCGACGACTTTGAGCAGCTTTGCGTTATCCTCGTCAATGACTTGCGCGCGCTTCGTGGCAGCGGCCATGCGCGTCTCCAGATCGTGCAACTTGGCCACGACCGCCTGCTGTTCTGCCGTCACGCTCGCGAGCGCGGCGTCGCGCAGACGAACTTGCTGCGTTTGATACACCGCCGTGCCGACGGCGAGGGCCGTGGCACCGGCCAGCGACCCGATGAAGAGTTTTGAGGTAAGCATAAAAGTCCAAAACGATCCCGCCGCACCCGCACCGCCGAGCGCTGCGCCGGTCACGGCGCCCGCGAGCCCGAGCGGCACGGCCACACTCGGCTGGCTTGCTAGCGCGACAGCGAGCGCCGCGGTCGTCGAGGTGACGCCGCGCCGCGCAAGCAATCCGTGCAGTTTGTTGAGGGCGCGCTCCACCCGCATCCGTGCGGTGTTTTCCGAGAGCCGCAGCCGCGCACCGACGTCGGCAAACGATTTGCCCTCGAAAAAGCGCAGCACGACCGCATCGCGATCGTCGTCGCTGAGTTCGCCGATAACGTGGTCGAGAGTTGGGCGGAACTTGTCCCAATCGATCGCGCCGTCGGAATAGATTGCCGAGTCGTGCATGGTGGAGGCCTCCGTTTCGCGTGCGCGCCGACGGCTCTCCGCCCGCACGACATCGATCGCGGTGAATTGCGTGGTGCGGTAAAGCCAGCCGCCAAGGACCGGACGCGCGGCCAGTTCCCGCGCCTTCCGCGCGAGCGCGGTGAACACCGTCTGCGCCACGTCCTGGGCGAGGTGTGCGTCGCCGCCGACTTGGCGGAGCGCCACCGCATAAACCAAATCCAAGTGGCGGCGAACGAGCGCCGCGAAGGCCTCCTCGGATTTTTCCTCAGCGTAGCGGCGGAGGAGCCTGGAATCGTCGTCGGACATGGGGGTGCTTCACACTTTAGCCGTCGCCCGGGGAAAAACCGCACAAAAAATTCCGCGCACTTGCCTCGGCCCGAGCGGCGCTTAAGCCTTCCGCGCGAGCTTTCCCCGTTCTACCGCAGGTTCGCCGAAACCCCCGCCGCCCCGCCAACGTCTTGCTGCGCAGTTCCCCGCTTCATGACTCCCCATCCCGCTCCGCGGTCCTCCGCGCCTTACATTACCACGCGCCAGCCAATCTCGCGGCGGCGGTTTCTCCAGGGCGCGGGCATCGCGCTGTCGCTGCCGTTTCTCGATTCGATGCTGCCGGTCTTTGCGCGCGCCGCGACCGCCTCGTCGCCGCTCGCGCCGGGCGCAAAGCCGCGCCGGATGTTCGGAATCTGCAACAATCTCGGCCTGCTCGGCGACCAATTTTTCCCCACCGGTGCGGGTCGTGACTATGTGGCTTCGCCGTACCTCAAGGTCCTTGAGCCACACCGCGACGCCTTCAGCGTGTTCAGCGGCGTCTCCCATCCCAACGTTGATGGCGGCCACCCGGCGGACATCTGCTTCCTCACCGCCGCGCCGCATCCGGGAAGCAGTTCGTTCCGCAACACCATTTCGCTCGACCAGCACATCGCCGAACAGATCGGTATCCTCACGCGTTTCCCATCACTGACGCTCGGCATCAACACCCGCACGAAGAGCCTCTCGTGGTCAGGCACCGGCGTCGCGATCCCGCCCGAGGACAAGGCCGCCGAGGTCTTCAAACAGATGTTCCTGCAGGGCACGCCCGAGCAGGTCGCCGCACAAATCCGCAAACTCGACACCGGCCGCAGCATCCTCGACACCGTCGCGGAACAGGCGAAGGAGCTTCAGCGCAGCGTCGGCGCCCGCGATCGCGAGCGCCTGGATCAATATTTCACAAGCGTGCGTGATCTCGAGCACCGGCTGCAGGCTTCGCGCGGCTGGGAAAACAAACCAAAGCCCGTCGTCCACGTCCCCGTCCCCATCGATCCGGCCAACCCGGCGCTCTACATGGACAAAGTGAAGGTGATGTATGATCTCGCGCGGCTCGCGTTCGAGACCGACTCCACCCGTTCGATCACGCTCATGCTCGACGGCGTGAGCACGCCGCCGCTCGAAATTCCCGGTGCGAACATCACCGACGGCTACCACAATCTTTCCCATCACGGAAAATCCGAGGCGAAGCGCTCGCAACTTGAAGTCATCGACCAGTGGCACATGAAACTCCTCGGTAACCTCATCGCCGACCTCAAGAAGACGCGCGAGGGCGACGAGACGCTGCTCGATCGAACGATGGTGCTCTACGGCTCCAACTTCGGCGATGCCAACGCCCACACCTGTTTCAACATGCCGACGCTTCTCGCCGGCGGCGGCTTTCGCCACGGCCAGCACCTCGCCTTCGATCGCGAGCGGAATTACCCGCTACCGAATCTCTTCGTCTCCATGCTGCAGCGCATGGGCATCGAAACCGATCGTTTCGCGTCGTCGACCGGCACGATGCGCGGGCTCGAACTGACGTAAACGCGATGAATTTCCCTTCCGTTGTCGGGCGCCTGTCTTGCAAACGCCGTGGTGCGAAAACTCCGGAGCGGCGTCTGCAAGACAGACGCCCTACGGGCTGGCGAGCGACACTCGCCATCACCTTCGTTGCGTTCGCGCTCTCGTCGCGCGCCGCGCCGACCTCCGACCGCAGTTTCGACTTCCTCGATCGCCACTGCATGAGCTGCCACAACGACGTGCGCAGCGAATCCGATCTCGATCTGTCGTCGCTTGAATTTAAACCCGCCGACCCGCGCAATTTTTCGCTCTGGGTGAAGGTGCACGATCGCCTGCTCGCCGGCGAGATGCCGCCCAAAAACAAGCCGCGCCCCGACGCCAAGGAAACGGCCGTCTTCGCGAGCGATCTAAACGCAGCGCTCTCCGCCTACGAAAAAGAGAATGTGGCGCACGACGGCCGTGCCACCCAACGCCGGCTCAACGGCTACGAATACGAAAACTTTATCCGCGATCTCCTGTCGGCGCCGTGGCTGCAGGTGCGCGGGCAGTTTCCCGAGGACGGCGAGGCGTTTCGCTTCAACAAAATCGGCGATGCGCTCGACGTCTCGCACGTACACATGACGCGTTACATGAACGCCGCCGACTACGCGATGCGTCAGGTCCTGAGCGTGCAGCTTGAGCAGCCTCCGACCGCGACGCACCGCTACTACGCCCGCGACCAGCGCACGCTCACGAGCAAGTTCACCGGCAATATTTTCAACACCTCGCCCGATCGAATGACTTATCCCGTCGTCGGCGTGAACACCGCTCAGCCCGATGTCCGCTGGGTGCGCGCACCGCTCTCCGATCCGAAAACGCGCGACGAGGAGGCCGTCGCCTGGGTCTCAAGTAACTACGTGACAGGCTTCACCTATCGCTGGGATCAATTTCGCGCGCCCGTCGCGGGCCGGTACCGGATTCGCTTCAGCGGCTACACGCTCTGGGTGCCGCCGGGTGGAATCCAGATGTCGTTCAAGAACGAGCAGGACAAAGTCGGCAAGGCGCGCCCACCAAACAAAAGCGTCGGCGACTACGATCATCCGCAACCCGGCCGCACCGAGGAACCGATCACGGTCTACACGCGCAACGGCATCTCCAACCGCCGCGTCGGCGAATTCGATCTCACGTCCACGCCGGACGTCCACGACATCGGCGAGGTCTGGCTGCTCGCCAACGAGACGCTCGTGCCCGACGCGTCGCGTTTCTACCGCTCGCGCCCGAACAATTTTCACAACCCGCTCATGACGCCCGAGGGCGCGCCGAGCGTGGCCTTCCGCTGGATGGAAGTCGACGGCCCGCTCTACGACAACGCCACGACCGCCGGCTACCGCCTGCTCTTCGGCGATCTCCCGCTGAAAAGAATGAACCACGGCGCCGCGGGTGGCGTGACCGTCCCCCTCGTCGATCACGCCGATCGCCGCGAAGGTGGGCGCAACGCCGGCCAGCGCGTGCAGGCGATCGACGAGACGACCGTCGAGGTCGTCTCCACCGATCCGAAAGGAGACGCGGAGCGCCTGATGCGCGCCTTCCTCGCGCACGCGTATCGCCGGCCCGTCCAAGAGCGCGATGTGAAGCTGTTCCTCTCGCTCATCGCGCAACAGATGGAGACGGGCCACAGTTTCACCGAGGCCATGTTTGCCGGCTACACCGCCGTGCTCGCGTCACCGGGCTTTGTGTTTCTCGATGAGAAGCCGGGTAAACTTGACGACTACGCTCTCGCGACCCGCCTCGCGCTCTTCCTGTGGAACTCCGCCCCCGACGACGCGCTCCGCGCCCGCGCCGATCGCGGCGAGTTGCAGAAACCGGAAATCCTCCGCGCCGAAACCGATCGCATGCTCGCCGACCCGAAGGCGCGCCGCTTCACCGAGGCGTTCCTCGATTACTGGATCGACCTCCGCAAGATCGAGGACAGCACGCCATCGACCACGCTCTACAACGACTACTACCTCGACGACGCGCTCACGGAGGCCGCGCTCGGCGAGACCCAACTTTTCTTCACCGATCTCGTTCAACGCGACGCGCCCGTGCGCAACCTCGTCGATTCCGACTATACCTTTCTCAACGAGCGCCTCGCGACCCACTACGGCATCCCCGGTGTGAAAGGCATCGCGATGCGCCGCGTCGCGCTCCCCGCCGGCAGCCCGCGCGGCGGCATCATGACGCAGGCGAGCATTCTCAAAGTCACCGCCAACGGCACGACCACCTCGCCCGTCCTCCGCGGCAAATGGATCGTCGAACGCATTCTCGGCATCGACATTCCGCCGCCGCCGCCCGCCGTCCCTGCGATTGAGCCCGACATCCGCGGCGCCGTCACGATCCGACAGCAGCTCGACCAGCATCGCGCCAATGCGAGTTGCGCCGCGTGCCACATCAAAATGGACCCGGCCGGTTTTGCGCTCGAAAGCTTCGACGTGATGGGCGGCTGGCGCGAACGCTACCGGGGCGTGGATGAGAAAATTCCAGGCGTGAAAGGCCTCGGGAAAAACGGCCAGCCGTTCGAGTTTCACTTTGGCCTGCCCGTCGATTCAAGCGGCCAGCTCCCCGACGGTCGGCCGTTCCACGGCATCCGCGAGTTCAAACAACTCCTCCAGCACGAAGACGCCCTGCTCGCCCGCAATCTCGCCAAGCAGCTCGTCGTTTACGCCACCGGCGCTCCGATCCGATTCAGCGACCGCCCCGCGATCGAAGCAATCGTCCAGTCTGCCAAGGCGCGCGACTACGGCGTGCGCTCGCTCGTCCACGCCGTCGTGCGGAGCGAGTTGTTTCGGGACAAGTAGCGGCGAAGGTGGACGGGCGTCCTACTTCGCAACCGCTCGCTCCCGCTCCGCGACGCCGGCCTTCAATTCTTCGATCTCTACGCGCCATTGCAACACGGCCGCCCGATCAGCGCGCAGCCGAGCCATTTCCGCCGCCGGCGCCTGCGCTGATACGAGCGTGGCATTTTCAGCGCACAGTTGGGCGACTTGACAGTTCTCCTCGCGCAACAACGCAATTTCGTCGCGAAGTTGCGCGGCGCTTTGCCGCTGAAGCAGCAGCTCCGCACCGGCCACGAGGGCGAGCGCGAGCAGGACGGCAAACAACCGGCGGAGCGCAGACATGGTCTGGCGTGACTAAGGTTTTGGCTAGGGAGTAGTCGCTTTCGGTTTCGCCGGGCCGTCGGAGTTGAGCGTATAAACGATCGGGAGCTGTATGTGCGTGCCCACGGACTGCCCACCTTTTTGCCCGGCGGTAAATTTCCACTGGCTCACCGCCTGCACTGCCGACTCGCCGAGCGCCTTCGCCATTCCGCCACAGCGACGCCGTCGATGACGGCGCCAGGCTGGGACTCGACGCCGCTCGCCGCGATCACGAAGGGCTCGGCTTTGGTATCGCCGCTGGCTCCACCCGACTTCGGATTGATCGTGGTCTTAAGCGCGCGAGGATTAACCATCTCGCCATTGGCACTGATCACGAAATCAACCACCACTTCACCCCCGACGCCTGCCCGCCGCATCGCGAAGGGAAATTGCGGACGCGCCTGGAAGGTCGGCCGCGGCTGAAGGTCGAGCTGGGCGGGAGCGTAAATTTCCGTGCTCGCGGCCGCGGCCGGTCGCCTCCGCTCGGCCCGGGTCACTTGCTGCAAACGCGTTTTCAACTCCGCCGGCTCCTCGCCCAGTCGCGCAAGTTCGGCATCATCGCCGCGCATATTCGCCACTTCGGCCGAAGCGCGCGCGAGCTTGAGGTTCGACGCCCGCAAGGTGGCGATAGCGGCGTTTTCCAGCCTAAGGCTGGCGACCTCGTTGCGCAAAGCGGCATTGGATTTCGTCTCCACCAAGAAGCCTGCGGTGCCCGCCAGCGCGAGCGCACCCGCGATCCCGACCTGTAGTTTTTTCATGCTCAAAAGAGCAGCCCAGGCACCGGTGCTCGCCGCGTTTCTGACGACTATCGCACCCGCGAGCGCCACACCGGTCACGGACGCAACGAGTCCCGCCGGCGCAGCCAGCACCGCCTGATTCGCCAGCGCGGCGGCGAGCACGGCCGAGGTCGAAGTCACGCCGCGCCGCTCCAGCAACGCGCACAGTTTGTCGAGCGCGCGCTCCACGCGCATGCGGGCGGCGTCGTCGGTGAGGCGCAGCGTCGCGCCGATTTCGGCGAAGCGGCGGCCTTCGAAAAAGCGGAGCACGACGGCGTCGCGGTCGGGCGCGGAGAGTTCGCCGATGGCCTGGTCGAGGACGAGTGCGAGTTTCTGCCACTCGGCGTCGCCGGCGGCGGATTCGGGGCGGGAGATTTCGTGCATGGCGTGAGCCTCCTGTTCGCGAGCGCGACGGCGGCGCTCCGCACGCACGACATCCGACGCGGCAAATTGCGTGCTGCGATAAAGCCAGCCGCCGAGCACGGCATGGCCGGAAAGTGGCCGCGCCTTGCGCGCGAGATCGGTGAACACGCGCTGCGCGACATCCTCCGCAAGATACGCATCGCCGCCGCACTGGCGCAGCGCGACCGAATAGACGAGGTTCACGTGCCGGCGGACGAGCTCGCCGAAGGCCGGCTCGGATTTTTCGTCGGCGTAAGCGCGGAGCAACTCGGCGTCGGTCGGCATGTTCACCTGATAGCAGGCGCCGAACGCGAAACCGAACAACGATTTTTTTGAGCCGAAAAATTTTTGACCGCGGATGACGCAGATAACGCGGGTAGATTCCGAACTCCCTTGCCTATCGCTTTGCCTTTATCCGCGCCAGCCGCGTAATCCGCGGTTGCTCCTCTGCCCGTGAAAATCACGCTCTTCGTTTTCCTTGGCCTCATCGCGCTGCTCGCGCTGACGGCCCTCGTGTTCTTCCTCGCCGGCTCGCGGATGTCGCGCGACCACCGCTCCGTCATCACCGTCACGTTCAAGGCCAGCCGAGCCGCCGTCTGGGCCGCGATCACCGACTACGCAGCCATGCCGTCATGGTGGCCGTCGGTGAAATCCGTGCGCACAGAAAAACTCCCCGATGGCACCGAACTGACGTGGAACAAAGATGCGCGCGGCCAGGAAATCCCGTTTCGCACCGGCGAATCACGCGTGAACGAAAAACTCGTGCGTATCATCGCGAAAGAAGACCTGCCTTTTGGCGGCACGTGGACCTTTGCCCTATCAGACGCGCCTGGCGGCGGCACGCAGCTCACGCTCACGGAGGACGGCGTCATCAACCCGCCGATCTTCCGCGCCGTGGCGAAATGGTTCATGGGCCTCGATGCAACGCAGCGGGATTTCGTCAGATACTTGGGGCAACATCTCGCAGGGAGGTGAAAGCCGGAGACGCTTCTCCGACGCTTCCTCGGTTCGCATGCGCGATTCGTTGCAAAAATCCAAACCCAGGACGTCTCGGAGAAACGCCCCACCCTCGATCCTCCCTGACATAATGCTGTCATTCGCGCCCGCTACTCTTGATCTATACCATGAGCACCCCTGAAAACAACCTCCGCCTCGACTATCTTGAGTTCGCGACGCGTGACGTCGCCGCCGCCAAAAAATTTTATACTGCCGCCTTCGGCTGGACGTTCACCGACTATGGCCCCGACTACACAAGTTTTACAGACGGGCGACTCGCCGGCGGTTTTTTTAGTTCACCCGACGCGCCGACGAAAATGAACCCGATCGCGGTCATCTTCGCGGCGAATCTCGAGGACGCCGAGGCGCGCGTGCAAAACGCCGGCGGGACGATCGTGAAGCCGACGTTCGATTTTCCCGGCGGCCGGCGTTTCCACTTCACCGATCCCAGCGGCCTTGAGTTGTCCGTGTGGAGCGACATCCGCGCCGACGGTACAAAGATCGGGTAGGGGCGTGACTCGTGCACGCCCTCGGCCAAAAGGCGCGGACAAACCGCGCCCCACTCCTCGCCTTCGGCTCGCTGAAGCCGGCGGGACGTTTTTCAAAAATCTCCGTGGACGGCTCGGAGAGCCACTCCAGCCGCAAACGCGCTTGCTCCATCGGTGATTCGCGCCAGCGTCTAGCCGGCCTCCGTTCCCCATGAAAAAGCTCCCGCTCCTCATCGCCGCCCTCGTGTCGGCAACATGGTCTGCCGCCGCCGAGCCCGCGAAATCACCCGATGCGGCCAGACCTAAGTCGAACACGAAGCCGGACTTGGAGCTCTGTTGCGACGACGATGCCAAGCCGGCCGACCCCAAGGCAGCCAAAGCCACCGAGCAGAAATCCGACGCTGCCAAGAAGGACGCGCCGAAACCGAGCGCGCAGTCGGACAAGAAGTAAGCGCGTTTCCCAAAGGGCGTCAGTCTTGTGTTGCCGCTCCATTCGACGCGGGAGAGCGGCGTCTGCCAGGCAGATACCCTGCAAGAACCCTCACCGCTCGATCTTTTCGGCCTCGCGCGCGAGTTCGACAAACTCGGCGCGGTAGCCGCCTGCGTCGTCGGTGCTGCCCGCCTCAGCCCAAGTCACCACATCCGCCAGTGTCCCGCTGCCCTTGTGCGGCGAGTCGCGCAGGATCATGCCAAACTCAGCCACGGCCGCCGCGAATTTAAAGTCCGCACTCGCGCCCGCGAATTTTTCGCCGCCGTCCGTCAGTGGAAACTCCAGTCGCTGACTCGTGTCCGCCGCCGGTTCCTTATAACGGAGCTTCACGGTGAGCAATTCAGTCGAAACCGGATCGGCCAGGCCGGTTGACGGAGGAATAAATTTCTTTTCGCTGCGGTTTCCGGTTTCCGCAATTCGGTATTTCAACTCGTCCACTGGCGGCACGCCCACGCTCGTCTTGTCGTCCACACCCGCCGGCACGATCTCGTAGAGTGCTGTCACCGTGTGACCCGCGCCGATCTCGCCGGCATCCACGGCGTCGTTGTTGAAATCTTCCTTCTTCAACAAGCGATTCTCGTAACCGATTAGCCGGTAACTCGCGACGCGCGCAGGGTTGAACTCGACCTGAACCTTCACGTCCTTCGCGATCGTCAGAAGCGTGCCGTTGACCTGCTCGACGAGCAGCTTCTCGGCCTCGCGGCGCGTGTCGATGTAGCCGTAGTTGCCGTTGCCGTGATCGGCGAGTTTTTCAATCATCGCATCCTTGAAGTTGCCCATGCCGAAGCCGAGCGCGGTGAGTGCGACACCGCTCTTCGCCTTGTCCTCGATGAGCCGCGTGAGTTCGCCTTCGCCGGTCACGCCGACATTGAAGTCACCGTCCGTGCAGAGAATCACGCGGTTGATTCCGCCCGGCGCCAAGTTCGCCTTCGCAATGTCGTAGGCGAGCTGGATGCCCATGCCACCGTTGGTTGAGCCGCCGGCGGTGAGGCCGTCGAGCACGTCGAGAATTTCGCGCGCGCGCATCACCGGGGTCGAAGGAAGAGCGAGCCCCGATCGCCCCGCATACGTGACGATTGCCACGCGATCGTCGGGGCGGAGTTTGCCGACAAGCAGCCGCATCGCCTCCTTCGCAAGCGGCAGCCGGTTCGCCGCCGCCATCGAGCCGGAAACGTCGAGGAGAAATACGAGGTTAGCCGCGGTGCGCGCGGCGTTCGACACTTCGCGACCCTTCAACCCGATCCGCACGAGCCGGTGCGTCGGCGCCCACGGCGCCTCGGCGACTTCGAGCGATGCCGCGAACGGCGCGCCCCCGGAAGGCGGTGCGTAGCGATACGGGAAATAATTCAAAAACTCCTCAATCCGCACGGCGTCGCGCGGCGGCCGCTGATGCGCGGTGAGGAAGCGGCGGACGTTCGAGTAGCTCGCCGTGTCGACATCGATCGAAAACGTGGAGAGCGGGTTGTCCTTTGCGCCGAGAAAATCGTTATCGCGAAAATCCGCGTAGCGATCGGCACTCGCGGGCGATGTGCGAAGATTCTGCGTCGCCGCCTCACGCGGCTCGATGCGCGATTGGAATTGGGCGAGCCCGCGGTTCTCGCTGAAAATCGCGCCACCGGAGCCGGCGCCGCCCAGCGCCAGGGCGCCGCTGGGTCCACCGAGCGTGGTCGAGCCGTTCACCGCGAACGGCAAACTTGACGCGGAATTGAATGTCTTCTGTTTCGCCGCCTGTTCGAAATGTGAACCGCCCACCGGAGTCTGCGCGATCGCGGCCTTCGCGCGTGCCTCGACCAGAATCTTTTCATCGCTCAGATGGGTCTGCGTCGCGCTCGTGCGTTGCGCGCGCAGCGGCGCGGACGCTTGCGGCGCGACCGACGGCGCGTTTCCGGAGCTCGTGAGTGAACTGCGAACGTTCACCCCGCCACTTTCAACAATCTGACCAGCTCTTGCAGTGGACGACTGGAACGAGAATTGCGGATCGGTCCCATTGACTCCGGAAATTTTCTTCAATGCGTCCGCGTTCTTCGCTTGTTCGAGCAGCGAGAGATTCTGCCCGGCAAACTGCCCCGACGCGACCGGCACGACCGCGATCGCTGGCTGGGCCACTGGGGCAAGTGTGGCGGCCTCGGCGATCTGCGCTTTTTCCACCGCAGCCGGCTGATCGGCCGGTAGGTTCACTGCCGTCGGCAGCGACGCGAGATCGATCGATGCGTAGGCAACCGGCTCCGGCTTCGGCGTGCGCAACGCCACCGTGAGCGCAAACCCTGCAGCCGCCGCGCCACCGAGCACATAATAAAGCTGCGGAAACCGGATCAATTTTCCCAACGCGCCACGCTCGGATTTCGTCCGCATGATCGCCGGCGCGTGGTTTGTTTCCGGCGCCGGCTCCGTCGCGAGCGCAGACTCAAGCTGCGCGCCAAGCGCGCGGATATCTTCGACGGCCGTACGCGCCGCAGGGTCGTCGCGCAGTGCGGCTTCGACAGCAGCGTGCTCGGCAGGGTCAAGTTCGCCCAGCGCATAGGCGGTGAGTTTCGTATCGTCGGGCAAAAGTTTGGCGTCGTTCATCGGTCTGGGGCGTTACGGCCGCTGGGCGGCAAATTCCGTGCGCAGGCGCGCGACGGCAGTGTGAATCAGGAAGCCCACGTTGCCCACCGAGAGTTCAGTGATGCGGGCGATTTCCTTGTAGGAAAATCCGTTTTGGAATTTCAGGCGCACGACCTCCTGCTGGTTTGCCGGGAGCGTCTCGATCAGTCGGAGGAGCGCGGCGTGCGTTTCCGCGCGCTCGAGCGCGCGGCCAGGTCGCGGCTCGGCGGCAGTGACGCGCTCCACTTCGCCATCGGCAAAATTTCTCATACGGCTCTCCTTGCGCAGCACGTCGAGCGCGCGGTGGCGGCAGACGGTGAAGAGCCACTCGACCGCATGGCCGTTGATCGCGGCGGGCGGCTGGGCCATGAGTTTGACGAACGTGTCCTGCACCACGTCGTGCGCGCGATCGACATCGCCGCCGAGGAGGCGAGCGGCGTAGCGGGTGAGCGGGATGCGTTGCTCCGCGACGGTGCGTTCCAGAAAATTTCCGGTCGTCGCAGACGGAGGGAGGGTGCCTCCACCGGGCGTCGGCGAAGGCGTGACAGGTTTGGGTAAACCGGCGTGGTCATGTGCGATGGCCCGAGGACTCGGGAGGGCGGTGGACATGAGGGTTCTCCGGTAAAACGCGCGGCCGCGTGCTTTCTTAGAAAAGATTTTTGCCTCCGGGGCGAGGCGCGGTTTCCCTGCGACATGCGCTCCCGCGTTCCAGTTTCGTTTTTTTGCCTGATCCTCGCCCCCCTCGGTCTCACGAGCTGTGCGAAACGCGAGACGCCCGTCGAGGCTGGCATCCGCACGCACACGCTGCTCGTCGGCAACCAGAATGAGCCCGCCACGCTCGATCCGCACGTCGTCGATTCACTAACCGACGGCATTATCCTCACCGCACTCTTCGAGGGTCTGACCGTGCTCGATGAGAAAACCTCGCAGGCTCTCCCTGGAGTCGCCGAAAAATGGGAAACTTCGCCCGACGGCCTGACCTACACGTTTCACCTCCGGGGCACCGCGCGCTGGTCGAACGGCGATCCGGTCACCGCTGGGGATTTCGCTTTTTCCTTTCAACGGATTCTCGCACCCGAGTTCGGCTCGACTTATTCCTACATGCTTTGGCCGATCAAAAACGCGGAGGCGTTTAACAAAGGCACCGTAAAAGAATTTTCCGCGGTTGGCGTCGAGGCTGTCGACGAACGCACATTGCGCATCCGCCTCGAACACCCCACACCCTATCTCCCCGCGCTGGCGACGCACTCGACGTGGATGCCCGTCCACCGCGCCACAATCGAAAGGTTCGGACCGCTCAACGATCGTGGAAACCGCTGGACACGCCCCGGCAACCTCGTGGGCAACGGCCCATTTATCCTCTCCGAGTGGACGCCAAACGCCCGCGTCATCGTCACGCGCAACCCGCGCTATTGGGACGACGCCCACACGAAACTTGAGCGGGTGATTTTCTTCCCCACCGAAAAAGCCGACACCGAGGATCATAACTTCCGAGCCGGCCAGATGCACATCACCTTTGACGTGCCGAAATCCAAAATCGCCACCTATAAGGCACAGGCGCCCTCGCCGCTGCGCATCGATCCGCTCCTGAACATCACCTACCTGAACTTCAACGTGACGAAGCCGCCCTTCACTGATCCCCGCGTGCGCCGTGCGCTCGCGCTCGCGATCGATCGTGATGCGATCTCCAAAAGCGTTCTGGACGGCGCCTTCGTCGCGGCACCCACCATGGTCCCGCCCGACTGCGGCGGCTATGAGCCGCGCGCCAAGGAGCACACGGACTACGGTGAAGCCCGCCGCCTGCTCGCCGAGGCCGGTTTTTCCGGAGGAAAAAATTTTCCCGTCGTTCCAGTTCAGGTACTCAACGACGAATCGCAGCCCAAGATGATGGAGGCGCTCCAAGCTATGTGGCAGCGAGAACTCGGCATCCACATCGCGATCGAACCCTACGAGCAGAAAACACTTTTCCAAAACGAGCAGACCCTCGCCCACACGCTGGCCCTCGGCGGCTGGACCGCCGACTTCGCCGATCCCGTCACATTTCTCGACATCTTTCGCACCGGCAATGGCCAGAACTGGACCGGCTGGGGCAACCATGAATACGACTCGCTGCTCGATCAAGCGGCCGTGACGGCCGATCCACGGAAGCGCTTTGTGCTGCTGCAAAATGCCGAGACCATCCTTCTCGAAACTGCGCCCGTGGCGCCGATCGTTTATCGCACGCGCACTTACCTAATCCACCCCGCCGTGAAAAACTGGGACCCGGCGCCGCTCGGCCTGCACCGCTTCCAGCGCGTAGAACTGCACAACTGATTTCGTTGTCCTGCGCGCCGCGACCGCCCAACCTTTCCCCATGCGTTCGCTCCTTCCCGCTCTGCTGCTGCTCGTTTTGCTCGCCCGCGCGCACGCCGGGGACCTCGCCTTTGCGCGCATCGGCGCCGAATGGCATGACGCAGCCGACTTCGATCGGATCAGCGAGTATCTCGGCGGCGGCGAAAATACCGGCGGCCACACGATCCTCCGCACGCACGCCGAGGTCCGCGCTGGATTCTATTTCCTCGTGCATTTCGAGCGCGGCGTGCCCACGGCGGGCACGAAATTTGAACTTCAGGTAATCCGCCCCGACGCGCCCGAGGCGAAAACGTTCTCGTTCTCCGCCAGCCCGGCGGCACCCAACGCGCGCCCGGTGTTCGAACTCGGCCTCACCGGTGCCGACTGGCCCGGCGGCGCGAAAGCGCGGCCGGCGGCGTGGCGGCTCGCACTACTCGACGCCGATGGCCGCGTACTCGCTGAGCAGAAAAGTTTCCTGTGGGAAAATCCGCCGAAGTGACACACCCCGCCGGGTGGTCCGATTGGCAGCCGCTCAACGAAATTCCGCCGATCGACGCCCGCGTGCTCGCGGAAACCCTCGACGGCGGCCAGGCCTTCCGTTGGCGACGCGAGCCCGCTAGTTCGTGGCTCGGCAGGTGGTCCGACTGCGCCGCGCGCGTGCGACTCGAACCGGACGGCACGCTCGCCTGGTCCGCGCCCGCCGCGCTGCACGCGCACGTCGCGCGCGAACTTCCGCGCTACTTCGCCCTCGATCGCGATTTTTCCGCGCTCGCCGATTCGCTACCGTGGCGCAGCGACGCGCATCTCGCCGCGTGCCTCGCAGAATTTCGCGGCCTGCGCATCCTGCGCCAGCCATTTGGCGAAACACTCCTCGGCTTCCTGTGCAGCGCGACGAAACAGATCGTCCAAATCAAGCAGATGCTCGCGCTGCTCGCCGAGCGCCACGGCCGCACGATCGCGCCGGATTTTCGCGCGCTCCCGACGTGGCCCGAACTCGCCGTCATTCCCGAAGCCGAGCTCCGAGCGTGCCTGCTCGGTTTCCGCGCACGCTACATCACGCAGACCGCGAAATTTCTCGCCGCGCTACCCGGCTGGCTCGACGAAACGGAATCGCTCCCCTACGCCGCCGCGAAAATCCGCCTCTGCTCGCTCCCCGGCGTCGGCGAAAAAATCGCTGACTGCGTACTGTTGTTCGGCGCGGGCCGGCTTGAGGCGTTTCCCGTCGACGTGTGGATTCTGAAAACGATGGCGCGACGCTACGGCCTCGACGACTGGAAACCGGCGCCGGTCGCGCAGTTTGGCCGCGCCCACTTCGGGCCGCTCGCCGGTTTCGCGCAGCAGTTTCTCTTCGCCTACGAGCGCGCCCACGCGCGCAATGTGCTCACTTCGCCCGCTGAATCAATTCCACCTCGTAGCCCTCGGGCGCGTCGATAAACGCGATGACCGAACCGCTACCTGTCGGCGTCGGCCCGTCGCTCAGCTTGAAACCCTTGTGCTCGATTGCCGCGGCGAACTTCGCGAGATCGTCCACCTCAAACGCGAGGTGCATCAGGTCGGGCTGCACTTGCACGGACGGCGCGCCCGGCGGCATCTGGCAGATTTCGATTTCCTCGTGGCTGTTCGGCGTCGCAAGAAAAACGATCTGCGCACCACGCGGCGAGATGCTGCGGCGGGCAATTTTCAGCTCAAGCGCCTGCTCGTAAAATTTCACCGTCCGCTCGAGATCGTTCACGCGCATCCGGGTGTGAAGAAGTTTTTTGACCATGCGCGTGAGGTTGCATGAGATTGCCCATCCACGCAAGCTGCACGCCTTACTTTCCCATGTCGCTCGATCTCGCCGCCATCCGCGCCGCGCACTCGCGCATCGCGCCTTACATCCACCGCACGCCCGTCCTGACGAGCGCCACGCTCGACGCGCTCTGCGGGGGCAGCCTGTTTTTTAAGTGCGAAAACTTCCAGAAGATCGGCGCCTTCAAAGCCCGCGGCGCCGCCAACGCCGTCTTTTCTCTCACCGACGCCGAGGCGAAGAACGGCGTTGCCACTCACTCCTCCGGCAACCACGCCGCCGCGCTCGCCCGCGCCGCCCGGCTCCGCGGCATCCCCGCCCACATCGTGATGCCGACCAATGCGCCGAGATCGAAAATCGAGTCCGTCCGTCGTAACGGTGGCATCATCGTCCTCTGCGAGCCCACGCTCGCCGCCCGCGAGTCGACCTGCGCCCGCGTGATGGCGGAGACCGGCGCGCGCCTCGTTCACCCCTACAACGACTACGCCGTCATGGCCGGTCAGGGCACCGCGACGCTCGAACTCCTCGAACAGGCGCCCCACCTCGATCTCGTGATCGCGCCCGTCGGCGGCGGCGGGCTGCTCTCCGGCACCGCCGTTGCTGCCAAAGGCGCGAAGCCCGGCATCAAAGTGATCGCCGCAGAGCCTGCCGACGCCGACGACGCCGCGCGATCGTTCGCCGCCGGTCGGCTCATCCCGCTTGAGAAGAGCTCCACCATCGCCGACGGGCTGCGCACCTCTCTCGGCGAGAAAAATTTTCCGCTTGTCCGCCACAACGTCGACGCGATCGTCACGGTTTCCGAGGAAAGCATCGTCGCCGCGATGCGCCAGATATGGGAAGTGATGAAGATCATCATCGAGCCGAGTTGCGCCGTCCCTTACGCCGCGATCATGGAAACCAGGATCGACGTGAAAGGAAAACGCACCGGCATCATCCTCTCTGGCGGCAACGTCGACCTCGACGCGCTACCGTGGATGAAGAGGTAGCCCGCCGATCACGCGAAATAGCGCGAATACATCTCAATCCAACCCGAACCTATTCGTACGCATTCGCGTCCTTCGGGGGAAATTCTTTATTAAAATGAAAACCCTTCTCCGCACACTTAGCTTCTTTCTTGCGGTTGGTCTTATCAGCACGCTTCGCGCCGCCGATGCCGCGCCGCTCGTCTATCTCGCCGGCGATTCGACCATGGCCACCAAGCCGCTCGATCTCCCTGAGCGCGGCTGGGGCATGGCGTTGCACGGCCTCATGAAAGACCCGGCGATGATCCAGAATCACGCCGTGAATGGCCGCAGCACCCGGAGCTTCATCGACGAGGGCCGCTGGGCGCGCCTTGTCACCGCGCTCCAACCCGGCGACTTCGTGATCATCCAATTTGGCCACAACGACGAAAAGGTCGAGAATCCCAAGATCGGCACCGATCCGAAAACCACGTTCTCCGGGAACCTCCGCCGCTTTGTGAAAGACGTGCGCGAAAAGAAAGCCACGCCGATTCTCGCGACACCCGTCGCGCGGCGGAAATTCGATGCCAACGGAAAACTCCAACCGACGCACGGGGTTTACCCCGACGCCATCCGCGCCGTCGCCGTTGAGGAAAAAGTCGACCTACTCGATCTCGAAGTCGCGACTTCGAAGTGGCTGCAGGAAGTCGGCGATGAGCCTTCCAAAAAGTTCTTCATGTGGATCGAGCCGGGCAAATTCGAAAAACTCCCGAAGGGCTCGCAGGATAACACCCACTTCGTCGAAGCCGGGGCCGTCCATGTCGCTGAACTCGTCGCCGCCCAAATCCGCGAGCAGAAACTTTCGCTCGCACAGTGGGTGAAATAATTCTGTCGTAGGGCGTCAGTTTTGCTGACGCCGTGCCTTGTTCGATCGACTCCAGCGCGGCGTCGGCAAGACAAACGCCCCACATTCCACGAGGGGATTTCACTCGATGTGAAACACCTCGCGCAGCTCGCGCGCGGTCGGGCTGTGGTCGGGGTTGCCGGGCATCAGTGGGTCCATGTGCTTCCACCAGCGCCGGCAGACCTCGGTCTGTGCAATCGCGGCCCAGCGTTCCTCGCTTTCGATTTCGGCGTAGGCGAAAAGCTGGCGCGTCTCGGGATGCAGGAAGATCGAGTAGTTATGGACGCCGTGCACTTTTAAGGTTGCTTCAAGTTCGGGCCAAATCGGGCGGTGGCGGCGCTCGTATTCGGCTTCGGAACCGGGATGCACGGACATGACGAAGGCTTTGCGGATCATGGCGAAAAAATTCAGCGGCCCGGCGGTCTCGCCGCAGCGGGCAGTGTGGCCTTGAGTTTTTCGAAGGGCGCCCGGCTCTTCGCATCGGGCGCGATCTTCAGGCCGTAATCGACGAGCGGGACGGCGATGTCGTTCATGTCGGCGTCCACGCAGAAGACCGATGTCTGGTAGAGCAGTTTCAGCCGCGTCGGAAAAGTCCGCACGCCCTCGACCAACACAGCCACGTCTTCTTTTTTCGGCTTCACCGCGGTGTGCGCCCAAGCATCGGCCAGCAGTTCGTAGACGCCGGCCAGCGACGGCGGCTGCTTGCGGGCGGTGAGCAACAGCTCCTGCACGCGAGAAAACTGCGCGGGCGAAAAGCTCCCGTCCGCACCTTCCGGCTTCGCGGTCGCGTCGGCAAACCGTATTTGCGCAAGTGCCAGGTAGGCCGCCGGACGAACGACATTGGCGGCGACCGCCGCCTCAAGAAATTTCCGCGCCTGATCGTCCTCGCCCGTGGCGTGATCGAAAATGCCGAGCGCGGCGAGTAGCGCCGGATCGCGTTCGCCGCGGATGTAGGCCGCGCGCAGCTCCGCCCGCGCGAGGTCGGCGTGACCGGCAAGCATCAGCGCTTCACCCTTCATGCGGCCAACCTCAGCCTGCGTCCCGTCGCGCAATTCGAGCGGCGGCGGCTCCGCGAAGGCCTCGCCTTTTTTCGCGTGATACTCCTGCTGTTTGTAGTTCGCGAAGCCGATGTAGCCGCGCAGTTCATCGAGCATCGCGTTCGTGCTCATCTTGAAACAGTCCTGAAACATCGCCTCGCTCACGGGTGCCCGGCTGAGGCGCGCGAGAAACTGGGCGAACGGCTTTTGATAGCGCCCGTTCTGCCCGTAAAGACACATGTGCACGAAAGCGTAGCTCTGTTTCGCCCAGCGGTTGTTACCGAGCGGATTGAGCGCCTCCGGCGAATCGTGCGCGCTGGCGAAAAGCTGCAGCATCGGGATCAGCGCTTGGTGCCGCAGCGCCGCGTTGAAGTCGCGGTCCTCGATTGGCGCGTCCGCCGCCGCGACATTCGGATCCGCCGCCAGTCCAGCCGCGGCATCGGCCGCGTTGAGATTGGCGATCTGACCCGCCGCCGCGGAAATTTCATTCGGATCCTCCAACTGGCCGAAAATGATGTTCTCCCTGTCGAACTTCATCGCCATTACGATCTGCGCCATGCCCTCTTCGAGCCAGGCGGGTGGACGCGGCTCACCGCGCCCGAGCAGATGGTGAACATATTCACGGTAAAGCTGCTTGCTGTGATCAACCGAGAGCCGGCTCGCGTCGACGCCCGGCTCAGTATCGGAGGTGCTTTGCCCTACGAGATCGAGCGTCGCGTTGCCAAAATCGATCACGATGGCGGACTGCTCGCGACCGCCGAGATAGATGCTCGCGAGCGTCGAATCAGCGGTGGATTTTCCCGAGGGCACGAAAGTCGCGAAATTTCCGCGCCGGCCGCAAAGGATCAACGCCGTCGGCGCCCCGTCGCCCGCCGGCAACGGAAGAACCAGGCCGAGCGCCTGCTTGAACAGGATGAAATCGCGGATGAGCTGCCGCGTGCTGCGATCGGTCGCACTGCTGAGGATTTCGAAACCGGGAATCTCCGCGTGCCGCCATGCCTCCGGCGGCAGCAGCTCGCGCGAATCGGTGACGACGAATTTCGGCAGCTCGACGATCGGGCCGGCGGGCTTTTCCTGCGCGGCCAGTGGCGCCAACGTGAGGAGCACGCCAGTCAGGAGGCAGGCGGTGCGCGACAAAATTCGTTGCGGGCGCTTCATAGGGAAGAAAAGACGCAGCGGCCGGGATAAGATTTCAGGATTTCTTCGCTGGCCTCGATGAGGGTGACGACGAGGAAGCTGGCGCCGCAGCCGGCTTCGGCGGCTCCGGCGGCAGCTCGTCGCGCAACTGCTCGATTGCGATCCGCGCGGGCGAGTTGGGCAGCGCCTCCAGCGCGAATGTGATAATCTTCCGCGCGTCCTCGGGATCGCCGTGGCGCAGGTTGAGATCGGCGGCGCGCGCGAGCAGCACCGCGCGGCGGGGAAATGTCATCACACCCTGATTGATCAGCTTGAGGTCCGCGGGCCCGGGCGGCTGCGCGCTGTGCGACCACACCTCGGCTGCGAGTTCGAAAACCTCCGGGAGCGGCGGCGGCTGCGCGGCAGCGGCGGCGAGCGGCGCAAGAATCTCCGCCACCTGCGCGGGCGTGAGCGTGAACTTTCCTTCATCGTCCTTCGCGGTCTGCGCGGTCTCGTAGCGCAGGCGCGCGAGTTCGAGGTAGGCGCGTGGCCGCACCACCTTCGACTGCGCGGCGGCCTCCAGGAATTTTTTCGCGCGATCGTCGTGCTCTTCGATCCGCTCATCGAGACCGAGCGCCGCCAGCAGTTGCGGATCGCGCGAACCGCGGATGTAGGGCGCGATCAACGCGAGGTGCGCATCGCCGCCATGGCCGCCGAGCCGCAGGGCGTTGCCGACGATGCGGCCGGCCTCGGCCTCGGTCGCGTCACGCAACACGGCGGCCGGCGGCTCGGGCAGCTCCTGGCCTTTCTTCGCGCGCATCTCGACGTATTTGTGATCGGTGAACTCTATGTAGCCGCGCAGCTCGACCTCCATCTGCTTGAAGGTTTTCTTGAAGCACTCCTTGAACATTTCCTCGGTCGGTTGCTCGCGCGAGGCGCGGGCCAGAAATTTCAGGAACCCCGGCTGGTAGATTTTTCCGCGCCCGTAGAGGCACATGTGGACGAAGGCATAGCACTGCGCCGACCAAAACGCGTCCGACGTCACCACGTCGTGCGCAAACATCTCGGGCAACGGCACCAGCACGTGTTCATGCAGCATCCGGTTGAAGTCGCTGTCCTTGCCCCCGCCGAAACCGTCGCCGACCTCCGCAAACGTGATCGTCTTCCGGTCAAAATCGATCGCAGAGAACATCTGCACGAGCCCCTCCTCGAACCACGGCGGCGGTCGCCCGGCCTGATGTCGGATCATGTGCCGGAAGTATTCCTTATAGAATTCGCGGTAGGCATCGGCGTTGACCGTCGTCGCCGCATCGAGTTGCAATTCCGTCAGCGCAAAATCGACCACGATCGCCGCGCGATCCGGATCGTCGAAAAAGAACGCGGCGGTGCGGTAGGTGTCGTCCCCGCGATCGGCCGGCACGAAACGTTGCGCGCCGTCGCCGCGCCCGCAGAGGATGAGGCTCGTCGGCACCGCGACATCGACGTGGCTGATCGCCGGCAGCAGAATACCGATCGCGTCCTGCAGCAGCAGGAAATCGCGCACGAAGCGTTTCGTCTCGCGCTCGGAGATACTCGAGAGGATCTCGAAACCCGGAATTGCCGCGTAGCGCCACTTTTCCGGCGGTGGCAGCACGCGGCTGTCCGTCACTTCAAACTTCGGCAGCTCCACAATTTCGCCAGTAGTCGGTAGCGGGTCCGCCGCACGCCCCACGCCCAGACCGGCGGCCAGCGCGGCGACGCAAAAGAAACTCCGGGGGTGGTTCATGGCGGCTACGACTACAGACCCTGCCCGCAAACAGCCGTGCCACGCAACTTCGGACTACGGCATCACCGCCACCCACCTCACGGCGCCGCCCAGCGCAGCAGCCCGATGAACAGCAGCACAATCGCCCCGGACAGAGCGCTGCATATGAGGAATCCGATCGCATCGACGCGGTCCCACTTGCAAAATTCCCACCATGAAGCGGCACCGAAGAGTTTCATGTCTTCAAACCGAGCGGGGGCCGCGCGCGTCTGCTCGATTGCCGCGGCTTCGAGTTCGGGCGTTTCGCCCACGGGTGTCTTCATCTTGCCGTAGAACACCGCCACGCGCGCCGGATCGGTTGGCTTGGTCGCGAGGCTGACGAGGATTAGCAGCGCAAACGGGAACAGGCCGTCGAAGAAAAACTGTGCGGTGAACCGCTGGTTTGGCGTCATCGCGACGACATCAAGCCCTGCCCGGCCGAGCAGCCACGCCTCGACGTTGAAGCGGTTATTGAACAGACCGGGTTTCGCGATCAGCGGGCTCGCGAGATCGGCGGCGCGCTCGTGCACGACGGCATCAAAGAAAACACCCTTGCCCGGCTTTGTACTCATCTGCGCGAGCGCCGGGTCGCGCGCGAGCGCCGGGACATTCGCCGCCGTCCACGGCACGACGAGAATCGTGAGCGTCGAGAGCAGCACGCACGCCCACACGGCAGGAGCCGTCACGCGCCGCCACCAAAACGTCAGCAGCACGGCGGCACCGAACGGGATGTTCACCGTGAGCACGATGTTCACGATCGACAGGAAGCTGCCCATGAGCGACGCCGAGACTGCTCCGAGGATGAGGACGGCGACGATGGTGCAGCGCGCATAGAAGACCCCCTGATGCTGCGTGAGGCCGGGCCAAATCGGGCGGTAGACGTTGCGCACGAAGAGCGACGAGATCGCGAGGGCCTTCGCCGCGAGTGTCGACATCGTGCCGGCGAGCACGCCCGCCAGCATGAGCCCGATGAGCCCCGGGCCGAGCAGCCGGTTCGACAGCGCGCCCCACGTCGCATCCGGATCGGAAAGTCCGCCCGCGCCGAAGAGCGCGATCGCGATCAACCCGGCAAACGCCCACATGATAATCATGAGACGCTTGAGATAATTGCCCGAGACGCCACTGCGCGCCGCGAACTCGTCTTTCGCCGAGCCGCAGATGCCCATGTTGTGGCTGAGGCCAGCGTTCTGGACGACGCTCACGAGGAGAATCGCGCCGAGCGCCACGACCGAGAACTGATCCGAGCCACCCGCGCCGAAAAGATCGAACATCCGCGCCGGGATCTTCTGCGCGAGCGCATGCCACCCGCCGATCGCGTGGAGTCCGGTCGGGATCAGCAGCAGCGAGAAGACAATAATCAGCACGCTTTGCAGGCCCTCGTTCACCGCCGCGGCCGACATGCCGCCGAGCACGATGTAGGTGCCGACGACGAGCGCGAACGCGGCGTAGAACGCGATGTCGTTCAGCACCGTGATATAGCTGTGAAGTTCGCCGCGCGCATCACGATCGCGAAGCAGATCGAGCTTCGCCTTTGCATCGCCGGTGAGGGCGGCAGTGGTGTTTTGCTTTTCGAGCGCCTTTAGGTCGCGGTAGCCCTCGATCGACGCGCGGTCGGCGACGGTCCACGTCGCTTCGGGTTTCACGACGAGCGACGAGGCAATTTTATAGGCGGTGACGTTGCCGAACCCGAGAAACACGCACGCCACCAGAATCTGGAACAGCGCGTAAAACATCGAAAGGCCGCGGCTCGCGAACCGATCCTCGAACAGGTCGGCGAGCGTCGTGAGGCGCACGCGGCGGAACCAGACGTTCATGAACCAAAAGTACGGATTCATGAACACTGTCTGAAACGAAAGCCATGAGCCGGGGGCGCCCTGCTGGTAGACGAAGCTCGCTGTGCTCACCGCACCCTGCGGCTCGGTGGCGTTGCCAAAGTTGAGGAAGAATTGGTAGAGCTTGCCGAGCTTTCGGCCCGCGAGAAAAAATCCTTCCTCACTCCCCGTGCCTTTCGACGCAAATTTCCCAATCAGCACAACGGTGACGAGGTAGGCGACGATGATGGCGAGATCGAGGACGTGCAGGCTGCCGAAAATCATGGGGCGGGGTTGAACCGAAAACGTGAGCGGCGCGCCCCGCGGCGGCGAGCCCGCATTGCGCCGGAGCGTTCGGCGCGGTCCGCCATGACACGGCGCACGCCGGAAAACGGTTGCGTTCCCATCCGACGCTCGGAAAGTCTGACAGTCCGAGAATGTCCGGTCCCGCCCCCACTCTCCGCTCCCTCGCCCGCACGCTCGGGCTGTCGCGCACGACAGTCTCGGACGCCCTGCGCGGCTCCCTGCGCGTCGATCCCGCCACGGCGGCGCGAGTGAAGAAGGCCGCCCGCGAAGCCGGCTACCGCCGCAATCCGCTCGCCGGTGCGCTGATGTCGGAGCTGCGGCGTTCGCGCGGCACGGCGTTTCGCGGCGTGATCGCGGCAGTGGATTTTCACGAACTCGATCGACCGGAATACGCCGCGCGCTATCACAGCGAGCTGGCGCTCGGCGCACAGACGCGGGCGACGGAGCTCGGTTTCAAGTTGGAGAAATTCATCGTCGGCCGCGCCGGACTTTCCGTGCAACGTCTCGATTCGATCCTCCAGTCGCGCGGCATCCACGGAGTGATCCTGCTGCCCGCCTGGGGTGAGCCCGACCTGTCGAACCTCGATTGGACGCGCTTCGCCGGCATCTACACGGACTACATCATTGAGCGGCCGGCGCTTCACTCGGTCTGCTCCGATCATTATCGATCGCTGCTCGCCGCGCTGCAGCGGCTCGCCGCACTCGGCTACACACGGCCGGGATTGTTTCTGCAGAAGCATCAGGACGAGCGGCTGCAATACCGCTGGGGCGCGGCCTTTCGCGCGTTTCAGGAGAGCCACGCCGGCATCAGACCTGTGCCGCCGCTTATCGCGGAAAAATTTTCGCGCGAGACGTTCACCGCGTGGTTTCAGCGCCACAAGCCCGACGTCGTCCTCGGCCACAACACCGAGGCCATCGACTGGATGGAGGCGGGCGGCGCACAGGTGCCCGCGACGCACGGTTTCGTCTCGCTCAATGTGCTCATGAAAACACGTCCCTGCGCGGGTCTCGATCTTCTGCCGCGCCAGCTCGGAGCGCGCGGCGCAGAGCTGCTGATCGCCCAACTTCAGCGCAACGAGACCGGGATCCCCGAGTGGCCCTCGACCACGACAATCCCGGCGCGGTGGATGGACGGCCCGACACTGCGCAGTGCTCCGCCGTCGAAGTAAAAGGACGCGGCGCATCGCGCCTTGGTGCTCGGGACAGGACTCGAACCTGCACGCCTTACGGCACGGGCTTCTAAGACCCGCATGTCTGCCATTCCATCACCCGAGCGAGAGTGAGTTTCGCGCTGGGATTTCGGATTTTTGACCGACAGACGCAAGCGGCGAATCTCATCGCGCGCTCACGGCAACTCGGCGGTCGGCAGCAGCTGCGGCTCCTGGCGCACGTGCGTGCGCGCCTCGAAGTCCGCCGCGAGCGCGAGCAGCTTTGGCTCGCTCCAAGCACGGCCGACAAACGACAGACCGACCGGCAGTCCAAAGAAATTCGCCGCCGGCACCGTCACACTCGGGTAGCCCGCGACCGCCGCAAGCGTCGCGCTGCCGCCGCTGCCGCCCTCGCCGTTCAGCGGATCGGTGAGCGTAGCCACGCCCTTCGTGTAATACACGAGTGCGTCGAGTTTGTTTTCGTCCATCACGGCGTCGATGCCCTCGGCCCGCGTGAGCCGAAGGCAGGCTTCGCGCGCCTCGACATAAGCCTTGTCGGTCAGCGGCCCGCGCGCCTGTGCCGCGGTGAAAAGCTCCTGTCCGAAAAACGGCAGCTCGTCAGCGCGGTGCGCGTCATTGAACGCGATCAGCTCGGCGAGCGATTTCACCGGCGTCGCACGACCCGGTTCGCCGAGGTAGCGATTGAGGCCGTCTTTGAATTCGTAGGAGAGCACCAACCCCGTCGAGGCACCAAGCTTGGTCAACGACGGAATCGCCACCGGATCGATCACTTCGGCGCCGGCGTCGCGCAGCAGGGCGACGAGGTTGTTCAACTCCGTCTCCATTCGCGCGTGAAACCCGAAGCCGGCGCGCACCACGCCAATCCGCGCGCCGCGCAACGCATCCTTCGTCAACGGCGCCGCGAGTGCCGCGAGCAATCCAACCGGAATCTTCTTCGTCGCGTCGTCGCGTTCATCGCGATCGGCGATTGCGGCGAGCACGAGCGCGGCATCGCGCACGGTGCGCGCCATGGGTCCGGCGGTGTCCTGCGACGCCGAGATCGGGATGATGCCATCGCGACTCACGAGTCCCACGGTGGGCTTAACGCCCACGAGCCCGCACGCCGACGCCGGCGACATAATCGAACCATTTGTCTCGGTGCCGATCGCGACGACACAGAGATTCGCCGAAGCCGCCGCGCCCGAGCCTGAGCTCGAGCCCGACGGGCTGCGATCGAGCGAATAGGGGTTGTGTGTCTGGCCGCCGCGACCACTCCAGCCGCTGGAGGAATTGTTGCCGCGGTAGTTCGCCCACTCGCTGAGGTTCGTTTTGCCAAGAATCACCGCGCCAGCCGCCCGCAGCCGCGCAGCGATGTGCGCATCGCGCGGCACTTTCTGACCGACGAGCGCCAGCGAGCCTGCCGTCGTCTGCATCCGATCGGCCGTGTCGATGTTGTCCTTAATCAGAATTGGAATGCCATGGAGCGGACCACGCACGCGGCCGGACTTGCGCTCGGCATCGAGCGCATCGGCAATGATCAGCGCGTCGGGATTGAGCTCAAGGACGGCGTTGAGTTTGGGGCCGGCCTTGTCGATCGCGGCAATTCGCGCGAGGTAGGCAGCGGTGAGATCATGCGAGGTCAGTTTGCCCGCCGCCATCTGCGCCTGGAGCGAATCAATCGTCGCCTCGGAAAAAGGGAACTCAGCCCGTGCGATCACATTGAGCAGCATGAAACCGAACAGAATTCTGATTTTCAAAGGCGGAGGTTTGTCGGCTTAGGGTTGCAGGTGACGAGCGACGGCCGGAAGTTTTTCCCGGATCAGGTTGGCGCTGGACGGAGGCAACTCGGCGAGCTGCATGGGCACACCCTTGGTGTCCTCCACCTCAAAGCCGCCCGGAGCGCGGCCGTATTTGTAAGTGGTCTCGAGGGCGCCAGCGGCGTCGAGCTTCGCAGTCGGGCTCTTGGGATTCGCGACCGAAACATAGAAGAGATCATGCGCCACCGCCGGCGTCGCGCCGGGGCGCAGGAAACGTTTCGTTTCGGTCAGTCGCTGATAAAGCTCCTTTGCGGTCAGTTCGGCCGGATTCACAAATTCCATTTTCTCAGCAATCAGCGGGCGATAGCGGGCATCGCTTTGACGCAAGTCCGCGAATGCCCGGGCGATCTCGTCCTGCACGAGCGGATAGTGCGTGCAGCCGAGCACAATGCTGCCGATGGGCGCCGCGCTGCCGCTTTGGCGATGCGCCTCCACGAGCGTGGCAATTTCGTCGTGGACGATTTTATTGACCGACTCGCGCGGAGTGAGACCCGGCAACAGGCACGTAGGATCGCCCTCGATGGCGCCCGCCAATTTCGGTGAGCCTTCCTGAATCACGGGGCGGCCGAGCTGGCCGGTCTCGCGCAAATGCGCTTCGATGGCGCGCGGGTAAGCCTCGCTGGCGCACGTGCCGACCGTGGCAAAGACGGCCACAGACTGCGGTGCGATGCCGGCGGCAACCGGCGCGACTCCGCGGGCGCCGGCCTCCACCACCCCGACGACAAATACCGGCACATGCCAGCGCTCGATCGCCGCGCGCACGTCTGCCAGCCCGTAGGCGGTGGCGGTGTTGCACGCGATGACGATCGCTTTCACCGGCGGCTTGGTGAACTCCGCCGCATCGCTGCGGGCAGGCCACGCGCGCTGGCCGAGCATGAACGTGACGTCCTTGATGATTAACTCGCGGAGATATTCCGTCTTTCCCGAGCTGGGATAGTTACCGTAGGGCATGTTCGCCTGATCGCCGAAATAAATGAAATGCTCGTGCTCGAAATCGGGTTTCCCGTCGGGGCCGGGCGCATGCGTCTCGTTGTTGAACGCGTCGAGCTGGTAAATCGCCTCGAGCACGGTCAGTCCGCCAATGCCAGAATCAAACACTCCGATCGGCAACGAACTCAGGTCGCCCTGATAGGCAGACGTGTTGAACGCGAAAGCGACGCGCCCGTCCGTATGCTGGGCCGCATAATCGACGAGAGAGGGCAACGGAGCGGCGGCACGGAGGGAGATCGCAGAAGCCCAGAGGAAGGTCAGGCCGAATCGGAGCGATTTCATCCCAGGAGCATGGCAACGCGCGGACGAAAAAAGCAATTCGCTCTTCGACTCTCCGGCTAGGCGGCCACGCCGAGGCGCTCACCCATCTTGGCGTAAACTTCCAATCCCTCCGCGCACGGCTTCAGCAGATCGCCATCGAACTGGATGCGCCCGCGCTGGAACAACGTGATCACGCACGACCCGCCGAACGCGAAAAATCCCTTCTCCTCGCCCTTCGCCACCGCGCGTCCCGGCACGAAGCTTTGCCGGATCGAGCCGACGTTGGTCGCACCGACTTCAATCTGCGCGACGGTGCCAAACACCGGCGATTCGATCAGCGTGATCTCGCGCTTGTTTTCCACGAGGTAGCGCAGATTCCGTCGCAACGCGACCGGACTCACCGAGTAAAGCCAGCCGTTGATCAGTCGCGACTCATTCGGCTTGCCCGCGACCGGAAAATGGAACCGATGGTAGTCCACTGGACACAGCCGCGAAATCAGGATCGCGGCACCGGCGAATTGTCGCGCGAGCGCGGCATCGCCCAATAGTTCACCGACAGAAAATTTCTGGCCCTTCACGTAATACCCCGGAGCGGTGTCAGCATCGGCAAACGCCAGATGCCGTCCGTCCGCCGGCAGCACAGCCACACGCTCGCCTTGCGCGATGGGGCGCGCGGTCGGTTTCAGCGCGCGATAGAAAAACTCGTTGAACGTCCTGAAGTCGAAGACCGACTTCGCGAACTCGTCGACGTCCATCCCGTATTTCGTGATGAAGGGCAGGATTAACGCCGAGCTGTCGCCACCACCGAGCATCATACGGAACAACTGGGCGGCCTGCACCTCTTCGTCGCGCCGCGCTCCCATGCCCATGCGCCAGCCATACCAGCGGGAGAAAATAGCGCGCCGCACCAGCGCCCAAACGAATAGCCGGCCGACCGGATTCTCATACGCGAACCGCAACCACTTTTCGCCGTAAATCTGCTCGGTTTTTACCGAGCGTGTGGCGCGATCGAGGTAGCGGATGGGTTCGGCGGACATGGACATCCAGTGAGACAACCGCGCCCGCCGACCTCAACGCACATTTTACTTCATCACGAGCGCGTCGTCCTTGACCGAGAATTTCACCTCGCTGCCCTCGGCGATTTCCCCGGCGATGAGCGCGCGGGCCAGCTTCGTCTCGATGTTGCGCTGGAGAAAACGCTTCAGCGGACGCGCTCCGAAGACCGGATCGTAGCCCTTCTCCGCCGCCCACTCCTTCGCCTTCTTGTCGAGCGACACGGTCACGCGACGATCTGCCAGCCGCTTGTTGAGGTCAACCAGCAGCAAATCCACGATCGTCTCGATTTCCTCGAGCGTGAGCGGCTTGAAGAGGATTGTTTCGTCGATGCGGTTGAGAAATTCCGGGCGGAACGCCTTGCGCACGTCCGCCATCACGCTCTCGCGCACGCCCTCAGGGATCGTGTTGCCCGTCACGCCCTCGAGGAGAAAACGCGAACCAAGGTTCGACGTCATGATGATGATCGTGTTCTTGAAATCCACGGTGCGCCCCTGCGAGTCGGTGATGCGCCCGTCGTCGAGCACCTGCAGCAGGACGTTGAACACATCCGGGTGCGCCTTCTCGATTTCATCGAAGAGGATCACGGCGTAGGGCTTGCGCCGGACAGCCTCGGTGAGTTGCCCGCCCTCATCATAGCCAACGTAGCCCGGAGGCGCGCCGATCATGCGCGCGACGCTGTGCTTCTCCATGTATTCCGACATGTCGATCCGCACCATCGCGGCCTCCGTATCGAACAGCGTCTCGGCCAGCGCCTTCGCGAGTTCGGTCTTGCCGACCCCCGTCGGCCCAAGAAAAAGAAAACTCCCGACCGGCCGGCGCGGATCCTTGATCCCGCTGCGCGCGCGCAGAATCGCCTCGGTCACGAGCGTGACCGCCTCGTCCTGCCCAATGACACGCTCGTGCAACACGCTCTCGAGCCGGAGCAACTTATCCTTCTCGCCCTCGACGAGTCGCGTGACGGCCACCCCGCTCCACTTCGAAACGACTTCGGCGATCTCTTCTTCCGAAACCTCTTCCTTGAAAAGGGTGGTCTGCTCCGCGCCCTTCTTTTCCAGGCGCTTCAACTCCGCTTCGAGTTGCGGCAGCTTGCCGTGCCGAAGCTCGGCTACCTTGTTGAGATCATAGGCGCGCTCAGCTTTCTCCATCTCAAGCCGCGTCGCCTCGATTTCCTCGCGCTGTTTCCTCGTCTTTTGGATCGCGGCCTTCTCGCGCTCCCAAGTCAGCTTGATGCCTTTGGCCTTCTCGCGAGCCTCGGCGAGTTCCTTGCGCAGCACGTCGAGCCGGCGTTTGCTGGCGTCGTCCTTTTCCTTGGCGAGCGCGGTTTCCTCGATTTCGAGGCGCAGGACCTTGCGCGTAAGCTCGTCGAGCTCCTGCGGCATCGAGTCCATTTCGGTGCGAATCATCGCGCACGCCTCGTCCATGAGATCGATCGCCTTGTCGGGCAGAAAACGATCCGTGATATAGCGGTTGGAAAGCGTGACGGCGGCGACGAGCGCGTTGTCCTGAATGCGCACGCCGTGGTGCAACTCAAAGCGCTCCTTGATGCCGCGCAGGATCGACAACGCATCCTCGACACTCGGCTGATCGACGACCACCGGCTGGAAACGACGCTCCAACGCAGCGTCCTTCTCAATGTGCTGGCGATACTCGTCGAGCGTCGTCGCGCCGATGCAGTGCAGCTCACCGCGTGCGAGCATCGGCTTGAGCAGATTGCCCGCGTCCATCGCGCCCTCACTCTTGCCGACGCCCACGATCGTGTGCAGTTCGTCGATGAACAGAATGATGCGTCCCTCGGCGGCCTTCACCTCGGCGAGCACCGCCTTGAGCCGCTCCTCGAACTCGCCGCGATATTTCGCCCCCGCGACGAGCGCACCCATATCGAGCGAGAAAATCGTCTTGTCCTTCAATCCCTCCGGCACGTCACCACGGAGAATGCGCTGCGCGAGGCCCTCGACGATCGCAGTCTTGCCCACGCCGGGCTCACCGATGAGGACCGGGTTGTTTTTCGTTTTCCGCGAGAGAATGCGAATCGTCCGGCGAATCTCTTCGTCGCGGCCAATGACCGGATCCATTTTTCCCTTGCGCGCCTGTGCGACGAGATCCGTGCCGTATTTTTCGAGCGCGGCGTAGGTCGCCTCGGGGTTGTCGGACGTCACGCGCTGCGAGCCGCGCAGATCCTTGAGCGCCTTGAGCAACTTCGCTCGATCGATCGCGAAGCTCTTGAAAAGTTTTTTCAGCGCCTCGGGTTTGCCAATATCGATCAGTCCAAGCAGCAGATGCTCGACCGAGACGAAATCATCCTTGAGTGACTTCGCTTCCTCCTCGGCGCGCGTCAGCACATCGTTGACTGCCTGCGTCACGTAAACTTTCGAGGTATCGACGCTGCCGGTAACTTTCGGGAGTTTTTCGAGTTCGCGCTCGACGGCGAGTTGCATGGCGCCAGGACCGCTGCCGAGTTTCTCGACCAAACCGGACACCACGCCGCCCTCCTGCGCGAGCAGCGCGGAGAGCAAATGCCATGTGTCGACCTCGTGGTGATTGAGGCGGCGTGCGATTGCCTGCGCGTCGGTGACCGCTTGGCGCGACATCTGGGTGAGTTTGGCGAGATCCATGGGTCTTACTTTCGCATACCTCGCGCCAGTCGGAAAGCAGGTCTTACCCTCGCAATTCTGCCCTTCCCGAGGGCGCGCCGTGCCAGAATGAAGCACCCCGCGTGACACGGAGCGCCAGCTTGATCCTTTCGCCCGAAACGCCACCGTCAGGTCATGCCCTTCCGCCTCTTGCTCGTATTTTGCCTCGTGCTCTCCGCCGCCCGCGCGGCCGAAATCAAACACGACCTCCTCATACTCGACGAAGGCCTGTGGAATCTCCTCCGCGTCGATCAAAATGATCCGTCGAAAAACTGGATCACCCACATTGATCCGAAATCGCCGCCAGAGATCAAGCGCCCGGCTAACTGGCGCGCCGCGCCGCGCGACATGCAGCTCATCGGAAACAACCGCGTCCTCATCAGTCACGACGCCGGCTACTCCGAATTCGACATCACCACCGGCAAACTCCTCAAGGAAGTCGCCACCTACACCGGCATCGCCACCGCTCGCCGCCTGCCCAACGGCCACACGCTCATTGCCGGCGTCGACCTCGACAACTCGAAGGGCGTGGTCGTTCTCGAAATCGACGACTCCAACGCGATCAAAAACAAAACCGTTTTCCCCGGCGACTACATCCGCCTGCTGCGCGAAACCGCGTCAGGCACGTGGCTCATGATGAACAACACCATGATCCGCGAGGGCGATCGCTCAGGCAAAATCCTGCACGAGTGGCCGGTCGCCGGCTTCAAACACGCGTGGAAAGCCGTGCGCCTGCCCAACGGGCACATCCTCTCGTCGGCCGGCTACGGTGCGTTCTTCGTCGAACTCGACGCCGACGGCAAGGAACTGCGCCGCTTCGCCGAAAAGGAGAAAATGCCGAAGGAGATGCACGCGAATTTCTACGCGATGTTCCAACTGCTGCCGAACGGCCACCTCGTCTTCGCCAACTGGCAGGCCCACGGCCCCGGCCACGGCAAGGAAGGCATCCAAATGGTCGAGATCGATACGTACGGCGACCCGACGAAAATCCTCTGGCAGTGGAGCGAAGCGCCGATCATTTCATCGCTCCAAGGCGTCCTCGTACTCGACGGCCTCGACACCTCCAAACTCCACGACGACCGCAACGGATTGATGGAGCCGGTGGCGAAGTAAGTCGGGACTAAGGATTGATTTCGAACACTTCCACCAGCCCGATGCCCGGCGCGGCGGGTTGCGGCGGATCGATCGTGAGGTCCTCGAAGGGTTTCACGACGACGGTGTAGTTGCCGGGCGCAAGATCGAGGAGCAGGCAGGGCTCGCGGCGGTTGGCGGGCGCAAAGCCGGTCGCGAAGATTTGCTGCTCATTGTAGAATTTCACGCGCGGGCTGAAGTCGTCCGTTGCGCTGAATTTTCCGGTCGTCGTGCCGCCGCTCCAGTCGTCGTTTTGGAGGAGCAGGTTGCCAGCGGCGTCGTGAAGTTCCATGCACGGATCGTCGAGCGCGCTGGCGAGGCCGAAGTCGCGCGTGAGCGACGGGCCGCGCACGCGGATGAGGATGCGCTTCGTCGAGCCGGCGGCACCGGAAATGACAAACCCGCCGACGAGCGGCTTGGAGAGATTGTCGGCGTAGCCGCGCGTGGAGAGGTTGATGATTTTGTTCGCCCCCGCGCCGACTTCGTAAGCCTCGACGAGCGACGTGCCGGTAAGTCCGCCCGCCCCGCGGATGACAGTCGTGTAGGCGCCGGGCGCGAGCGTGACGAGCAGTGCCGCATCCGCGCTTCCGCCTGCAAACGGAAACGCTCCCGCCTGCGCAACCGCGGCCGAAACATCAGACGCCGCGACGCCGTTAAGCGGCGAGGACCAGTTGTCGTTCGTCTGGAGGAGCGCGCCGCCCGAATAGAGGTCGAGGATTGGATCGGCGAGCGCGCCCAACACGCCGAGCGGTGTGAGCGCGGGGCCGGCGGCGCGGAGGAGCATTTTCTTCGGCGCGGGGCCGGCAATCACGAAGCCGCCGATGAGCGCCTGATCGGCGGAGCCGACGAAGGCGCGCGTGGCGACGTTGAGCAGCGTGCCAGCGTTGGCGACCGTCTGCGTTTGCAGCCGGTAGCTTGAGACCTCAAATGCATCCTGCTCGATCGTGAGCGCAGTGTCGGTTTCGCCGAGCGCGCCGGGCGCGATGCCGCCGGGCGAACCGTCAGGCGCAGGCAACGGTGCCGCGAGCGCGGGGTTGGAAAAATAGGCCAGCCCCGTGCCCGGATCGTAGGACATGATATCGTGATACTGCCGGCGATCGCTCGCGGTGAAACGGTAGCCGTAGCTGTAGGTGAAAGCGCCGTCCTTGGTCGCGGCGGTGGCGTTGGCTCCGGGCAGCACGCGCGTGCCGGGATCGCCGCGGGCATGCGCGCAACCAAAGTTATGGCCGAGCTCGTGCGAGACAAGCGAGGTGCCGGCGATCGCGGTGTATTGGACGACGGAGAAACCGAAGAGCGCGTTCGGGTTGCCCGCCGGCTCCTGACCCGGCGAATCGAGCACAAACGCGAGGCCCGTGCTCGCAAAGTCCACCCGCGCAAGCGCGAGGCACACGAGATCAGCGCCGAGCTGATCACGGAGGGGGTGAAGTTCGTCCATCTTGCCATCGTCGGTCGTATAGAGCGCGGTGAGCGCGGTGTCCTGCACGGTCCCGGAAGCGGCGGCGTTTTCGTCGTATTGCGTTTCGGCGATGCCGACAAGTTTCACGCGTGCGGTGATCGCGCTCGCGGCGAAATCGGAATTTACCTTCGCAATGGCGGCGTCGAACGCGCTCTGGAGCGCGGCCGTGCGCGCGGCGCCGCTGAGCGTGGGCAGCACCGACTGCGTGTAGGCCATCATCACATGGACTTCCGCGTGCTGCGGATTATTGGCGGCCATCACGGGCGCGGAATCGATCGGAGAGGAGGCGGATGGGGACAACTCCGCTGCGCGCAACTTCTGCGCGGTTGCCGCGGCCAGCGCGGTGGAATCAAACAGCGGATGGCGCACGCCACCGCACGTGCCAACAAGCCCCGGATCGACTTGATAAAACTGCGCGAGATCGTCTGTCGCCGCGCGCAGCGCGTAGCTGCCAAGTTCGGCGTCGTCGATCGAGGCGTGGAGAAAACCGTCATTCCATGCGAAGACCGCGCGGCTCTCCGGCCGGCCTTCGAGATGCCCCGTGCTCGTGAACCGCTCTGGTCCGAGTGAAGTCGTTTCATCGATCACGACGGCGAGCATGCCGCCACCGGGCAGCGGAAGCTCGACGCGACCCGCTCCGGCTTTTTTCCAAAACGGAGACTGCTTGCCCTCGATCAGCGCAGCGTTGAGTCGCACGTAATGGACCGCGCGGGCGGGCGCGGGCAGCGCGGCATCGAGGCCCGCTGCGTTGGCTGGTTCGGCGAACGCGAATAGCGCATCGCGCGTGAATGTCGGGGCGAGGCCGGATATGGAGTTTACTTGCGGCGCAGACTGGGTGAGACCGATCCGGGACGGCGTCGCCGATACAATAACTAACTTTCCCGACGGCGTCATTTCAGCCCGACGCCACGTGATGAAAAATCCCGCCGCGAACACGCCAGCCGTCAGCACAAAAAGCGGCAAGCGGCGGAGGAGAGCGTGCGGGGTCATGCGGGTAGCGTGGCGAAAGACGCCGACGCCGCAACGTCGGTTCCGTCCTCCGCGTTTAAATCGTGGAGGTTTTACCTTCGCTGTCGATCAAAGCCCGGCGATCAGCGCGCGGAGTTGGGCGGCATGGTCGGCGGTGTCGACTTTTTCCGCGACAGCGAGCACGGTGCCATCCTGGTCCAAAACAAACGCGGCGCGTGCCGGACCCAGATACGTTTTCCCATACATCGACTTCTCGACGATCGAGTCGGCAGCCCTCGAAAAGAGATCGTCCGGATCGCTGGCGAGCATGTAGGCGATTTTTTTCTTGGCGGCGTATTTCAGGTGCGAGCCGCAGGTGTCGCGGCTGATCGCAACCAGGTTGTAGCCAGCCTTGGCGAATTCCGCGGCATGAGCGGCCAAGCTGTCGTTCTGTTTGTCGCAATTGCCCGTGTTGTTCTTCATGTAGACCGACACGATGGTGCGGCGCGTAAGCAGTTCGCCAAAAGGCGCTTCCCTTTCGGCGCCGCCCGACACGACTTTGAGATTGAAGTTGGTATTAAGCCTTTTTCCGAGGGAAATCATGGCCCGCCGAATGAGGTGCGGGCCATTGGAAGGTCAAATGCACCCGGTGGTTTTTACGCAGAAAGTTCTCCGGTTGAGGCTTTGACGCGCCGATTAAAACCCTTCAACGTCGTCCCGAATGAAGTCCGTCAAGGTGCCCGCATTGGAGCTTTTTCTCCACGAGATGATCCCGCTCGCGAAGGCGATGGGCGTCGGCGTGGAGGTCAGCGACGCGCGCGCCTTGGTGCTCACGGCGCCAAAGGAGCAGAACAAGAATTCACTCAACACCGCATTCGGCGGCAGTCTCGTTTCGCTCGCCACGCTCGCTGGCTACGGCGTGGTCTGGGAGCTGATGAAAAACGAAAAGGGTGCCGACACGCCGCAGTGGAGCATCGTCGTGAAAGAGAGCCGCGCGGCCTACCGCCGCCCGGTGCTCGGAGACTTGCGCGCGATCTGTGATCGGCCCGCCCAAGCGGCGATCGCGGAGTTCAAGGATGCCCTCGAGCGCTACGGCAAGGCGAAGCTCAAGCTGCGCGCCCGCGTCATCGAGGCCGGCGAAACCGCGGTCGATGTGACGGCGGCGTTTGTGGTGACCCGCTGATTCGGTCCCACCTGCCACGGTCAGCCGATCAAACGCGTCCGCGGAAATACGCGATCGTGCGTTGGAGGCCTTCCTCAAGCGGAATCGTGGGCTCCCACTTCAGCACTTTTTTCGCGAGCGTGATGTCGGGCCTGCGCTGCTTCGGGTCATCCGACGGCAGCGGCTTGTGGACGATCTTGGATTTGCCGCCGACGAGCTTGAGCGTGAGCTCGGCGAGCTGGAGCATCGTGAATTCGCCAGGGTTGCCGAGGTTCATCGGGCCGACCGTCTCGGTCTGCTTCATAAAGCGCAGAAAGCCCTCGATCAAGTCGTCGACGTAGCAGAACGAGCGCGTCTGCGTGCCGTCACCGTAAATCGTGAGATCGTCGCCGCGCAGCGCCTGGACGATGAAGTTGGAGACGACGCGCCCATCGTTCTCGTGCATGCGCGGACCGTAGGTGTTGAAGATACGGATGACGCGGATGTCGACCTTGTGCTCACGGTGATAGTCGAAGAAGAGGGTCTCGGCGGCACGCTTGCCCTCGTCGTAGCACGAGCGTTTGCCGATGGTGTTGACGTTGCCCCAATAACTCTCGGGCTGCGGGTGCACGAGCGGATCGCCGTAGATTTCCGAGGTGCTGGCCTGAAACACCCGCGCCTTCACGCGCTTCGCGAGCCCGAGGCAGTTGATCGAGCCGAGCACCGACGTCTTGATCGTCTTGATCGGGTTATACTGGTAGTGCGGCGGCGAGGCGGGGCACGCGAGATTGTAGATCTGGTCCACCTCGAACTTGAAGTGATCGATGATGTCGTGGCGGACGAATTCGAAGTGGGGGTTGGTCAGCAGGTGCGCGATGTTCTGCTTCCGGCCGGTGAAAAGGTTGTCGATGCATACGACCTCGTGGCCGTCTTTCAGCAAACGATCGCAAAGATGGGAACCGAGGAAGCCGGCGCCGCCGGTGACAAGAATGCGCATGGCAGGAAAGCGTTGGGAATTTGCCGCCGCCGCGCCAGCAAAACTTAGGCGGCGCACCCGACGACCTGGGCCAAACCCGCATCGCGTTAGCCGAGCCTTGTCTCTTCTCCGGACTCATGACACTAACCACACTTTCCACCGCGAAACTCGGACGGACGAATTCCGCCAAACCAAGGTTCCCATCCCATGAGACACGCCCTTTTGATCGCAACTGCGCTGGCATTCACTCTTTCAACGGCTCGCGCCGATGAGCCCAAAAAATCGGAGAAGGAGAAAACGCCGCCGCCGGCCGAGGACATTTTTAAGCCCGAGGAGGTCACGACTGCCGGCTCGCTCGACAGTGTCGATTATCAAGCCACCGCCGGCAATCTCGTGGTGCACCCCAAGGGTTGGGATGACGTGAAGGACAAAGAGAACAAGGACAACCCGACCGCCGTAGCGTCGATGTTCTACGTCGGTTATTTCAAAAAGGGCGCAGCGGCGACCGCGCGACCAATCACGTTTTTCTACAACGGCGGGCCCGGCTCCTCCACCGTGTGGCTGCACATGGGTGCGTTTGGACCCAAACGCGTGGTCACCGCCGATGACACGCACACGCCCGCGGCGCCCTACAAAGTCATCGATAACCAATCGAGCCTGCTCGACGTCAGTGACCTCGTGTTCATTGATGCGCCGGGCACGGGATTCAGTCGGATCGCGGGCAAGGAAAAGGAAAAAAACTTCTACGGCGTCGACGCAGACGCCTATGCCTTCTCACAATTCATCCAGCAGTTCCTCTCAAAATACGGCCGCTGGAATTCGCCCAAATACCTATTCGGTGAGAGCTACGGCACGCCGAGATCCGCCGTGCTCATCAACATGCTCCAGTCCGACGCCGCGGTGGATTTCAACGGCGTCATCCTGCTGTCGCAGATTCTGAATTTCAACTTGAACGCCGATGGCGCCGAATCGAATCCCGCAGTCGACGTGCCTTACGTCGTCGCGCTGCCCACCTACGCGGCGACCGCCTGGTATCACAAAAAAATCCCCGGCGAGCGCCCCGCCGATCTCTTGCCTTTTCTCAAGGAAGTAGAGCATTTCGCCATGAACGACTACGCGCTCGCGCTCAACGCCGGCGCCGCGCTCGACCCCACCCAGCGCAACGCGATCGCTGAAAAACTCCACCGCTACACCGGCCTCCCCGTTCTTTACATTCTAAAGGCGAACCTACGCATCGCCGGCGGCGAGTTTGAAAAAAATCTGCAGGACGACGCCAATCTCACCACCGGTCGGCTCGACTCGCGCTTCTCCGGCCCGACGATCGATCCGCTTAGCAAGGAGGCTGACTACGATCCGCAGAGTTCGGCGATTTCTTCCGCGTATGTTTCGGCCTTCAACGACTACGTCCGCAAAGTCCTGAATTACAGTCAGAACAAACAATTCAAGCCCGAGATCGACGTGTTCAAGAGCTGGGATTTTAAGCACCAGCAACCGGGCGAGAGTTCCGCGTTCCCCGGCGCGACCAACGTGCTACCCGATCTCGCCGTGGCGATGAAGACCAACCCGAATCTAAAGGTGCTCGTCCTCGGTGGCTATTTCGATGTCGCGACGCCTTATTACGAGGGCATCTACGAAATGCAGCACCTGCCGATTCCGCCGAGCCTACAGGCCAACATTTCCTACCACTATTATCAGTCCGGCCACATGGTCTACGCCAACGAAGAGGCGCTGCGGCTCGTCCACCAGCACACGGCCGAGTTCATCCGCGCGACGGACAATCTCGCCACGAAGTAAATCTACGCAACGCGGGCCGCCGCCCCTGTCTCATAGCGCTCGATCCACGCGCGGTGCCAGGTCGCGTAATCGCCCGCGTCGAGGTGGGCACGCGCCTGCGCCATCAAATCGAGGTAGAAGTGAAGATTGTGAATCGTGAGGAGCGTGCAGCTCAGGATTTCGCCCGAGAGCGTGAGGTGGCGGAGGTAAGCACGAGAGAAATTGTGCGTGTAATTTGCTGAACCGACCTCGCAGTCAGCGACGATCGGACGCGGATCGGTGCGAAACTGCTCATTGCGGAGGTTGAGCGGGCCGTCGGAGGTAAACACGAGGCCGTTGCGCGCCACGCGGCTCGGCAAAACGCAGTCAAACATGTCCACGCCGAGCGCGACCATTTTCAGGAGCTGCGGCGGAGTGCCGAGGCCCATCGTGTAGCGCGGCTTGTGGGCAGGCATGAACGGCGTCGTTGCCGCCACTTGTTTCAGCATCTCTGGCTCCGGCTCACCCACACTCACGCCACCGACCGCGTAGCCCGGAAAATCCAGTGCTGCGAGCGACTCCGCCGCCTCGCGCCGCAAATCGTCGAACGTCGATCCCTGCACGATCGCGAAAACGTGATGCCCTGCGCCAAGAAACCCGCTGTCCGTGGCGATCTGCTTACACTGGCCAGCCCACTTGTAGCTGCGGGCGACGGCCTTCGCGCAGGCATTGCGCTCGCACGGCCACGGCGGACACTCGTCGAGGACCATCGCGATGTCGGAGCCGAGGTTTTGCTGAATCGTCATCACCTCGCGGGGCCCGAGGAAGAGTTTCGCGCCGTCGAGATGCGAGGAAAACGCCACGCCGTCGTCGCGGATGTCGCGGAGCTTCGCGAGCGAGAAAACCTGAAAACCGCCGCTGTCGGTAAGAATCGGCCCGTCCCAACCCATGAATTTGTGCAGCCCGCCGAGATCCCGCACGAGCTCCGAACCGGGGCGCAAGTTGAGGTGATAGGTGTTACCGAGGATGACCTGCGCGCCGATTTCGCGAATGTGTGCCGGTGTGATCGATTTCACGGTCCCCTGCGTGCCGACCGGCATGAAGATGGGCGTTTCGATTGTGCCGTGGCGCGTCGTCAGCCGGCCGCGCCGGGCGGCCGTGACTGTATCGGTTTTCAGGAGTTGAAAGTGACTGGCCATTCGAGCGCCCCACCCTGCCCGACGCTTGACCCGGCGGTCAATCCACGAGGTAATTTTCGTTCAACACCGCGCCGTGCTCCTCGTCATCGACAACTACGACTCCTTCACCTTCAACCTCGTCCAATACTACGGACAGTTGGGCGTGTTGCAGCGCGTGTTCCGCAACAACGAGATCACGCCCGCCGAGGCGCTCGCGCTCAACCCCGACCGCGTGCTCCTCTCGCCCGGACCGTGCTCGCCGCGGGAAGCCGGTGTCACGCTGGACATCATCAAGGCGTTCGCCGGCAAGAAGCCGATTTTCGGCGTCTGCCTCGGCCACCAATCGATCGGCCACTATTTTGGTGGCAACGTCGTTCGCGCCTCCCGCCTCATGCATGGCAAGACGTCGCCCATCCTGCACAATGACTCCGACGTGTTTCGCGGGATGCCGCAGGGATTCGCGGCGACGCGCTACCACTCGTTGCTGGTCGAACGCGCGACCTTTCCGGCCGAACTTGAAATCACCGCCAAGACCGCGGAAGGCGAAGTGATGGGTCTGCGCCACCGCACGCTGCCGATTTGGGGCGTTCAGTTTCACCCCGAGTCGATCGCGACTGAAGGCGGCATGAAAATCCTCCAAAATTTCCTCGAACTCAGCTAGGTTTCCCCTGTCGCCACCCATCATGCGTTGCCCCAAGTGCACTTCTATCGAGGACAAGGTCATCGACTCCCGCATCAGCCGGGAGGGATCGACCATCCGCCGCCGCCGCGAATGCCTCGAATGCGGCCACCGCTACAGCACGACAGAAAACGTCGTCCGCGACGGCATGGTCGTAATCAAGCGTGACGGCCGCCGCGAGGAATTCGATCGCGAGAAACTTGTCCGGGCCGTCCGCGCCGCCTGCCACAAGCGTCCCGTCGATCTCGAGCAAATCACGATGCTCGTCGAGGATGTGATGGACGCGCTTGAGGCGCAGTTCGAAAGCGAGATTCCTTCCTCCGCGATCGGCGAGGGCGTGATGCAGCGACTCCGCCGCGTCGATCAGGTGGCTTACGTCCGCTTCGCCAGCATCTATAAGCAATTCCGCGATGTCGCCGAGTTCGTCGATGAAGTGAGCGCGCTGGGAAAACCCAAGAAGGACAACCGCTAATCGGCGCTCATCTTCGCTAATTTCTCTCCCGAAGGTTAGCGAAAATTCGCGGTTTCTAGCAATGTCCGCTCCCTCCCGCGCCGACCTCCGCCGGTTGCATTTCATCAACGCGCTGTTCGCCGAAGTCACCGGGCACAACCTCTATCTCGCCAATCAGATCAAGGGCGCGATCACCTTCAGTCTCGCGGAGCTTGAGGCGCAGACCGCACTTCAGCCGGAGTTCGCCGCCAAGTTTGACGTCGCCTTCAACGCCGCCGCCGCCGAGTTGCTCGCAAAACTTTACTCCGATCGGCCACGACACGGATTCTTCCATTGGGACGCATCGCTCACCCTCGCGTCGCCCACGCCACTGTTCACCCGCGCCGAGATCATGGCCGGCCTGAAACAGCTCGCGCCCTTCCGCGAGTCGACCCTTCTCGTCACGAACCTCCGCCCTGCGCTCATTCCGCCCGGCCATCGCGCGACCCCGCGCCGCAAACGCGACTACGTCGAGACGATGGCGTTCATCCACGACCTCGTTGCCGCCCGCACGGTGCGAGGCACGGAATTGCAATTACTGTTTTTGTGACAGGCCATGGCGACGCGGAGCCCCCGAGCAATTCCCGTCAAGTTCCTCCGTGACCTCGGTGGCTCCGTGACCAAGCCTCATCCTATGCCCAAGACGATTTTCCAAAAAATCATCGACCGCGAAATCCCCGCAAAGATCGAGCACGAGGACGAGCACTGCATCGTGCTCCACGACATCCAGCCGCAGGCGCCCGTCCACCTGCTCATCGTGCCAAAGCAACTCATCCCACGCGTGTCCGAATCCGCCGCGGCCGACGAACCGGTGCTCGGTCACTTGATCTACGTCGCCAACCTTCTCGCGAAAAAGCTCCGCCTGGCCGAGGGCTTCCGCCTCGTGATCAACAACGGTCCGCACGCGTGCGAGTCGGTGCCCCATCTCCACGTGCACCTGCTCGCGAAGAGACAGATGACGTGGCCGCCCGGCTGAGCGAACTCACTTCAAGTATTTCGCAAGCCAGGCCTGCACCTCGCGATACCAGTAGCGGCTGTCTTCCGCCTTAAGGATCCAGTGGTTGTCATCGGGGAAAAGCAGCAGCTTGCTCGGCACTCTAAGCCGCTGCTGAAGCGTGAAGAACATAATTGAGTTGTTCATCGGCACGCGAAAATCGTTTTCGCCGTCCGAGATCAGGATCGGCGTTAAGAAACCCGTGCCCTTCTCGTGATTACCGGCCTGCAACACCGGGCTCTGCTCGCGCCACACGGCCTTGTCGCCCCAGATCGGGCCGCCGCTATTCACTTCGCGCCCGAACACTGAGTCGCTTGTGCCCCACTGCATCGCCAGGTCCGCTTCGCCAGCGTGAGAAACGATCGCCTTGTAGCGCGTCGTCGTCGCCTGCAGCCAGTTTGCCAGGTGCCCGCCGTAGCTCGCACCACCGGCGACCTGTTTCGTCGCATCAAGAAACGAGTAACGCTTCAGCGCCTCATCCGCCGCCTCGTCGATCTCCTCCGCCGGCCCTTTCAACGGATCGAACTGGATATCCTGCGAGAATTTTTCGCCGTAACCCGTCGAACCGGTGTAGTCGGTGAGCAACACCGCGTAGCCCGGTGCCGCGAGCAAGTGATAATTCCAGCGCAGCACCCACGCGTCGCGCCACATGTTCGCCGCACCGCCGTGAATCACGACGAAGAGCGGATAGAGCTTCGATGGATCGAACCCCGGCGGACGAACCAGCAGCGAATGGATTTTTTTTCCGTGCGCGCTCGTAAACCAGAAGTGCTCAACTGGCGCGAGGTCGAGTGTCCCTGCTGTGCCGCTAGAGAAACTCGAACGCTGGTATGGCGCCGCTCCGCCTGTCGTGCTTAACACGAAAACCTCCGGTGGATTAGTCGCCGATTCCCAGTTCGCGACGAGGGTTCGTCCGCCCGCTGCAACATTCGTGACGCAGCCACCGTCATTCGCCTTCTCCTCGCGCGCGTCGCCGCCCGCGTAGCCCACCGAGTAGAGTTTCTCCAGCCCCGCGTCCTCGCAGGTAAACCATACACGCTCACTCCGCGACGGTGTTGCGAAGCGATTCACCGACCGATCGAGTGACGAGGTCAGCACGGTCCGCTTCGCCACATCGAACGGCCACGGAAAGCTCGCGAGCCGCGAGAGCGCATAGACTTTGTCCAAGTGCTCCTCGTTCGTGAGGCACAGGAGTGACTTGCCGTCGGGCGAAAACTGCGGCCGCTCATAGCTCGAGTGATCGTTCGTGAGCGGTCGCGGCTCGCCCCCGGTGACGGCGACTAGAAAAAGCTGCGCGCGTACCGGCGCGTAGGCCGCCTCGTCGCGATTGACCCCGGCCGTAAACACCACCCCTGCACTATCCGGCGTCCATGTCGCATCGATCGCCTCGCCCTCGTCGCTGTTGCGGGCACCGAAGCCCGCCGACTCCACGAGCTTGGTGCCCGCAAATAAATCGCGCGCCTTCGCGCCCGCCCGCGGTTCCTGCACGAAGAGATGCGCGTGTTTGTCGTCAAGCCAGTGATCCCAAAAGCGGATCGGGAACGATTCGTAGGCGTGCACATTGAATTTCCGATCCTTGTGTTCCTTCGCCGCCTTCTTGTTTGCGTCTTCGTCGGCGCAGCCAGGAAACGCGTCGCTCACAAACAGCAACTGCTTCCCGTCCGGACTCCACTTCGGCTGGCGCGCGCCGAGCGTGAGATGGGTCACGCGTTCCGCCTCGCCGCCCAGTCGGGTGTGCAGCACGTAAAGCTGCGCGACATCATCGCCATCGCGTTTCGCCGAAAAAACGATCCGCTCGCTGTCGGGTGCCCACGCAACGCCGCTTTCCGGCGGCTTCGTCTGCGTCAGTTGCCGCGGCGCCTCGTTACCCACGGTCGAAACGATCCACAAATCCGCCGACTGCTCCTTTGCATCGTAAGCTGGCAACGTAACGGTGAACACCATCGACCGTCCGTCGGGACTCGGCAACGGTGCACCCACGCGCTTCATCAGCCAAAGATCCTCGTGCGTGATCGTCTTCTTCGCTGGCTGCGCCATCGCGATCGCCGCGGAAAGCGCTAGGCCGAAGGCCAACAGATATTTGTTCATCATAAATTCTAGCAGCGCGCCTCAAACGCCCCGTCCGCGCGTTTCGCGATTAGCCGCTTCAACTCGAGCATCATCAGCGTCGCGGACAACTGCGGCACGCTCAGCCCTGTCTGCGCAGTGAGCGCGTCGGACGACAGGATCGCGCCAACGCGAAAGCACTCAAACACCTTCGCCTCGTCGGCCGTAAGATTGGCCGGACGGCCCGCTGCGACATCGGCCGGCTTTTCCGCCACCGGCTGTGGCCGCAATCCTTCGAGATAATTCAGCTCCGACAACACATCATCGATGCTCGTGAGCAGCGTCGCGCCATCGCGTATGAGTTGGTGGCAGCCCGCGCTGGAACCCTGATCGATCCGGCCCGGTACGGCGAATATCAGCCGCCCCTGCTCGCCCGCGAATCGCGCCGTGATCATCGCACCACCGTCGACATCGCTTTCTACCACCACCACCGCGTCGCTCATGCCCGCGACGATCCGGTTGCGCATCGCAAACGACTGCCGATCCGCACGCCGCCCGAAGGGAAACTCCGACAGGATCGCGCCGCTCTCTGTTTCGATGCGGCGGTAGAGTTCCAGATTTTCCGGCGGATAAATCAGATCGATCCCCGTGCCGAGGACGGCGGCGGTTTTGCCTCCAACTGAAAGCGCGCCTTCGTGCGCCGCCGTATCGATGCCGCGCGCGAAGCCACCCACCACGCAAAAACCGAGCCGCGCGATCTCTGCGCCAAACTTCTTTGCCGTCGCCTGCCCGTAAAGCGTAGTCCGCCTTGATCCGACGATCGCCACGCACGGCGCGCCAAACTCGTAGCGCCCGCGCCGGTAAAGCCCGATCGGCGGGTCGTGGATTTCCTTCAGCATCTTTGGGTAGCCGGCATCTCGCGTCGTGATGAAATCCGCGCCGCTCTTCGCCATCCGCTCCTCCTCGCGCGCGAGATCGATGTGCTCGCGCCAAGCGCCGATGGTCGCGCTGATCACCGGTCTCACGCCCTTCACGGATTCGAGTTCGGGCCTGCTTGCGTTCAGGATCGCGCACGGGTCGTCGCCGAATTCTGCGAGCAGCTGGTTGAGCATAATCGGCCCGATGTTAGGCAGCGCGTTCAAAACGAGAAACGCCTGCCGTTCGCTCAACTCACTGCTCATTCACCAACTCTCGCAAGACCACCGGCAGAAAGTCGAGCAACTGCGTCGTCTGCACCGCGACTTGCCCATGCGCGCGCGCGAGCGCGTCCGCCGCGAGGCCGTGCCACACGACCCCGCGCGCCGCCGCGAGCAACGGCTCGCCCGGCGTTTGCGCCAGCAGCCCACCGATCAAGCCCGCGAGCAAATCGCCGCTCCCACCGCGCGCGAGCACGGGCCCGCCGAAAAATGAATGATAGGAAACTCCGTCGCGAACGATCCGCGTCACGGGCCCTTTTCGGACGAGGACCACGTTCTTCGGCAATGCGCCGTCAATCCGCGCAAATTCTCCCGCGTGCGGCGTGAGCACGCGCGGCGCGTCGCCCGCTCGCACGATCTCCGGTTGGAGTGCATCCGCGTCGATCACGAGCGGCACAGTCGCCGAACGCACGATTTCACCCGCGAGCGCGAGCGTTTCCTTTTCCCGTCCAAGCCCGGGTCCAATCACCAGCGCCGTGGCACGCGGCAGCTTTTCACTGAGCAGTTGCCGGCCTTCCAGCGCCAGTCCGCCACCGGGTGTCTCCGGCCAGCTGACCCACATCGCTTCGGGCGCCACCGACGCGAACGCCGCCACCAGCGATTCCGGCACAAACGCGGTCACCAGCCCCACTCCGCTCCTCAACGCCGCCCGCACCGTCATCAATGCCGCACCGGGAAAATTCCGCGAGCCCGCTATTATGAACACATGGCCGTAGGTGCGCTTGTCGCCCTGCGCCGGCCGGAGCGCCGTCAGCGGTGCGAGCACGTCACGCGTGAGCACCCGCTCCGCGCCCGGCTCGTTTCCATCGAAAAAACCGAGAGCGAGATAACGCACCCTTCCCGCCTGCGGCGCATCCACGATCGGCATCTTCACGCAACCGGTCGCGTAGGTGAAGTCGGCGTGGAACACATTTGCGCTCGGCAAGTCTACCGCCGCCCGCAGCCGGATCGGCAGCTCGTTCACTGTGGCGATCAGTTCGGCTACGTGCGACTCAAGCGGCGGGCGAAACTGAAAACCGAAAACTCCGTCGAGACAGAGGTCGTAGTGGCCCGTGGGCGCGGAGACGTGCGTGCCGCCCGCCTGCGCGAGTTCGCGCCACGCGCGTTGTGCAAGTGGACGCAGCGCCCGCTCGCCAAACGCAAAAAGAACCTCCACCCGCAGGTTCGGATGGACCTCCCGCAACGCGCTCGCGGCGATGAGTGCATCACCGCCATTGTGGCCCTTGCCCGAGAGCACGAGCACGCGGGGGGCGCCGGGCAGCCCGCCGATCTCTAGGAAATCCCTTTGCACCGCCGCTGCGATCGCGCGGCCAGCGCGCTGCATCGCGGGCCACTCGCGCGTCTCGTCGCCGCCGAAGAGCCTGTCCTCGATCGCACGCGCTTCGTCGCACGCCAGGACAGGAACGGACCCGGTGGGAAACGTGCTCATGGTTTTTTCGGTTCGGGCGCGCCGAGAAATTTTCTTAAATTCTCCGTCGAGTTTTCCTTGAGCCACTCATCACGCCCCGCCTGTGGCTCCGTGAACTGGAGCGGCGAATTGTTCGGCACGCCATGCGTAAGCACCGGCCGCGTAAACTCCGGAATCGATCGGAAATAAAACCGATCGCCTGAGCGGTAGACCTCGAATTTCTCAGAAAACGTCTTTGTGTCCGCGCTCCAAAACGCGACCTCGGTCAGCTCGCTGTCCCACACGGCGTATTTGCTCCACTCCGCAAACACGCTTTCAAAAAAGGTCGCGCGTTCGATCGTGGGAGGGGTCGCTTCCGCCGCGGGGCGCCGCGGGGTTACTCCAGAGGTCAACACCGCCCGTGACTCCTCCCGGTGCGGCCACAGGAGCACGCACCCCGCACCCAGCGCAAAGCCGAGCATAATCCACGAGGGCGTCTTCGAGAGTTGCTCGCGCTTCGGCGGACGCGGTTCGTCGGGCTCGTCGTCCATGAGTTTTGGAAACCTACCCCCTGACGAGTGCGGCGACGGCCATTGCGTGGGTCTCCGTGTGCGAGAGCGTGAGCAACACATGCGTCGCCCCGACATGCGCGAGCAGCGCCTGACCCTGCGCGTCTAGCCGCACGAGCGGCTCGTGCCGCGTGCCGTGGTAAACCGACGCTGATTTCCAGCCGAACTCAGCGCCGATGCCCGTCGTGAAGCACTTCGAAATCGCCTCCTTCGCGGCGAAGCGTGCGGCGATGTGTTTGTGCGGGGCGCCCATGCTCGAGCAATATTTCTTCTCCTCGTCCGTCAGAATGCGATCGAGGAAGCGTTCACCATGCCTTTCGAGGACGCCCTTGATGCGCGCCACTTCGATTAAATCGGCGCCGAGGCCGACCAGCACACCGCCGGGCGGAAGCTGGAGGTTCAACGGCGCACTCATGCGTTCATCAGCCGCTTCATTTCGCGCACCGCCTCGGCGACGCCGCCGAACAGCGCGCGGCTCACGATGCTGTGGCCGATGTTGAGCTCGTGCAGGTGCGGCAGCGTGCGCACCTCGGCGATGTTGACATAATTGATCCCGTGGCCGGCGTTGACGGTGAGTCCGAGTTGGTGACCGACGTTCGCGCCCACGCGCAGCCGCTCGAATTCCGCGGCGCGCGGCTGCCCAAAGCAGGCATTGGCGTAAGCGCCGGTGTGCAGTTCGATCCACGGCGCACCAAGCTTGGCACCGAGTTCGATTTGCGGCGCATCGGGATCGATGAAGAGGCTGGTCTTAATCCCCGCCGTGTTCATCGCGTCGACCACGGCGCGGACGCGTTCGCGATTGCCAACGATGTCGAGCCCGCCCTCGGTCGTGATCTCGGCGCGGTTTTCCGGCACGAGGCAGACCGAATACGGCTTCAGCTTCAGCGCGAACTCCGTCATCGCTGGCGTGCACGCCATCTCAAGGTTGAGCCGCGTGGAAATTTTTTCGCGTAGCCGCCAGACGTCGCGATCTTGGATGTGGCGGCGATCTTCGCGGAGGTGGACGGTGATGCCATCGGCACCGGCTCGCTCGGACGCGAGGGCAAACTCCACGGGATCGGGCTCGACGGCACCGCCCTCCTGACCGCGCGCTGCCGGATAACGCGCCTGCCGCACGGTGGCACAGTGATCAATGTTAACGCCGAGAAGAATCATGGACAGAGGTTTGACGCGAGTAAGCGGGCTGCGATTCTCCGATGCAAAACGAAATGACCGAAACAAAGACAGCACCCAAACCAGAAAACCTTCTGCTGAACCTGCTCTTCAACGTCGCCGTGCCGACGATCGTGCTGACGAAGTTCAGCACCGACAAGTGGCTCGGGCCGTTGTGGGGGCTCGTTTTTGCGCTCGTATTTCCGATCGGCTACGGGCTCTACGATTTCGCGGCACGCAAAAAGGCGAACACGCTCTCAATCCTCGGCTTCGTCAGCGTGCTACTTTCGGGCGGAATGGGATTGTTCAAGGCCGACGGATTTTGGTTTGCGGTGAAGGATGCCGTGCTGCCGACGTGCATCGGCGCCTTCGTGCTCATCTCGATGCGCACGAAAACGCCGCTCCTGCGTGAAATGATCTTCAACGACCAGATCGTCGACGTACCGCGCGTCGAGGCGGCGCTCACGGAGCGCGGTCAGACGGCAGCGTTCGAGGCGCTGATGCGGCGCTCAAGCGTGTGGCTCGCAGTGTCGTTCATCGCGAGCGCGCCGGTGAATTTCGCGCTGGCGCGCTATATCCTGCGCAGCCCGCCGGGCACGCCGGAGTTCAACGCCGAACTCGGCCGCATGCACCTGATCGTCTGGCCTGTGATCGTCGTGCCGAGCATGATCGCGTTGATGCTTATCTTCTGGAAACTGCTGGGCGGGCTCGCACAGCTCAGTGGGCTGACGACCGACGAAATCCTGAAGGCCGAACCGAAGGCGAAAACCTGACTCAGGCGCGATTCGACATCGGCACGTAGTCGCGCTTGACCGGTCCGACATAAATCTGGCGCGGGCGGTAGATGCGACCCTTAGGGTTCGAGGCGACTTCCTTCCAGTTAGCGATGTAGCCGGGCGCCCGGCCGATAGCGAACATCGTCGTGAACATATTCATCGGGATGCCGACGGCGCGCATGATGATGCCAGAATAAAAATCGACGTTCGGGTAAAGTTTACGCGAGACGAAATAGTCGTCCTTGAGCGCAGCTTGCTCGAGATTCTTCGCAATGTGCAGCAGCGGATCGTCGATGCCGAGGCGGGTGAGCACGGTGTCGCAGGCATCACCGATGATTTTCGCGCGCGGATCGAAGTTACGATAAACCGCGTGGCCGAAGCCCATCAGGCGGTTGGTCTTTGAGCCCGACTTGGCCGCCGCGATGAACCGCGAACCATCGTCGCCCTCGTCGTGAATCGATTGGAGCATCTGCATGACGGCGACGTTGGCGCCGCCGTGCAGCGGGCCGGAAAGCGCGCTGATACCCGCGGACATGGAGGTGAAGAGATTCGCCTGGCTGGAACCGACCATGCGCACGGTCGAGGTGGAGCAGTTCTGCTCGTGATCGGCGTGGAGGAGGAGGACGAGGTTGAGCGCCTTGGCGACTTCCGGCACCGGAACGTGATCCTTGTAGGGCTCCGAAAACATCATGTGCAGGAAGTTGTCGCAGAACGGCAGCTCCTGTTTGGGAAACACAAAGGGCAGGCCCTTCTGGTAGCGATAGATCATCGCCACAAACGTACGGATCTTCGAGATCGCGATCGCGGCCGCGAGGTCGAAGTTCTTCAGATCCTTCTCAAAATTGTTCGTCGCGAGCTCGGGATAATACGCGGGCAGCGCGGCCACGAGCGCAGACAGCATCGCCATCGGCGACGCGCTGGTCGGAAAGCCCTCGAGAATCTTCTGCATCTGCATCTCGACCGCCGCGTTCTTGCGGAGGAGCTGGCCAAATTCCTTTCGTTTCGTGGCGTTCGGCAGTTCGCCGTAGATCACAAGGTAGGCGGTCTCGACGAAATCGCTATAGTGCGCGAGTTGATCGATCGGATAGCCGCGGTGGCGGAGGATGCCATTGTCGCCGTCGAGGTAGGTAATCTGGCTCTCACACGAACCCGTGTTGCCGTAGCCTTGATCGTAAGCGATGTAGCCGCTGGCTTGCCGCAACGCTCGCGTGTCGACGGCTTTTTCGCCCTCGCTGCCAATCATCACGGGCAGAGGGTATTCTTTGTCGTCGATCTTCAGGGTGGCGTTCGTGGGCATAACTCGGCGAGCGAAGCCAAATCCGGGCCGCTTGCAAAGCAAACTCTCGGCTGGCTGAGATTTTCCGCGGGAAATTAGCCCGCGGGCTGGCCAAGGTTAGAATCCGTTACCGGCCGCAATAAACCTCAGACGGCCGTCGCGGCGAAGTTGCGGTAAACGTGCAGCCCCTTCGCCTGGCTTTTCTCGGGGTGAAACTGCGTGGCAAACACCCGGCCGCGACCGATCGCAGCACAGATCACCCCGCCGTAATCGCACTCCGCGAGCACGAGCTTCGGATCGGATGGCACACAGTAAAAGCTGTGGACAAAATAGAAGTTCTCGTCGGCGTCGCCCAGGCCGGCCTGTAACGCCGTGCCGCGCTGCACGAAGCGCACGGTATTCCAGCCCATGTGCGGGATCTTGAACTCGGGCGGGCGACGGAAGCGCACGACCTTGCCGGGAAAAATTCCGAGTCCCGTAATGTCGCCCTCCTCCGAATGTTCGAATAACGCCTGCATTCCGAGGCACACGCCCAGGAACGGTTTATCGGCGCCGATCCAATCGCGGACGACCACATCGAGTTTTGAGGCGCGCAGCGACGCCACGCAGTCGCGCAACGCACCGACTCCGGGCAGCACGAGCCCGCGAGCGTTCGCCGCCGCAACTTCGGCCGGCGACCGCACGACTTGAATCGACGCGCCGACGGCTTCGAGCGCCTTGGTGACGCTGCGGAGGTTGCAGATGCCGGTATCGATGACAGCGATCGTCGCAGCCATGGGAAACGGAGCGCGCGGGCCGCGCGGCTAGATTTTCCCCTTCGTCGAGGGCAACTGATCGGCTGCGCGCGGCTCAATTTGCGTGGCGACATCGAGCGCACGGGCGAGGCACTTGAAGATCGCTTCGGCGACGTGGTGCGGCTCTTCGCCGTAGACCAACTGGACGTGGAGATTGGCACCGAGCGCGTTGCTGAACGCGCGGCAAAATTCCTTCACGAGCACGATGTTGAAATCGCGCACGAACATCGTCGGCGCCTCCGCTTGGTAAACCAAGTGCGGCCGCCCGCCGACATCGACGACGATCCGCGCGAGCGATTCGTCCATCGGGAGAATGAAGAAGCCGTAGCGCTTGATACCGACCTTATCGCCCAGTGCTTCCTTAAATGCCTGCCCGAGCACGAGGCCGACGTCTTCGACGGTGTGGTGATAGTCGACGTCAGTGTCGCCCTTCGCCTTCACGGTGAGATCGAACAGGCCGTGCTTGGCGAACAGCGAAAGCATGTGATCGAAGAAGGGCACGCCCGTCTCGATTTTCGATTGGCCGGTGCCGTCGAGTGCGAGTGACAGCACGATGTCTGTCTCGGCGGTTTTGCGCGAGACGGTGGCCGCGCGGTCCGTGCCACGGCGGGTTAAGCGTTTTGAAGGGGAGCTTTTTGCCATGCGTCGAGTGATTCGCTGAGGACTGCCATTTCGGCATCCGTGCCGACGCTGATGCGCAGGAACGGCGCGGTCAAGGCGTGACCCGGGAAGTGCCGCACAAGAACCTTCCGCGAAGTAAGGAAACTGTATGCGCTCTTCGAAACCACGGGGCCGGCCTCGCCGCGGGCGTTTTTCGGCTCGGTGAAAATGAAATTGGCCTGCGACGGATAGGTGAACCAGCCGCGCCGCGAAACGCAATCCGCGATCGCACGATCGCGCGTGGCCTTCACTTTCGCGACGACGCTTTCGTAGTAGGCTTGATCGCCGAGCGCGGCGAGGGCGGCGGCCTGCGAGAGGCGGTTGACGTTGTAGCTGTCACGCACGCGATCGATCAGATCAATGATCTCGGAATGCGCGAGGGCGTAGCCGACGCGGATGCCCGCGAGCGCGTAGGCTTTGGAGAGAGTGCGGACGACGACAAGATTCGGATAGTGCGCGAGAAGCGACACGGCGTTTTCTTCCGCAAACGGCGCATACGCCTCATCGACGACGAGCAAGCCGCGAAACGAGCCTAGAATCTTTTCCAGATCGGAATTTGCGAACGCGACGCCGGTCGGCGCGTTGGGTGACGTGAGAAAAAACGCCCGCGCGCTCGAGGCCGCGATCTTCTCGATCGGCAGCCGCATCGATCGCTCGAACTCGATGATGTTGGTTCGACCGTCCTGAATTTCGACGAGCACGGGGTAGAGCGAGTAGCTCGGCAGGGTAAAGCCCACCGCGGAGTCGGGCGCACAGAATGCGCGAACGAGAAGGTTCAGGATGTCGTCGGAGCCGTTGCCGATGACGACATTTTCCTCGCCGAGTCCGTGAAGCTTCGCGACCGCGGTCCGCAGCGGCGTGCTTTTCGGATTTGGGTAAAGCCGGAGCGACGCGGCGTCTTCCCCGATCTCGCGCCGCAGCGCCTCGGCGACGCGCGGGCTCGGTGGGTAGGGAAACTCGTTAGTGTTGAGCTTCACCCATCCCGGCTCGGTGGGTTGGAGGCCGGGCGTGTAGGCGTGGAGCTTCGCGACGTGCGGGAGCGAGAGATCAGCCGGCTTCACGTCCGAATCCTCACCGAGCGACCATGCGCATCGAGTTTCTCCATCGAGGCAAACGCGGCCACGATCGGATCGGCTTTGCGCACGCTGCCGCGATCGTAGCGAATGAGGCTCGTGCGGCGCATGAAATCGGCGACGCGCAATCCGCTGCTGAAACGCGACGCACGCGCCGTCGGCAGCACGTGACTCGGACCGGCGACGAAATCGCCCAGCGCAGTCGGCGTGTGGTTGCCGACCATAATCGCGCCGGCGGTCGTGATCGCGGCGGTGAGTTTCATCACGGCGGGCTCGGCCACGATCAGCTCGAGGTGCTCGGGCGCAATATAGTTAGCGATTTCTGCGGCATGCGCGAGCGACTTCACCTCGATCGCAAGGAAACCATCGTCGAGGACACGCTGCGTTTTTTCGCTGCGCGAGAGGATTTGAAGCTGCGTGCGAATTTCCGAGGAGACGGCGGTAATGATTTCGGCGGACGTGGCAGCGAGGTAGATTTTTTCGCGACCCGATCCGTGCTCCGCCTGCGCGAGCAAGTCGGCCGCGACAAACGCCGGTTTTGCCGTCTCGTCGGCGATGATCATCACCTCGCTGGGGCCGGGGAGCGAATCGACGCCCACCGTGCCAAAGACTTGGCGCTTCGCCTCACAGACATAGGCATTGCCCGGACCGAAGATTTTGTCGACCGGCTGGATTGTCGTCGTGCCGTAGGCCATCGCACCGATCGCCTGCACGCCGCCGACGCGGTAAACTTCGGTCACGCCCACGAGGTGCAGCGCCGCCAGCACGCCGTCGGCGACTTTGCCGTCGGCGTTGGAGGGCGTGAAAGCCACAATCTCCGGGCAGCCGGCGATCTTCGCGAGCGTCGCGGTCATGAGCACCGTCGAGACGAGCGGCACCTGGCCACCGGGAATGTAGAGGCCCACACGCCGGATCGGATCGAATTTTTCGCCGACGAGGGCGCCGTGTTTGTTCTTGGCGGTCCAGTTTTCCGGGAGCGCCTTCTTGTGAAAATGAGCGATGCTCGCGTGAGCCTCGACGAGCGCGCGGTGCTCGGCCTTGGGGAGGCGTTTGGCCGCGGCGGCAAGATCGGCGGGCTTCACGGGGAAGTCGCGGCCGCGGAGTTTAGCGCCGTCGAACTTCGCGGCGTAATAGCTGACGGCCTCGTCGCCGCGCTGGCGCACGTCGGCGAGGATGGCCGCGACCGACGCGGAGATTTCGGGCGACGCACCGGCCGCGCGGCAAAACGCGGAGAGTTCGCCGGCAAAATCCTTGGAAGCGTGGTGGAGTGTGCGCATGGTCCGGGGGAGGCGCCGCGCGAAACGGCGGCGCGCGAAAAATTATTTCGCCGTCGGGCTGGGCACGGCAAAAAGGCTTGCGGGCATCGCCTCGTTGACGATGACCTTGTCGAACGTGAGTATGACGGTCTGCACGTGCCCATCGGCTTTGTTGGTGGTCGTAATGATCGATTGCGGAAACCGGATTCCGTTCACCACAAGGGTGCCTTGTTCACGCTGGGTGCTGCCCGCTTCGTTCTCCGTGTAGACGAGCCGGCCCGTCGCCGCGTCAAGGTAGCGGTAAAAAACGATGTTGTGGTCGTAGATAAAAGCGAGTTTCGCGCAGGTCAGGCCTTCCGTTTGGACCGTGCCCAAGTCCTCGATGTGGCCGCCATGGCTTTCGATCCCCCGGTAAAATGCGAGGCTTTCCCACGTATTGGCGCGGAGACGCCGAATCTCATTTGCGCCGAGCAGGCTGAGGCGCCACTTCTTGGAATCCGCGGCATCCTGCACGCGGCTCCACGCCTCGTAGCCATCGAGCGCAGTGACCTCGATGGTCTTCTCCGACGTCGCCTGAATGCGCTGCCGGTCCGGAGCCTGAAAAAAAATCTCGATGGTGGCGCGGGCCGACTTGGTCGGATCGGCCGAATCGCCGGTGGTGAGCGAGCCGACAAAATGGACGGACTTCACCGCGTTGAGTGCGGCTTCCGCGCCGACGAACGCACGGGCCTTCGCGACGATGGCGGGCTCGGCCTGCGCCGAATCCACGGCGCCCACGTTCGCTACTAGAATCAATGCGAGTGTGGCGACGGGAACCAGACGGAATGAAAACAAAGTCATGAGAGAAAAACTTACACGAAACTCGCCCCGGAGAAAAGCCCGCCGATGCAAAATTTTCCGCTCACTCCCACTCGATCGTCGCGGGCGGTTTTGAACTGATGTCAAAGACCACGCGACCCACTCCCCTCACCTCATTGGTGATGCGGCTGGAGACCTTTTGGAGGAGTTCGTGCGGCAGCTTCGCCCAGTCGGCCGTCATCGCGTCCGTGCTCTCCACCACGCGGATGGCGATCACGTAGTCGTAGGTGCGCTCGTCGCCGAAAACGCCGACGGTTTTCACAGGGAGAAAAACGCAGAACGATTGCCAGACTTTGTAGTAATAGCCGGAGGCCATCATCTCGTCCTGCAGCACGAAGTCGGCATTGCGGAGAATCTCGAGCTTGTCGGCGGTGATGTCGCCCATCACGCGGACGCCGAGGCCGGGGCCGGGAAAGGGCTGGCGCCAAACCACTTCCTTCGGGAGGCCGAGCGCCTCACCGACGCGCCGCACCTCGTCCTTGAAGAGCTGGCGCAGCGGCTCAACGAGCTTGAGCTTCATGCGCGCGGGCAGGCCGCCAACGTTGTGGTGAGTCTTGATCAGCGAGGCGGGATTGTTGCCGATCGAAACGCTCTCGATTACGTCGGGATAAAGCGTGCCCTGCGCGAGAAACTCGGCGCTGCCCTTGATCGATTTCAGCGACTTTTCAAAGACCTCGACGAAGGTGCGGCCGATGATTTTGCGTTTTTGCTCGGGCTCGCTGATACCCTTAAGTCGGCGGAGAAAGAGTTTCGACGCGTCGACGACGCGCAGATCGATGTGAAAATGTTTGCCGTAGAGTTGCTGGACGTAGTCGCGCTCGCCTTTGCGGAGAAGGCCGTTGTCGACAAAGACGCAGGTCAACTGCTTGCCGATCGCCTTGTGCAGCAGTGCCGCGGCGACGGAGGAATCGACGCCGCCTGAAAGTCCGAGAATCACACGGCCCTTGCCGACTTGCGCACGAATTTCAGCGACCGATTGCGAGATGAAATCTTTCGTGGTCCAATCCTGCTTCGCACCGCAGACGCCGAGGAGGAAGTTGCGGATCATGTCCACGCCGCGCTCGGTGTGGAAGACTTCCGGGTGAAACTGGATGCCGTAAAACCCGCGCTTCGTATCCTCGATCGCAGCGTAGGGCGAGTTGTCGGTCGTCCCAATCTCGCGAAAGCCGGGCGGGAGTTTCGTGAGTTTGTCCCCGTGGGAATTCCACACGCGGAGTTTTTTCGGGAGGCCGGCGAAAAGCTTTCCCGGCTTCTGAATCGTGAGGTGGCCGTGGCCGTATTCGCGGGCCTTACTGTGCGCGACATGACCGCCGAGGTGATGGCCCATGAGCTGCACGCCATAGCAAATGCCCAGTACCGGTACACCGAGATCGAAGATGGCACGATCAGGGTGCGGCGCCGCCTTCGCATAAACGCTCTGCGGCCCGCCGGAGAGGATGATGCCGACAACGCCGTCCTCGCGAAGCTTCGCCGCTGGCGTCGAGAAGTGGTAGATCTTCGAGTAAACCTGACACTCGCGGATGCGGCGCGCGATGACCTGCGTGAGTTGCGAACCGAAGTCTAGGACGGCGATGGTCTGTGGCATGAGCGCGAAAGGGAACGAGAAGCAGAACGTGAACCACCGCGCGACGGCAAGTGCGATTGTGGCAGCGAGAGGCAGACCGGTGTTGCCCGCCGCGGCGATTTGTCTGAAACAGGCACAATGAAATTGCGATCCATACTCGGCGGGCTGGCGTTTTTTTTCGCGGCGGCGCTCGCGCTCGCGGCAGATGCGCAAGACCCGAGGAAAAAACTGGTGATGCTCATCGCAGAGCCGGAATACGACACGGCGAAATCGCTACCGGAATTTGCGGCGACGTTTCTCGCAAAAGAGTTCCGCATCGTCGTCGTCAGTGCTTCACCCGAACCGGGCGGCGGCGCATTCGACAGGATGAGCGAAGTCACAGATGCCGACGTGCTCCTCATCAGCGTGCGGCGGCACACGCCGCCCACCACTCAGTTGGAGGTGATTCGGAGCTATGTCGCCGCCGGTAAACCGGTGGTCGGAATTCGCACGGCCTGTCACGCGTTCTCACTCACGGGCAGCAAAAAGCCCGAGCCGGGATTCGCCGACTGGCCCGAATGGGATGCCCAGGTGATCGGCGGGCACTATACGGGCCATCACGGCCACGGGCCGATCACGCACATCACGCCAGCAACAAGAGACGATCCGATTTTGCGCAACCTGACGCTGCCATTCGATTCCGCCGCCTGGTTCTACAAAGTAAGCCCACTGCAGGCCGGAGCGAAACCATTGCTGATCGGAGCGATTCCCGATCAACCGACTGAGCCGATTGCGTGGACGTTTGCGCGGAGCGACGGCGGCAAAACTTTCTTCACCTCTCTCGGCACACCGGAGGATTTCAAAAGCGCATCGTTTCAGCGCCTGCTGCGCAACGGCATCCTATGGGCTGCGGGAGCGATCACCGATCGCTAAAATTTTAGCCGCACATTTTCGTGGCCGCACTTCGGGCAGCGGCAGAGTTCGGTGCCGGCGGGGGCCGAATAGAGCGCATCGCAGCGGATGCAGTGAAACGTCGTCTTGCGCCGCTCCGCCTCAAAGCTCCGGTGATCGCGGCGATCATACCAGAGCCAAAGTCCGACTACGACTGCGCCCACGAGGACGCAGTAAAGGACGACGGCGGCGGTGAGGTCGAGCATGGCAGCGGAACAACAGTGTGCGGAAAGAATGACCGCTGAAAAAGAAAAACGCGCCGAAGTTTATTCGGCGCGTTTGATTCAAGTGTGATGAAAAGCGATTAGCTCTTCGTCTCGGGCGCAGGCGCCGGAGCGGCTTCGGCAGCGGGAGCGGCGGGCGTCTCGGCTTTCGCCTTCTTGCCCTTCGCGGCCTTCTTGCCCTTCGACTTCTTGTAGCCCGGGTCGTCGGCCTTTACGAACTCGATGAGCGCCATCTCGGCAGCGTCGCCCTGGCGCTGCTGGCCGAGTTTGTAGATACGGGTGTAACCACCGCTGCGGTTCGCGAATTCCTTGTGGGTTTCGTTGAACAGCTTGGTGATCGCGGTCTCATCGCGCACGTCGCTGAGCGCGAGGCGGCGAAGATGGATCGCATCTTTCTTTTCGGTCTTCGCCGCGGCTTTCTTTGCCTTGGTGATGACTTTTTCAATGAAGGGACGGAGGGCCTTCGCCTTGGTGAGCGTGGTCTCGATCCGGCCGTGCGTGATGAGCGCGGCGGCCAGATTGGACATCATCGCACGGCGATGCTCGACGGTAACGCCGAGGGAGGCGTGGTGTTTATTATGACGCATTGGATTTGGTTTTTAGGCGGCGCCCGATCGGCAATCCGGACCGCAGCGTGGCGCGATCCGGACGGCGCGAGTGCCGAAATTGGTTTTCTGACTCAGGCTTCCTTCTTGGTGTCGAGGAGGCGTTCGTCGAACTTCATGCCCAATGACAGGCCGAGAGCTTCGAGCTTCTCCTTGATTTCGTTGAGGGACTTTTTGCCGAAGTTGCGATACTTGAGCATCTCCTGCTCGGTCTTCATCGCGAGTTCGCCGACGGTGGTGATGTTCGCGTTGTTCAAGCAATTCGCCGCACGGACGGAAAGCTCGATTTCGTTGACCGACATGTTGAGGAGCTTGCGGAGCTTGTTCTGCTCTTCGCTGACCTCGGACTGCTGGTTCTCGAACTCGTATTCTTCCTGTGAAACGCGATCGAACACGTCGAGGTGATGCTTGAGGATCGAGGCGGACTGCTTGAGGGCATCGTCCGGAGTGATGCGGCCGTCGGTCCATACTTCGAGGATGAGCTTGTCGTAGTCGGTGATCTGGCCAACGCGCGTCGCTTCGACGGCGTATTTCACGAGGCGAACGGGAGAGAACAGCGAGTCGATCGGGATGACGCCGATGGCCTGCTCTTCCTTCTTGTTCGCTTCACCGGGATAGTAGCCGCGGCCGGTCTTGATCTCGATCTCGGCTTCGAAGGCCTTCTTGTGGTCGAGCGTGCAGATGACTTGGTCCGGATTGACGATGGTGATGTTGGCATCGGCCTGGATATCGGCAGCGGTGACAGCACCCGTCTTGTTGACCTTGATGAGAAGGTTGATCGGCTCGCGCTTGGTCGAGACGATGAGAATCTTCTTCAGGTTGAGGACGATGTCGGTGACGTCTTCGACGACGCCATCGATCGACTGGAACTCGTGGTTCACCCCGTCGATTTTGATCGAGGAGATCGCGGCGCCCTCAATGGAAGAGAGAAGCACGCGGCGGAGCGAGTTGCCGACGGTGTGGCCATAGCCGGCCTCAAAGGGCTCGGCGATGAACTTGGCGTAGGTCGGCGTGGCGCCTTCCTCAACCTTGGTGAGCTTGCTGGGGAGTTCGAACTTTCCGAGGCGTTTTGGCATGGTGATGAACTCTGACGGTTAGAAAAAAAGGGAGATAAGTTGCGAGGCAGAGGGCTCAGAAGCGCGAGTAGAATTCGACGATGAGCTGTTCGTTGATGTCCTGCGTCATTTCCTCGCGCGTGGGGAGGCGGACGACGGTGGCCTTGAAGGTCTCGGCGTTCATGGTGAGCCAGCCGGGGACATTACGAATGCGATTTTCCTCGAGGCAACGCGTGGCGAGCTGGCGCGAAGCGGGCGTGTTCTTCACTTCGATCTCATCGCCGGACTGGACGTTGTAGGAGGCGATGTCGACCTTGTGACCGTTCACGCGGATGTGGCCGTGATTCACAAACTGACGCGCGGCGGCGCGGCTTTTCGCGAGACCGAGGAGGTAAACCGTGCTGTCGAGACGCGTCTCAAGGAGCTGGAGGAAGCGTTCGCCGGTGACGCCGCGCTCACGCTTGGCGATTTCGAACACGCGGCGGAATTGGCGCTCGAGCAGGCCGTAGATGTAACGGAGCTTCTGCTTTTCGTTGAGGCCGACGGCGTATTCGGAGAGCTTGCGGCGGAGCTTGGGGCCGTGCTGGCCGGGCGGATAGCCGCGGCGTTCGAGGGCCTTGCCGGAGCCGAGCAGGTGCTGGCCGAAGCGGCGGCTGATGCGAGTGGTGGGGCCGGTATAACGAGCCATGGAAGTATCGAATTAAGTGTTGGGTTGGTTCGTTCCGTCGCGATTAGACGCGACGGCGTTTGCGCGGACGGCAGCCATTGTGCGGGATGGGCGTGACGTCGATGATCGAGGTGATCTCGAGGCCGATCGCCTGGAGCGCGCGAATGGCGGAGTCGCGGCCGAGGCCGGGACCGGAGACGCGGATTTGAATGTCCTTGAGACCGTGCGACATCGCGTTGCGGGCGGCGTCTTGGGCGACAACCTGCGCGGCGTAGGCGGTGGATTTGCGGGAGCCGCGGAAGTTGCACTTGCCGGCGGACGACCACGCGATCACGGCGCCTTTTTGGTCGGTGATCGAGACGATGGTGTTGTTGAAGGAAGCAAGGACGTTGGCGACGCCAGAGGAGACGTTCTTCGAGCCCTTGGCCTTGCGGACCTTGATCGTGCCGAGTTCCTCCTTGAGGAGATCTTCAGCGGTGGGCTGCTTGGCGACACCACCGATGAGTTCGACCGGTTTGTCTGCGGCTGGGGCGGCGGGCGCAGCTCCAGCAGCAATGCCTTCGGCAGCAGCGGCCTTTTCAGCGGTGGCCTTGAGACCCTTCGCCTTTTTTTCGGCGGGGGTCGCAGCGGGAGCTTCGGGCGCGCCAGCAGCGGCGGCGGGCTTCGCGGGTTTTTCCTTCTTGGGAGCGGACTTTTCTTCGGCCATGTGAGTGAGAGATTAGACTTCTTTGGCTTTGGTGACACCAACGGTCTTGCGCGGGCCCTTGCGGGTGCGGGCGTTGGTGCTGGTGCGCTGGCCGCGAACCGGGAGGCTGCGACGGTGGCGGATGCCACGGTAGCAATTGATCGCCTGAAGGCGCTTCAGGTTCGCAGCGATTTCGCGGCGAAGGTCACCCTCGAGCACCCACTTGTGCTCGGTAATGATGTGAAGGATCTTGTTGAGCTGCTCTTCCGTCAGATCCTGCGCGCGCATGTCGGGGTTGAGTCCGGCTTCTTTCACGAGGAGATCGGCCCGGGTGGGTCCGATGCCGTTGATATAACGGAGGGAGTACGCGACTTTCTTTTTCGCGGGGATTTCTACACCGAGGAGGCGAGGCATGTTTGATTAGGTTGAGAGTTGTTGGTTGAAAAGGGGGAGGGAAAATCGGTCGGGAATCTTAAGCGGATACCGGGCGCGGAATCGTGAGGACTTCGGGGCCGTGCTCGGAGGTGAGAACGGTGTGTTCGAAGTGCGCGGAGGGCGAACCGTCCGCCGTCACAATCGTCCAGCCATCGGAGAGCGTCTTCGTCTTGTAGGCGCCGAGGTTTACCATTGGCTCGATCGCGAGGGTCATGCCGGTGCGAATTTTGTCGCCAGTGCCTCTGCGCCCGAAGTTTGGGATTTCGGGCGGCTCGTGCATCGCGACACCGACCCCGTGGCCGACCATGTCGCGGACTACGCTGAAACCATTCGCTTCGACGAACTGCTGGATCGCCGCCGAAACATCGCCGATGCGATTTCCGACGAGGGCCTGCTTGATGCCAAGATCGAGTGCTTCGCGCGTGACGCGAAGCAGTTTTTCATTGGTAGGCGAGATCGTTCCGACAGGAACGGTGAAGGCGTTGTCGCCCACGTAACCATCGTGCCAGACGACGATGTCGAGCGAGACGATGTCGCCGTCGCGCAGGACGCGCTTGAAGGACGGGATGCCGTGCACCACTTCGTCGTTCACCGAGATGCAGGTGTGCGCCGGGTAGCGGCGCGAACCGTGCTGGTAGCCATAACAGGCACTGCGGGCTCCGAGGCGGGCGATCCAATCGCGGCCGGCCTCTTCCAAGTCTTGCGTCGTGACGCCGGGCCGCACGAGGGGCTTGAGTTGTTCAAGCACGGTGGCGGCGATGGCGCACGCCTCGCGCATCTTGGCGATGCCCGTCTTGTCTTTGACCGGGATCGTCATGCGGCGAGTTCACTGGCCTCGATGAGGAGGCCGAGTGTGCGATAGTGGGAGACGACGGACTCGGAGGAGCCGGGGCCGGCGACGACACCATTCAGGTTTTCGTCGCGGGCATCGAGCCATTCGTCTAACACCAGAGCTTGGAGCAGCGTAGCCGGGAAGTCCGTGAGGACAAAACCCGCATCAGGTTTACGCGCAAAGAACCAGCGGCGCATCAGCGCCATCGTGTTGGTTTGTTCCGCCACGGCCGAGGCCAGGCGGCGCGAAATCTCGGGCCCTTTCATTCGGGCGGGAGAGACGTGCTCAAGATTCAAAGAACGGACCCAGTTCATCAGGTTTTCAGAGCGAAAATCGGGCGAACCGAGGAGAAGGAACTTCGTTTTGGCCGGAGGGCCGAAACGGGCAAAGAGGTCGGAGGTTGAGGCCATCGCGACCAGAGTAAAGAACTTATTTCAGAAAGGCCTTGTAGGCCCAGATTCCGGTGCCAAGGAGCAGCAAGCCGAGCATCGGAAGCGCGAGTTTCATCACGGCTTCGGTGCTCAACGCATCGCCCGTCATGCCACCCTGAGGATTGGCACTGCGGGCGCGGATGCGGCCCTTTTTCAGGAAGCCGTCGTAGTGGCGCTGCAACAGGAAGGTTTCGATCTGGCGCATCGTGTCGAGAATGACGCCGACGGTGATCAACATGCCGGTGCCGCCGAAGAAGTAGGCGATGCGGGGCGGGACGTTGAGTTCGAAGAGCAGCACGTCCGGCATGACGGCGATCACGGTGAGAAACACTGCGCCCGCCAACGTCAGGCGCGTCATGATGAAGTCGAGGAACTGCGCGGTCGGCTCGCCGGGGCGAACGCCGGGGACATAGCCACCATACTTCTTCAGATCGTCCGCGATCTGGATCGGCTTGAACATGACGGACACCCAGAAATAGCTGAAGAACAGGATCAGCGAGGTGTAGAAGAAATAGTAGTAGAAGCTACCGCGCAGCAGGCTCGATGAAATCTCAGTGAGGAACTTGAGGTGATACGTCGCACCGACCCACGAGAAGATTTGCTGCGGGAAAAGCAGGATGGCGCTCGCAAAGATGACGGGCATGACGCCGGAGTAGTTAACCTTAAGCGGAAGGAACGAGCTCTGGCCCCCCATGACCTTGTTGCCGACGACGCGCTTGGCGTACTGCACCGGGATTTTACGCTGGCCCTGCACGACGGCGATAATGCCCATCGTTACGATCACGAAGAGCGCGATCATGATCGCGGCCTGCGGGAGACCAAGGCTCGGGCCGGTGCCGACTGGCTTGAAGAACAGCTTGTAGGTCGCGACCGCCGCGCCCGGGATGTCAGCAAGAATGCCTATCGTGATCAGGAGCGAGGTGCCATTGCCAATACCGCGCTGCGTGATCTGCTCACCGAGCCACATGAGGAGCATCGTGCCCGCGGTCATGAAGATCACGGAAGTCACAATAAAGCTCCACTTGCTCACGATCACGATGTGGCCGTAGGTGGCGATGTCGTAACCGCTGAAGAGTTGCTGCGGGTTGTTAAGCGCGAGCAGCAAGAGCGTGCCTTGGATGATGCAGATAAGCACCGTCGCGTAGCGGGTGTATTGCGTGAGCTTTTGGCGGCCAACATCACCCTCTTGCTGGAGACGGCTCAGCGCCGGCACCACCGCGGTCATCAACTGAAAGATGATCGACGCGCTGATGTAGGGCATGATGCCCAACGCGGCGACGGCACCCTTGATAAGCGCACCACCGGTGAACATGTTATAGAGCCCCACCAGCGCGCTGGCACCACCCGACGATTGGTCGGCGAAGAAGCGCTGGAGCGGATGCGGGTCGATGCCGGGCAGCGGAATGTGCGCGGCCACGCGCGCCACAAAGAGCAGCGACAGCGTGTAGAAGATGCGCGACCGGAGCTCCGGGATCTTCAGGGAATTGGTGAAGGCAGAAAACATGGCGTGGGCTTTAGCCGACGATGGCCTGGCCGCCCGCCTTCTCGATCTTGGCCTTGGCGGATTCGGAGAATTTCGCGGCGGTGACTTTGAGCGCGCGGGAGAGTTCGCCGTCGCCGAGAATCTTCACGGCCTTCTCGCCGGCGCGGATGAGGCCGGCCGCCGCGAGCGCGGTGGCGTCGACTTCCTTGACCGAAGCATCGAGCGTGGCGAGATCGCCCACATTAAGTACGGCGATCTCCGTGCGGAAATTGAACTGGTTGAAGCCGCGGTGCGGAAGCTTGCGGTAAAGGGGCATCTGGCCGCCTTCGAAGCCAGGGCGGATGCTGCCGCCGGAGCGCGCGGTCTGACCCTTACCGCCGCGACCGGAGGTCTTGCCATGGCCGCCGCCTTCGCCGCAGCCGACGCGCTTCTTGCGATGCACGGCACCTTTAACGTTCTTGAGTTCGTGAAGTTTCATTTTGTTTCCTGTGATGGGCGCCACGCGCCGCAGATGGGCGACGCGCGACTCGGATTATTTCGTTAAAATAGTTCTGCGATCCTACATCGGCCGGCGCGCCGTGAACACGGACAAGGTCCGGGGCGCGCTGTCCGAGGTTCGGTTAGCTCGTCTTGCGGATGTTCGCGATGTTCTCGGCAAGGCGCAGTTGGAGGAGGCCGTTGAGCGTGGCGTGCACGACCGCGATGTGGTTCGAGGAGCCCATCGACTTCGTAAGAATGTTTTTCACACCGGCGGCTTCAAGGACCGCGCGCACACCACCACCGGCGATAAGACCGGTGCCGGGCGAGGCGGGCTTGAGCATCACGCGGCCGCCATCGTATTGACCGAGAACGTCGTGTGGGATCGTGTCACCCTTGAGCTTCACGGTGACGAGATGTTTGTGGGCGTTTGCGGTGCCCTTCTTGATGGCGTCCGGAACTTCGTTGGCCTTGCCGTAGCCGATACCGACGCGGCCCTTGCCGTCGCCGACAACGGCGAGCGCCGCGAAGGAGAAGCGGCGTCCGCCTTTCACGACCTTGGCACAGCGGTTGATGAAGACGACCTTCTCGATCATAGACGGGCCATCGCCCTCTTGCTTTTGATCGCGGTTGTCGCGGCGCGGGCCGCGATTGCCACCAGGACCACGGTTGCCACCCTGGCCGCCACGGTTGAACTGGCGGGGGGCGCGTTGCTCGCGCTGCGGGGCGATGACGGCGGCTTCAGGAGCGGCGGCGTCTGGAGCAGCGGGCGTGACGGTCTCGGGAGCGGAAGTAGGTTCGGTGCTCATGCTTTTTAGAATTGGAGTCCACCTTCGCGGGCGGCGTCGGCGAACACTTTGACTTTGCCGTGATACGGGGCGCCACTGCGGTCGAACACGACCGAGGCGATGCCCGCGGCCTTGGCCTTGGCGGCGAAAGCGACGCCGAGCACTTTCGCGCTGGCGATGTTGGCCTTGAGCTTCTGCTTGCGCAGTTCGGCGTCGAGGCTGCCGAGGAAAACGAGCGTCGTGCCGGCGTCGTCGTTGATCGCCTGCGCGTACACGTGCTTCGAGGTGAAGCGGACGCAGAGACGCGGGCGGGCGGCGGTGCCGTTGACTTTCTTGCGGATTCTCCAGCGACGTTTCTGGAGGAGGATTGATTTGGAAGCGCTCATGGGTAGGACCCTGAAATGGGTGTTTAGGATTAGGCGACGGTCTTGCCTTCTTTGCGGCGAACGCGCTCGCCGACGATGCGCACGCCCTTGCCCTTGTAAGGCTCCGGCGGATAGTAGCTGCGGATTTCCGCGGTGACGGCGCCGACGAGCTGCTTGTCCGCGCCCTCGACCTTCAACTTGGTCTGATCGGTGACGGTGACTTTGATACCGGCCGGGATTTCCATCAGAATCGGATGCGAATAACCGAGCGCGAGATCGAGCGTGGTGCCCTTGAGGTTGGCCTTGAAGCCGACGCCTTGGATTTCGAGCTCCTTGACATATCCATCGGTCACGCCCTTGACCATGCCGGCAATGACGGAGCGCGCGGTGCCATACATGGCATTCGCGAAACGCGTCTCTTCGACAGGAGCGACGGTGACTTTTTTGTCAGCCACGGTGATCTTCACGACAGGCGCGAAGAGTTTCGAGACTTTGCCTTTGGGACCCTCGACGAGGACGGTCGTGTCGGTCACGGTGACCTTCACTTTGTCGGGGATGGGAACGGGTTGTTTGCCGATGCGGCTCATGTGCGTGGCTCCGGGTTACCAGACGTTGCAGATCAGTTCGCCACCGGCCTTGTTGCGGCGGCAATCGGCGTCTTTCATCAAACCTCTCGAAGTCGAGAGGATGCCGATGCCGAGGCCGTTGAGGACGCGCGGGATTTCGGTGTAGCGGTAGTAGAGGCGGCGGCCCGGTGACGACACACGGGTGAGCCCGGTGATCGCAGAGGTGCCGTCGACATACTTCATTTTTACGACGAGGGTCTTGTGGCCCGCGGCGTCAGCACTGTTGCTGTGGTCGAGAATGTAGCCCTCGGTCTTGAGGATGGAGGCGATCGCCTCCTTGAGGGTAGAGTGCGGAATCACGCACTCTTCGAGTTGCGCCTTGCCCGCATTGCGGAGGCGCGTGAGGAAGTCACTGATCGGATCGGTCATGGTGGATGTTGTTTTTTTAACGGTGGCCGTGGGTCATATCCGGTGCGCCTAAAGCGCACACACCCCCGCAGCCGGAAAAGTTTACCAAGAGGATTTGGTGACGCCGGGGATCTTGCCGGCGAGGGCGAGTTCGCGGAACGTGATACGGGACACGCCAAACTTGCCGATGTAAGCGCGCGGGCGTCCGCTAAGTGAGCAACGGTTGCGAATGCGCGTGGGCGACGAGTTGCGCGGGAGCTTCTGGAGCTTCTTCTGTGCGGAGAAGAACTGTTCGTCCGTCGTGGCGGGATTCTTGAGGGTGGCCTTGAGCTCGGCGCGCTTGGCGGCGAACTTGGCGGAGAGATTCTTGCGCTTCTCGTTGCGCTGGATGGCGGAGGTCTTGGGCATGGCGAAAAGATTAGGCGGCGTTGGTCTTCTGCGGAGCAGGCTGCGCTTCGATGCGGCGGAACGGCATGCCGAGCAACTTGAGGAGCTCGCGTGCCTCGTCGTCGGTGTTGGCCGAAGTGACGATCGTGACGTCGAGACCCATCGTCTTCTTCACGTTTTCGAGGGTGATTTCGGGGAAGATGGAGAAGTCGGTGACACCGAGGGTATAGTTGCCTTGGCCGTCGAGTTTCGACGGGACGCCGCGGAAGTCGCGGATGGTCGGCAGCGCGACCGAAATCAGGCGGTAGAGAAATTCCCACATTGCCGGGCCGCGGAGCGTGACGCTGCAACCGGTGGTCTGGTTGGGCTTCAACTTGAAGTTAGCGATCGCGCGCTTCGTTTTGTTGAGGATCGGCTTCTGGCCGGCGATGAGACCCATGTCGCGCGCGATGTCGGCGATCTGGTTCTTGTCAGCCTCAGCACCAATACCGGTGTTGAGGTTGATCTTCACCAGCTTCGGCACCTGGTGCTTGTTCTTGTAGCCGCGGCTCTTCACGAGCTCGGGCACGATCTGCTCGACGTAGAGTTTCTTGAGAGTTGGGACGTAGCTCATGTAAGTGGCCCGCGATTTCCGACCGCGAGGCGTTGAGTGGTTTTAAAGTTGGGCGATCAGGCCGTCGCGGCGGCTTTCTTGCGTTTGCTCGCGTCGAACACCGACTGGAGCATCAGGTTGGATACGTGGACGGAGCCTTCGCGCTCGGCGATGGTGCCCTGCGGATGCTCCTGCGATTTCTTAAGGTGGCGCTTGATCATTGCGACGCCTTCGATGCGCGCACGTGATTTGGCGGCTAGCACTTCGAGCACCTTGCCGGACTTGCCCTTGTGGGAACCAGCGATCACGACGACGACGTCGTTCCGCTTAATGTGAAATTTCGTGGCCATGTTAGAGAACCTCCGGAGCGAGCGAGATGATCTTCATGAAGTTCTTCGCACGCAGTTCGCGGGCGACGGGACCGAAGATACGGGTGCCTTTCGGGTTGTTGGTAGCGTCGATAATGACGATGGCGTTGCTGTCGAAGCGCAGGTAGCTGCCATCCGCACGGCGGACGGGAGCTTTCGTGCGCACGACGACGGCCTTCGCGACTTCGCCCTTCTTCACCGTGGCGTCGGTGGTGCTTTCCTTGATGTGTACAGTGATGATATCGCCCACGCCAGCAGTGTCGGTGATCTGTCCCATTTTGGAGATCATCGCGGCACGGCGGGCGCCGGTGTTATCGGCGACTTCGAGAATGGAGCGGAGTTGAATCATGACGGGCCTCCGTAGGTAGGTTGATTTTTAAACGAGGGAGGAATCAGGCCTGGGGCGCCGGAGCGGCGACTTCAGTGGCCTTGGTGGTTTTGGTCGGCACTTGCGCAGCGACATCGGTCTCGGAGATCGCGATACCATCGGCGGTGACGGCCTTTTGGATGATTGAGACGACGCGCCAGCGCTTGAGGCGGCTGAGCGGACGCGTCTCCATCACTTCGACTTTGTCGCCGACCTTAGTCTCGTTCTTCTCGTCGTGGACGTGAAGTACGGTCTGGCGGTTGACGACCTTGTGGTAAAGCGGGTGCGGCGTCTTGTAAGCGACGGTGACCTTGACGGACTTGTCGCCCGAACGGCTCGAAACGAAACCGATCTGGGTCTTGCGTGAGCTGCGTGTGCCGGGAGTGACGGGAGAGGACATGGTGAATGTAATTTAACCGGGCGCTCAGGCGGCGACAGCGGCTTTGCTTTTCTTTTGATTGGCGATCGTCTCGAGGCGGGCGATGTCCTTGCGGAGCGTCCGGATCTCGCTGGTCTTTTCCACTTGGCCGGTCTGCTTGCGCAGGCGGAGTTGGAGGAGGGCGGCGCGCGTCTCGCGGAGCTTGGTGGTGATCTCTTCAGCCGAGAGGTCGCGAATTTCTTTCGAAGTCATGGTCGGACGTAGTTGAATTTTTAGGCGACGGCGGCGTCGCGCTGGATGAAGCGGCAGTGGAACGGGAGCTTCGCGTCGGCGAGACGGAACGCTTCCTTCGCGACGGTGGCGGGCACGCCGGCGAGTTCGAAGAGGACCGCACCGGGCTTGATCACGGCGACGTAGTATTCGACCGGGCCCTTACCTTGACCCATGCGGACTTCCGCGGGCTTCTTGGTGACGGGCTTGTGCGGGAAGACGCGGATCCAGAGTTTGCCCTTACGCTTGAGGTGGCGCGAGATGGTCACGCGAGCAGCCTCGATTTGCTGGCCGGTCATCGGCCCACGGGTGAGGGACTGGAGGCCAAATTCACCGAAGGCGAGCGTGTTGCCGCGCTTGGCGTTGCCGGCGCGGGAGCCCTTCTGGGCTTTGCGATACTTGGTGCGTGCGGGTGCGAGAGCCATGGCGATCTAAAGGGTTCAGTTGTTGTCGGACTCTTTTTTGCAGATCCAGCACTTGACGCCGATCTTGCCGTAAACGGTAAGCGCTTCCGCGAAACCGTAGTCGATATTTTCACGGAGGGTGTGCAACGGCACGCGGCCCTTGCGCTGCCACTCGCGGCGGGCGATGTCCGCGCCACCGAGGCGGCCGGAGCACTGAATGCGGATGCCTTCGGCGCCGAGCGCCATCGCCATTTCGACGGCCTTCTTCATGGCGCGGCGGAACGCGATGCGGCGCTCCAGCTGCAGCGCGACGTTCTCGGCCACGAGCGCGGCCTCGATCTCGGGCTTCTTCACTTCCTGAATATCGAGGAGGATTTCCTTACCGGTGAGCTTCGCGAGCTCTTCCTTGATCTTCTCGATTTCCTGGCCCTTGCGGCCAATGACGATGCCTGGGCGGGCGGTGTAGATCTTGACGCGGACGCGGTTCGACGCGCGCTCAATGAAGATGCGCGGCACCGACGCCTGCTTGAGCTTCTCCATCAGCTTGGAGCGGATGAGTTGATCCTCGGCGAGGAGCTTCGGAAATTCCTTCTTGCTCGCATACCAGCGGGACTGCCAGTTGCGACGGACGGCGAGACGAAAGCCTGTGGGATTGGTTTTTTGGCCCATGGAAGTAGATTAGTTGGATTGGCCGTCGGAGAGGACGATGCGGATGTGCGACATCTTCTTGCGGCGGGGCATCGCGGTGCCGCGGGCGCCAGCTTTAAAGCGTTTCAGCACCGGTCCCATCTCGATGAGCGCGAGCTTCACGATGAGGCTGTCGGCGGAAAGGTTGTTGTTGTTTTCCGCGTTCGCGATCGCGCTCTTGAGCGTCTTCGCGATCAGCTTCGCCGACTTGCGCGGGATAAGCGCGAGGTAGTCGACGGCTTCCACGGCCTTGCGGCCTTGGATGATGCGGGAAATATCGCGCATCTTTTTGGGCGACATTCTCGCGTAACGAGTGAGGGCTTGAACTTCCATGGTGATCGTGATGATTCCGATTTTCATCGGCGATAGCAGCGCGGTGAGACGCCCTACCCTTTTGGTTTTTTCTGTGAGTTAGGTTTTAAGAATCTTGATGGCCGCGACATCGCCGGCGTGGATCGACTGGTGCAGCGCGAGGCTCGTGATGAGCGCGGCGCTGCACGTCGGGCGGACGTCGACGAGAAGAATCTCGGCGACGTCGGCGCTACCCCGGGTCACGCGACAGACCATGCCCTGACGGAGACCGGCATCGAAGCCGTGACCGAGCAAAACGAGATCCGCGACGAGCGTCGGCTGCACCGCAGCGACCTCGAGCGCCGCAGACGCGTTCGCAGCCCGCGCCGTAAACGGCGTGGCGGCGACGAGCGCGAGCAGGCAGGACTGGAGGTGACGACGGAGCATCGGAGTGAGGCGGCGGAATGAACTTAGATTTCCTTGCGGGTCATGCCACCGTGCGCCTTGAAGGTGCGCGTCGGCGCGAATTCGCCGAGCTTGTGGCCGACCATATTCTCGGTAACGTAAACGGCGGTGAAGATCTTGCCGTTGTGCACGCTGAACGTGTGGCCGATAAAATCGGGCGTGATCGTCGAGCGGCGGGACCAGGTCTGGATGGGCTTCTTGGCGCCGGACTTGACCGCCTTCTCAATTTTCTCGAGCAGGTGGTAGTCAACGAAGAAACCTTTTTTGATGGAACGTGCCATGGTGCGAAAAAGACCGGGTTACTTTTGGCCACGCGGCTTGCGGCCGTTGTGGTGGGTGATGATTTGCGAGTTCGACTGCTTCGAACGGCGGCGCGTGACGAAGCCCTTGGCGAGCTGGCCCCACGGCGAGACGAGATGTTGGCGACCGCCACCACCCTTGGATTTGCCCTGACCACCCCCGTTGGGGTGATCGACGGGATTCATCGCCATACCGCGAACGGTCGGGCGGATGCCGAGCCAGCGCTTGCGACCGGCCTTGCCGAGCGACTGCTGGTTATGATCGCCGTTGCCGACTTCACCGATGGTGGCGCGGCAGTTGGCGTGCACGCGGCGAAGTTCGCCGGACGGCATCTTGAGCGTAGCGACCAAGCCTTCGATCGCGACGAGTTCGAGGCTCGTGCCGGCGCCGCGGGCGATCTTGGCGCCGCGACCAGGTACCAGTTCAACGCAGTGAACTCGCGTCGACGGCGGGATGATCGCGAGCGGGAAGTTGTTGCCCACGTTGAAATCGTTCGTCGTCGCCTTGTTCGACGCGAAGATCATCGTGCCAGGCTTCAGGCCCTTCGGCGCGATGATGTAGGTCTTCTCGCCGTTGGTGTAGGAGATAAGCGCGATGTTCGCCGAGCGGTTGGGATCGTATTCGATCGCCTGCACTTTGGCGGGCATGTCGAGCACCGAACGCTTGAAGTCGATGATGCGATAGAGCTGCTTGTGCCCGCCGCCGCGATGGCGCGTCGTGACGCGGCCATAGACGTTGCGACCACCGCTCTTGTGCTTGTTCGTGGTGAGCGCTCGCTGCGGGCGTTCCTTCGAGAGACCCTCCTCCATGTTGAGGGAGGTGAAGCGGCCGGACGGCGTGAGCGGACGAAATGAATGAATAGGCATGTTGGATTTTCTCCGTAGTTTCGGGCGCGATTAGACGAGCTCGATTTTGTCGCCGGCCTTGAGCGTCACGATGGCCTTCTTGTAGTCGGAACCAATCGTGGGACGGCCGGTGCGGCTCTTCTTGTTTTTGCCACGAATGGTCATCACGTTCACGCGGCGGACGGTTACCTTGAAGGTCTTTTCAACCGCTTCGGCGATCTGGTGCTTGTTCGTGAATTTGAAAACCTCGAACGTGTATTGGCCGAGCTCGGAGCTGAGCTTGCTGGCCTTTTCCGTGAGGCGGACGAGTTTCAAAACTTTGTCGGCTTGCATCAGTTTTTACCTCCGTTGACTCGGGCGAGGATCGCTTCGAGGGCCTTGGTGCTGACGATGATTTTTTTGTATTGCGCGAGATCGAGGGTGTTGAGCTTCGCGGCTTCCTGAAGCGTGACGCGCTCGATGTTGCGAGCGGCGCGGCTGGCGTCGGTCGTGAACGGCGCGTCGACGAGGAGAATTTTCCCCTTCGGCGCGATGCGCGCGACGATCTGGTCAACGGCCTTCGTCTTCTTCGCGGCGGCGTCGAACTGCTCGATGACAGCGATTTCGCCAGCGATCGCACGGTCAAAGAGCGCACGGCTGAATGCAAGCGACTTCACCTTGTCGTTAATTTTCTTGGAGTAGTCGCGGGGCTTCGGGCCGAACACGACACCACCGCCGGACCACAGGGGCGAGCGGATGGAGCCGGCGCGGGCGCGACCGGTGCCCTTCTGGCGCCACGGCTTTTTGCCGCCGCCACGGACTTCGCCACGAGTCTTCGTGGAGTGGGTGCCCTGGCGGTTGTTGGCGTTGATCGCCACGATCACTTCCTTGACGGCCTGGAGACCCTTGTCGCCTTCGAAGGTCGGGATACTGAAATCTTTTTCGGTGCTCGACGTGCCGTCGGATTTAAAAACTTGGAGTTTCATGTGTCAGTTTCCTCCGAATTATTTCTTCGCGGCCGGAGCGGCGGCGGGTTTCGCGGCGGGCTTGGCAGCGGCTTTGGCGTCGGCGGCCGGAGCGGCAGCAACAACCTTCTCAGCCCACTGGCCCTTGATGGCGGAGCGAACGATCACGTCGTCGCCGTTGGCACCGGGAATCGCGCCCTTCACGAGCAGCAAATTCTTGTCGGCGATGATTTTCACGAGGCGCAGGTTCTGAACTGTGCGCTGCTCACTGCCCATGTGGCCAGGCATCGACTGGTTCTTCCACGAGCGGCCAGGGGTCTGGCGCATGCCAATCGAACCGATGCGGCGGTGGAACATCGAGCCGTGGGCGGCAGGACCGCCAGCGACACGGAAGCGGCGGACTACACCTTGGAAGCCTTTGCCCTTGGTGATGCCGATGACGTCGACGAGCATGCCTTCTTTGAAGGCGCTAACGTTGACGACGTCGCCGACCTTGAGCGTGGGAGCCGCCTCAAGTCGAACTTCGCTGAGCACGCGGGGGGCGTTGTCGAGATTGGCTTTCTTCGCGTGGGCGAGTTCGGCCGCACTGGCGTTCTTGTTTTTCTTGGTCGAAAAACCGATTTGCACGGCGTTGTAGCCGTCGGTTTCGACAGTCTTGACCTGGACCACTGAACAGGGTCCGGCTTCGACCACGGTGACGGGGATCAGGACGTTTTGAGCGTCGTAGACCTGCGTCATTCCGATCTTCTTGCCGAGAAGGGATGAGATCATGGGCTAAGTGGTAGGTGGAGGGTTCCGTTTGAGACCTACATTAGTCGAAATCTGGCGGTGCCCGGAGGCACACAGATTACTGCTAACGATGGACTGAAAAGTTAAAGTTTAGACGTTGATGGTAATATCTACGCCGGACGGGAGGTTTAGTTTCTTGAGCTCGTCGACCGTTTGCGCGGTCGGCTCGATGATATCGATGAGACGCTTGTGCGTGCGCGTCTCGAATTGCTCCATGGACTTCTTGTCGACGTGCGGGGAGCGGTTGACCGAAAGCTTCTCGATGCGGGTGGGCAGCGGGATCGGGCCCGAGACACGGGCGCCGGAGCGCTTGGCGGTCTCGACGATGTCCTGGGCTGACTGATCGATCACGCGATAGTCGAAGCCCTGGAGTTTGATGCGAATGCGTTGGCCTTTCATGGCGTAAAAAGAACGAAGGTTTAGGTGCGGGCGGGGCCTTTGGCATTGGCCTCGACGATTTTGGCGAGCAGGGAATTCGGCACTTGTTCGAAGTGCGACGGCGTGATGCCGGCGCTGGCGCGACCCTTCGAGAGCGAGCGGATGTCAGTAACGTAGCCGAAAAGCAATTCGAGCGGGACGTGCGCACTGATGACGCAAGCGCCGGCCTTGTTCTCCATGCCTTGGATCTGACCACGGCGACGGTTGATGTCGCCCATGAGATCGCCTTGGTATTCTTCCGGCGTGGTAACTTCGACGCCCATGATGGGCTCAAGGAGAATCGGAGTCGCCTTCTTCATCGCGTCCTTGAACGCGAAGATGCCGGCCATCTTAAACGCCAGTTCCGACGAATCAACCTCGTGGAAGGAACCGTCCGTGATGCGGATGATGACGTCGACCACAGGGAAACCAGCAACGACGCCGTTGTTGGCGCCTTCCAGAATACCTTCAGTCGCAGGCTTGATGAATTCCTTCGGGATCGATCCACCAACGGTTTCGTTGATGACTTCGACGCCTTTTCCTTTTTCCGCCGGCTCCATGATCACGCAGACGTGACCATACTGGCCCTTGCCACCGGATTGGCGAATAAACTTACCTTCGCCATCGGCCTTGGCTTTGATCGTTTCGCGATACGCGATCTGCGGCTTGCCCGCGGTGGCTTCGACCTTGAACTCGCGCTTCATGCGATCGCGAATGATGTCGAGGTGGAGTTCGCCCATGCCGGCCAGAATGGTTTGACCCGTGTCCTGATCGGTCTTGACGCGCAAGGTCGGATCTTCTGCGACGAGGCGCTGTAGCGCATTGCCCATCTTTTCCTGATCAGCCTTCGAATTCGGCTCGATCGACATCGAGATGACGGGCTCGGGGAAAGACGGCGGCTCCAGACGAATGTCGAAATCTTCGTCACACAGGGTATCACCGGTGATGACATCCTTCACACCGACGACGGCGCATATGTCGCCCGAATACGCCAAATCAATTTCTTCGCGCTCGATCGCGCGCATGAGAACGAGACGCGAAACGCGTTCGCTGCGGCGGGTGCGCGGATTGTAGAGCGACATGCCGCGCTTGATCTGCCCGGTGTAAACACGGAAGAATACGAGGCGGCCGACAAACGGATCGTTCCAGAGTTTGAACGCGAGACCGGCCAGCTTGGCCTTGTCGTCGACGACAGCCTCGACGGTCTTGCCATCGCTATCCTGACCCTGCATCGGTGGAACGTCGATCGGGCTCGGGAGGTAGTTCACCACGCAGTCAAGGAGGCGCTGTACGCCCTTCTTCTTGAACGCGGAACCAGGAATCACGCCCGTGAATTGAAGCGAGATCGTGGCCTTGCGTACGCCCAGCATCAGTTCCTGAACGCTGATCTCTTCACCGCCGAGATATTTTTCCGCGATGACGTCGTCGAAGTCAGAAACGGCTTCAATCAGCTTGTCGCGATATTCCTTCGACTGCGCAACCATCGACTCCGGAATTGGAATCGTCTGCGGATTCATCCCGAGCTGATCCGCCGGATCTTCCTCAAAGGAATAAGCGACGTTCTGCACGAGATCGACGAGGCCTGAGAAATTTTCTTCCTTGCCGATCGGCAAGAAAATCGGATGCGCGTTGGCCTTGAGCTTCTCGCGCATTTCAGAAACCGCGCGGAAAAAGTCAGCACCGGTGCGATCCATCTTATTGATGAAGGCGACGCGCGGAACTTTGTATTTATTGGCTTGGCGCCAGACGGTCTCGGACTGCGGCTGCACGCCAGCAACGGCGCAGAACACGGCGACGGCGCCGTCGAGCACGCGGAGTGAGCGCTCCACCTCTGCCGTGAAATCCACGTGGCCGGGAGTGTCGATAATATTGATGCGCTGCTTGATTCCCTTCCAGGGACCCCAAGAGGCATTCCACGCGCAGGAAATGGCGGCCGCGGTAATGGTGATGCCGCGCTCGCGCTCCTGCTCCATCCAGTCGGTCACCGTGGTGCCTTCATGGACTTCGCCCATCTTGTGGACGGCGCCGGAGTAGAAAAGAATACGCTCGGTCGTCGTGGTTTTGCCCGCATCGATATGCGCGGCGATGCCGATGTTGCGCGTCCATTCGAGCGGGAACGGACGATCCTTGGCGTTGACCGGAGAGATCTTCGCCTTGTCGGTGACGATGGTAATGGCAGGTGCGGCGGAGGCGGACATGGAAGGAACGGATTGACTAACCTTACCAACGCAAGTGGGCGAAGGCGCGATTCGCCTGGGCCATCTTGTGGGTATCTTCCTTCTTCTTCACAACGCCACCGGTGTTGTTGTAGGCATCGATGATCTCGGCCGCGAGGGCATCTTTCATCGTCACGCCCTTGCGGGCGTGCGCCGCATCAACGATCCAGCGGAGCGCGAGGGACTCCTGGCGTTCGAACGAAATTTCAACGGGCACCTGATAGGTGGCACCACCGACACGGCGGCTCTTCACCTCAAGGCGCGGACGCGCATTCTCCAGCGCACCGAGCAGCAAATCCACCGGATCGCCCTTCTCGAGCTTCTCGGAAACTTTTTCAAACGCACCGTAGACGATGCGCTGGGCGAGGTTCTTCTTGCCGCTCTTCATGATCACATTGACCAAGTGCGCGACGAGCGGGCTCTTGTAACGGGCATCCGGAACGACCTGACGTTTTTCTGCTCTATGACGGCGTGACATGACGAAATGGTTTTAAAGAATTGAAAAAGAAAAACGCGGATTACTTCGCGGCCTTCGGGCGCTTGACGCCGTATTTCGAACGCGAGCGACGGCGCTTCTCGACGCCCGTCGCGTCGAGCGTGCCACGCACAATGTGGTAACGCACGCCGGGGAGATCCTTCACGCGGCCACCGCGCACGAGGACGATCGAGTGCTCTTGGAGATTGTGGCCCTCATCGGGGATGTAGGAAATGACTTCGTTGCCGTTCGTGAGCCGGACCTTCGCGACTTTGCGGATGGCGGAGTTCGGCTTCTTCGGGGTACGGGTCATGACCTGCACGCATACGCCGCGGCGAAACGGATTGCCGTTCAAAGCCGGGGACTTCGACTTGATGCGCACCTTGCGGCGGCCTTTGCGCACGAGTTGGTTGATGGTCGGCATACGAGGAGAAAGTGAGTTATCGAGGGAAAATTGGAGAAAAGAGGTGAGACGCTACCGTGCGCCGAAAGCTGGGCAAGAACTTTTTGGCGAAAAGTAGAGATGCTCGCGAAATTCGGGATTTGGCCCCGGTCCGCGAAAGAAAAAAAGCGTCCATCGACCGAAACCGACAACGCGCGAGAGTGAGAGAAAAGAGGGTCGAACGTTGTGACTCGCTGGCAGAACTCAAGCGCGAACTCGATTGCAGCGAGAGATTTCACGCGCGGCACACGTCAAAAAAAAACGCCCGGTCAAAAGACCGGGCGTAAAATCCCACTGAGCTAGGCTCTAAGTGAGATTTTTGGCGGGAGGGATCACAATGGTGCGGCGCGAGTTCGTCGAGACAAGGGGAAGTTATTCACAAGTTATCCTCGCAGTCGCCCCTATGAATCGATGTCAAGACCGCGGCCGAAAGCGCGGTTGGCGCGCTTGCACAATATGATTGGAGAATATGCTCACGCCGGCAAAAATGAGAGTAATGCAAAATCTTCCCCGAATTTTCGCAGTCTTCGCGGTGCTCCTGACGACCGCCCAGAGCGCTCCCGCCGACTCGCAAGCCTCTCCCCTGGCTGCCACACCGCCGATGGGCTGGAACTCCTGGAATTGCTTCGGTCGAAAGGTTACGGACGCCGACATCCGTCAGGCTGCCGACATCATGGTATCGTCCGGGATGCGCGATGCCGGCTACCTCTATGTAAATATCGACGATGCATGGGAGGGGCAGCGCGACGCGCAGGGCGTGCTCCACGCCAACGAGAAATTTCCCGACATGAAGGCCTTGGCCAACTACGTTCACGGCAAAGGCCTGAAGCTCGGCATCTACAGTTCTCCCGGTCCACAAACGTGCGCAAAATTTGAGGGCAGCTATGGCCACGAGCAGCAGGATGCTGATCTCTACGCCTTGTGGGGCATCGACTTCCTTAAATATGACCTCTGCACCTTTCGCACGGTAATGGCGCAGGCCGCACCCGACGACAAAGCGAATCAACTCCAGCTGATGCGCTCGGCCTACGAGAAAATGCACCAAGCCCTCCTGCAGACTGGCCGACCAATTATCTACAGCCTCTGCGAATATGGCTACGATTCCGTCTGGCAGTGGGCGCCCGAAGTCGGCGCGCACCTCTGGCGCACCGGCGACGACATCAACGCAAACTTCAAGAGCGTCGCCCTCATTGCCCGTGGTCAAGCCGGTCTCTCAAAGTATGCCGGCCCAGGCCACTGGAACGATCCCGACATGCTCGAGGTGGGCAATGGCGATCTCACACTCGATGAAAACCGCACGCACATGAGCCTCTGGGCGATCCTCGCGGCACCGTTGCTCGCGGGCAACAACCTCACCAAACTCACGCCGGAAATCACGGCCATCCTCACCAATCGCGACGTCCTCGCAATCGATCAGGATTCGCTGGGTCGGCAGGGTGATCGCATCTTCGCCGAAGGTCCGATCGAGATTTGGTCGCGCCCACTCGCCAATGGCGACTTAGCCCTCGCTATCGTCAACTTTGGTCAGGATTCTTTTCTCCGCGGAATTTCACTCCATCTCACCGAAGCCGGCGCGGCTCGCGGCTGGAAAGCTTACGACGTGTGGACTGGTAAGAATCTCGGCCCGATTGAGGACCACCGCGAAGTCATGCTGAAGCGGCACGACACCCTGTTCCTCCGTCTGTCGCGCTAATCACTTTCAGCGCCTCAAATTGGCGCCAAATAAACATAGGTAGGCCGTTACCGGCTGTCCCTGTTACACCACCGGACATGCGGGTGGGCGGTAGTGTCCGGAGAGTTCAGCAAAAAGGCGGAACATGGTAAGTGGTTTGGTGCTAAAGCCAAAAACCACCAACAAAGGAAAACCATGAACCGCCCGAAGCGAAACGATGCAGTGATCAACGTAACGAAACAAGATCTG
>CAITWF010000116.1 GCA_903896015.1 uncultured Opitutia bacterium | reverse complement strand
GACAGCATGCGTGACCGCCAGCCCCGAAACTCCGCCGTCCGACCAAAAATCCTGCATCGTCTTTTGCCCTTCCGCCGCGCTCTTCCCTCGGGAAAAGCCGCATCGCACCCTTATGCAGTCGCTCTATGGGATGCTACTGAACCTAAGCGAACAATCAAACGATGAAGTTTAACCGCCTGACGAGGACGCATCGGACGCTTTTCGCGCAGCGCCGCGGTAATGCGCTGGCCGTGGCACAGGAGATGTTGCACCGAGAGCGGCATTTGAAGGACGTGGAGCACGCTGTCTCTCACCTCCTTGAAGACCACCCATTGGCGTTCATCCGTGCAGCGCGTAGCCCCAGGGCCCCCAGCGACGCGTAGACCCCGAAGCCAGGGGGAAAACGACTGAATCGCGCCTTGCGGACTAACTCCGATTCTCAGTTGTGCTAAAATCCAAGCCATGGGACACGGCCCCGAGGCTGGAGCAGTTCGCGCTGCTTTGACATCGGTTTTGCAGTAAAGCAGCTTTTCTGCATGTCCATGACTATCCAAATATCTCCGCGCGGAACAATCACTCTTCCTATTGGCCTGCGCCGACGACTGAGGCTCGACCGGAAGGAGCACTCCGTACTCTTGGTGGAAGAGCGGCCTGACGGCATCTTTTTGCATCCTGCGATTACCGTTCCGGTGCGGGATATCCCATCGAGCACGATTAAGAAATGGGTCCGGGATGACGAAGCAGATGCAGCAAGCGTCAAGGTGCTCAAGCGGTGATCGTCTTCCTTGATACTTCGACGATTCTCGCTGCTTGCTGGTCGAGCAAGGGGCTGTCGCGACTGTTGATCGACTATGCGCCGAAGGCACATTGGAGGCTGGTTACAGCAGACTACTGCATCGGCGAGGTTGAAAAAAACGTGCGAAAGCACCCGGCCGGCGCCGCCTTTTGGGCGCGCACTATTCGTGCGCGAATTGAGCCAGTCGGTTCGGTCTATGTCATCGACCGTCCAATCGTCTTCGACGCCACGAAGGATAAGCCGGTCATTCTATCCGCGATTGGCAGCGACGCTGACTACCTCGTGACGTCTGACACGACAGATTTTTCGCACATACTTGGCACCGTCGTTTACGGCGTGAAGGTGCGCACGCCCAAGTCATTCCTGCAGGAAATGGGCGTCGTGGAATAGCGACCCATCGTCGAGTGGTTCGCCTTGGAAGTGCGTGCTGGAGGGCGTTTTCCGGGTAGTACCGGCGGTTATCGCGATCGTCGTCGGCGAACTGCAGATGCGAAACGTCGCGTTGATTTGCACGAGCCAAGGCATCGACACCTCCAAGCAGAACCCAGTTGGCCAGCTCCAACTTGGTGTGTTGATGGCCGTCGCCGAGTTCGAGCGGGCCTTGATCAAGGAACGAACGATGGCCGGATTGGAGGTCGCTCGCAAACGAGGCAAGAGACTCGGACGGCCACCATTGGATCCGAAGATCGTTAGCCTGATCCTCGAAATTGTGGCACGCATGGGCCGTCACGTCCGCGCAGTCGCGCGAGAGATTCACACTTCACCCAGCTCCGTTTGCCGCGTGCTGGCGAGAGCCAGCCAATGAGCGGTCCGAGCTGCAGTTGAGCGGCGAAGATGCCTTGGCTGCGACGGTTCTTTGGAGGACTTCACAGCCAAGCATCGTAGTCGCGTTCATAGAAGGGTGGGATTGACATGCTTGGTCATGTGTATCACTTGTGTTGACAAGAAAAATCCACCTTCCATGGCCACCGCAACCGCCCAAATTCATCTGCGCACTCCGCCCAAGACCAAATCACTGCTGGTCTTGGCCGCGGAACTCTCCGGCGCAACCAATCTGACCGACTACATTCTGCGCGCCGCCGTCGAGCGCGCGCAAGCCGACCTCCTTAGCCAACAGACGTTCGCGCTCAAGAAAGGCCCGTGGAATGAATTTGCGAAACGGTTGGACGCGCCCGCGCGCGACCTGCCCCGTCTGCGCAAACTGCTGATGACTCCCGATGTCTTCGCCCGCACCGCTCAATCGACCTGAGCCGCTGGGAGCGCATCACCAAGTTGCCGCGTTTGACTGCGGCGCGCCGGCGCTCAATGAGTTCTTGTCTCGCCACGCCTTGGGCAACCACCAATCCGGGACGGCCAAGACCTACGTGGCGACAACTGACAGCCATATCGCTGTCGGCTATTACAGCTTGGCCGCATCGCAGATTCTCTATGCCGATGCGCCGGCCCGCCTGCAAAAGGGCACACCGCGGCACCCAGTGCCGGTTGTGCTCTTGGCGCGACTCGCGGTGGACCGTGGGTGGCAAGGCAAGGGACTTGGCGCCGGGTTGCTCAAGGACGCGATCATCCGCGTGTTGACTGCAGCCGAGGGAATCGGCGTTCGCGCGTTGCTCGTGCATGCCAAGGACGAAGCGGCGAAAGCCTTTTACGAACGTTACGATTTCGCGCCGCTGCCCAGTTACCCGATGCACCTCGTGCTTCTCCTCAAGGATGCCCGGCGCATCGTCAGTCGTTAATCTCCCCCTGATTTTTTTCGCTTAACCCAACCGCTTAGGTTTGTGTCCACCTGCGATGAGCAACTGGAAGAAGACGCTGACCAAGGTTATGAGTGGCAGAGCCGATGCCAACATTCGATATGACGACCTATGCCTGATGCTTCGCCGACTTGGTTACACCCCCAGTCAGGCTGGCGGCAGCCACCGAGTCTTTCGGTTTGAGGGTCGCGACTTCATCAACCGTCAGGATGCCGGCGGAATGGCAAAGAGCTACCAAGTCCGCCAAGTGCGAGATCAACTCAGCAAATATCAAAAATGAAAACCGACCCAAACGATTACGAAGTCCGTATCTGGTATAGCCCGGAACCGGGTGACGAATGCTTTGTCGCGCAAGTTCTCGATATGCCTGGAATCATGGCCCATGGCGACACGCGCGAGGAAGCCGCGCGAGAAATTCAAACGGCCCTGCAACTCGCCCTCGACACTTACGCGGAGATTGGAAAGCCGCCGCCAGTGCCAAAGAATCACGCAGCCGTTGCGCTCGGAAGTCGCGGAGGCAGCGTTCGCACGAAAGCGAAGCGACTTGCTGCAAAACGCAACGGCGCTCGCGGAGGACGCCCGCGAAAGCGACAGGCCGTGGCGGTCGCTTAACTTCCCTTAAAGGCGCACCCTTGATCCCTGGAAGTCGAACGGTGTTTCTGACTCCATACGTTCTTGGGACAATCCGTTTTTCGAAATCGTCGATCAACGAGTTGCGCGGCGATGGAAGTTGCGCAAGGCGTTGATCGAAGTCATGCCGCATGCCGGAATATGCCGCATCGCAGAGTTGGTCACCTCTGACGATGCAGTGCGCGATGCGGCATAGTCTGAGCGTGTCCACACGCTTCGGAGGTAGCGAAGCGGTTAGCCACCAGTGATCGATAACGGCCACGCGAACCGTTGACGGGGCGAGTTCGCTCGAAGATTCCCACTTTGTGGCAGGTTCATCCAACCATTGTGGTTGAAGCTAGCAACCGGAATGACGAAGCCGCTTCTCTAATTCGCGCCGCTTCATCAGACAGCCACAACTGTCTCAATGGCGTCATCGGGTAGGCCGCGACGCACATCGTCGACGCGGTCCTCAAAGATCAGACGGATCGCATCACGAAGACTCTTCTTTGCAGCAGCAACGGTCTCTCCTTGCCCATTTGCGCCGGGCACTTCTGGACAAATCGCCCAGTAGCCGCCTTCCGGTGCCTCTTCGATAATCGCGGTGAACTTACCTTTCATCGCCGACATAATGTCGACGAATCCGACGCCGTCAACCGCTGCATCGCGTCCCGCATTTGCCCAGTGTTTCAATAGATGAGCCATGCGAAACGCAGAGAACGCAGTAACGTAGCAGGCGTTAAGTAACAGCCCGAAACTCTGCAAGAAGGTCTCGGGACTCGTAGGCTGCGGCCGCGCAAATTCGAGCAATCCATCGCCAGTAAAAATCGTCTAGTTGATGCCGCTTGATTTCCGTCGGGGCCAAAGCATTCTTCGTTCATGGCAGCCACCGCCGAAAAAATTGCTGCAGAAGCCCTCGACCTCCCGACGTCGGGCCGCGCATTGCTCGTGGAAAAGTTACTTAATAGCTTATCTGGTAAATCCGATCCCACCGTCGAACGCGCCCACCTCGATGAAATCCGCCGCCGCAGGAAAGCGGTCCAGTCCGGGACCGCGAAGCTAGTTGATGGCGAGCAAGCGCTCCAAAGCGTCCGTGCTGCGTTGCGGCAATGAACCTCCGCTTCGCCGAGGAGGCGCTGGCGGAATACATTGCGGCCGGCCAATATTACAATGAGCAGGTGCCCGGCCTAGGGGACGCTTTCGTAAATGAGGTCGAGGTTGGCGTAGGCAAGATTCGCGCTGCGCCAAGTACGTGGCGTGTGATCGAAGATGACGTGAGGCGGTAGTCCCGGCGCCGGGCTTACTTTCGATTTCAATATTTCCCTTGTGCGTACGGATAAGGCCCGCAGCCGCGGGCAGGCCGAGACCGCGCCCGTCGAATTTCGTGCTAAAGAAGGGTTCAAAAACGCGCGCGAGCACCTCCGCCGCCATACCCTTGCCGTTGTCGGCGAGCGTTACCTCAATATAACCCTCCTACCTGCTTAAGTGTATTCTAGTCGGATGTTGTGTGGCCATCCTCTTGACTCAACATACCGTGGACACACATTGACGGCATGAGCGTTAAGGAAGCTGCGCATGCCGCCATTGAAGCTATGCCCGAAGAGGCCACTTTGCAGGATGCTGCCGACAGACTTGCTTTGCTCGCCGCATTGGAAAAGGGAAGGTTGGCCGTTCGTGAAGGTCGATGGAAATCGCAGGAGGAAGTCGAAAAACTCCTGCCATCATGGCTCGAAAAGTAATCTGGTCCGATGAGGCAATCGCCGATTTAGGGACCATCGTATCCTACGTCGCGCTGGATACCCGTCAACCCGGTTGTCTGTGTCCACTACTAAAGGCAACATTTAGGAAACGCTGCATTCCGTGCTTGCTTACAGGTGGCATAATGCTACCTTTGATTTATGGGACAACCGGTGAAACTCTCCGAAAGCCTCGTCCTCGATGCCCGTCTCACGGGCGAGGTCGCCGAGCGCTCCATCGCCGGCCAGATTGAATTCTGGGCCGGCCTCGGGCGCGGTGTCGAGTCACTCCTGCGCGCCGACAAAGCGCTGGCGCTGAAAAAACGCGGCGAGGCTATGCCGCTGTCTGCTTGCCTAAACTCGGTCAACTCCCGCGCTGGCCAGGCTCGGTTATCCGCAGTTCTTGCGGCGCGGCCTTACCCGCATTTTGAAACGGCCCCTGCGCCGGGGATGCTCGTGAAGATTGACCAGGACGGCACGCGCACAACCGGCCGTTTCGTCAACCGGGAGTTTCGTCCGGCTAAGTCCCGGTGACGCTCTCGCTCGACTCGCGTCCGCTCATCGTCGCGCTGGCCGGCCCCAACGGCGCAGGGAAATCCACGTTTTTCCAAGCACACCTGCAACCGGCGGGGTTGCGTTTCGTGAATGCCGACGATCTCGCTCGCGAACTCGGTTTGGGCGCTTATGAAGCCGCGGAGTTGGCGAACGAATTGCGCCGTGCCCTCGTGGGGCAACGCGAGAGCTTCGTCTTTGAGACCGTTCTCTCCGATCCTGTGGGCGACAAGGTGACTTTCTTACGTGATGCCGCTCGCTCCGGCTACACCGTCGTCCTCTGCTTTATCGGCCTCGATAGCGCTGAGACCTCTGAGCAGCGCGTGGCGATGCGCGTCCTTCAAGGCGGCCACGACGTGCCAAACCAGAAACTCGCCGCGCGTTTCGACCGCACGCTGGAAAATCTGCGCCGAGCCATCCGGGAGCTGCCGTTCGTTCAGGTTTTCGACAACAGCAACCTGCGGCATCCGTTTCGCAAGGTGGCCGAATTCGAAAACGGCAAAGCTGTCAATGTCTCGAAACCCGCGCCAGATTGGTTGAAACTGCCATTATGAATCGCAGGTTTGCTGCGCTGCGGTCAGATCAGAATTCGCGCCGCAATTTTTGGGCTGCTAGAGACTCCGGCAGCCAAGGCGCCTGACTGGGACACGCTCAAACTCGACCTGAACGCCGCCAAAATGGTCGATTCGGTCGGACTGAATCTTATCGTCGCGATCTACAGTAAGACTCATTCATCCGGGAGCGCTGTCCTTGGCTTTACTTCGACTATCGTGTTTTCCACACGTCAGAGTCTCGCGCAGAGCCACGAGCAGTTGCTTCACTTCAAAGGGCTTTGCGAGCAATGGCACTACATCGAGTCCTTCCAGTCCTTTGAATGTCGCCCGTTCAATCAACCCGGTCATGCCGAGGATACGTTAAGCGCTCGGGCCCCCGAGAGTTGGGTCCGTCAAGTTCAGCAAAAAGGCGGAACGTGGTAGGTGGTTTGGTACTTAACTTGTAGAACGCCAGTTCACCTTCGACGTCGGCGCCAACTAGAAGCGATCACGGATTGAATCGGGCTTTTACGTGGGCGCCGGCCTGCGTGAGCGGTAGTGCTTGGGGCCTTTACGCAG
>CAITWF010000115.1 GCA_903896015.1 uncultured Opitutia bacterium | reverse complement strand
TTACCATGGCTTCCGCAACCCATTTTCGATTCAACTCCACGCTTCCGACACCCCCAAAAGCCAGGTTATTTGGCAAGGTTGGTTACCCGTTGCGCGAAGAAACGATATAAAACTTCATATTTGCGTATAAATCAGGTAGCTGCTGCCAACCCGTGCGCACCTACACGCAATACGCAGTCGCAATCGCGAGTCTGCAGGCACTCGACGGCCGCGGCGACGAGGCCTTCGCCACGCTGACCAATCTCTACTGCGTCGCCCGCAAGCTTGAGCCCAACGCCCGCACGCTCGTCCGTGCCATGATCGCCAAGGTGATTCAGAAAATGGCACTCAACACAGCCGGCTTCGTCCTCGATCACGCAACCGTGTCACCCGCGAGCCGCGTCGCGCTCGCCGCAGAAATGTCCGCCGCTACGGCGGGACCCGCCGGCGCCCGCCCGCGCCCAAAGACACCGGCCGCCAAATCCTCCACGCGGTCCTACATGCGCTGAGCCACAGCGTCCTCAATCCGATCGCCACGCAAAATCTGGTCGGAGACCGTTACTACGCGCTGGCCGAGCTCGCCGAGGAACGGAAACTCGGCGAACTCGAAGCCAACAAAGGACCAATCAACCGCGATTTTCTTGGCGGCTATCACGTGAAAAACATCGGCGGCCGTCTCTACGCCGACATGGCGATGCCCGCACTTTCAAAAGTCGTGAAATCCTATTGGGACATCGATGACCTGCGCCGCACCCTGCTCACGCGCCTGAAGGCGTAACCCGCTCGCGGCGGAAAAACGCCACGGTCGGTTGGCGCGCGCCCTTGCCGAGGCGCTTCAGCAGCTCCCAGCCCGGCGGCGCGAGTTCCAATTCACCCGGCAACTCAAAGACGACGATCGCCTCCAGGTTCGGCGCGAGCACTTCGGTCAGTTTTCCAAACAGCGCCGGCGCGATTTCCGGAATGATTTCGTAGGGTGGATCGATGAAGACGAGATCGGGCACGGCGCCGCCGGCCAGCGGCACGCTGCGGGCGTCGGTTTGCAGCACGGAAAAGTCTTTCGCCTCACGCCCGGCGCTCTTGCACACGGCGATGAGATTTTGCCGCACGCACGCGGTGGCCTTTGCGTTCTGCTCGACAAAGACGCCGCCTGCAGCGCCACGGCTGATCGCCTCGAGGCCGTAGGCCCCGCTGCCTGCGAACAAATCGAGAAACCGCGCGCCCGCCACCCGCGCCCCGAGGCTCGAAAACACGCCCTGCCGCATTCCGTCGGTCGCCGGCCGCGTGCGATCACCCTTGGGCGCCACCAGCGAGATGCCGCGCGCCACGCCGCCGCTTATGCGCACGGCCGATCCTTTCTGGCATAAATTTGCGCTGCAGGGAAAAATTCATTCATACGCACGACGCCTGATGACACCGCCGCGCTCCGATCACTTCAACGGGAAAACCTTTTTCCATCCCCGCGTGGACGACAAAGGCCTCCGCGACATCCTGAAATGGAAACTGACCAGTCGCGCCGCGCGGTGGCCGCGAGCGGTCGAACTCGCACCGCAACCACCGCCCCCCGCGCCGCGGGGCGACGAAATCGTGGCCACCTGGATCGGCCACGCCACGTTTCTGCTGCAAACCGCGCGCGGAAATTTCCTCACGGATCCGGTCTTCTCGGAGCGCGCGAGTCCGGTGCCGTGGGCTGGACCGCGGCGCGCGCACCCACCTGGAGTCGCGTTCGAGGCGTTGCCGCGCATCGATGCCGTGCTCCTGAGCCACGATCACTACGATCATTGCGATGCGCCGACGCTCTCGAGGCTCGCGGCAGCGCACGATCCGGTCTTTATCTCGCCGTTGCGGCACCACGATCTGCTGACGGCCGCGGGCGCGAAAAAAATTGTCGAACTCGACTGGTGGGAGGCGCACGCCGAGCGCGATGTCGCCATCACGCTGACCCCGTCGCAGCACTGGAGCAACCGCCTGGGCACACCCCGCAACCACCGACTGTGGGGCGGGTTTTTCCTGCGGTTTGGCGCGGGACCGGCGGCGCGGCGCGTGTGGTTCTGCGGCGACTCGGGTTATAATGGAGAAACCTTTCGCGCGGTGCGATTGCGCTGCGGCGCGCCCGATCTCGCGCTCATCCCGATCGGGGCCTATGAGCCGCGGTGGTTCATGGCTCCGATGCACATGAATCCGACCGAGGCGATCGCGACGCATCGCGAGGTGGGAGCGCGGTGGAGCGTGGCGATGCATTGGGGGACGTTTCAGCTCACGGATGAGGCCCGCGAGGCGCCGCGGGAGGCACTGGCAGCGGCACGGCAGGGCGCGGGCGTGACCGAGGAGGAGTTTCGTGCCCTCTGGCCGGGCGCAAGTTTCGTCATTTGAGCACCGGCCGGCCCCGGCGGGGCCCGGATTGACGTAACCGTTTCAAGGAACCTAGCCGTCTAATGCCGTTCCACAAGAAGCACATAAAATTTGCACCTCTCCTTCAACCTGCCAACTTTCAACCCTGAATTCCTGCGTCTTCGAGCTTAGCCGACCCGGTGCGTGGGAGACGGTGCGCCCGCGCACTGAATCTTTCGCTGCAACATGAATCTTCGCCGCCTCACTGCCCTCCTCGGCCTCGCCGCCGGGATCGCGGGGACGCGCGCAGAGGTGGCCGAACACGAGCGCAACGGCTGGCCGATCCTTGTGGAGCGCGGCGAGACGGCGCAGGCCGAATCGCGCGGAGCGCTCGGGCCGCTGCTGTTTTCCAAACCGGCGGACGATGGCATGACACAGGCGGGGCTGCGTCCGCTCTGGGTGCAGACGACCGATGCGCGCGGCGATTTCCGCGCGGCGCTTTTTCTCTACCCGATTTTCTCGTATGCGGCCGATGCCGAGATTTACAAATGGAGTGTCCTGAATCTCATCAATCGCTCCGGCCGCCGAGAGGGCGCAGCACCGCCCCGAAGCGATCTTGAGGGGCATACGGGGTTCGACGTCTGGCCGTTTTGGTTTTCGCGCGACACCGGCGATCCCGAGACGAGCTACTACGCGCTTTTCCCAGTCGCGGGCACGATCAAGCAACGCCTCGGGTTCGAGCGGCTTTCGTGGTTCTTGCTGCCGCTCTACGGGCAGGCGAAAAAACACGGTGCCACGACGACCGCGGCGCCCTGGCCCTTCGTGCGCTGGACGCGCGGCACGGCAACCGGCTTCGCGCTCTGGCCGCTCTTCGGCTGGCAGGAGCGGCCGGGCGTGTCGCGGGAGGAGTTTTACCTCTGGCCGCTCGGCTACAACCGCACCACGCAGCCGGCAGCTGACGCGCCCGCCGGCACGCCGTCCGTGCGCGAGTACGCCGCGCTGCCGTTCTACGCGCACGCGTCGGGGCCGGGCTACCGCGGCGAGACATTTCTCTGGCCGTTTTTCGGCTACACCGATCGCACGGCGCCGAAGAACTATCACGAGTCGCGTTACCTGTGGCCGTTCCTCGTGCAGGGCCGCGGCGAGGGCCACGTCGTCGAACGCTGGGCGCCGCTCTACACGCATTCGAACATCCAGGGCTACGACAAGACGTGGATCGCCTGGCCGCTCTTCAAGCACCTCCGCTGGGACTCCGACGGCGTCTCGCAAACGAAGACCCAGCTCCTGTATTTTTTTTATTGGAATCGCACGCAGCGCAGCCCGACCAACCCCGCCCTGCCCGCCGCCTCGATCACGCACGTCTGGCCGCTCGTCAGCATCTGGGATAACGGCGCCGGCCGACACCAGTGGCAGTTTCCCAGCCCGATCGAGGTGTTCTTTCCCGGCAACGAAAAGGTCCGAGCTGCGTGGACACCGCTCTTTTCCCTTGTCCGCTACGACCAACGGACCCCGGGCGACGTGCACGCATCATTTCTGTGGGACGGTATAACGTGGGAGCAGCGCGACGTGGAGAAACACAAGGAGTTTCACCTCGGCCCGCTCTTCAGCTCGGTCACACACGGCGACGAGCGCCGCATCGCGATCGGCAACGGCCTCGTATCCTGGCAACGCACCGCCACGCAAGGTTGGCGGCTCTTATGGTTAGATTTTCGGTCGAAACCGGCTATTACTTCTTTGTCACGCTGACATGAAACAACTCAACGACATCCTCGAAGGCATCGGCAGCACGCTCCTCCTGCTGGCGCGAGCCGCTCGCTACGTCGGCACGCTGCCGCGGCAATTCGGACGCTTCGTCGAGCAGTGTTACGTGATCGGCTATACGACGATGCCGATCGTCGCGGTTCTGAGTTTCTTCATCGGCAGTGTCCTTGCGCTCGAATCCGGCTACGCCGCCGAAAATCTTGGTCCGAAACAGTTCATCGGCCTCCTCGTGGGCCTGTCCATGGCGCGCGAACTCGGCCCCATGATGACCGCCGTGCTGCTCGCCGGTCGCGTCGGGTCCGCCATTACCGCCGAGCTCGCCTCCATGAAAGTTTACCAGGAGGTCGACGCCCTCGAGACGATGAACATCCCGCCCGCCCGCATCCTCGTGCTGCCCCGGCTCGCCGCGATCCTTGTGATGATGCCGGTGCTTGGCATCGTCGCCGATCTCGTCGGTTGGTTTGGCGGCGCCATCATCGCGAAATACACTCACTTCATCAGCATCGAGCCCGAGGCCTATTTTGCGACGATGCGGCAGTTCATGGATTTCGGCGACGTCGGCAACGGTCTCTTCAAGGGTGAGATCTTTGGTTTCGTTGTCGTGCTCGTCTGCTGCAACATCGGCCTGAGCACGCGTGGCGGTCCTCGTGAGATCGGCGCTTCCGTCACCAAGGCCGTCGTCACCTCCCTCATCCTCATCCTCGTGCTCGATTTCATCGTCTCGAAAGCCCTCATGAAGTAACCGATGCCCGCGACGACCCACGCCACCCGCAATCCCTTCAGCCACGCCGAGACGCCTGCCGTCGGCGTGAAGCTCGAAGACCTGTGCAAGAGCTTCGGCAGCTTCGAGGTGCTGAAACACATCACCCTCTCGGTCGAGCCAGGTGAAATCTTCGTGCTCATGGGCCCCAGCGGCTCAGGCAAGAGCGTGTTGCTGAAACACATCGTCGGTCTCGAACTGCCGACCTCCGGCCGCGTCACCGTCGACGGCCTCGACGCCGCCGATGAAACCACGCGCGAGAAGATCCGCATGGCCCTCGTCTTCCAGGCTGGAGCGCTCTTCAACTCCCTCAGCGTCTACGACAACCTTGCGCTCTACCTCCGCGAGCACCAACTCGCCGACGAGGCCGGCATCCGCGAGAAAGTCATGCGCGCGCTGCAAATTCTCTCACTCGAAAACGCCGCGCAAAAATTCCCCTCCGAACTCTCGGGCGGCATGAAAAAACGCGTCGCCATCGCCCGCGCCCTCGTGATGGAGCCCCAGCTCATGCTTTACGACGAGCCCACCAGTGAGCTCGACCCGGTGATGTCCGCCACCATTGCCGAGATCATCGCCACCCTCAAGGACGAGTATCACGTCACCACCATCGTCGTCTCCCACGACCGCGACCTCGCCCTCAACATCGGCGACCGCATCGGCATCCTCATGGGCGGCGAGCTGAAGTTTCTGGGCACACCCGACGAACTCCGCCAGTCGCAGGACCCCGAGGTCGTCGACTTCCTGAACCCAAAGATCGATTTGAAAAATCCCCGCTTTAAACGCTTGGAGACTCCATCATGAACAACTCGCAACAGACCGCCCGTGTCGGGCTCTTCTTCCTCCTCGGCCTCGCCCTGATCTGGGTGACGTTCGAGACGCTCAGCGGCGGAAAAGTTTTTAAGGACAAGGGCTACCAACTCGTCGCCGGCTTCGAGTCGCTCCAGTCACTCAAGGAGGGCGACGAAATCCGCATGGCCGGCGTCAAAATCGGCGAAGTCGCCAAGACCCGCCTCGCCGACAGCGGCCGCCGCGCCGAGGCCGTCCTCCGCATCGACTCGAATATTCACATCAAGAACGACGCCACCGCCACCATCGTGATGTCCGGCCTCATCGGCACCAACTTCATCAGCATTGATCTCGGCACCCCGGCCGCCCCTGCGCTCCCGCCCGGCGCCGAAATTCACACGGAGCCCACGCCCGATCTCGGCGCCGTCATGAAACAACTCGGCTCCATCGGTAAAAAACTTGAGACGGCCCTCGGCTCCATTGGCGACGCCGTCAACGGCGACGGCAAAAACCCCGGCCTCTTCAAAAAGATCGACACGCTCGTCACCGACAACAGCGACAAGATCAGCACCACGATGACCAATCTTCAGCAGGTCACCGACAAGCTGAACAAGGGCGAAGGCACGCTCGGCCGACTCATCAACGATCCGAGGATGCATGACGAACTCCTCGCCAGTGTCGGCGAAATCAAGGCCGCCGCGACCGATGCAAAGAGTTTCATCGCGAACGCCCAGGCCATCATCGATCAGGTCAAGGCCGGCAAGGGCACGCTGGGCGCCCTCGTGTTCGACGAAAAGATCGGCAACGACATCCGCACGACGACGAAGAACCTCCGCGACATCTCCGACAAGATCGCCCGCGGCGAGGGCACGCTCGGCAAACTGATCAACGACGACAGCATCCTGCGCGACGCCCAAGCCGTGATGAAAAAGGCCAGCTCCGCGCTCGACGGCCTCGACGACTCCGGTCCGATCACCGCCGTCGGCCTCGTCGCCAAATCGCTCTTCTGAGGGCGTAACGTTTCACCGCGACCGGGCGTCTAGCCCCCGGTCGCGATTGGTTTTGGGAAAAACTCCTCGCGCTCCGCGGCCGTTTTCTCCGAACTCCCGCCATGCCCCCCGTCATCGCCTCCTGGCCGCACCGCGTGACGGCGGTGATGTTGGTCGCCTTGCTCCTGCTCTCCGGCTGCGGCCGTTACTCGCGAGCCGAGCTGAACACCCCGCCCGACTTCATCACCGCCGGCAAAATCGATCCGCAGGCCGTCGCGCTGCGGATGCGAGTGTTTCACGTGCAGCAAATCTGGGCCGGCGACGGTTTCGAGATCAACGGCAACGACTACCGCGCCAAAGTCACGATCTGGGCCTATTCGCAGGGCGAGCAGCCGCTCGCCGAGCTCTATTTTCACGACCCGGAAAAGTTCGATCCCGCCGGGCGCCACAAGAATTCCGATCCGCACGCGCCGAATGCCGGCACGCTCCAAATCCATTTTCCAATCACTGCGTTCGGCCCCATCATCGGCCTCATGCGCTCGGCCAACGAGCCCGTCTATTTGTTTTTTTACAAAGGCCACTGGTGCATCGGCACATCCCTCGCCGAAGCCATCGGTTCGGAATAAATTGGCATAGGTAGGCCCTCACGAGCTTTCCCTGCTACACCACCGGACATGCGGGTCCGCATCCGGCGGTTCGGCGGAGGAGGACCGGTCAGATGGTAGTGTCCGGAGAGTTCAGCAAAAAGGCGGAACATGGTAAGTGGTTTGGTGCTAAAGCCAAAAACCACCAACAAAGGAAAACCATGAACCGCCCGAAGCGAAACGATGCAGTGATCAACGTAACGAAACAAGATCTGA
>CAITWF010000114.1 GCA_903896015.1 uncultured Opitutia bacterium | reverse complement strand
CTCCGACGCACGCAGCATCCCCTCAACAGGGGATGGCGTGATCGCGACCGAACTGCTAGCTTCAATCGGAGCGTGCGCCCTCATCCGCGCCCGACAACAGTGCCTGCGTCGTCGTCGCGGCGTAACGCTCTGTGCTCAACGCCCGTTGCGCCCCTCCTAATCGCCACCCGCTAGTGCTTTCACCCATGCTCAAAATCAGATGCCTCCTTTTTTTCGTCTTAGCTTTCGCGCCGCTAGCCCGTGCAGACGAAGTTCGACCCAACATCGTCATCATCCTGACCGACGACCTCGGCTATGGCAGTGTGGGCTGCTTCGGTGCTGATCCTAAACTCGTGCGCACGCCGAACATCGATCGACTCGCGGCAGAAGGCATGCGGTTTGTTGATGGCAACACGCCCGCGTCCGTGTGCACACCCACGCGCTACGGCTTGTTAACCGGGCGCTATTGCTGGCGTTCGCGGCTTAAGTTCGAGACGCTCGGCGTCTACGATCCACTGCTGATCGAAGAGAGCCGCCCGACGCTGGCGAGTTTGCTGCGTTCCAAAGGCTATCGCACGGCTGCGATTGGCAAATGGCACCTTGGTTACGGCAACGCTCCGCGCGTCGACTACACTGCGCCGCTGAATCCCGGTCCGCTCGAAGTCGGCTTCGATTATTTCTTTGGCTTGCCGCAGAACAACGGCGACCAGACTGGCGTGTTTGTCGAGAATCACGCGGTTTACGGGCTGCGTTCACGCACCATCACGCCGTCCAATCTTCCGACGCATTACGGCCCGCCTTATCTTGGGCTTGATGCGCCGCAGCGCGATGAGCACGAAGTGATGCCATTGCTCGCGGACAAAGCAGAGGCGTGGCTGAACTCTGTTCCGGCCGGCCAACCTTTTTTTCTCTATCTGGCCCCCAACGCTGTGCATGAACCGATTTGGCCTTCGGCGGCCTCAACTGGCACCAGCGCGGCGGGACCGTTCGGTGATTTCATTCATGACCTCGATCGAATGGTCGGACGCGTCGTCGCGTTGCTGGAAAAAAAAGGACTGGCGCGTGATACGATTGTGATTTTCACGAGCGATAACGGCGGCCTTGTGGTGCCGGCCGACAACAAGAAAAACGCCTCCATCTATCAAGCGCAGGTGGCCGGCCTGAAGATGAACGGCGATTGGCGGGGTCGGAAACACAGCGTTTACGAGGGCGGATTCCGTGTGCCGTTCATCGTGCGCTGGCCCGGCCACGTAAGAGCGGGTGTCACCGCACCGGAAATGATCAACCTCGTCGACGTCTTCGCGACCGTCAACGAGTTGCTCGGAGGTGCGCCTCTCACTGAGGGAGCGGACGACAGCGTTAGTTTTGCCGCGCAACTCAAAGGCGCGAGTTCGGCGCCCGCACGCGATTCGATGATTCTGCACAGTGCCAAAGGTAATTTCGCGATTCGCCGCGGCCCGTGGAAATATATCGAAGGCAAGCCCTACTCGAAGGTCCCGGCGGCTCAATTGAAAGCGATGGCCGAGGAATACGCGCCGCAACTCTACAATCTGCAATCCGACCCCGGGGAAAAGGTAAACGTGCTCGCCGCTCACCCGGAAGTTGCGAGCGAGCTTCAAGCCCTGCTCGACCAACAGCGCAATGCTTCCGGCTCTCGCAGCCTGGCCTCCCGCCGCGCACCCTGACGAACTTTGGACAGGCGGATATGAAATCATCCCTCGTTCATCCGGTCGTTGCCGTGCTCCTCGGAGTTTTTTTCTCCGTCGCCAGCTCTGTTGTTGGTGCGGAGAAGCCGATCAACCTGCTATTTATCATGACCGACCAGCAGCGCTGGGACGCCATGAGCTGCGCTGGGAACACGGTTCTCACGACACCCAACCTCGACCAGTTGGCCGCACAGGGCGCACACTTCCATTGAGATGTCCGCGCGGAAGATTCCAAGAAAAAATCGAAAAGGAAAACATGACATCCGCCTCCATCAAATCACCGCTCTTCCTTGTCGTGCTCGCCGCGTTTCTCGTCGGCTCCGCCCCAGCCGGATCGCGCGCCGCCAGCGCGCCGCGCCCGCCCAACATCGTCCTCATCGTCGCTGACGATCTCGGCTACGGCGATGTACTCTTCAACCCGCAGCACCCAAAGGAAGTCACCACGCCCAATCTCGATCGGCTCGCGAAGGAGAGCGTGATTTGCCGCCAAGGCTATGTGACCGGCCACGTCTGCTCGCCGACGCGCACCGGCCTCATGACCGGTCGTTACCAACAGCGCCTCGGCCTTTACACGGCCGGCGAAGCCGGCTCGGGCGTGGCGATGAAGGAGCAGATTTTTCCGCAGTTTCTGAAGCCCGCCGGCTACACCTCGATCCAGATCGGCAAGTGGCATCTCGGGCCCACGCCCGAATGGAGTCCGGCGTTGCGTGGTTTCGACGAGGTCTTCGGCTTCCTCGGCCGCGGCGCGCACGATTACTACAAGCTTAACGATCCCGACGATCCAATCTATCGCGGCACGACGCCCGTCAAACTCGACGGCTACCTGACGGATTTTTGGGGCGAGGAAGCCGTCGCGTTTATCGGCCGCCAGAAGCGCAACCCGTTCTTTCTCTACCTCGCGTTCAACGCGGTCCACGCCCCCTTGCAGGCGCCCCCGGAGGAGATCGCGAAATTCAACACCGGCAACAAGGATCGCAACACGCTCCTCGCGATGGGCAAGCGGATGGACGACGCGATCGGCAACGTGGTCGCCAAACTTAAAGGCGAAGGCGTGTGGGAAAACACGCTCCTGTTTTTCATCAGCGACAATGGTGGCCCGCTCGCGCAATCCGCCAATAACGCTCCGCTGCGCGCCGGCAAACACACGGACTACGAAGGCGGCATCCGCGTGCCTTTTCTCATTTGCTGGCCCGCGAAGTTGAAAGCCGGTGAGAGCCAGGCCGTCGTCAACTCGCTCGACATTCTGCCCACTGCACTCGCCGCCGCTGGACTCACCGGTCCCGCCGTGAAGCCGCTCGACGGCACCAATCTTCTTCCGGTCCTGCTCGGCGAAAAAACTCCGCCGCCGCGCAATTTGTTTTGGAGTTCCGGCAGTGAAGAAGGTTGGTGGGCCGTGCGCTCCGGCGACTGGAAGCTCGTCGGCGAAAAAGCGAAGCTCGGTCTTTTCGATTTGAGCAAAGACCTCTCCGAGAAAAACGATCTCGCAAAATCGATGCCGGAAAAAGTCGCCGAGCTCACGAAACTCCACGATGCTTGGCTCGCCGAAATGGCCAACCCCGTCAAAGGCGAGGGCAAACGCTTTGGTCTGGAAGCCACCGCCGACAGCAAACCGAAAAAGTCCAAAACCGATCGCAAGAAAAAGAAAGAGAAGGCGGCGGACCCCGATGATTCTCTCTGAGCGCGCCATGAAATTTTTCTTCTTCCGCCACGCGGCCACCACCGCACTCGCTCTGACCGCTATGCTCGGCGTTCGCGCTGCCACGCCCGGGCCGAAGCCCATCAATCTGCTCTTCATCATGACCGACCAGCAGCGCTGGGACGCCATGAGCTGCGCTGGGAACACGGTTCTCACAACACCCAACCTCGACCAGTTGGCCGCCCAGGGCGCACGCTTCTCCAAATATTATTCGTCGTGTCCGGTTTGCACACCGGCTCGAACCGTCATGCTGACGGGCCACGCCCTCGAGTCGAACCACGTGTGGAGCAACGCCAACGTCGACACTTCCGATCTGCCCGCCGCGTTTCTCTCGTTCGATCAAATCCTGCTGCGCAGCGGTTACAAAGGCGAATATTACGGTAAGTGGCATGTGCCTTACCAACTCGCCCTCGACTACACGCGGCCCGTCCGCTGGCTCAACGGCAAGAACAAGCCACCGCAGAGCAAGGCTGATATGTCCGACTCCGACGCCTACCGCGCCTACGTCCGCAAAAACGTCCCGGCGCTCGCCCCCAAGCCTGGTCAGCTCCTCCAGAAGAATGGCGTGTGGCCCTACACGCCGATCCCGCTCGACGAAAATTACGGCCGGGCCACGTCCGAGAAAGCCTCGCAAGCCGAGGCCTACGGCCGCCTCGAAATTCCGCCGGAGCACAGCAGCACCGCCTACACCGCCAAGGAAGGACTCGAAGCCCTCGAACGTCTCAAAGGCGGGCCGTTCACGCTGACGATCTCCCTCGATCCGCCGCATCCGCCCATGATCACGCCGGAGCCTTACTACAGTCTTTATCCGCCGGAAAAAATTCCCGTGCCGGCGAGCCTCAACGATCCGCGCACGAATTCGCCTTACGCCGATCGCAACAAATCCGCCGACGATGCGCGCTACCGCGACCCGCAAAACATTCGTCAGATGACGTCGATCTATTACGGCATGGTCGCTGAGATCGACGTGTGGGTCGGGAAGATTCTCCAGCGCCTCGACGAACTCGGCCTCGCGGAGAACACCCTCGTCATCTTCACCGCCGACCACGGCGAGGAACTCGGCGAACATGGCATGCACGGGAAATTCGTTTTCTACGAAGGCTCGGTTCACGTTCCCCTGCTCCTGCGCCTGCCCGGCGTGATCCCGGCGAAGACCGTCGTCAACGCCCCTGCTTCGCAGCTTGATCTGTTCGGGACGATTCTGGACTACCTCAACCAGCCTGCCCGGCCGACCGAGGGCCACAGTTTGCGACCGCTGATCGAGGGCAAGGAAAGTGGCGCCGGCCGCATCGCGATCTCCGAGTGGCCCGCCGCGAATCTCCCCGGCTTCATGGTGACCGATGGCCGCTGGAAGCTTCTCTTTGGTCGCAACGCCACCAACAAATCGCTCGACGCGCTCTACGATCTCCGGACCGATCCGCACGAGCTGAACAACCTCATCGGCCGCAACCCCGACCGCGAAAAATCCCGGAGCGAAGCCCTGCGGATGAAAGGCCTGCTGATTGACTGGCTCGCGCAGGTCAAATCCCCGCTGCTCGAAACGGTCAAAGCCCGCCCGGTCATCGCCGGCCCGTAATCGCAAGTATGAAGCGGCGCATCCGTCTCGTCCTCGTGCTGTTTGCGCTCGCCGCGATGCCCGCCGCTGGCGCATCCGCGACCGCGGACCGCCCCAACGTCGTTCTCATCCTCGCCGACGATCTCGGCTACGGCGATCTCGGCTGCTACGGCCATCCGAAATTCCAGACCCCGAATATTGATCGGCTCGCGGCGACGGGCGCGCGGCTCACCCAGTTTGATTGTCCGGCGCCGTTTTGCGCGCCGACGCGTGCGAGCCTGATGACGGGCCGCTATCCCTTCCGCTGCGGGCTGACGGAAAATCCCGCTCCCGACGGTCAGCGCAGCGACGAGAACCTGCTTCACCTGCCGGAAAGCGAAATCACGCTGGCTCAGCTCTTCCAGCGCGCGGGCTACGCCACCGGCATGATCGGCAAGTGGCACCTCGGTCACGCGAAACCCGATTGGCTCCCGACGCATCGGGGCTTCGACGAATATCTCGGGATTCCCTACTCGAACGACATGCGTCCCGTGCAACTGCTGGAGGGCGACCGGCGCATCGACTATCCGCTCGTGCAGGCCAACCTCACGCGGCGCTACACCGATCGAGCGATCGATTTTCTTCAACGTCATCAGTCGCGAAGTTTTTTCCTCTATCTCGCCCACGCGATGCCGCATAAGCCGCTCGCGGCGTCGGAGGCGTTCTACAAAAAATCCGGCGCGGGCCTCTATGCCGACGTGATGGCCGAACTCGATTGGAGCGTCGGTCAAGTGATCGCCACACTCCACGAACTCGGTCTCGACGAAAAGACCCTCGTCATATTCACCAGCGACAACGGCCCCTATTTCGGCGGCAGCACCGGCGGACTGCGCGGCATGAAGGCGAGTTCCTACGAGGGTGGCTACCGCGTGCCATGCATCGCCCGCTGGCCCGGAAAAATTCCCGCCGGCCACGTCAACGACTCGCCCGCCGTCATGATGGATCTTTTCGCGACGACCCTCAAAGCCGCGAACATTGCGCCTCCGGAGGATCGCGTGATCGACGGCCGTGATCTCATGCCCCAATTTACCTCGGCCGCGCCCAGTCCCCACGCGGTGATTCTCGGTCAGCTCGGCCCGCGCCTTGCCGCCGTGCGCGACGCGCGGTGGAAGTTGCACGTCATCACCCCGCAAGACCCGCGGATCAGATTGCGCGATGCCGGCGAACGCTGGATCGATCCGCGCGCCCCCGACGGCGTGACGATCCTCGCGCCCTTCGAACAATTTCAGCCGCGCGATCATCCCGGACTCACCACGGGCGACGCGCCCGCGCCCATGCAGCTCTTCGATCTGCAAACCGACCCCGGCGAACAGCACGACGTCGCCGCCGCCAACCCCGCAATCGTGGCGCGCCTCCGGCAGCTCTACGACGAATTCGCCAAAGACGCATCGCGCGGGCCGAAGACACCGTCGCCATGACTAGCGCCGTCCACCTCCCGCTCTGACCACCCATGACACTCACTACAAAGCTGCGATTTGTTGGCGCCGGCACGCTCATCGTCGCGTTATTCACGAGCTGCGTTAGCCCGACGGCGGCACCGGTCAGCTCCGCCACACTCACGGGCAAGGTCATGGTCGGCTACCAGGGCTGGTTCAACGCGGAGGGCGACGGCGCTAAGCGCGGTTACAACCACTGGACCAAGAACGGCGGCCGACCGGCGGCTGACAACGTGCGCATCGACCTCTGGCCCGACCTAAGCGAGTTCCCCGCCGACGAGCGCTTCCCGACCGATCTTCGTCTCGTCGATGGCACGCGCGCGGAAGTCTTCAGTTCGTATCGCCGCCCGACCGTGCTCCGTCATTTCGCGTGGATGGAGGAGCACGGCATCGATGGCGTTTTCCTCCAGCGTTTCATCAGTTCGCTCTCTCGCGGCACCTCGCTTCCCGTCAACAACGCCGTGCTCGAAAATGTCCGTGTCGGCGCGCGGGAACACGGCCGTGTTTACGCGCTCATGTATGATCTCAGCAGCCTGAAGCCCGGCAACGCCGACGTGCTGATCAACGACTGGAAAAAACTGCTGCGCGACACCCGGCTCACCAGCGACCCCACTTACCTGCGTCACCACGGCAAGCCCCTGCTCGCGCTTTGGGGGTGTGGTTTCCATGACGACGATAAGCCCCGCCCGTCGCTCGATGACTGGCGGAAGATCATCACCTTTCTTAAAGACGACAAAGAGAGTGGTGGCCTCGCCATCATGCTCGGTGTGCCGAGCGGCTGGCGCACCCTCACCCGTGACTCGATCGCTGATCCCGCGCTGCTCGAACTTATCGCCCTCGCCGATGTGATCTCGCCGTGGACGCCGGGCCGCTATCGCACGCCGGAGGCTGCCACCGCCCAGGGTGCCCTGATATGGCAACCCGACGTCGCGTGGTGTCGCGAGCGCCACATCGATTTTCTTCCCGTGGCGTTTCCCGGCTTCAGCTGGCACAACATGAAGGGCGCGCCGCTCAACGCGATCCCGCGTTTGCAGGGCCGTTTCTTTTGGTCGCAGGTCACCGCCGCGAAACGCGCCGGCGCCGAGATGCTCTACGTCGCGATGTTCGACGAGGTCGACGAGGGCACGGCAATTTTCAAGGTCACCAACTCACCGCCGGTCAGCGACGGCGTGCAATTCGTCACCTACGAAGGCGTGCGTTCCGACCACTACCTCAAGCTCGCCGGCCTCGCCGGCGAAGTCATCCGTGGCGCGCGCCCCGCCACTGACGAACTTCCCATCCCGATCTCCTCCCCAAAATGAAACGTCCCGATTGTCTTCTGCTGCTCTGCGCGCTCGTCGGTGCCACGGCCTTCGCGGCGGATGCGCGCAAACCCAACATCGTCTATCTCCTCGCCGATGATCTCGGCTGGGGCGATCTCAGCCGCAACGGCGGCAAGATTCCCACGCCCGAGATCGACAAGCTTTTCACGCGCGGCGTCGAGCTGAACAACTTCATGGGCTGGTGCGTATGTTCTCCCACACGCGCCATGCTCATGACCGCCCGCCACCCGTATCGCGTCGGCACCGGGCCGGAAACTGGAGGAGAGTTGGCGCGGGAGGAAACCACCATCGCGGAGGGTTTCAAGGCGCATGGCTACCGCACCGGCATCTTCGGCAAGTGGCACAACGGCGAGGATCCGGACACCCCCGAGTTTCGTAAGGCGTGCGAGGAAACCTACGGCCGGCAGACCCGACATGGAAAAGGCGGCCTTGGCGTGAACGCGCACGGGTTCGATGAGGCGTGGGTTTACTACGGCGGCAGCGTCGACTACTTCACGTTGCGCATCAGCGCCAACCGAGGCCCGGTGAGTTGGTGGCACAACTTGGAATACCGGCCCCAAGACGTCGGCTACGCGGAGGACCTGATCACCGGTCACGCCCTGGAGTTCATTCGTGAGAACAAGGATCGCCCGTTCTTTTGCTACGTGCCGTTTCACATCGTCCATGCGCCGTTGCAGGCGAAAGACTCGGACCTCGCGGGCGTGGACGCGAAGGTGACGGACCAGACCAAGCGCGTCTATGCCGCAATGGTGCAGGCGATGGACAAGAACGTCGCGAGCATCCTCGCCGAACTCGACCGGCTCGGCCTGCGCGAAAACACGATCGTGGTTTTCACCAGCGACAATGGCGCGACGCGCGACGGCAACAATCTTCCGTTTCGCGGCGGCAAGCACTCGCTTTTCGAAGGCGGCACGCATTTGCCGACGGTCATCCACTGGCCGAACGGGAGGGTCGTCAGCGGCCAGTGGGATGGCTTGTGCGGCTCGCTCGAGATGTTTCCCACGCTGATGGCGATGGCGGGTTTGGAAATGCCGAAGACGCGCCCGCTCGACGGCAAAAACATCTGGCCCGCCCTGCGCGATCACGGTCCCAGCCCGGTCGAGAGCTACTACTGGTCTTGGCACACCGAAGACGCGATTCGCACCGCGGACTGGCGCATGCACCGCTTCGCCGACCACAGCGAACTCTACGACATCCGCGCGGATATTGGTGAAGCGAAGGACGTCGCCGCGGCGAATCCCGCCGTCGTGAAATCGCTCACCGCGAAAATGGACGCGTGGGCCGATTCGCTTGGCGCGGCGCTTACGCACCGGCCCCCGCCGTCGAAACTCGATGCCAAACCCACGCCCGAGGGACAAGTGCTGGAGATCGCTGTAACGGTCGAGGGCAAGCCGAAGCCGAAGGATGTGCTCGTCGTGCCCTTCGCGCGATGGCAGGGGAATGTGTTTGCCACGGATTACATCGAGTATGACGTGGCCGTCGCGCCCGGCAGCCCGTCGAAAGGATTTTATTATTCTCCGTTCAAGGGCAACGATAGCACGGGTGCCCGGCTCGAATTCAATCGTGGCGAAGGCGTTGACCAGTTCGGACGCGAGCAAGTCTCCGGTCCGGAAACCAAAGGCGGTGCCGGAGTGTGGGAGCACCGGATCATCGGACTCTCCAGCTATGGGCCAGGCATCTTGCCGGGCCACGCGATCGTTTTTAAAGGCACCGCGCCGGGCTCATACAAAGTCTATCTCGACAACCTCCGTATCCGCCACGCGGACGGCAGCACCACGCCGATTTGGACGAGCGGCAAGGATACGAATTCAAAGAAGATCGAAAACACGGAGTTATTCAAAGACATCAAGGTGCGGGCCGTGCCAGCCGCTGACGTTCGCCCGTGATCGCGTCCCCGGATGCACCATTGAAAAAACCAAACTATGAAAATAAGCGCATTCCTTCTCGCCACGTTTTCTCTGCTGTTTCTCAGCAGCGTTGCCTTTGCCGTCACACCGCAGAAGCCCAACATCGTCTACCTCCTCGCCGATGATCTCGGCTGGGGCGATCTCGGTCGCAACGGCGGCAAGATTCCCACGCCCGCCATCGACAAGCTCTTCACGCGTGGGGTTGAATTGAACAACTTCATGGGCTGGTGCGTCTGCTCGCCGACGCGCGCCATGCTCCTCACGGCGCGGCACCCGTTCCGCGTCGGCACCGGCCCGGAGGTCGGCGGCGAACTTGCCGCCGAGGAAACGACCATCGCCGCAGGGTTCAAGGCGAACGGCTACCGCACTGGCGTCTTCGGCAAGTGGCACAACGGCGACGATCCCGACACGCCCGAGTATCGCGCCGCGTTCACCGACGCGTGGAAATCCATGCCGAACAAAAAACTCAAGGGCGGCCTCGGCGCGAATGCGCACGGCTTCGATGAGGCGTGGGTTTACTACGGCGGCGGCGCGGACTATTTCAACCGGCGCACCGTGCAAGGCCGCGGCCCGGTGAGTTGGTGGCACAACCGGGAGTTTCGTCCCAATGAGACGGGCTACACCGACGATCTCATCACGCGGCGCGCGCTCGAGTTCATCCGCGAGAGCAAGGACGCTCCGTTCTTCTGCTACGTGCCGTTCCACTGCGTGCATGCTCCGCTCCAAGCGAAGGACGAAGACCTCGCCGAAATCGAACCGACGGTTGGCGCCGCGTTGCCCTCCGCGAGCTCGAAGGCGACGCCCGAGGAAAAGCGCACGCACGCCGCAATGCTACGCGCCCTCGACAAGAACGTTGCGGTCATCCTCGCCGAGCTCGATCGGCTGGGTCTTACTGAAAACACCATTCTCGTCTTCACCAGCGACAACGGAGCCATGGAAGCTGGCAGCAGCCTTCCGCTCCGCGGCGCCAAGCACACGATTTACGACGGCGGCGTGCGCCTGCCCACGGTGTTTCACTGGCCCAAAGGCGGACTCACCGGCGGCACGAAATGGGACGGGCTCTGCGGCTCGCTCGACATGTTTCCGACTCTGATCGCCATGACCGATTCGAAAATGCCGTCCACCCGGCCGCTCGACGGCCGAAACATTTGGCCCGCGCTTCGGGCGCGCACCGAAAGTCCCGTTGATAGCTATTACTGGGCCTGGCACGGGCAGGACGCGATCCGCACGGCACAATGGAAACTGCATCGCTTCTTCGATCGCTTCGAACTCTACGACATCCGGAACGACGAGTGTGAAACGACCAACGTAGCCGACGCGAATCCCGTGGTTGTGCAGTCGCTCGTCACCAAGATGAACGCATGGACCAGCTCGCTCGGTGCCGCTACCTCCCACGTTGCCACGCCGATGTCCCTTGATGCCAAGCCTGCCCCCGAGGGCGAAGTTCTCGAAGTCACGGTCACGGCGGAGTCCAAGCCGAAGGACCGACTGATTGTGCCCATCGCGTCGTGGAGCGGATCTCAGCAAGCCACGGATTGGATCGAGTTCGATCTTGCCATTGCACCGGGCAGCCTTGCTCGCGGATTTTTCTACTCGCCCTTCCGTGGCAACGACCACCGGGCCGCTCAGCTTTTCTTCAAGCGCGGTGACGGCATCGACCAGTTTGGCCGGGAGCAGGCCAACGGTCCGGAAATCCGCGGCGGCTCCGGCGTCTGGGAACATCGCGTCGTGGGCCTGAGCAGCACGGCGCCCGGCCCGATCGGCCAGCACGCGCTTGTCTTCTTCGGCGGCACACCGGGCACGTATAAAGTCTATCTCGACAATCTTCGCATATGCCATGCCGACGGTTCCAAGACCGCACTCTGGACTGACCACAGCCAGACTCGCGCTCGAAACATCGAGGATTCCGCGGCGTTCAAGGATGTCGACGTGCGCACCATCACACTGAGCGACGCGGACGCGCGCCTCTGAATCTTTGGTCGCACAATCCTCCGATGAACGAAACCCACCCGCCCAGCGCTGTTGCCCGGCTTAACCTCGGGCATGCCGCCGACGGCTGGCCCGACCCCTTCGCGACCATGATTGATCGCTCGCAGTTTTCGCCCCGCTTTTGCCTGGACAACGCAACTGCGACCCACCGGATTTCACCTACGGCCCGCTGGTCTGCCTTCTTTCTGCTGCTGGCGTTCACGTGGGCGGCTTCCCTGTGCGGTGCTGAACTCAGGCTGCATCCGGCGTTTTCCGATCACATGGTCCTGCAGCGGGAGAAGCCCGTGGCAATTTTCGGCCGCGGCCACGCCGGCGCCTCCGTCGCCGTTGCTTTCGGCGGTCAAAACCAAACGACAATGGTCAAAGCCGACGGGACCTGGCAGGTTACACTTTCTGCGTTGCCCGTTTCCGCGACGCCTTCGTTGCTCGCGGTGCGCTCCGGCGAAGATCAACTCGAGTGCCGCGATGTCCTCGTCGGCGACGTTTGGTTCTGCAGTGGCCAGTCCAACATGGCGCGGCCGTTCAAAGCATTCTCCGAACTCACTGGCACCGTCGCTTCGGTCGGACGACCGTTGGTCCGAATTTTCTCCGCCGCCCACGAACTCTCGCCAACACCATCCGACCTTCCTCTTTCGCCGAAGAACAAGAACGAAGCGGACTTCAACCGCTGGAACGAGACCACTCCGGCGGTCCTGCAGGAATCCTCCCCGCTGGCGTGCTATTTTGCGGCCGAGCTTTCCGACAAACTGAAAATTCCGATCGGAATCTATAGCTGCGGCTGGGGGGCCACCGTGATCGAGGATTGGATTCCCCGGGACGTGCTGGACAAACTGCGCCTGACCGACGGTTCCGTCCCCGCGGCGATCGATCCCGTTGCCAAGGCTGCGCGCAGTGAACGCTACAACGCCTTGGTGCACCCCTTTCTCGGCGTCACGTTCAAAGGATTCCTCTGGTATCAGGGCGAGTCCAACAGCCGCTTGCCGGAAGACTACAGCATTCTCTTTCCCGCGTTGATCAACTGCTGGCGCGAGCGGTTCCACGCCGAAGATCGGCCCTTTTACTTCGTGCAACTGGCCCCGTATCACAACGTGCAGTGGGATATTTCCGGCGAGGCGTGGGCATGGCTGCGTGAGAGCCAGACGCGAACGCTCCGCATGGTCCCCCGCACGGGCATGACCGTGATCACCGACTTGGGCGAATTTGAAGACATTCATCCCCAAAGCAAAGCGGCGGCGGCCGCCCGGCTCGCGCTCTTCGCTCTCCGCGATGCTGGGCTCCCAGTTAATCCGGTCGGCCCTTTCTTCGATTCGATGCGCATCGAGGGTAATCGCTGTCTCATCCGGTTCGATCATGCGGGATCGGGTCTGGAAGCGCGACGCGTCGTTATGAATCGTCAAAAAAACCAACCGATCGGGCGGGACCCGCAGGCCTTCGTCGTGGACCCGGATCAAGTGCGTGGATTCGTAATCTGCGGCGCCGACCAGAAATTTGTCGAGGCGCATGCCGCTATCGTCGGCGATCACGTTGAAGTGTGGAGTGAAGCGGTTCCGGCTCCGGTCGCGGTCCGCTACGCGTGGGCCAATTTTCCGCTTTGCAATCTCTTCAGCCGCGAGGGTCTCCCGGCCGGTCCGTTTCGCACCGACAGTTTTGCCCGGCCCGCTTTGCAAAAAGAGCCTAAGAAATCGCGATAGCTTTCGCCGTTCACGCGGCACGCCCCTCACTCCAACCCCGAGCCTATCCCCCGAACGTGGAGTTGTGTCCGTCAAGTTCAGCAAAAGTGGATTGGGGGTACGATGGTTTGGTGAGTTAAAAAGATTTATGGGGAGGTTTTATGGGTGGGGGCGTAGCCACCTCCCTTTCATGGATTGAGTGG
>CAITWF010000113.1 GCA_903896015.1 uncultured Opitutia bacterium | reverse complement strand
TCGCCGCCGGGTTATCCTCTACCCTTCGCGGAAGGATCCGTCTCATAGTGTTCTTGTGAACACTTACCATGGCTTCCGCAACCCATTTTCGATTCAACTCCACGCTTCCGACACCCCCAAAAGCCAGGTTATTTGGCAAGGGTTGGTTACCCGTTGCGCGAAGAAACGATATAAAACTTCATATTTGCGTATAAATCAGGTAGCTGCTGCCAACCCCATGCTGATGCCTGCGCCGATCGAAGCGGCGAGGCCTACTTTGAAGGTGTCGGTCGTGCTGCTCGTCGCGAAGGCCGCCGCAAACAGCGGCGCGAGCGTGGAAACGGATCCGTCCATCAGCCCGGCGAGTCCCGGCTGCATGAAGCGCAGCACAAACAACCGCTTCGCCACGGCGTGCTCCTCGACTGACTCGTGGCGCGTGGCCTGACTTGTATTAATCGCCGCGGCGAGTTGCTCGTGCTTTCCTTCCTCCTGCGCGAGATCACCGAGAAGCTGGCGGACCCCGGCGTCCGTCGCGCGTTGCGCGGCGGTCTCATAGAAACGCCGCGCCTCGATCTCCATCAGGGTGGCCTCCTCGCGGGCTTTCTCCGGACGGACGTTGAGCGTGAGCCAGCTCGATCGCGGCGCGAGAAATCCTTTTACGTCCTGCCGGCGGATGAGCGGTATGTGCTCGCCGAACCGCTGACGGTGAAGTTCGATCAGGCGATGGCGGTGACCCGACTCCTCTTCCGCCATCCTATTGAAGAGCGCAGCCGTGTCGGGGAAGTTTGGGCGCAACGACTCCGCGTAGTCGCGGTAGATGCGGCCGTCCTCCTCTTCGGCGGTGATCGCGAGGGCGAGCAATTGCGCTTCGGTCAGGTCGCGAAAGCGCATGGGCGGCAGATCGGCAGAACGTCGGACAACTACTTCACTGCGGCCCAGACACGCTGCACGTCGTCGTGATCTTCGAGTTGCTGAAGGAATTCACCCACCTCGGCGCGCGCGGCCTCGTCGAGTTCGGGATAATTCTTCGCGAGGTAGCCGATTTCGGCCGTGATGACCGACCAGCCGTTCTGTTTCAGCCAGGTGGAGACCGCGTGGACGGCGGTGCGCTCGGTGATGAACCGCGCGCCCGCGTGGCCCTCGGGGATATCGTCGTTTTGCGCATGCGTGAGCGGCTCAAAATCGTTCGCCCCCGCCTCGATCGCCACGCCCTCAAGATCGACACCGGCGCCTTCGCGGTGAGCCTCGACGAGACCGACGTGATCGAAGAGAAACTTGTTACCGCCGGCCTGGCCGAGCACGCCTTTCTTAAAAAGTACGCGGATTTCCGGCGCGGTGCGCTGGTGGTTGTCGGTGTAGACTTCGACGATGAGCGGCACCTTGTGCGGGGCGTAACCCTCGAAGACGACGTGCTCCATGGCCGTCTTGTCGCCGCCGACGCCAGCGCCCTTGGCGATGGCACGCTCGATCGCATCGCGGGTGACGCTCGCCTTCTTCGCTTTTTCGAGCACGGCGAACAGCCGGGCATTACCCTCAGGATCCGGGCCGCCAAGCTTTGCGGCGACCGTGATTTCCTTGACCAGTTTGCCGACGACCTGACCTTTTTTGAGGTTAACGATCGCGCGTTTTGCGTGGAGCCATTGACGTCCCATGCGCCGAGAGTGGGCGAGGGGAAAGCGGTTCGGCAACGCCGAAGTGCGCGCTTAGTGGTTGCAGTTGCTGCTGTGGCAGAGCCAGCACATCAGCAGCACGATGACGGTAAAGATAGCGATGAGGATCATTGAGGCCAGCCGAGGGGGGAAGCTGAGCTGGGATAAGTGAAGCCTTAGCAGGCAACGGGCCGGGGTGCGTTTTGGCCAGCAGAATAATTATGAACGATTCTTTTGGTTTTGCGACTAACTGCCCCTTCGCCGCACTGTGCCGCCCGTGCCGCGCCCGCTGCCTACCATCGTCCACCTCGACGCCGACGCGTTTTTCGTGTCGTGCGAACTCGCGCTAAAGCCCGAACTGCGCGGCACGAAGTGCGCCGTCGGTGGTCGTGAGCGCGGGATTATTTCATCGGCGAGCTACGAGGCGCGCGCCTGCGGCGTTTACACCCCGATGCCCACGCAGCGCGCGCTCAAAGTCTGCCCCGACCTGGTCATGCTGCCGCACACGAGTGGACTCTACTCCAAGGTTTCGCGTCAGATGTTCGACCTCTGCGAAACGCTCACACCGATCGTCCAGCGCAATTCGATCGACGAGGGCTACCTCGATCTCGGGCCGTGCGGAGTCGCCAGTGCCGAAGAACTGGAGCGGCGTGTCCGCGTACTCCAGCGCCGTATCTGGGACGAGTTGCAGATCCCGGCCTCGTTCGGTCTGGCGACGAACAAGCTGGTATCGCAAATCGCCTCCAAGCTCCGCAAGCCCCGCGGCTTTGTCATCGTCCCGCCCGGCACTGAGGAGGAGTTTCTCGCACCACTCGCGCTGGGCAAACTCCCGGGCATCGGCGCAAAAACCGAAGCTGCACTCGCCGCGAACCACGGCCTCAAACTCGTGCGCCACCTCACTGCCCGCGGCGACAATGAGCTCCAGGCAATCTTTGGCGATTCGTGGCGCGACGTGCTCGCGACGGCGCGTGGTCAGGACGACCGGCCGGTCGAGACCGAACGTGACGACGCGAAGAGTTACTCGCAGCAGGAAACGTTTTTCACGGACATCAGCGACTTCACCGAGATCGAACGCATCGCGAAGCGCATGGTGGACGAACTGCTCCCGAGCATCCGGGCTGACGGCAAACGCGTCCGCACGATGACGATCAAGGTGCGTTATCCGGATTTCACTCAGGAGTCGCACGGCCGCAGCCTCGAAACAGCGACGGATCTTGAGGCGCCGTTTTACCCGCTAGTCGAGCCGCTGTTGCGGGCAGCTTGGAAAAAGCGCCGGCCGCTACGACTCGTGAGCGTGCGTTTCTCGGGTGTCGATGACGGGGCGGCGCAGTTGGAAATGTTCGCGCAGCTGGATGAAAAGCGCCGCCGGCTCGCCGGCGTCCTTGACAAACTCAATGCAAGCCGCCGCGACGCCGTCGTCCAGCACGGGCATCAGCTTGCCAAACGCCGCGGCGTATCATAACAGGACGTCGTCTATGCCAATCTACGAGTATTACTGTCCGGACAATCACACCCTCTATCAATTTTACGCGAAGACGCTTGCGCAGGGAAAGCTTACGCCGACGTGCCCCGACAATCCTAAATTTCGGATGAAGAAGGTTCTATCCGCCTTCGCCGTCACCGGCGGTGGAAAGAAGGACGAGCCGACGGAAATGAAAACAATGCCCGCTCCAGGCGACTCCGCCGGAGATGCGAGGATGGAGGCCGCGATGGGCGCGATGGAGCACGAATTTTCCAGCGTCGACGAAAACGATCCGAAGGCGATGGCGCGGATGATGCGCCGCATGTCCGAACTCACCGGCGAAAAGATCGATGGCGAGATGGAGGAGGTTGTGCGCAAACTTGAGGAGGGCGCCGATCCTGATGCCCTTGAGGAGCAACTCGGCGGCGACGCACCCGGCGAACCCGATCCCTACGGAGACGAGGTGGGCATGGGGAGCCCGCCCACTGATGCCAAAGATCCGAAGGAACCAAAGCACCGCTTCAAGCCGCGGCCGCGCCGCTTGCGCCGTGATCCCAAGCTCTACGATTACGCGTGAAAGTTGTTCGCAGCTCGCGCGAGCTAACGCAAAATTTGTTTGGTCATTTGCGAAGATTAGCGTCCATTCGCAGGCCGTATGCCTTCGTCTGATCTTCTCGCTCGTATTGAAGCCGCCAAGCGCGCGGTCCTCGCGCAAACCGATTTACTTCACCGGGAGTTTGGCCGCGCGGAGAGCCGTTGGAAGAGCGATGGCACGCGGGTGACTGCCGTCGACGTCGCGATCTCGGAAAATATTTTCCGCGAGCTCGGCGCCCAGTTTCCCGCCGACCAGTTTTTTAGCGAGGAACTCGCCGAAACCGATGCGCCGATTCCCGTCACCGCGCACTTCTCCTGGGTGCTCGATCCGATTGATGGCACGAATAATTTCGCGCTCGGCATACCGCACTGTGCGATCTCACTTGCGCTGTGTGAGCGCGGCGACCCGGTCTACGGCGTGGTGTATGATTTGAGCCGTCGAACGCTGATGCACGGCGGGCCGGGGTTTGGCGTGCACGATGGCGAGCGGGAAGTGCGGGTGAGCACGGCCCCTTTCACCAAGGAAACACTCGTGGGGTTTCACAGTCCTTTCGACAAGGCGCTCCTGCCGATGGCGAGCGGCGTGCTTTCACAGTTTAAGATTCGCGGCCTCGGCACCGCGACGCTGCACCTTGCCTACGTCGCAGAGGGGATTCTCGACGGCTGCGTCGATTTCAACGTCAAGATTTGGGATCTCGCTGCCGCGATTCCGCTCGTGCGCGCAGGGGGTGGGGAAGTGCAATTTCTGAACGGCGAGCAACTGCCAATGAAAACCTTCGATCTGAAAATGAAAAAGATCGTCTACGTGGCCGGCAGCACGGCGATGTGCGCCAGGCTGCGGGAATTGATGGGGAGCTGAGATAAGAATCCAGCAGCCACAAAGTCAGGAACTCCTGACGCCGTGGCTGCTTTATTGATCGCCTAGACCTGATAGGTCTTCAGCGGCACCGGATCGAGGACCTTGGATTTTGGCGCTTGGAGGGCCAGTTGCTCGGCGAACCACGCGCGGGCCGCCGGATCGCCGTGCGTGAGAACGATGCTGCGGGCGCCGGTTTGGACGGCAAACTCCAGCAATTCCTCGCGATCAGCGTGGCCGCTGAGTTCGAAGCGTTCGACCCGCGCCTTTAGCTTCGCTCGCACGTGGGCCTTTTCGAAAAGAAACGTATCGCCGGGCTTCGAGGCGAGTAGCTTGCCGCCGGGAGTTTCAGGATCGCAATAACCGACGAAACCGATCGTGTTGCGCGCGTGACCGATGAGTCCGGAGGCAAGGGTGTAGCTTGGCGTGTTTTCGACCATCATGCCGGAGCTGATGATGTAGAGTGCGTTTTGCTGCGGATCCTCGCCGGCGATCATTTTTCGCGGCGTGGGCTTGATTTTGAGTTCCTTGATAATACCGCGGCTGAACTGGAGGTGTTTCGTTTTACGGCTGATTTCGTCGAAGTAATCCGCGAGATCCATGCCGAGGCCGGAGGCGAAGATCGGGCACTCGACGAGGCGGCCGAACTTGCGCGCGTCGTGAATGACGGAGAGGACTTCTTGCATGCGGCCGAGCGCAAAGACCGGAATCAAAAACGATCCGCCGCGCTGGATGGTGTCGTTGATCGAGGTGATGAGGCGCGCGAATTCGTTGACGCGCTCTTTGCCGGGGGCGCGCTCGGTCGTGCCTCGGGTGGTTTCTGTTATGAGCGTGTCGAAATGACCAGCAGGGAACTTCGCTCCGGGTAGTGTGCGCTGGTTGTCGAAAAGCACGTCACCCGTGAAAAAGATCGCCCGGTGCTTGTAGTGAAGTTCGACGCCAGCCGCACCCGCGACGTGGCCGGCGGGCCGAAACGTAATCTCAACCTCATCCTTGGCACCGCGGAAATGCTTCGCCTGCCCGAAATTCAGGCCGACCATGCGCTTCGCGCAGCGATCGATGTCGTCGTGCGTGAAGAGCGGGTAGTCGGGGATGTTTTCCTCTTCCTTCTGGCGGAGCATCACGTTGGCCGAATTGTGCAGCATCCGCTCGATCAACATGCGGCTCGACGTCGTCATCAGGACGGGAGTGTTGGGATGCTCGCGCATCACGACGGGCAGACTGCCGATGTGGTCGAGGTGGCAGTGCGTGATGATGATGAGATCGAGCGTGAGGCCGCGCAGGGGCTTCAAATCGGGTGTGGCCGCGCGGCCGACTTTTTTCGGATGCAGGCCGCAATCGATCAAAATGTTGAGGTCGCCGAGCTGGACGAACAGCGAGTTGGCGCCGATGCCGCCATCGCGGTTCAGGTCTGTCAGTTTCATGTGCCGCCGAGAGAAGCGAGAAAGCGCGCGAGAACGAGAACGAAGTTACGGAAACGTGCTGACCTGCAGAAAAACATATTCAGACGTCGCAGGGCCCCGCGTCTGGAATCGCAAGAGCGAAAGCGGGCAGAATGACGTGGATTTTTTGTCCAAGCTCGTCGACGCCGTGAAAACTCCCGTGCGCGACCGCATCGATGCCTGTGACATGGTAACTGTTATAGGAAAATTGCTCCCCGGGTGCGAGTCGCGGAGTCTCGCCCACAATCTTGTCACCCTCGATCACCAGCCGCGTGCCGTCGCCGTGAACGACGACCCACTTCCGGCCAAGGAGCGTGACGTTTCGATCGGAGCCATTCGTGATTGTGATGTAGTAGACGAACGCGTGCGGTTTGTCCGGCGGGAGGGAGGCGCCACCATGGTGATGGACGAGACGGTCGAGACGGGCGGTGAGGCCGGGTAATTCGCAGGACGAGCAGGACACTCCGCAAAGAGAGCGTGGATTTGACACACAGCAAGCGGCTTTCCGCTTGCTGGGGTCGCGCGGAAAAATTCACAGTGCTCATCGCATGGCTAAACTCGCCCTCCTTTCGGTGTCGGATAAACGCGATCTCGTGGAATTCGCCACGGCGCTCGTGCGTACGCACGGCTACACGCTGCTCTCGACCGGCGGTACCGCGAAACTGCTCGCCGAAAAGGGCCTGCCGGTGACCGAGGTGAGCCAGCATACGGGGTTCCCGGAAATCATGGAAGGCCGGGTGAAAACGCTGCACCCGAAAATCCACGGCGGCCTGCTCTGCCGCCGTGACAAGCCTGACCACCTTGCGCAGGCGAAAGCCAATGCGATCGAGTTAATCGATTTGGTTGTGGTGAACCTTTACCCGTTTGAGCAGACCGTCGCAAAAGCCGATGTGCACTTCGAGCAGGCGATCGAAAATATCGACATCGGCGGTCCATCGATGCTGCGCAGTGCGGCGAAAAATCACGAAAGCGTGACCGTCGTCTGCGATCCGTCGGATTATGACGCAGTGCTCGCTGCGATGGATGATGCAACGAAGCTCGGAGAGGTGCGCCGCAAGCTCGCGCTGAAGGTTTTTCAACGGACTGCGAGCTACGACGCCGCGATCGCGAAGTATCTTGAGGCGCAGGCAAGCGAGCCGGACTTGGAAGCGATGAGCGGGTTTCCCTCCACGCTGACGCTCACCTGGAAGAAGGCGCAGGCTCTTCGTTATGGAGAAAATCCGCACCAAAAGGCGGCGCTCTATGGAACGTTTCACGAGCATTTTTCGCAACTGCAGGGCAAGGAACTTTCCTATAACAATATTTTGGACATCACGTCGGCGACCTACCTCATCGGTGAGTTCGAACGCCCGACGGTCGCAATTTTGAAGCACACGAATCCGTGCGGCGTCGCGAGCGCCGAGACGCTCGAGGCGGCCTGGGAGAAGGCTTACGCGACGGATAAGCAAGCTCCCTTCGGAGGCATCATCATCGTCAATCAGACGCTCGGCGGCGAACTCGCGAAAACGATCGCGGAGATTTTCACCGAGGTGATCATCGCGCCGAGGTTCAGCGACGAAGCACTGGCAATTCTCGGGAAAAAGAAAAATCTGCGTCTCATGATCGCGAAAGGCGGCATCGGCGCGGACGCCTTGCAGGAGATTCGTTCCGTCATCGGCGGCGTGCTGGTGCAGGACCGCGATCGAACGCTCGGCAATGTGCGCGACTTTAAGGTCGTGACGAAGCGCGAACCGACGGCGGACGAGTGGGCGTCGATGATGTTTGGCTGGAAGGTCGGAAAGCACGTGAAGTCGAACTCCATCGTTTACTGTCGCGGGGAGCAGACACTCGGCATTGGCGCTGGCCAGATGGCACGCGTCGACAGCTCACGGATCGCCGTATGGAAAGCGGGCGAGGCCAAACTCGAACTGCGCGGATCGGTCGTGTGCAGCGAGGCGCTGTTTCCGTTTGCGGACGGCTTGATCGCCGCGGCGGATGCGGGCGCGGTCGCCGCGATTCAGCCCGGCGGATCGGTGCGTGACGCGGAAGTAATCGCGGCGGCGGACGAGCGCGGGATGGCGATGGTCTTCACGGGATCACGTCACTTTAAGCATTAATCTGGTTGGCGCGAAGGGAGATTTTCCGCCACGGTGGCCGGATGTTCGATCCCGTTGAAAAACTAAAGGAATTCATCCGTCAGCCGAGCGTCTCGACCGATCCGAAGGCGGGCGCGGGCATGAAAGGTGCGCAGGAATTTATGTCGGGCCTGCTCGGCTCGATCGGTTTCAAAGTGGAGGTCGCGAAGACCGACATGCACCCGCTCATCCTCGCGAGCCGCGACGGCGACAAGAGCTGGCCGCACGTGCTCATCTACGGGCACTACGACGTGCAGCCGGCCGATCCGTTGAACCTGTGGAAGACGCCCGCGTTTGAGCCGACGATCGTTGGCAATCGCATCTACGGCCGCGGCGCGGCGGACAATAAGGGCCCGCTCATGACGATCATCGCGGCGGTCGCGCAACTGCTGGAAGACAACCCGAAGCTGCCGCTGCGGATCACGTTTTTGATCGAGGGTGAAGAGGAGATGGGGAGTCCGAGTTTCCCCAAATTCCTGGAGCAGTATTCATCGCGATTGAAGGAGGCGGATTTCGTTTTTCTGTGCGACACCGCGCTACCTAACGAAACCCAGGTCGTGATCACGGCGGGACTGCGTGGACTCGCGCTCCTTGATGTCGTAGTGACCGGCCCGAAAGGCGATTTGCACTCGGGGTTGCATGGCGGCGTGCTGCGCAATCCGATCCAGGCGCTCGCGGAAATCATCGCGACGCTGCACACGCTGGACGGCCGCGTAAATGTGCCCGGCTTTTACGACGATGTGCTCGATGTGCATCCGTGGGAGCGCGAGGAACTCAAAAAGCTCGGCGCCAAAGAAGAGGACTACAAAAAATTCCTCGGGATCGATGAGTTCTATCCGACGCCGGGATTTACGCCGTTTGAGTCGCTGCGGTTTCAGCCGACGCTCGAATTCAACGGCATCGGCGGCGGCTATCAGGGGGAGGGGACAAAGACAGTGATTCCGAGCAAGGCGTTCGCAAAAATTTCCTGCCGGCTCGTGCCGAACCAGCAGCCTGACAAAATCAAAAAGCTGGTGATGGACGCCATTCGCGCACGCACGCCGAAGGGCGTGACGGTGGAGTTCGTCGACCAGCACAAAGGCGAGCCGTATGTCGTCGTGCCGCCGGGCCGGTCGAACACGCCGAAGGATCAGTCGCCGGTGCTGGCGAAGGCGTTTCGCGCGACGGAACAGGCCGTGACGGAAGTCTGGGGACGACCGCCATTGTTCCTGCGCGAAGGTGGCAGCGTGCCGATCATCGCGGAGATCAAGCGCGTCACGGGACTAGACTCGGTGATGATGGGATTGTTCTTGCCTGAAGATAATCTGCACGCGCCGAACGAGAGCTTTAATCTCGATGTGATGAAAAAAGGGACCGAGACGGTGCGACGGATGTTGCTGGGCCTCGCGAAGAGCTGAAATCGCGAAAAACAAAAACGCCCCGGAGTTTCCGGGGCGTTTTGCTTTGAGAAATTATCGCGGGCTTACTTCGCCTTCGAGACGAGGAGATCGACGCGACGATCTTTGGCCATCGTGGCGTCGTCCGCGTTCTTGGCCGCTTCGAGGCTGCCCTTCGAGAGGGTCTCAAGCTTGTCAGCGGCGACGCCGAGTGAGAGGAGATATTTTTTCACGGCAGCCGCGCGGCGATCGCCGAGGCTGAGATTATATTCGGCGGTGCCGCGCCAGTCGCAGTGACCCTCAAGGACGAGACGGTAGGTCGGGTTTTTGTCGAGAGCGTCTTTCGCGGCTTTGAGCTTCTCGCGATCGGCAGCCTTGATCGACGATTGATCGAAGTCGAAGTAGACGGTGTTGGCGGCGAGGAGCGTGCGGCTGATGCCGTTGGGATCGAAATCATCCGTGCGCGTCGTGAGGTCGGTGCCGGGGGCGAGGCCCGTGTCGACGGGCGTCGAGTTGAGCGCGCTATTGCCCATCGGGGCGGTTTGCAGCGGCGTGGGCCGATCGGGCTTCTTGCTGCAACCGGCGAGGACGAGCGCGGCGCTGGCGAGGACAAGGCAGAGAGAGGACGAAGCGAGTTTCATGTGAAAGAGGTGTGGCGCGGAGGATTTTTTATTGGGCGCTTAGCTCCGCGGCGGCAAGGCTTTTAGACGGGCTTTTTCTGCTCAATGAGCCCGACCTCGAGCGCATAGCGGGTAAGGCTGGCGACGTCATGGAGGTTGAGCTTGCGCATCAGGTTGGTGCGGTGGTTGTCCACGGTCTTCACGCTGATGGTGAGCTTGGCGGCGATTTCCTTGGTGCTGTGGCTCTCGGCGACCAATTGGAGGATTTCACGTTCGCGGTCCGTGAGGAAGTCGGCGGCGCTGCTGGTGGCGGGATTGGCGACAACGTTGCGCAGGAGCGAAGCGACGGCGGGGCCGAAGTAGGTGCCGCCGTTGGCGACCGTCTCGAGGCCTTTTTTAAATTCGAAGAGGCCCGCGGTTTTTTCGACGAAACCGTGCGCGCCAGCTTCAAGCATTTCGCGGACCAGCACGGGGTTTTCGTGGCCCGAAAAGACCAGCACGCGCATTTGCGGGAGTTTTTTCGCGATGCGGCGGAGAATATCAACGCCGTTCAGGCCGGGGAGCTTGGCGTCCAGGACGCAGACATCAGGGGATTTCTCCAGACAGAGGGCCACAGCGCTCTGGCCATCGCCGGCTTCGCCGACGAGTTGGTAGTTGGCATCGAGTCGAAGGATTTCCACCAGCATTTCGCGGATGGCGGTTTGGTCTTCGATGATAACAAGGCGTTTCATTAATGAGTAAGGTGAGAAATCGGATGGTGGGTTGGCCGGGATTCGAACCCGGAACCAACGACTTAAAAGGACGCTGCTCTACCATTGAGCTACCAACCCAATCCGATGAAGCGAGGATAAATGGGTTTCGCGTGCGGCGGTTGGCAAGGATTTTTCCGAAAAAGACCACGCGCACGGTTGACCGGGGGCGTTACCCCTTTATCTGCTCACCCTACAAAATCTTGGGAACAATCCAAAAATACACCCATCAGAGCGAGACAGAACGTATGTCCGCCAAAGCTCAAGAAGTAGCCCTCGATCGGGTGCTCGTCGATCGGTTCAAGAACGGCGACCAGTCCGCCTTCGATGAAATGGTCACGCGCTATTGGGATCGCATCTTTTCGATGGTCCATCAGCTCCTGCGCAACCAGCAGGATGCCGAGGAAGTGACGCAGGACGCTTTCATCCGCGCGCACCGCGGCCTGGCAAACTTCCGCGGTGACTCCGCCTTTTCCACGTGGCTCTACCAAATCGCCACCAACCTCGCCCGCAACCGCTACTGGTATTGGTGGCGCCGCAAGCGGGATAAATCTGTCTCCATCGACGCACCCCTCGGTGCCGAAAACGACATGACCCTCGCCGACGTCATCCCCGCGGAAGTCGAGTCGCCCGACGACATCACCGTGACCAGTGAATTCGTCGACCGCATCGCAAAAGGCATGGAAAAGCTTTCCGCCAAGCACCGCGAGATTCTCGTCTTGCGGAACATCAAGAATCTCTCCTACGAAGAAATTGCCGCTATTCTCGGAATCTCCGTGGGAACTGTTAAAAGTCGCATCGCCCGTGCGCGGGAAAGCCTCCGCTCGAAACTTGGCGAAGATTTCAAGGTCTGAACTGACTGCCAACACCACCACCGCAATGAAAGAGTCTGAATTTATCGAACTGCTCAACCTCTACCTCGACCACGAGATTTCTGCGGCGGATGCTGCGCGTCTCGAAGCCGAAGTGCAGGCCGACCCCGCTCGCCGCCGGGTGTATCGCGAATATTGCCAGATGCAGAAAGCGTGCACGTTCCTCGCCAAGGATTTCGCCGATCAACCCGTCGCCGATCGTAAAATCCTCGCCTTTGAACCGAGTGGTGCGAGTCGGAATCCGGCGTGGTATGCAGCCGGCGGTCTCGCGGTCGCCGCAGCCTGCGTAGCTGTGGTTCTCGTCACTCGTGCCCCGCAGCAAGCCACGATCGGTTCGGCGGCTGGTTCGCAAACAATCGCTTCAGTGGTGGCGCCGCCGACCTCGGTGATCACGCCCGCGGTAGAAAAGTCTCAAGGCTCCGTTGCCCCTTCGGCTTCGGCCGTGATCAAGCCGGCGACTCAAATTGCCCTTTCCGCGCCGACGCCGACAGCAACGTCCAGTGGCAGCTTGGTGCTCGCCTCAGCCCCTGTTCCACTCGCCAGCGCCAATCCGATTGATGTTGAGGCGTTGCTTGCCAGCGCCCAGCAAAACGCGCAATCGCAACAGCAGGCCCTTCAGGCGCAGCTCGCCTGGATGCACAGCGTACAACTCGCTCCCATTCAGCAGACGCCGGTGAGCGACCCGCGGCTCGACGCGCGTTCACCCCTCCAGACCTATACGAAACCGCGGCAGCCGCAGGCCAATGTGGAAATGACGGCGTTTAAGTTTCAGCGCTGAGCCGGCCCGGCTTCAAGCCAGCGCCCGCTTAATCAGCATTTCCGTCGTCGCATTCCCGCCCAAAGCTAGGGCGGCGCGACGGATGGATTCGTCGGCGTCGGCCGCTCGATAACCCAGCGCCACGAGTGCAGCGACGGCATCTCCGTGGGTGGTGCTGCCGGAAGAACTCGATTCTGTGCTTGAGGTCCGAGCCGCGTCGGAGGCCCCAACCTTACTCTTTAGTTCAACGACGAGTCGCTCCGCCGTTTTTTTGCCAATGCCGGGGCACTTCGCGAGCGTGCCGACATCTCCCAGTCGAATCGCGCTCTCGAGCAGCGGCAACGACAGCCGACTCATGATACTCAACGCCACCTTCGGTCCGACGCCCGTGACATTCTCAATCATCAACCGGAAAAAGTCCCGTTCCGCCGGTGTCGCGAAGCCGTAGAGCGTCTGCGAATCCTCGCGATAGATCACGAGCGTCTGCAATTTCACAGCTGCTCCAACGGCAGGCAGCTTTTCCGCCGTGGTAACGGGGATATTCACTTCATAGCCAAAACCGTTCAACTCGACGACGGCCCGCAAGGGGGAAACCGAAGCGAGTGTGCCCTGAATCGAGGTGATCATTTATTTCAGGCCGAGCACATCCTGCATATCATAGACGCCAGGTTTTTGATCGACGACCCACTGCGCCGCACGCAGCGCCCCCCGCGCGAAAATCGCCCTATCGCTCGCCTTGTGGGTGAGTTCCACGCGCTCGCCCAGTGCCGCAAACATTACCGTGTGATCGCCGACGACATCGCCGCCGCGCAACGCGTGCATGCCGACTTCCGTGGGCGTGCGCTCACCGGTGATGCCATGGCGTCCGTGCCGGATCGAATCGGCGGCGAGCCCCCGCTCCTCACGGATGATTTCGAGCAAGCGTTCGGCTGTGCCACTCGGCGCGTCTTTCTTGAAACGATGATGCATCTCGATCACTTCGGCATCGTAATCCGATCCCAGAACGGATGCTGCACGACGCGTCAGCGCGAAAAGCAAGTTGACGCCGACCGAAAAATTTCCCGCCCACACGCACGGCACCCTCGCCGCGAGCGAGAGCAACGTCGCTTTGTCGTCGGCGGAATGTCCGGTCGTGCCGATTACGATCGCCTTCCGCTGCGCGATCACGGCGTCGAGCAGGGCCCGCGTTGCGTGATGAGAGCTAAAGTCGACGACAACATCGCACGACGCCACAGCTGCGGCCACATCATCGCCCGCATCAATCGCGGCGCCCACCGTTAGACGGAGTTCCTTCGCGGCCGCGATCAGCGCCTGGCCCATACGGCCCTTCGCACCGTTGATTAGAATTTTCGGCGAACTCATGACTCGTCAGCGTTCGAGCGTGGCGAGCGCGTGGATCAGAATCTTCTCGTTGGCGGCGGTCATATCACACAGCGGCGATCGAACCTCGGCGGAGGCGATGATCCTGGCGCGCACGAGGGCGAATTTCACGGGTACCGGATTCGGCTCAATGAACAGCGTCTTGAAAATCGGGTAGAGCCGCTGGTGGATTTTCCGGGCTTTCGCGAACTCGTCCGCGAGTGCGAGCCGCACCATCGTCGAGATTTCCTTCACGTAAAGATTCGACGCCACGCTGATCACACCTTCGGCTCCGACCGACATGAAGGGAAGGGTAAGCGAGTCATCGCCGCTCAAGACGGTGATATCCGCGCCCATCGCCTGCTTCAACTGATCAACGCGATCGACGCTGCCGCCGGCTTCCTTGATCCAGCGGACGTGCGCGTATTTCGTCCGCAGGCGTTCCACGGTGTTAACCCCAATCTCGACGCCGCAACGGCCCGGAATCGAGTAGAGAATGATCGGTTTGTCCGTAGCTTCGGCGAGTTCCGAGAAATGGCGGAAGAGGCCTTCCTGGCTCGGCTTGTTGTAATACGGGGCGACGAGGAGCATCGCATCCGCGCCGGCGTCATGCGCGAGTTTAGTGAGATGCACCGCCTCATGGGTCGAATTTGAGCCGGTGCCGGCAATCACGGGCACGCGGCCACGCGCGTTCTCGACGACGGCCCGCACCACATCGATATGCTCCTCGTAGTCGAGCGTCGGTGATTCACCGGTGGTGCCGACGGGCACAAGGCCATCGATGCCGCCGCGAAGTTGGTGCGCGACAAGTTTTTTCAGACCGGCGTAGTCAACTTTGCCCTTGGTGAAGGGCGTGACGAGCGCGGTAATGGTGCCGGTGAGCGGACGAAGTTTCATGGAAGAGGCCAGTGTTGCCTTGCGGAACAGAGCACGGCGAAATAAAGAATCCGCAACGCTTTTTTCCCATGTCCACCCTCACACCGCATACGGAAATGATGAACGACCTGCTCAAGCTCGCGGTCGACAGCGGCGTGAGCGACGTGATCGTGAAATCAAACAAGCCCGGCTACGTGCGGCTAGCCGGCAAGCTCAAGCCGGTCGACATGGACCCGATTACCAACAGCGAGGCCAACGCCTGGGTCGAGGAGCACACGCCGAAGATGTTTCGGACAAAGTGGGATGACGAGGGGCAAGTCGATTTTGCCTATTCGTTTGAGGGCGTGGGCCGCTTTCGCGTAAACGCCTTTCACCAGCGCGGCCTCGTCAGCATCGTGATGCGCCACATCAAGAGCACGGTACCCAGCTTCGACCAACTCAAGCTCGGCGAAAAACAAAATGCGCTCGTCAAACTCTCGCAGGCAAAGGACGGTATCCTGCTCGTCTGCGGCGCGACCGGCTCAGGCAAAAGCTCCACGATGGCGGCGATGTTGAACTGGATTAACGCCACGCTCGACAAACACATCGTCACGATCGAGGACCCGATTGAGTATACGTTCGTCGACGACAAATCACTGTTTCAGCAGCGGGAGATCGGGCTCGACGTGCCGAACTTTCAGTTGGCGATCAAGGCGGTGCTGCGTCAGAACCCCGATATCATCCTCGTCGGCGAAATGCGCGATCGCGAGACGTTCGAGACCGCGATCAGCGCGGCGGAGACGGGCCACTTGGTGTTTTCTACGATGCACGCGGCGACGGTGGCGCAGTCGCTCACGCGCCTGTTTGAATTCTTTCCCGCCGAGGAGGTCGTGCAGGCCCGTCGCGCGATCGCTGGGTCGCTCCGCGGGTTCATTTGTCAGAAACTTATTCCGACGATCGACGGCAACGGCCGCGTGCCCGCGAACGAAATTCTCAACGCCGACGCTACCGTCCGAAATCTCATCCTCGAGGGACAGAACGAAAAAATCCAGGGCCTGCTCGAAAGTGACGCCGACTCGGCAACGTTTTCCTTCAACAAGGACATCTACAAACTAATCAAAGCGGGAGTGATCAGCAAAGCCGACGGGCTGCGTTTCTCGCCGAACCCGCAGCAACTTGAGATGAATCTCAAGGGAATCTTCATCAAGACGTGACGTGCGCCGCGCGCTCCCAATTTTTTGGCTGATAGCGGCGAGTAGTGCGCTGGCTCAGGAAAAGTCTGCGCCGCCACCGGACATCTCGATCGATTCGGCTACGCGCGAGTTCAACGCGCTCAAAGCTGCGCGGAACTCACTGGATGTGCCTGCGAAACTAGATTTGCCGTCCGTCGCAACGCCGGAACTTTCGACGGGCGCGCCACAACCGCTGCCCTCGCTGTCGAAACCCGATCCCGCGACGACCAAGAAGCAGTCCGCCAACTGGCTGGTCGACGCGATGATGAAACCGGCGGAAACGGATGCCCGTGATCCACGAGCCAAGAACTCAGACTTGGTGGGCAGTGAACGTTCGAACACCGCGATCCTAGATCGCGAGGGGAGAGGACTGGTAGCCGACGCCGAGTCGCCTCTGCCGACTACGCGCGATAAAAAGGCTCCGCCGGCGGCGGAAAAGAAAACCGGGCCGGAGTTTAATCCGCTGATGAATTATATGGCGGGCTGGATGACCTCGCAGGATTACGCGCTGCTCAAGCCGGGGCTCGATTCAGTCGTGTCCAGCCGGATGGCGAACAGCCCGATCGTCCAGGCGTCGTCTGGTGGCGTTGGCGAATTTACGGCGATGGGAAATCTTGGCGGCGCTGGCGGCGTCGATTTTGGAGCGACGGGGAAACCCGCCGCGCTGGCTCTGCCCAAGCCAGCGGACAATCCGTTTTTGCAATCGTTCGCTACGGTGGCGGCGCCGGTCGCGAGCTTTACACCGCCGAGCGCCGCTGCACCCGCGAACCCGGCGCCTTCGGCAGTTGTGCCGCAGCCGCTTGAGCTGCCTGCCACGAGGTCAAAAATTCCGGATTTTGCGAAGCCGGCGGCCGACGAAAAATATTTCAAGCAGCTAAAGCGTTTTTAGGGCTTGGATTCAGGCGGAGCGGGCGATTGTCTAACCGGTTTCAACCATGGCATTGGCATTTTTATTTGCAGGGCAGGGAGCCCAAAAGGTGGGCATGGGCAAGTCACTGTGCGAGCAGTCGGCCGCCGCGCTGGCCGTCTACGACGAGGCAAATCGCGTGCTGGGCTGGGATCTGGCGAAGGTAAGCTTTGAGGGTCCGGAAGCCGACCTGACTCAGACCCAAGTCTGCCAGCCTGCGCTGTTTGTTCATGGATTGGCTCTGGTAGCGGCATTGCGCGAGCAGGGAAAAATACGCGCAGGGGAGCCAACGTTTTCGCTCGGCCTAAGCCTCGGGGAGGTCACGGCGTATTGCGCGGCGGGGGTGTTTGATTTCGCGACGGGCCTCAAGGTCGTCTCGGAGCGCGGCCGGCTGATGCAACAGGCGTGCGAGCAGGCGACCGGAGGCATGGCTGCAATCATCGGCGAGGACCGCGCAAAGGTCGCCGAGTTGTGCAGGGAATTCGACATTGAGGCGGCAAATTTCAACGCCCCCGGGCAAATTGTCGTGTCGGGAGAAAAGGCCAAGGTCGAGGCGGCGGTGGCCGGCGCGAAGGCGCGTGGCATGAAGAAAGTCATCCCGCTCGTCGTCGCTGGCGCGTATCACTCGCGATTGATGGAGCCGGCGCGGGTCGCGTTTGCGGCGTATCTCGACGGGGTCAATTTTTCCGCGCCGAAATTCACCGTCTTCACCAACACCACCGGTCAGGCCGTGAGCGATCCCGCCGCAATCAAGGCTGCGCTGGTGAAGCAGGTCGTTTCGTCGGTGCTGTGGGAGGACTGCACACGCAGCGCGGCGGCTGCGGGTGCGACGGAGTTTTGGGAACTCGGGCCGGGCGGGGTGCTCGCCGGGCTCGCGCGCCGGACGGACAAAACATGGGCCGTGAAGAGTTTTGCCGAGTTTGTCGATGTGACTGCTGCCTGAACCGATGTCTTCCCGCTATACCCGAAATTTCTGCATCATCGCGCACGTTGACCACGGCAAGACCACGTTGTCGGACCGGTTGCTCGAATACACCAACCAGGTCTCGCAGCGCGTGCTGACTGAGCAGCACCTCGACTCGATGGATCTCGAGAAGGAGCGCGGCATCACGATCAAGTCGCACCCAGTCACGATGAATTACCCGGCGAAGGACGGGCACATCTACAAGCTTAACCTGATGGACACGCCCGGCCACGTGGACTTTTCCTACGAGGTTTCGCGATCGCTCGCGGCGTGCGAAGGCGCCGTGCTGCTGATCGATGCGGCGCAGGGCGTCGAAGCGCAGACGGTGGCGAATGCGCACCTCGCGTTTGGCCAGAAGCTGAAAGTGATCCCGGTCATCAACAAAATCGATCTGCCGAGCGCAAATCTCGATCTTTGTCTCAAGCAGCTTGAGGACATCCTCACGATTTCGGCGGAAGAGGCGATTCTCGCGAGCGGCAAGTCGGGCATTGGAATTGTGGACATTCTCGAAGCGGTCGTAACACGTGTGCCACCGCCGCGCTGGACCGACTATCCGCAAACCCGTGCGCTGGTGTTCGACTCGCTCTACGATTCGTATCGTGGCGTGATTTCCTACGTGCGCGTATTTTCGGGCGCGGTGAAGGCGGGCGAATACATGCTGCTGATGAGCAATAACGCCAAATCCGAGATCAAGGAAGTCGGCGTGTTCATGCCGAAGATGGAAAAACGCGCGTCGCTCGGAGCCGGCGACGTCGGCTACGTCGTCTCCAACATCAAGGATCCGTCGGAGATCAAAATCGGCGATACGCTCACGCTCTCTGCCCGGCCTGCAGCCGAGATGCTGCCGGGATACAAGGAAGTTCGCCCCATGGTGTTTTGCGGACTCTATCCGGTCGACACGGGCGACTACGAAAAGCTCAAGGCCGCGCTCGGCCGACTGCGGCTCAACGACGCAGCCTTCGTTTACTCGTCGGAGAGTTCCGTTGCGCTCGGCTTCGGCTTCCGCTGCGGTTTTCTCGGGCTGCTCCACATGGAAATCATCCAGGAGCGAATCCGCCGCGAACACGACGTCGACATCATCTCGACCTACCCGAGCGTGGTCTACCACGTGATCAAGCACGGCGACGTGATGCTCGAAGTGGACAATCCCGTAAATCTCCCGGACCCCGGAGAAATCGTCGAAATCCGCGAACCGACGATCAAGGCAGCCATTCACATCCCGAATGATTCGATGGGCGACATCCTTGCGCTCGTCATGGAAAAGCGCGGCACCGTGGACCATACCGACACGCTCGATGCCACGCGCGTGATGCTCACGTGCGTCCTACCGCTCAACGAAATCCTGGTCGATTTCAATGATCGGTTAAAGAGTATCACGCACGGCTACGGCTCGATGGACTACGAACTGGGCGAGTATCGCGCCGCCGATCTCGTGAAGATGGAAATCCTCGTAAACGCGGATCCGGTCGACGCGTTTGCCAGCATCGTGCATCGCGACAAGGCTGAGGGCAAAGGCCGCGAGCTCTGTGAGAAACTCGCGGACATCATCCCGCCGCAGATGTTCAAGGTTGCGATCCAAGCCGCGATCGGCGGCAAGATCATCGCGCGCGACAACGTGAAAGAAATGCGGAAGGACGTAACCGCGAAATGCTACGGCGGCGACATCAGCCGCAAGCGAAAGCTCCTCGACAAACAGAAAGAGGGCAAAAAGAAGATGAAGCAGTTCGGTCGCGTCTCGATTCCGTCGGATGCCTTCATCAAGGTGCTAAAAACCAACTAACCGATTCCATGTTCGGATTCTTCAGTTCGCCGGATAAAAAGATGCGCGAGAACGCGGCCAACTGGCTCGAACTCGCGGAAAAGGTCTGGAATTTTCGGCGCGATCAACTGAACGCGACCGAAGCGGCGGAACTGTTGGCCCGCACCCAGGAGGTGCGGCAGCAGGTGAAGGAGAAAGTGCCGGCGGAGAAATTGAAACTCACGCTGGAGGCATTGGAAGACGTGCTGCGCCGGACGGGCGGGGCGATTTACCCGAAGTCCTCGCTCGTCGAAAACGTCGAGTTTTTCCTGGTCGCGGCAATCGTGATTCTTGGGATCCGCACGTATTTTGTGCAGCCGTTCAAGATCCCCACAAACTCGATGTGGCCAACTTACAATGGCATGACGCCTGAGGTATTCACTAAGCCGGCGGACGAGCCGGCGACCCCGATCGAGGCGGTGCGAATGATCGCTTTCGGCGCGTGGCCGCATCGCATCGATTCAACGGCTGAAGGGGAAATTTTGATTCCCGTCGGCGGAACGCTCGACCGTGTCTATATTCCCTACAAATCGGTGCCCGGCAGATCGTGGCTGGTGTTTCCGACCACGTTGAAGGAATACACGCTCTACGTCGGCGAGCAGGCGGTGAAGGTGCAGGTGCCGGCCGATTTCGACTTTGAGTGGGCGGTCCGCGACGCGTTTTTCGCCAACGCGACGCCGTCGCGGCAGCCAAGCGGTGTAGACTTGGCTCGCGCCGCGGCGGGAAAAAACGCGTTGTTTCGAGATCGCTTGAATCAGGTTTACCTCCGCACCGGCAAGGTGGTCAAACGCGGCGATCGGGTGATGGCGTTCGATATCCTCACGGGCGACCAGTTGTTCGTGGATCGTTTCAGTTATCACTTCATCGAACCGAGCGTTGGCAGTGGCTTCGTTTTTCGTACGGGCAATATTCCGGATCTCGTCGGGACCTACGGCGATCAATATTTCGTGAAGCGGCTCGTCGGCGTGCCGGGTGATGTGCTCGAAGTGAAAGGGCACGGACTCATGCGGAATAATGCGCCAATCGCCGGAGCCGACGCGTTCGCGGCCAATGCAAATCAAGCCGGGAACTATCCTGGCTACGAAGCGAAGGAAAAACTCGCGCCGGGGTTGAAAGTTGAGGTGCCAGTGCGTAACTTTTTCGCGATGGGCGATAACTCTCCGAACAGCCAGGACGGACGTTATTGGGGTTACGTTCCGGCGAAAGATGTAGTCGGGCGGCCATTGTTTGTGTATTTCCCGTTTACGCGTCACTGGGGTCCGGCGCGATAGACAGACACGTATTTCCATAGCTAGAAAACGCACAATGAACATTATGTTAAGTCGGGTTGTTTGGTTCTGACCTGCCATTGGGTGCTTTCCACTGTGACGTTGAGCCATGGCACCTTCGCCTGCCGTTTCGACTAATCCCGCTCCTCTCTTTAACTGGCTCAACCATCGCGCAGCCGGTGTGCTGGCGCACCCGACCTCGCTGCCGAGCGCGTTCGGTGTTGGCGCATTTGATGCCGCAGCCACCGCGCTGCTGGAGTTTCTTTCCGCTTCAGGAATCAAATATTGGCAAGTTTGTCCGTTGGGGCCAACCGGCTATGGCGATTCCCCTTATCAATGTTTCTCTTCGTTCGCCGGCAACCCCTACCTGGTCGATCTGGCGCCACTTGCGGCCGCGGGATTGCTCACGACCGAACAACTTCAGTCTTTGCGCGCGCTCGACACGGACCACGTCGACTTCGGCGCGCTGTATCGGCTGAAACTCCCGCTCCTCTTCGCGGCGCACGCCACATGGGCCAAGAACCCGAAACGCGTTCTGCCCTACGGCGATTTCGCAGGCTTTCGGGCCCAGCAGTCTGCTTGGCTCGACGGCTACTCGCTCTTCTCCGCGCTCAAAGATCACTTTGGCGGCCGACCTTGGTGGGAATGGCCGGCGGAGGTGCGTTCGCTCGCGAACTCCGCAGAATCCCCGTTGCGCGAAAAAGTCGCGGCGCGGGCTGAGGCCTACGCGTTCATCCAATATCTGTTTTTCGCCCAGTGGACCCAGGTGCGTGCCCGCGCGGCGAAACTCGGCATCAGCATCATCGGTGACACCCCGATCTTTACCGCAATCGACAGCGCTGATGTGTGGGCCAGCCCGCACCTTTTCCAGCTCGATCCGGCAACGGCGCGGCCCACTTTCGTGGCCGGCGTGCCGCCGGATTATTTTTCCGCCGACGGCCAACTCTGGGGCAACCCGCTCTATCGGTGGCCCGTGCACGCCGCCGAGGGCTACGCCTGGTGGATCGCCCGACTCCGCGCGAACTTCGCGCTCTGCGACGTCGTGCGCATCGATCACTTCCGCGGCTTCGATTCCTACTGGTCAATCCCAGCTTCCGCACCGACCGCGCGCACGGGCACCTGGCAACCAGGCCCGGGCCTCGATTTCTTCCACGCCGTCCGCGCCGCGATGCCACACGCGAAACTCATCGCGGAGGATCTTGGCGAACTCGCGCCCTCCGTCGTGGCGTTGCGCGATGCGACGGGTCTCCCCGGCATGGCGATTCTTCAATTCGCCTTCGGCGGCGACGCCAAGAACCTCTACCTCCCGCACAACCACCGCACCAACAGCGTCGTTTATCCCGGCACCCACGACAATGACACCACGCTCGGCTGGTATGCGACGACCGACGAAAAGTCGCGCGACCACGTGCGCCGCTACCTGCGCGTCAGCGGCCGCGAAGTCGGCTGGGATTTTATCCGCTCGGCCTACGACTCCGTCGCGAATCTCGCCGTCATTCCGTTGCAAGATCTGATGAGTCTCGGTTCCGGGGCACGCTTCAATACTCCCGGCAAGAGTCAGGACAACTGGACCTGGCGTTACCGCGCAGAGCAACTGCGCGCGCTGCACGAGAACTCCGCCTCCTACCTGCGCGAACTCGCCGAACTATCCGGACGCGACGGTCTGCCGCTCACGGTGCCGACAGAAACGTAACGATCAGCGGGAGGACTTCCTCGCGTGCATCTTCAAGCACGTAGTGCCCCGCGTCCGCGATCCGATGCACGGCGGCTTGCGGCAGCAGTTCGCGCCAGCGCGCGAGAAAATGATCGTTGAAACAAAAGTCGCGCCCGCCCCACGCGATTAACGCGGGCCGGTTGCGGAATTGCTCGAGCCCCTGCTCGACCCCTGCAAGCGCAGCCCAACTGCGGTGCACCGGATTCATCGGGATGTCGCGAACAAACTCGCTCACCGCCACGCGGTCCGCCCATGAGCCGTGCGGCAGCAGATAGGCGCGCTTCTCGTCCGCCGTGAGCCCGCGGCGATGCATTGCCATCCAGGTTGCCGGCCACGCAAAACCGTTGAACCCGCGCACGAGCAACGGCCCGATCACCGGCGCCTTGCACAGCGCAATCCGGTCGGGAATGTGCACCGAGGCAAACGCACCCGTGTTGAGAATCACGAGCCGCCCGATCATCGCGGGATGTTTCGCGGCGAACCCAAATCCGATCGCCCCGCCCCAGTCATGCACCACCAAATGCACCCGCCTGACTCCGAGCGTCGCCACGAGCGCTTCGATGTCGGCGATTCGCGTCGCGAGCGTGTAATCGTAGTTTTCGGGCTTCTCCGACAAACCCATACCAATGTGATCGGGCACCAGGCAGCGCCACCGCGGCGCAAGCGTTTGGACCAAGTGGCGAAAATAAAACGACCACGTGGGATTCCCGTGCAACATCAGGACCGCTTCGTCCGAGCGCGGCCCCTCGTCGAGAAAACTCATCTTCGCGCCGCGTGGCGTCGTGAACGTCCGTGGCACAAACGGATACTCGCGTGCCAGCCAGTCTGGGATCGGAGCGCTCATCACCACTCCAACGCGAGCATCAGACAGTTGAGCCCGCTGCCAATGCCGAGCAGCCCCACGCGATCGCCATCGTGCACTGCCCCTGCCTCAATCGCGGCGGCGAGCGTCGCGGGCAGCGCGACGGAACCGGTGTTGCCGAGCGTTTCAAAGGTGGAAAAATCCTTCGCGAGTTCCAGCCCGAGCGTTTCGTAGAGTTTCCGGCGATGCGTGCTGCCGACTTGATGGCAGATAAAGCGGGCGAAGTCCTCTCCCTGTTCCATCATGAAATCACGCCACGTTTTGCTCGCGAGCTTCACGCCAGCGACCAGCAACTGTTCCGAATCCGTCTGCATCGCGAGTGCCTCCGCACCATGCGTGTCGCCCTGGCAGAGTTCACTGTGCTCGGTGGCCGCGCGCGCTACGCCACCAAGCAGACGGTGCGCCCTCCCCGTCACCAGCGAGCGGTGGCAGACTATCGCACCGACCGCGCCGGAGCCGATCGTGAGGTTGGCGAAATAGGGTTTGATTTCGTTTCGCGTCAGGGGCCGATCGAGCAGTGTTCGCAGCGTCTGCTCCACAAGCGGGCGACCGTTTTCACCCGAGACGATCATGGCGCAGCGAATCTGGCCCGATTCGATCAGTCCGGCGGCGACGGTGAGTGCATTCAAAAAACCAAGGCAAGCATTTGAAACGTCGAAGATCTGCGCCGAACCCGGCAACCCGATCTTGCGATGCGCAAACGAGGCCGTCGCGGGCTCGAGCATATCGCGACTGACCGCGGCATGGATGAACAACTCGATTGTTTCTGCGCTGAGCGACGACTTCGCTAAGACCGCCTTGCCCGCGGCCGCACTGGCGTCCGACGGACGCGTGCCTGCCGGCCACATCCGGCGTTCACGGATGCCCGTCATCAATTCCAGCCGTCCCACGGGGAGCTTGAGCCGCTCGTAGAGCGGACGCAGTGACTCCTCGATCTGAGCAGATGTCCAGATTTCGTCGGGCAATGCAACTGCGAGCGACTCGATGCAGACGTTCTCGAATTTCATCCGGCAGCGTTCACTTCTCGGGCCGCATCGCGAGCCGGACAATTTCCTGATCGAAATAGTTGGAACCGAGGCCGGCGTCGACGAGGAGGGTCGTGCCGTTCACGCCGCTGCTGCGCTCGCTGAGGAGAAAAACCGCGGCGTCAGCCACCTCCTGTGTGCTGAGATTTCGTTTCCGAAACGTCAGCTTCTCCGCGTAGAGATAGCTTTCGAGATATCCGGGAATCCCCGCCGACGCACTCGTCTTTAGCGGCCCCGCACCAATCGCATTGAAGCGCACCTGCCCGTGCGCGCTGAATGACTTCGCCAGAAATCGCACGCTCGATTCGAGCGCCGCCTTGATCGGTCCCATGTAACCGTAGTTGTCGGGGGTCACGAGCAGTGACGAAATGCCGATGGTCACTACCGACGCATTGGGTGCGAGCAGCGGCTTAAACGCCTTCGCGATCTCCACCAGCGAAAAGGCCGAGACCGCAGTCGCCTGAAGAAAGTCGGCGCGCTTCGTCTCATAAAACGCCTTGAAGCCCTCGCTGTAGTTCGCAAACGCGATCGAGTGGACGATGCCGTGCAGTGGCGCATGCCCGCCCTGGGAAATTTCTGTGGCGAGGCGCGGCGCCGCGCCCTCGTCCTCCACGTCGCACGCGAATACGGGTTTGCCGGCAAGCAGGGCCTCGAGGGATTTCTTCCGTGCCTCAGACCGCACACTGTAGAGCACGCGCGCGCCCTGCTCCTCCAGCGACTTGGCGATGAACCACGCGACGCTCTTCTTGTTCGCGACGCCGAAAACGAGAAACGTTTTTCCGGCGACTTGGAGGAAATCACTCATGGCGTAGGCGCACCCTCGGGCGTTTTCCACGCGACCGCACACTCCAGATTCATCACCCGCGTGCCGTCGGCTCTTTTCATGGACCCGCTCAGCATCGTGAATCCACCCATGGCCTCCTTTTCCCTCACCTCGATCAGAACGGTGTCGCCTGGATAAACCGGACTGCGAAAACGCACATCCCCGATCTTTGCGATCAGCGGCACCCCTTCGCCGGGCTTCCCGCCCGCCGCCCGGGCCTTCAGCGCCATGTAGCATGCCGCCGTTTGAAACACCGCCTCACAGAGCAATACGCCTGGAGTGATCGGCGCACCCGGATAGTGGCCGCGATAAAAATCCTCGTCGGCGCGCCAGGTGCGCTTCGCGACAAACGCCTCGGGCGCGTCGGAGACAATTTCATCCACAAACAAAAAAGGCGGACGGTGCGGAATGAGTTCGGTGACAGCGACGGGCATGGGATTAGGCGGAGGTCGTGGCGAGCGACGGGGCGCCGGCACGCTTTTGCCCGAAGAGCGCTTTGTCGATCTTGTTCGCGGTGATTACGCCGTAGTTGATGGTGCCGAGCCAGCCCGACATGATGATTCCAACCGACCCGGCGTGGTAAAGTCCGGGGAGTTTTTCGGAAAGGTTCATCGAGACAGGCAGCCCCTCGAACTTCGTGCCGAACGAGGTGCCGAGTGCATGCGTCGTGTAGCGCTCAATCGTGCGCGGGGTCGCCGCCTCTCTCCAATCGATCTTCGCGCGGACACCAGGGATGAACTTTTCCAGCGCCTCGATCGCCTCATCGATCAGCCGCGTTTTGTGCTGCTCGTAGGCTACGTCGTTCAGTTGCTTCCACTCCGGATAGCGGCCGTTAAGTGAGGCGACAACAGTGTAGCGATCGGAGCCGGGGCGCGTGTCCGGATAATAGACGGAAAACGTGCGACTTGTCGTGTGCAGCGCCGTCAGTTCGTCGTTGCTGTATTCTGGTGCCGCCGAGGTGAAAACGAGATCGCCGATGTGCGGGATCGTTTCGCCCTTCCGAATCCCAAGGTAGACCTGGCACGAACTGGTGTTAATCCGGACTTTGCGCGCCTCTTCGACGAAGTCCGCGGGAAAATTCTCCGCGCCCGCGAGCTTGAAGATCGTGTTGTGGATATTCGCGTTCGAGAGAATCGCTTTCGCACGGATCACTCGGCCGTTGCCCGCCACGATCCCGCAGGCGACCTTCCGGCCCTCACGCTCTTCGACGAGAATTTTTTCGACGAGGACCTTCTTGCGCAGTTCGACTCCGTTCTTCTTCAGCTCCGCCGTCATCTTTTCGATGAGCACGTCGGAGCCGCCACGAAACGTGTAAACGCCGGCGCCCATGAAATTCGAAAACACGATACCAAACGCGATCGCGGGATCGTCGAAGTTAGAGCCGTTCGCGTAGGAGATGGGCTCCATCAGCAGACGGTGGACGTCGGGCCGGCTAGGGAAAAAACGGTTGAGCATCTCGCCCGTCGTCTCGGGGTTGTTGTCATAGTAGTTCATCGCGCGGAGGTAGTCGTAGAACGCCTCCACTTTCTCGCGCGGCAGTCGGAAGTTTTCGACCAGCACGCGCGTGTAATCCTCGCGGGTGAACGTCGTCCACACATCCATCTGCGGGTTGACGAACCGGACGTCCTTTAATTGCACGATCGCGTCGGAAATTTCCTTCGTCCAATACTTGCGGCACGACTTGATCATACCGATGGGAAAACCGTGCAGGGAAATGTCGAAAATGTGGCCACCCTTGCGCGTGAACCACGTCGCGAGCCCGCCGAATTGATAGTGATGCTCGAGCAGCAGCACGCGGTGGCCGGCCTTCGCGAGCACGTTGGCGCCCGTGAGTCCGCCGAGACCGCTGCCGATGACGATCACATCATACTCGTCGGCGACACCTTTGAGCCAGTCGTAAGCCATGGATCGCCAAGACTGAGGCGGGGTGTCGCCGAAGCGCAACTCAGAGTTTCAGCGCTCGCAGAAATTTCAAGCTGTCGGGAATGCACTGCAGCGGGGCGGGCGTCTCGTCCTCAATGAAATAGTATTTCACGCCGATCTTCTGCGCGGCGCCGAGCACCGCGGTCCAGTCGATCTGACCGGAGCCAACGGCGACGTTGTCCGTCGGCGGCGCGCTGCCAGTGGAGAAGCCGGTGAGCGCGCCTTTGCGCATATCCTTCACGTGAAGCATCAACCAGCGATCAGGATGAGCTACGAGCAACTTCGCTGGATCCTGTCCGGCGTGATATGCCCAAAAAACGTCCATTTCGTAGCCGACCAAACCGGGCTTGGTTTCGCGGAGCAGGATGTCGAAAAGCTTTTCGTTCGGATTGGCGGAACTCGCCACCCATTCCAGCCCGTGCGGATGGTAGCCAAAATGCAGCCCCGCTGCCTGGCAGGCTTCGCCCCATTGATTAAAGTTGGCCGCCATCTCATGAATGATCTCGTCGGTGACTTTCCTGTCCTTCGAGGTTTTGGGATAGGGGCAAATGATGTAGCTCGCGCCGAGTGTCTTTGCGGTCGCGATCGCAGCGTTGATGTCCTTGGCCAGATCGCCGTAGCCGATGTGGGCACTGACGGCGTGGAGACCACGTGCCTTTAACTCGGCGGCGAACTGCTCGGTCGTGAGACTGCCGGTGCCGGCGGTCTCGACCTCGCTGATGCCGTAGGCCTTGGCCTGATCGAGTGCACCGGTGGTGCTGACTTTGGTTTGCGCGCGCAGGCTCCACAACTGCAGGCCGAGGTGATCGTGGAAGTCGGCGGCCATAGCAGAGGAAAGCGCGAGCGCGGCGGTGATAAGGATTTTTTTCATGGGGCGCTGCGAGCTTCGCGCGGGCCCTACCCTTTTTGCAAGATGTGATAATTCGCCATCGAGATTCCGCTAAGCATGGCGCCCACGATGCCAAGAAAACCCTGATCCGTGCCGCAAAGGTAAACGTTGCTCAATTCCGTGCGGCCTTGTCGGTGCTTGACTGGCGATCCGTAGATTGCGCCGCCGAAGTGTCCGGTGAATTTCGTGATGGTGCGGGGCGTGAACATGTCCGTCGCTAGTGTTGCGGCGTCGAGGGCGCTGTCTTCCACCGCCGGCAGGAAGCGTCGCGCGCTGCGCTGTACCGTGGCGAACCAGCGCGCTTTGTCCGCGCGATAATGATTCTCGGAAAGATTCGCCCAGTGCGCGTAGTCCGCGAGACACGTGACGCGAAGCACGCCCTCGGGCAGCATCCGCTCCGGCCCGAAATCGAAATTGTTCGGGAAACAAATCACGCCGCTGCGCGGATCGACCTGGTCGGCGCAACGTTCGTAAGCAAAGTGCGGCGAGTCATTGAAAAAAATAATCGTGTCGCTCCCCCAACCAAATTCATCGGGTTGCCGGCCGAGGATCGTGATCGTTTCGACGAATGAGAGACGGCCGATGTTGGCGGGCGGCGGTTCGCCCTCTCCCGCTGCGGCGCGGCCGAGATGAATCAACGACTCGGTCTCCGGCGCGCCGATCGACGAGATGATGTGATCGGCTGTGACTTCGCTGCCCTCATCGAGCACGAGCGCGGTCGCGCGACCGTCACGCTCGACGATGCGTTGCACACCGCATTTCATCCGGCGCTCGCCGCCGGCCGAGCGGTATTTTTCCAACAGCACGCGGATCACGAGCCGCACGCCCTCGAACGGCCGCGCAAAGCCCTCGAGAAAGAGCGCCTTGAACATGATCACAAACTGCCCGAAGTCCATGTCGTGCTCGGTCGCGCTGCCGTAATACATCACTGGGCAAAACAGCATGTCCTCCAGCAGCGGATCGGTCACGTGCCGCCGCACGACGGCGCGGGCCGACTCGGGTTTGGCATCGAGCGACACGTCGTCATAGGAGCGCACTAGCGCGACGAGTTTACGAAAGCCGTCGATCTCCGCGGGAAATTTCTCCGCGACGTCGGCTTCGAGCACGGCGAAATCGTTCGTAAAGCGCAGCGAGGTTTCCCCCCGCGGACCGAAGGCGATGCGCGATTGCTTCTGCTCGCAGAGGGCAAACTGGTCGCGATCGATGCGGAGTTGGCGGAGGAGTTTCGTGAGCGGCGTGCCTTTCACGCCGGGCCGCACGAAGTTGGTCATCGCGTGGAGGCCGACGTCGAACTTGCGGCCGTTAATCGAGTAAAAACTGTTCAGGCCGCCGGCGGCGTTGTGGCGCTCAAAGATGCAGACCTTCTTGCCGAAATGCGCCAACCGGATGCCCGCCGCGAGACCGGACATGCCGGCGCCGATGACGGCGACATCGTAGTGCGAGCGGGTGTTCATGCAGCGGAGAATGCAGAACTCAGGAAATCAGGAAGGCAGAAGCCAACCCTTTTCGAGCTTTCCTGAGTTCCGCATATAAACAAAAAGCCGGGCGCGTAGCCCGGCCTTTATTCCATCTTTGGTTCGCGCTCAGTTCTTGCCGGCAAGCGCGTCAAACTTGGGCGTGAGATATTCGGCGCAGCTATCGAGACTCGCGAGCTGCACGTAGTCCTTTTCAGGAACCTCGATGCCGTGGCGTTTGCGGAGCTCCATCACGATGTCGAGGAAGTCCATGCTATCGAGCTGGAGCTGATCGCGAAGGCGAACCTCCGGTTTCACGTTGCTCAAATCTTCGTCGGGCGCGATGTCCGCGATGATGTCGAGCACCAGCTTTTTGCATTCGTCTTTGGTCATAGGTCGGGTCGAGGGGCGAATTAGGGGACAAACCGCTTAACAATCAACGTGGAATTTATCCCCAGCATGCCGAAGGAATTATTGAGAATGGTGTCTACTTTCTCAACCTTGCGCGGCTGATTGAGCACGAGGCCCGGCAGCGCGCATTGCGGGTCGAGATCGTCGACGTTGATCGTCGGATGAACCACGAGGTCGTCGAATGACGGGAGGTTGCCCGCGAGCTCAAGCGCACCGGCTGCGCCCATGCAGTGACCGATATAACTCTTGGTGTTGTTGATCGACGTGTCCGGACAGCCTTCGCCAAAGACGGCGCGGATCGCTTCGCATTCCTGGATGTCGCCGAGCGGCGTGGCGGTCGCGTGGGTGTTAACGATATGGATGTCGCGCGGCTCCAGCTTTGCCCGGCTCAGGGCCGATCGGATGCACTCCGCCTGCCGCGTCGGATTCGGCAGCACGTAGTCGCTAGCATCACTGTTCACATGATAGCCGGCGATCTCGGCGTAGATTTTCGCGCCGCGTTTCTGCGCGTCGTCGAGCCGTTCGAGTGTGTAAAGTGCCCCGCCTTCGGAGATCACGATGCCGTTGCGCGCCTTGTCGAAGGGCCGCGATGCTTTGTGTGGGTCTTCGTGGGTCGCGAGGGCATTTTGAGATTTGAAGCCGGCGAAGATTCCAAACGTGTGGATGCTCTCGCTTACCCCGCCGCAGATCGCGAGGTCCACCTCGCCGAGTCGCAGCATCTGCGTCGCGTGGATGAGGCCCATGTTGCCCGCCGCACACGCCGCACCGATCGTGTAGCTTGGACCGGTGACGCCGAGATTGAGCGAAGTTTCGCCGGCGGGGTTGTTGGCGACCGTCCGGGGATTGTGGTAATGCGACCAGAACTTCGTGTCGTAATTAAATTTCGAGATATTATAGATTTCGTTCTCGGTCTCGACGTTTCCGTGTTCTGTGCACCCGATGTAAATCCCCACGCGATCCTTCGGGACGGCGTCCCACGCAATGCCGCTGTCGGCCAGCGCCTCGCGCGCGCAATAGATCGAGATGCTTCCCGCCCGTGTCCCCACGCGCACTTCCTTTTTCTTCTGGTGCCGCAACGCATCGAAATGGCAGACGCCCGCGAGCTGCGAGCCCATATAGCGAATTTCCATGCGCTCGATGCCCGCAACCCCGGCAAGCAAATTGGCCCGAAACTCGGCCAGCGAGTTGCCGTTCGGGGCCGTGAGACCCACTCCGGTGATGACGATGCGAGAGGATGACATGAACGTGAAAACGGAAATCGCTAGCCAACCCCGCTACGAAAGCAATACAAGCCTCGCCGCATGAACGTCCTCGTCGTCGGAGGCGCCGGTTACATCGGCAGCCATTGCGTCCGCCAACTCGCCACTGCCGGTCATCGTCCGGTCGTGCTCGACAATTTCGTCTATGGCCACCGTGGCGCTCTGGCCGAGGGCGTGACCGTCCACGGCGGCGATCTTGGCGACGAGAGTGTCATCAAGCGCATCCTCCGCGCCGAGAAAATCGAGGTCGTGATGCACTTTGCCGCCTACTGCTACGTCGGCGAGTCAGTGACCGACCCGTTGAAATACTACCTCAACAACAGCGCCGACACGCTGCACATGCTCCACGCTATGCTTCAAGCCGGTGTGAAGAAATTCGTCTTCTCATCCACCTGCGCGACCTTCGGCGTGCCCGCCAAGCTACCGATCGACGAAAATTTTCCGCAGGCGCCGATCAACCCCTACGGCCAAACCAAGCTCGACATCGAAAACGCTCTCCGCGCGCTCGCGCCCGCGACGGGCCTGAGTTTTGCAGCCTTCCGCTACTTCAATGCCGCCGGCGCCTCCGAAGACGGTGCGATCGGCGAAGACCACCATCCGGAAACGCACCTCATCCCGTTGGCGATCGATACCGCGATCGGCAAGCGCCCGCACCTCGAACTCTACGGCACGGACTACCCCACTCCGGATGGCACCTGCCTCCGCGACTACGTCCACGTCGACGATCTTAGCCGCGCGCACATTGCCGTGTTCGACAAACTCACGACGCCAGGATCCGCGCTATTCTACAATCTCGGCACCGGCAAACCGACCTCAAACCGCGAAGTCGTTCGCGCGGTGGAAAAGGCCACCGGCAAAAAAATCAACGTAATCGAGAAGCCCCGCCGTCCCGGCGATCCGCCCGCGCTTTACGCCGATTCGCGCAAAGCCCAGCGTGAACTCGGCTGGAAAATCAAATTCCCCACGATCGATTCCATCGTTGCGACCGCGTGGAAGTGGCACTCGTCGCGCCCGCAGGGCTACGCCGATCGGTGACTGCCGCGCGTCGCGCGGTCCGCACAAATCAACTTGCCCGCGCGTGATCCCGCTTTCTTGCTCGCGTTTGCTTTCGCAACGCAACCCCGCGCGTCCGCACGCGTCCTGTCTGTCTCCCCAATAATTATGACACCCTACACCCGTCGTGACTTCACGAAGTTCGCCCTGGCCGCCATCCCCGCCGCCGGACTTCTCTCCTCCTCCAGCCGCCTCTTCGCCGCCGATGCGCCGGCGAAGCCGAACTCCAAGGTCAACGGCGTGCAGATCGGCCTCAACGTCCCCTACAGTTTCGGCAACAACCTCCTTAGCGCCGACGACACGCTCGCCAAGTGCGTCACCCTCGGCGTGAGCGCGCTCGAGCTCCGCTCCCAGCCCGTCGAGCTCTTCCTCGGCGTGCCGCCCGAGTTGCTCGCCCCCGCGATGCGCAACAACCCCGGCGCCGTCCCCGTCGAAAAGTCCGCCGTCCTCTCCGCCGCCGCGAAGGCCGAAAAACTCCGCGCTTGGCGCTCCTCCGCGCCGCTCGCCCGCGCCCAGGAGTTCCGCACCAAATACGCCGACGCCGGCGTGTCCGTCGACGTCCTCAAGTTCGACAACATCTACAAATTCTCCGACGCCGAGCTCGACTACGCGTTCCTGCTCGCGAAGGCGCTCGGCGCCCGCGCGATCTCATGCGAAATTTCGATGACCGATCAGCGTGAGGCAGAGTTGACGCGCCTCGGCAGCTTCGCCGACAAGCACCAGCTCTGGGTCGGCTATCACGGTCACACCAAGGTGACACCCGCGATTTGGGAGCAGGCCTTCAAGCTCGCGAAGTTCAACGGCGCCAATGTCGACATCGGCCACTTCATCGCCGGCCTGCACTACTCACCGGTCGAGTTCATCAAGCAGTATCACGACCGCATCACCCACATTCACATCAAGGATCGGAAAATGCACGGGCCGAAAGGCTCCAAGAGTGAGGACGAAGGCCCCAACGTGACCTTTGGCGAGGGCGACACCCCGATCGCCGAGGTCCTCCGGCTCCTGCGCGACAACCGGTGGCCGATTCAGGCGACGATCGAATTCGAATATCCCGTCCCCGCCGGCTCCGACCGCATGAAGGAGATCGCCCGCTCGATCAAATTCTGCCGCGACGCGCTCGCCTGAGCCTGCCGCCATGCGTGCGCTGCTCTGCCGGGGTATCATCGCGCTCGCAGCGCCCTTAGCGCATTCCACCCGCGCGCAACCGATCAATCCGATTGTGCGCGAGGGCGTCACGGAAACGATCTCTGCGCACGTTTACGTCATCCCCGACGGCAGCGTGCCGCTCGTGCCCAATGTCGGGATCATCGTCGGCACGCGCGCGACGCTGGTGGTCGACACCGGGCTCGGCGCGCGCAACGGCGAGGCGGTCGTGCGCGAAATGAGGAAGGTAACGCGCGGCACCGCACTTTATCTGGTGACGACCCACGTCCATCCCGAGCACGATCTCGGAGCGTCGGCGTTTCCGGCCGACACGACCTTCCTGCGCTCGTCCGATCAGGTGAAGGATATTGCCGCCGGTGGGCTCGACCTCGCCCGCCAGTTCAGCCAGCGCTCGCCGTTCATCGCCGACCTGCTGAAAGACGCCGCCTATCGTCCCGCGACCATCGTCTTCGAAAAGGAAACCACGATCGATCTCGGCGAAGTGCGCGCGCGGATTGTCGCGATGGGACCGAACCACACGCTCGGCGACACGATCGTTTTCGTCGAGCCCGACCGCGTGCTCTTCGCGGGTGACCTCGCGATGAAGCCGCAGCCTTCGTTTATGAACACGGCCTCCACGCCCGCCCACTGGCTCGCCACCCTCACCAGCCTCGAACAACTTCAACCCGCCCACATCGTCCCGAGCCACGGCCCGATGGGCGGAATCGAACTCATCGACGGCTACCGCGGCTACCTCACCACGATTCAGACGCGGACCGCCGATTTGAAGAAGGCCGGCAAGACCCTCGATGAAGTGATCGTGATTGAGACAAACGAGCAGGCGAAGTATCCCGATCGCGCCCGACTGAGCGGAGCAATCAAGGCGGCCTTTGCCGAGGCACCGTAACCCGATCTCCTAACCCCTTCGCGCCAGGCCTCGGACCAACCATCGTTGGAGCAAGATGAAGCTCAGGAGCAGGGCCCCGACGAGGATGCGCATCCACCACGAGCTGAGCCGCCCATCAAAAAGAATGGCGGACTGAATTGTACCGAAGATGAGCACGCCGAGCAGCGTGCCGAGCAGGTGCCCGCGGCCGCCGGTTAGCAACGTGCCGCCGATCACCACGATCGCGATGGCGTCGAGTTCGAGGCCGACGCCCATCACCGGATTGCCTGAGCCCGTGTAGAGCGTCGCGACGATCCCGGCGAGCGCGGCCAAAAATCCGTTGAGCGCATAGACGCCGATTTTCGCCGCGCCGACCGGCAAGCCCATGAGCAGCGCGGACTGCTCGTTGCCGCCGATCGCGAGCAGCGTGCGCCCGAAGCGCAGGTGGTGCGCGATCAGATAACCGATCAGCACGACGCCGAAAAACAGTAGCGCCGCGGCGGGGAGGTGCACCCGCTCGCCGAGCGCGAAATCGAAGTTGGAGAGTTTTTCGTAGAGCGGATGGGTAATTCCGACGGACTCGGTGTTGAGCGCAAACGCCATGCCGCGTGCAAAGAACATTCCCGCGAGCGTGATGAGAAACGGCGGCAGCTTGAACACGTGGATCAGTGTGCCCATCGCCGCTCCGAGTGCCGCACCGAGTGCGAGCGCGAGCAGCCATGCCACTGCGGGCGGCACGCCGTGGCCAGAAACGAGCGTCGCCGTGAAGATCGAGGTAAACCCAACGACCGCCCCGATCGAAAGATCGATCCCGCCGGAAAAGATCACGAGCGTCATGCCAATGGCGGCGATGCCGAGAAACGCGTTGTCGGCGAGCAGGCTCGTTGCGACGCGCACGGAGAAAAATCCGTCGTAGCAAACCCCCGCCGCGCCGAACAGCGCCGCGAAGATTGCGGCGGTGACGACGAGCGGGAGGTTGCGGCGAATGATCTTCATGCGCCCGACCTTCCTTCGCGCCGCCACGCGCGCGCCACCAGCGCACGAAATTTCTCCGACTGCAGCAGCGAGACGCCGACGATCACGAGCGCCTTCGGCACCGGTGCGACCGCGGGCGCGACGCCGAGGTTATACATCGTCGTCGTGAGCGTCTGGATCAGCAGGGCGCCCAGCAACGATCCGAGCAGCGTGAAGCGTCCGCCCGTCAGCGCCGTACCGCCCACCACCACCGCGAAGATCGCATCGAGCTCGGCGTTTTCCCCAGCGCGGTTGCCGTCGGCGGCGCCGATGTTGGCCGCGATCAGCACGCCGGTCAGCCCCGCGCAGATGCCGCAGAAAACGTAGGCGAGCACTTTGACGCGCGCGGCGGCGAGACCGGCGAAGCGGCTCGCGGTCTCGTTGTCGCCGACCGCCTCGATAAACAGTCCGGCGGCGGTCCGGCGCAGGGCGGCGTGGGAAACCAAGTAGAGCGCTCCGACCGCGAGCGGCGCGAACGGCGCGCCAAGCACGAAGCCGGTCGCGAGAAACTCGAAGGCGGCATGCTTGATGATCAGCACCTGGCCATCGGTGACGAGTTGCGCGATGCCGCGGCCCGCAACCATCAGGATCAAGGTGGCGACGATCGGCTGGATGCCGAGGCGCGCGACGAGTAGGCCGTTGGCGAGCCCGGCCGCTGCGCCAACCCCGATCGCCGCTGCGAGTGTGACGGCGAGTGACTGTCCGTGCTGCAAGGTCAGCGCACACACCGCCCCGGTGATTGCGCAGACGGAGCCGACGGACAGATCGACGCCGCCGGTGGCGATGACGAGCGTCATGCCGAGCGCGAGCAGCATCGTGCGCGAGCCCTGCGTGAGAATGTCAATCGGCGTGCCGAAGAGATGGCCGTCGTGCCACGTAACGCGGAGAAATGCGGGGTTCTTCGTGAGGTTGAGGAGCACGAGCAACGCGAGGCCGGCGACGAGCCAGACCAGTGGCGAGACGGGGCGACGCGGCCGTGAGTCAGGATTCTTCATGCGCGCCCGCCATCGCCTGCATGAGCCGGCCCGGGGTGAGATCGGCGGTGCTCACTTCTTCCGCGAGCCGCCGCTCGCGCATCACGAGCACGCGCGAACACGTCCGCACAATCTCCTCAATCTCGGAGGAGATGAACAGCACGGCGAGCCCATCGGCGCGAAGTTGCGCAATGAGAGCCTCGATCTCGGCGCGCGCTCCGACATCGATGCCACGCGTGGGCTCATCGAGAATGATCAACTCGGGCTGCGTCGCGAGCCAGCGTGCGAGCAGGACCTTCTGCTGGTTTCCACCGGAGAGGTTTTTGATCGGTGTTTCGGCGTCGGCGGTCTTGATGCGCAGCGCGGCAGTGTAATGGGCGCAAAGCTTTTCCTGCTCCGCGCGAGCGAGCGATCGCGCCCCGCCCCGCTTCGCCTGCAACGCGATGATGAGATTTTCTCGGACGGAGAGATTCGGCAGAATGCCCTCGCGCTTCCGATCCTCGGAGCAGAACGCGAGCCCGAGCCTCACGGCGTTGCGCGGGGAAGGGAGCGCGGCGCGTTGCGCGTGGAGGTAGAGTTCTCCGGTGTCGGCGCGATCGATGCCGAAGAGCAGCCGTGCAGTCTCTGTGCGACCGGAGCCGAGGAGACCGGCGAGACCGGTGACTTCGCCGCGCCGCAGGGTGAGATCGAAAGGATGTACGGCGCCACGGCGACCGAGGCCGCGGGCCTCAAGGACGGTCGCGGCGGCGTTTTTCGTTGCCGTTGAGGCAGATGCCGGACGGCCCGACTCGTCCGACACGTCGCGGCCGAGCATCTTGCCGACGAGCGCGAGGCGCGGCAGACTCGCGGTGGGAAATTCGCCGACGAGTTGGCCGTTGCGCAGCACCGTAAGGCGATCGCTGATGGCGTAAACTTGATCGAGGAAGTGCGTCACGAAAACAATCCCGAGTCCGTCCGCGCGCAGGCGGCACATGATACCGAACAGTTCGGCCACTTCCTTTTCGTCGAGGCTCGCGGTCGGCTCGTCGAGAATAAGGAGCTTGGCGCGCAGATCGAGGGCGCGGGCGATCGCGACCATCTGCTGGAGCGCAACCGAGAGTGAGCCGAGTTCGGCATCGACATCGCAATCGATCTCAAGACGTGCGAGCGCCTTGCGAGCGTGGCGACGGACCGCCAGCCAGTTGACGAAACCGAAACGTCCCGGCTGGCGGCCGAGTACGATGTTTTCCGCGACGGAAAGCGCGGGGATCAGATTCACCTCTTGATAGACCGTGCTAAGGCCGGCCTGCTCGGCATCCTTGGGCGAGGCCGGCGCGATGCGTTTGCCGGTGAGCGTGATCGTGCCCGCGTCCGGCGCGTGCACGCCGGTGAGCACCTTGATCAGGGTGGACTTGCCGGCGCCGTTTTCACCGAGCAGCGCGTGGATCTCGCCGGCGCGGAGGGTGAAGTCGACGCCATCGAGCGCAGTGACGCCAAGGAAACGCTTGGTGATTCCTCGTAGTTGAAGGAGCGGCTCATCAGACACGGTAGACGTGGTGGCGGGCGCAGCGGCGACTCAGTAAACCCGCGAAGGCAGCGCGGCGGCGGCGTTCGACGAATCGAAGAGTTCGTCCTTGTTGTAGGCTTTCTTCGGGACTTTCTCGCCCGCGACGAGCTTCGCGGCGGTCTCATAAACTTTCGGCCCGAAGAGCGGGCTGCACTCGACCGTGCAGTTAATCCGCCCATCGACGATCGCTTGGATCGCCTCGTTGATCGCGTCGATCGTGACGATGGTGATGTCCTTTCCGGGCTTGAGACCGGCCTCCTCGATCGCCTGCGCGGCGCCAAGGGCCATGTCGTCATTGTGCGCGTAGACGACATCGATCGCCTTGCTGTGTTTCTTGAGAAACGCCTCCATGACCTCCTTGCCGCCAGCGCGGCGGAAATCGCCGCTTTGCGAGTCGATGATTTTGAGGCCGGGATATTTTGTGATGGCGTCGGCGAATGCTTTGCGGCGCTCGTTGGCGGGCGCGGAGCCGGGCGTTCCCTGCAACTCGACGATGTTGCCTTTGCCTGCGGCGAATTTCGCGAGCCAGTCGGCGGCCATTCGGCCCTCCTCATAAAAATCGGAGCCGATGAAGCAGGCATAGAGCGACTCGTCCTCGGTCTTAATCGTGCGATCAGTGAGGATGACAGGGATGTGTGCGCGCTTGGCCTCGCGCAGCACCGGGTCCCAACCTGTCTCCACGATCGGCGCGATGACGATTACGTCGACGCCTTGGGTAATGAAGGAGCGGACGGCGCGGATCTGGTTCTCCTGTTTGCTCTGCGCGTCGGAGAACTTGAGATCAATGCCGCGTTTCTCGGCCTCGGTCTTCATTGAGACGGTGTTGGCGGTGCGCCAGGCACTCTCGGCGCCAGTCTGGGAGAAACCGATCTTGAGCGGCTTTTTTGGCGTCTGTGCGAGCAGCGAACCGGCGGCAAGGAGCGCGAGCGCGCCTGCGAAAAGGGAAAACCAACGACGGGGAAGTGTGTGCATGGTGGGGTGAGAAAGGCCCTTCAACGAAAACGACGAGCCACGTGCGCTGCAACCGCGATGTTGCATGACGGTCAGGTGCGAAACTGTGCCGCGCGGGCGGAGCGCGCGCTGCGCCGTCATTCGCCTTGCCGCGCCGCACGCCCCCACGCATACAACCGAGCCTCTGACGATGAATATCCATCCGGCCAAAGACGCGTTCGTGACCCTCGCCGCGCAGGGCAATGTGATTCCCGTTTACACGGATCTCATGGCGGACTTTGAGACGCCGGTCTCGGCCTACGCGAAACTCAAGGATGCCGGTCCGGCGTATCTCTTCGAGTCAGTCGAGGGCGGGGAAAATCTTGCGCGCTACAGCTTCATCGGCTGCCGGCCGCGGAAAATTTTCACGTGCGGCGCGACGACGACAGAGATTCGCGCGCCCGGGCAGATCACGAAAACAATTCCGACGCCCGCCGATCCACTGACCCTAATTTCGGACGAGATGCGTGGCTACAAGCCGGTGACGTTGCTGGGACTGCCGCGTTTCACAGGCGGCGCGGTGGGGTTTATCGGCTACGAGTATGTTACTCGAATCGAGCCAACCGTGCCGATCGCACCGAAGGACGAGCTCGGCCTTCCCCTGCTCTACTTCGTACTGTCGGATTCGATCCTGATTTTCGATCGCGCGAAGCAGACACTGCGACTGTGTGTCAACGCGCACATCGGCGCGGCCGGCGCGGTGGCCGCTTACGATGCGGCTGTGGCCGAACTGCGGGAACTCTATGGGCTTTTGCGTCAGCCGCGCGAACTTGCGCCCGCGCCGCTCGTCGATCCGGGTAAAATCATCACGCCGGTGGGCAATTTCACGCAGACGGCGTTCGAGAAAGTCGTCAACGATGGCAAGGAATACATTCGCGCGGGCGACATTATCCAGTTCGTGCCTTCGCAGCGTTTCACGAAGCCCTTCGCGAAATCGCCGCTCGACCTTTACCGGGCCCTGCGAACGGTAAATCCGTCACCGTATATGTTTATCCTCGAGGCGGGCGATTTCTCGATCGTCGGCGCGTCGCCCGAGGTGCACGTGCGACTCACGGATGGCCTCGTCGAAATCCGCCCAATCGCCGGCACGCGCAAACGCGGGGCCACGCACGACGAGGATGTCGCGCTCGAAAAAGATCTTCTCGCGGACGAAAAGGAGCGTGCCGAGCATCTCATGCTCGTCGATCTCGCGCGCAATGATATCGGCCGCGTGTGCCAGTTCGGCAGCGTGAAAGTGCCCGAGATGATGGTCATCGAGCGCTACTCGCACGTGATGCACATCGTCTCGCAGGTGGAGGGCCAGATTGCGCCCGACAAGAACGCGTACGATCTTTTGCGAGCGACCTTTCCCGCCGGCACGGTCAGCGGTGCGCCCAAGATTCGCGCAATGCAGATAATCGCCCACTACGAGCCAACGCAGCGTGGGTTCTACGCCGGTGCGCTCGGCTACATCGGCTACGACGGCAACATGGACACGTGCATCATGCTGCGGACCGCTTTGCTGAAGGGAGGCCAAATTCATATTCAGGCCGGCGCCGGGATCGTTGCGGATTCCGTTCCAGCGTCCGAGTATCAGGAGACCATCAGCAAGGCATCAGCGCTGCTTAAAGCGGTCGCGATGGCGGAACAGTTCTGATCGGGCTCGCTAGGGGCGGAACTGTAACCGCGTTGTTACCTATTGGCGGTGGCCGTGGCGCATTCGTGCGCCATAGTTGCTCACACGACCGAAGGAATTTTGAAACCTTACAGTGAGTTCGCGCGTATTTCAAATGGAACAGCGCTAGCTACAGTTCGCGGGAACAAACTAGCCGACTGCTTCCTCCAATCATCACGAGGTTCCTATCATGCCCACGAAAGCCCAATCGTTCCGCTCACCCAATTCAGCTGACGACCGCGCCGCCTCTGAGGCCACGACCGCCACTCTTACCGCCGCGCCCTATGACGCGCCGCCGTCCTTTCTCGAAAAGCCCGATCGCTCCGCGCCCGAGGCCCCGATTCCGCACGGAGAACGCAGTAATCTCCAACTGTATCTCCAGGAAATTGGCAAAACCGCTCTCCTTACGATCGAGGACGAAATCCGTCTCGCGAAACGTATCCGCCGTGGCGACAAGGCTGCGCGCGATCACATGATCTCCGCCAACCTTCGGCTCGTCGTGAAAATCGCGATGGACTATAAGGACTTTGGCCTCCCACTCCTCGACCTGATCAGCGAGGGTAACATCGGCCTCGTGAAGGCCGTCGAACGTTTCGATCCACGCAAGGGCGGCAAACTCTCCACTTACGCCGCCTGGTGGATCAAGCAGTCGATCAAGCGTGCGCTGGCCAACCAGAGCAAAACGATCCGCCTGCCTGTCCATCTCGTCGACAAGATCTCCAAGATGCGCCGCACCGCGATGGCGCTCACCGAGCAGCTCGGCCGCGAGCCCACGGACGAGGAATTGGCGATCGAGCTCCAAATTCCGACGTCCAAGGTAGCGCATTTGAAGTCCGTCAGCGTCCGCCCGGCTTCACTCGACGCACCAATCGGCGAAGACGGCGACTCCGGCACGTTCGGCGAGATCGTCGGCGACGAAAACGCCGTCAGTCCCTTCGAAGGCCTGCGCGACCGTAGCCAGAACAGCGATCTTCACGCGATGGTGGAGTCCCTCGACAAACGCGAAGCCGAAATCATCAAGCTGCGCTTCGGTCTCGACGGTCGTGACGAGCTCACGCTCGAGGAAGTCGGCCAGAAATTTCACGTTACCCGCGAGCGCATCCGCCAGCTTGAGTATCTCGCACTGACCAAGATGCGAAAGGCGATGACGAAGCACGAAGCCATCCGAACGTCCGACGAAATCGAAGAGGAAGACCGTCAACGTCAGCGCATGGCCATCATTCGCGAGTTCGTCGAGAGCAAGTCGAAGAAGCCCGCCAAGCCGGGGCGAAACTGAGGTCTCACCCACTGTGGAAAGCGAAGCCCGACGCGAGCCGGGCTTTTTTCGTGGCCTGAGTGGGACGGGCGGGGCGATCGCCCCGCCTTAAGTCCCCCGGAAGCCAGCCGATAAGTTAGGTAATGCCCACAGTTAATGGTGCCGTCCACGCCGCCGCGGGGACAATTTTCGTCCCGCAAACGTCTACGGATCCCGTGACGGTAGCGGCGGCTTTGACCACATTGCGGCTCAAGCCCTCCGCCACGGTCGTCATTGCAGACAGCCTCCAGAACATCCTTAAGAACCTCGATTCGCTCCAAAGTGTCGCGGCTAAAATCACCGACCTCACCACGACGGACTCGGCGCAAAATCTCTCTGTCACCGCCACCCAATATGCCAAGGACAGCGCCATTCTCGCCAAATGGGGTGCCGGCGATGGCAACACCCTCGACGTCTCTGGCGTGAAGGCCGCCAATGCCGCCTCGCTCGTCGCGGCCAAGCCCAGCTACGTCACCACGATCGCCGTCGCTGACACCAGCGCGAACATCCAGCGCAATCTCGACAGTCTACAGACCCTGGCGAGCGCCGGCTCGCTCACCCAAATCGTCCAGACCGGTGCCGCCTCGACGCTGAAAATCTCCGCCGCGCAGCTCGCCGCCGATGGCGATGCGCTCAACTCCATCAAGAACGGCGCCTACACCCTGGCCATCTCAAGCGCGAGCGTCAGCGACACCCTCGGCCTCGGCAGCTCTCCCGCCCTCACCGCCAACGCCAAAATCAAATCGATCGACGTCAGCGACACAACCGATGCGATCGAATCCAATCTCGATGCGCTTCAGCGTGCTGGCTTGAAGCTCAAAAGCATCTCGCAAACTGACGCGTCCACCCCACTCAGCATCACCGGCACGCAATACACTCAGGATTCCGTCGCTATCGGAAAAATTCTCACCAGCTACCACCTCGCCGTGATCCGCGCTTCCGCGGCGCAAACCGCCGCGCTCACCGCGAACCAGAAAGTCATTTCGGTCTCGGTCAATGACACCGCCGCGAACCTCGCGAAAAAATGGTCCCTGCTCCAACGGCTGTCCGGAAGCCTCACCGCCATCACCGTCTCCGATTCCTCCAACAACATTGCAATCACCGGCGATCAACTCGCCCAAAGCCAGGACCTGCTCGGCAAGTTCACGGTCGATAACACCCATACCTACAATCTCGCGGTCACTGGTGTGGCCGCCGGTCAGGCTGCGGCAGTGGCGAACGTCGATCATGTCGCCTCCGTCAAAGTCTCCGATTCCGCCGACAATGTCGCCGCCAATCTCGACGATCTCAAAACCGTCGGTGATGCCGGCCTTCTTTCAGGCATCGCGCTGACCGGCAAGAACTACACCATGTCTATGGATGCCGCGCTGCTTACCGGCGACAAGCTCACTGGCACGCAGAGCGTTCTCAGCAAAATTACGAACGGCGTCTACAGCCTCGCCGTCACCGGTGCGTCGATGACCTCGCTCAATGATCTCGCGAGCAACACGCACGTCGTCTCGATGGAGGTCGGCGGCACCAGCGCCCAAATTAGGTCGAACCTCGACACGCTTTATCAACTCGGAAAGAAGGTCGCTAAAATCCAACAGTCCGACAGCGGCACCGCGATCAATGTCACACAGTCCGCGTTGGAGTCGCGCTCCTCGGTCCTCGCCAAGATCGACGGGGGTTACACGGTCAACGTCACGGGGGTTTCCGCCGCTAAGGCACTCACTGACGCGACAAACGTCCACGTCGCCCAACTCGCCGTCGCCGACACCGGCAAGAACCTCCTCGCCAACTGGAATTCCCTCCGCTCGATCAGCGGCTCGCTCGCCAGCGTCAGCAAGTCCGACGACGGCTCGCTTTCGCTCTCAGTCAACCAGTATGAAACTGGCGTCAACGACCAACTCGTCGGTAAATTCGACGCCTCCCTGAAGTTTTCCGTTTTCGGTGCGAGCGTCGCGCAAGCGGCGCAAATTGGTTCCGATAGCGTGGTCGACAAAATCGACATCACCGATGACGGCAGCGCCGTGACAAATTCATTGTCCGGCCTCGCGACGCTCAACAGCGGCGGAAAATTAAACAGCATCACGCTCACCGCACCCGCCACTAGCCTCTCCTTGCACGCCAGCCAGCTCGACGGTGCGCAAGGCGTCCTCGGCTTGATCAAAGGAGGCCGCTACACCCTTGCGGTCGATCAAGTCGATGCCGCCGCAGCCAAGGATTTGTTCACCGCCAACGCCAAGATTGCAACGATGCAGGTCACGGGCGATGCCTCCAGCATCGTCGGCAATCTCGCCGATCTGACGACGATCGGTCACAAGTTAGTGAGCATCGCGCAGACCGATGCCGGCACCACGGCACTCGCGTTGACTGGCACTGCGTTTGATCAAAACCAAGGCACGCTCGCGAAAATCGCCGGCGGTTACCAAGCCGATCTTTCCGATGTCGCCGCGGCAAAGGCCGCGACGTTCGCCGCGAGCACCTCTGTCAAATCCCTCGCGGTGTCCGACTCCGGCGCGCATCTTTCCGCCGCGTGGGATACCCTCGGCACCCTCGGCACCAAGCTCGTCGACATCGCGCAGACGGACTCCGATCCGCTGCAGTTGACGGTGAAGCAATGGACCTCTGCCCACAGCCTGGGTGACAAGTTCTCCGCCTCGCTCGCCGTTTCGGTTTCCGGCGCCAGCGTCGCGGACGTTTCGTCGCTCAGCAGCGACAGCGCGGTCACGCAAATTCAAGTCGCCGACAATTCCTCGACGATCTCAGCTTCGCTCAGCGATCTCGCCGCCGAATCGAAGCTCACGCAGATCCAGCTTTCCGATCCGACCACCGCACTCACGATGTCGGCCGATGCGTTCAACAGCTCGTCCGACGTGCTTGGCCTCGTGAAAGACGGCAACTATCAGGTCGCGCTCTCCGACGTCGCGGTGGCCGATGCCGCCACGCTCGGCGCCAATGCCCACGTGAGCGCGATGGATCTCACCGGCTCCAGCGGAGACGTCGCCACGAATTTCGACGCCCTCGCCGGCCTCTCGAACGTCAACTCGATTGCGCTCACCGATGAAGGTGGCACACTCTCCCTCACCGGTTCGCAGATTCTCAACGATTCCGCGACGCTCGATAAGATCTCCAACGCCTTCCAGATCGCCGCCAGCGCCGTCTCCACGGCCGACCTCGGCAACGTCAAAGCCGTCGACCAAGTTGCTTCAATCGGCATCAGTGATACGGCGGACAACGTCTCTACCAACTTTGACGACATCCTCGCGCTCGGCGGCTCCCTCTCCGGTCTGCACCTAACCGACTCGACCCCGGTTCTCGCGCTCAATCAACAAGCTTGGACGTCCGGCAGCGATGCCCTCAGCAAGATCGACAGCAGCTACCAAGTCGACCTGTCCGAGGTGAATGCCGCCGACGCTTCTACAATCGCCTCGGATTCGACCATCCGCAACCTCGCGGTCGCCGACACCTCTGGCGATATCGCCAGCAGTTGGGGCAACCTTATCGCGCTCTACAATGGCGGCTCCGGCAAACTGAACGCCCTCTCCCTGACTGACGCCGATCCGTTAACGCTCACCACCCAGCAGCAGACCGACGGTGCCGCGATGATCTCCGCACTGCTACCCGACGAAACAATTCAGACCGCGTGAGTTGCGTTGCTGCCTCGCGGCAGACTGTCCGACGCGGCGAACTCCGTCGGCTCGAAACGGTTTTGGGCGGGGCGCGTCTCGCGCGTTGATGCATGTTCCACACCGCCCCAACTTACGGTTTATTTCCTTTCTCCTCACCGGCACCCTGATCGCTGCCATCCAGACGACGTCGACGGCGGAAATCGCGCCGGTGATTGCCCGGACTGCCGTCACCACTCCCGTCACCGTGAAGGAGGAGGCCGACACCTTTGTGCTCGATAACGGCATCGTCACCGTGCGCCTCGACAAGCGCCGCGCCGAACTTGAGTCGCTGATCTATCGCGGCGCCGATGTCCTCGGCCACGATCAGGGTCACGTCGGCGGCTGGGAGCAGGATCCTTCTGCCGCGGCCAAAGTGGGCGGCCTTACCCAGTCGATCACGATCGATCCCGCGGCCAACGGTGGTGATCGCGCCGAGGTTTCGATCAAGGGCGTCACGAAGGGTGATCGGGCGGCGGGGCTGACGCCGGGTTCACCGGGCGGCGCGGCTGGCGGCACGGTGAATCTCGATCTCGAAGTGCGCTACACCCTCGCGCGCGGCGAGAGCGGTGTGCACGTCTATGCGATTTTTTCTCACCCTGCGGACTATGGGCCGCTCAACATGCCCGAGAGTCGTTACATCATTCGCGTCAATCAGGGGTTCGACTGGATCTCGGTTGACGGCGATCGCAACATGCTCGCGTGCGCACCGAAAGATTGGGGCACCGGTGTCGTCGTGCACGCGAAGGAGCAGCGCATCCTGAGCCAGGGCGTCTACAAGAATTCGGTGGAGCACAAATACAGCTACAATGCCGTCCAATATAAAATACCCGCGTATGGCTGGTCGTCCACCAAGCAGCACGTCGGCGTGTGGTTCATCAACCCGACGATCGAATATCTCAGCGGCGGCGCGACGAAGCAGGAACTCGTTTGCCACTTCGGCGACAACGACAATCCCGATCCGATCCTGTTGAATTACTGGCGCGGCACGCATTACGGCGGCGGTGCGAACGCGAGCATCGCAGCCGGCGAGGCCTGGACGAAGGTGGTCGGGCCGATGATGATCTATGTGAACTCGCTTGATCATTTTGCGATACCCTCGCAGTCCGATCTCGACACGCTCGCCGCGACTGCCGGCAATCCGGCGGTGCCGCCAGCGTGGAAGCAAAATGCGACCGCACTCTGGCAAGATGCACTCGGGCAAGCTGCAAAAGAGAAAGCCGCGTGGCCTTACGACTGGGTCAAAGGCATCGACTATCCGCACAAAAACGACCGCGGTAGTGTCACCGGCCAGATCGTGCTTAACGATCCGCAAGCCGCTGCGACGAAATTGCCCCATCTCACTGTTGGTCTCGCGTATCCCGATGCGTCCGGCAGCGCAGGCGCAAATCTCAACCAGTTCATCACTGTCGCCACGCCCGAAACCCTCGCGGCGGCGCGCGAAGCGCTGGCCGCGTCCCCCGCCGGCGCACGTGGCGGGCCGGGCCGCGGTCGCGGCGGCTTCGGTTTCGGGCCGCGGCCGAGTGACTGGGTGCACGACGCGAAACACTATCAGTTTTGGAACGACGGCACCGACGACGGAAAGTTCACTATCACAAATGTGCGTCCCGGCACTTACACGCTGCACGCGTTTGCCGACGGGGTGCTCGGAGAATTCGCGCAGGCGAACATCACAATCGAAGCCGGCAAAGCGCTCGATCTCGGAAAACTTGAGTGGAAGCCGGTGCGTTTTGGTCGGCAGCTTTGGGAAATCGGCTATTCCGATCGCACGGGCGGAAAATTTTTTAAGGGCGACGCCGCCAACTACTGGCTCTGGGGCTGGGGGCTGCGTTACCCGCTGCTTTTTCCGGACGACATCACTTATGTGATCGGCCGGAGCGACTACCACACCGACTGGTTTTTCCAACAGACACCGCACGGCGAATCGACCGCGTGGTTAAATCCTGCCGCGAAAGATCCCGCTAACCAACGTTTCGGCTGGGTAAAGGCCGAGTCGCTCGATCAATATCCCCAGACGAATCAAAGCGGTCCTTGGCGCATCTACGGCCGTGGCCGCGCGTGCACGTGGACGATTAAGTTCAACGTAGAGAAGGCGAAGCAGGGCGTCGCTGCGCTGCGACTCGCTCTTGCGGGCGCCGATACACCGGCGCTCCTCATCGGTGTGAACGGCAAGGAGGCCGGGGTCGTTCATCCCGTGAGCACGAACGCCCTGCGCTACAATACGAACAAAGCCGTGTGGCAGGAGCAGACGCTCAAATTCGATGCTGCGCTGCTGAAAGCCGGTGAGAACACAATCGAACTCACCGTGCCCGCCGGTGAACTCACCAGCGGCGTCGTCTACGATTATCTGCGCCTTGAACTCGACGAGACTCAAAAGCTCGAGGGCAAACCCGTGGGCGCGACGAATTAACCGGCCCGCGAAAACGCCCCTCCACCCTCGGTGTTTTTCCTGTCGTTCAAATCCCCATGAATATCCCCCCGTCGAGCTTTCGGCACGCCCTCGCGCTGGCTGCCTTGGTGTCCACCTCATTTTCCAGCCCAAAGCTTCGCGCCGCCGATGCTGCGCCGGTCGTTGCCAAACTCGCAGTAAACACCGCGGCGACGATCACCGACAACGGCGATTCATGGACGCTCGACAACGGCATCGTCAAAGCCGGGATCGCGAAGCGAAACGGCAAAATGACTTCGCTCGTTTACCACGGACTCGAGGTGCTAAATGGCCGCTCCGAAAGCTGGGAGCAGTTGCCGTCCGGGACGGTAACCCAAGCGGTCACGGTCGACCCGGTTTCAAACGGCGGCGAGCGCGCCGAAGTTGCCGTGAAGGGCGTGACCGGTCGCATGGATATTGAGGTGCGCTATACACTGGAACGAGGGGTGAGCGGTTTCTACACCTATGCGATCTACTCGCACAGCGCCGGCTATCCCGCGGCGGGTGAAGGCGAGAGCCGCTTCATCAACCAAATGATCCCCGACTTCGACTGGCTCTCGGTCGACGCCGATCGCAATATGCCCATGTGCAGCAACGAAGATTTGCGCGCGGGCGTCGTCATTCACGCCAAAGAGCAGCGCATCCTGAGCACTGGTCTCTATAAGAACTCGGTCGAACACAAATACAGTTACTGCGCGGAAATGTATAAGCTTCCCGCGTATGGCTGGTCGAGTATCAAGCAACACGTCGGCATCTGGTTCATCAATCCGTCCCACGAATATCTCGGCGGCGGTCCCACCCGAATCGATCTGGTCTGCCACATGGGGGCAACGATGCTCGATTACTGGACCTCGGGACATTACGCGGGTGGCGCCGAGTGCAACATCCCCGCCGGGCAGGAGTGGAACAAGGTCGTCGGGCCGATTTTCGTTTATTGCAACGCGCTGCAGAGTGCCGCGACGCCCGCGCCGGCGGACCTCGAAAAATTCGCCGCCACCGCGGGCAATCCGATCATTCCGACCGCCTGGACCGCGAATGCCAACGCGCTGTTCACCGACGCGCTCGTGCAGGCCAAGGTCACGCAGGCGCAATGGCCCTTTGCCTGGGTGCAGGGCGTGGACTACCCGCAGAAAGCCGCGCGGGCCACGGTCGCAGGCCAACTGGCGTTGAACGATCCGCAGGCGGCCACCAAGAAGCTGCCGCATCTCTGGGCGGGCCTCACGCAGCCGGATTTCGAAGGACCCGGCACGGCATTCGCGCTGCGCTCGGGCAACGGCCGGACCGTCACGTGGGATCACGACGCGAACTATTACCAGTTCTGGGCCGAGGGTGGCGAAGACGGGCACTTCACGATTCGCAACGTGCGGCCGGGCACCTACACGTTGCACGCGTTTGCCGAGGGTGTGTTGGGCGAGTTCGCCAAGACCGACATCACCGTCGAAGCCGGCAAAACGATTGATCTCGGCAGGCTCGACTGGAAGCCGGTCCGCTACGGCCGGCAAGTTTGGGAGGTCGGCTATCCGGATCGCACGGGTGGAAAATTTTTCAAGGGCGACGGCGCGAATTACTGGCTCTGGGGCTGGGGTCTGCGCTATCCGCTCCTCTACCCGAACGACATTACCTATACAATCGGCCGGAGCGACTATCACAAGGACTGGTTTTTCCAGCAGGTGCCGCACGGCGAGTCGACCGCGTGGCTCAATCCCGAGGCGAAAGATCCCGCCAATCAGCGCTTCGGCTGGGTGAAAGCGGAGTCGCAAGAGAAGTATCCCCCGACCAACGAAGCGGGACCGTGGCGCGTTTACGGCCGCGGCCGCGCGACGACCTGGACGATCAAGTTCCACCGCGACCAAGCCGACCAAGGTCTCGCGACGCTGCGCGTGGCGCTGGCGGGCGCCGATGGCGGCGGCGGGCTGGCGGTGGGCGTCAACGGCCAGGAAGTCGGCACCATCCGGACCGTGGCCACCAACGCGCTCCGCTATAATACCAACAAGGGCATCTGGCGGGAATATGCACAGAAGTTCGACGCAGCCCTGTTGAAGGCGGGTGAAAACGAACTGACCCTCACGGTCCCTGCCGGAGAAATCACGAGCGGTGTCGTCTACGATTATCTCCGACTCGAAGTCGACGAGACGGCAAAGCTGTGACGCCTTTCCTGCTGGGAGTGCGAAGAAATTGGCGAAGCAGCCTAAGCATAGAGAAACTCCGGAAAATTCTGCGCGATGAAGGAGTTGATCGCGCCACCTTTCAACTTGCCGGGATTGAGCAGGCCTTTGGGGTCGGCAGTGTGCTTCAGTGCCAGCTGTGAAGCAAATACACGATCGTCCGGTGTGCCTTCGAGATAACAGGTGTGCGGGTTGTTGCTGGCGATGCCGAGTTCGCGGGCAAATGCGATGACGCCGCGAAGGTGGTCTTCGTCGACGAATTTCACGACGGGGATAAGCACCGGGATCACGAGCCCGAATTCCCCGGAGGGCGCTCGCCCGCGCACAAATTCAAAATGAAGGTGAATTTGTCCCGGGAAGCGCGCCTTCAACCTCGCCGCTTGCTCGGCAAAGTTGGCGCCCATACCTAGTTGAAGGTAGGTGTGGTTCGGATGGCTCTTCAGCATCCAAAGCGTGCTGTGATTCCAGCCGTATTCCATCAGCATCGGCTGCCGCTTCGGATCGCTGTGAGGAATGACCAACGGCACGTTTAATCCTTTCGCGCGGGCCTCCGCTACAACTGCCGCCGCACATCCCTGGTCCACTTCGAGCCAAATAAACGCGTGGCCCTCGGGCAGCCATTTGCGCAGTGGCCTGAAACTCTCACCAAAACTTGGCTCCAGCAGCGAGGCGAGTCGCTTCGGAATCGAATCGTCGTAGGCCACGCGAGTCGCGAACGCCGTCACCGCGGCCCACTCCCGTCCCGTGATGACGAGTTGATCCCAGCGGCGCGCGGGCGCGAGGCGCAACTGCAGTTCCACAATCACACCGTTGGTGCCGTAGGCGTGGAAGGCCTTTAGCGTCTCAGCTTCTTCAAGCACGATCTCGCGCGGTGCAGATTCCAGCGTGAGCAGCGTGAGGCGTTTGATCGTTCCCGGTTCGCGCAGGCCGCCCCAGGTGATGGAACCGATCCCGGCGCTGCCGCCCGAAATGAAACCGCTTACCGTGGACTTCACCCACGTTGAAGGCAGACAGCGCATCTCCCAGCCCTGCGCCCGCGCGGCGCGCTCCAAATTGATGACGCGCACCCCCGGCTCCACTGTGGCCACTCCGGCTTCAATACTTGTGATTCGATCGAGCCCCGTAATATCTATGACCAAGCCGCCGCACAGCGGAATGCATTGCCCGTAGTTGCCGGTCGCGCCACCGCGCAAGGTCACGGGCAAGTCATTCCCGTAGGCAAAGGCGAGCACGCCCTTGAGCTCCGTTACGGAGCCGACTTTCACCGCCGCCGAGGCGCGGCGACCTTCCAGTCGATTTTTCAGCACGGGCGAATACCAGTAACAATCCTTGGAGAGCGTCTCGACCTCGGCCTCCGTGGTGATGACTTGGTCATAGCCAACGATCGCCTGGAGTTCCTCGATCAAATCGGGGGCAACCGGAATAAAACCTTGCGCGGAGTGGGACATGATAAGTGTGGCTCGAACCAACGAGACGGCGCGAAACTGCGGCTCGAAAGAGCGAATGTTGTGCCGGCCCCTGGTCACACTGGGAAAAATTAGCGGGCTCCATGGCCGCGCAAAATCTGCATAGCCTCGCCGGGCGATCCGGCCGGACCCAGGCGATGTTTTTCGCAACGCACACTTCCGGCCTAGTTCTACCGCCGTGCTTGTGCCCGAGCCATCCTGACTTCACACTCCGTCCCACTCCCATGCTCTCCTGGTCACGCTTCAAAACCCATTTCTACCATAATGACGCACTTGGCGTCTCTCTCGACGTCTCGCGGATCCCGTTTCCCGACGAGTTCCTCGCCCAGATGGCGCCGAAGATGGAGCAGGCGTTTGCGGACATGGCCGCGCTTGAACGCGGCGCAATCGCGAATCCCGACGAACACCGCATGGTCGGTCACTACTGGCTGCGCACTCCAAGCCTGGCGCCGACTCCTGAAATTCGGGCGGAGATTCTCGATACATTGGCGCGCATCGTGTCGTTCACCACGAGCGTTCACTCGGGCGAAGTCGCAGGCCCGAAGGGCAAATTCAAACACCTCCTCGTGATCGGCATCGGCGGCTCCGCGCTCGGTCCGCAACTGGTCGCGCACGCGCTCGGCCACCCGCGCAAGGACAAGTTGGCAGTTTCGTTCTTCGACAATACCGACCCAGACGGCTTCGACTACGTGTTGAACGGCCTCCGCGGCCAACTCGCGAAGACGCTCGTCATCGTCATTTCAAAGTCTGGCGGCACCGCCGAGACGCGCAACGGCATGCTCGAAGCGATCGCGGCGTTCAAGGCCGCCAAGCTCGACTATCCGAAGCACTTCGTCGCCGTCACTGGCGTCGGATCGAAACTCGATCAGGTCGCCGGCAGCGAGGGCTGGCTTGCACGCTTCCCGATGTGGGATTGGGTCGGCGGTCGCACCAGCGAGTTGTGCGCAGTCGGCCTGTTACCCGCTGCCCTTCAGGGACTCGACATCCAGGCCATGCTCGACGGCGCGGCCGCGATGGATGCCGTCACGCGTGAGCCCCACATCGCGCAGAATCCCGCGGCGCTCATGGCGCTGATGTGGCATTTCGCGACCGACGGCCGCGGCGCCAAGGACATGGTCGTGCTCCCCTATAAGGATCGCCTGCTGCTGTTCTCGCGCTACCTCCAGCAGCTCGTGATGGAGTCGCTCGGCAAGGAACTCGACCTCAAGGGCAACGTCGTCAACCAAGGCATCGCCGTCTATGGCAACAAGGGCTCCACTGATCAGCACGCCTATGTGCAGCAGCTCCGCGAGGGCGTGAACAATTTCTTCGTGACGTTCATTGAGGTGCTGAAGGATCGCGACGCCAAGACCTCGCTCGAAGTCGAACCCGGCATCACGAGCGGCGACTACCTGCAGGGCTTCTACCTCGGCACGCGCGACGCCCTTTCAGAAAAAGACCGCCATTCGATCACGCTCACCGTGCCCGACGTCTCGCCGCGCTCGCTCGGGATGTTGATCGCCCTCTACGAACGCGTCACAGGCCTCTACGCATCCCTCATCGGCATCAACGCCTACCACCAGCCCGGCGTCGAAGCCGGCAAAAAGGCCGCGGGCAGTGTGATCGCGCTCAAGCAGAAAATTACCGCAGCGCTGAATTCCGCACCCGGCAAGGCGTTTACCGTCGAGCAGCTCACGGCCGCCATGGGCGTGCCGCCGGAGAAAACCGAGATCGTCTTCAAGATTCTCGAGCACCTGGCCGCGAATAAATCAAGTGGAGTGAAAAAACGCGTGAAGACCCCGTGGTTCGCCTCGACCTATCGTGTTGGCTAACGAGATCCCTGCACACGCTGGCATGCCGCGATCGCTATCCTTTTTAATCATCGTCGTCCTAGCGGGGCTCGGCGTTTTTACACTGCAGTTTTTCCGCGCGATTGACGCGCGCGACCTCGCGGAATCTCGGCTCGTTGACGAAAAAACTCGCGCCAGGAAACTCTCCGCTGATCTCGACGCCGCCAACCGGCACGCTGCCGCGCTCCAATCTGATCTCTCGACCGCGAAGGCCGATCTCGGGGCGAACCGTGAAAAGCTTTCGTCCGCCGAGATGCATGCCGTGTTGCTGGAACATGACCTCGCCCAAGCAAAAAGTATCGTGTCGGTTTACGAGCAGACCGCGCGTGCGCTGAGCGACGAGGTCGCGACACTCAAGGCCGATCTCGCCGACACGCACGCGACGTTTGCGTCGCCCGAGGCGGTTGTCGCCTACAAGAGCACGATTGCGGAGCTGGAGCGGCAACTCGCCAATTCTCGCAACGGCGCCGCCGCGCCCACCGCCGCCGGCGCTTCGACGGCCGTTTTCTCCAGCCGCCCCGGCCGATCAACGATCCTCACGGTCGGCCCGTCGGGGGCGTTTGTGGTGCTGAATTTCGGTTCGGCCCGCGGCGCTCAGCTCGGGCAGAAACTCGAAGTGCACCAGGGAGCCGATATCGTCGCAACGGTTCTCATCAGCGATGTCCGCTCCAATTTTTCCATCGCCCAAGTGCAGCCCGACACGCTCCGAGGAGTCTTGCAGAAAGGCGATTTAGCCCTATTGATTCGCTAAACGACCATGACCTCGCTTAAGAAATTCTCCGCGTTTCTGCTCCTTACCGCTGGACTCGCGCTGGCTGGCTGTTCGATTACGCCGCAAAAGGACACTTCGATCCCGTGGAGCCGCCCCGCCGGTTGGGAAGGCCAGATTCCCGGCATGGGCCAGACCACCGGTCGCTGATCGCGGCCCCACTTCACTCTCGCAAAATCCGGCCTAGCGCCGGATTTTTTTGTGCCTTTTTCCGCCTGACATGACCGAACCCGCCGCCAACGCCTCGCTCACCCCGCAGCCCGGCACCCTTTACGTCGTGGCGACGCCCATCGGCAACCTCGGTGACCTCACCGACCGCGCGCGGTCGATTCTCGGGGCCGTCGATCTTATCGCGTGCGAGGATACCCGCACGACCGGAGCGATGCTCACCCGCCTTGGCATCCGCCGTGAACTCGTCCCCTATCACGAGCACAACGAACTCGAGGCCGCCGAAAAACTCGCCGATCAACTCGCTGCCGGAAAATCGATCGCCGTCGTGAGCGATGCCGGCACGCCCTCCCTGAGCGATCCGGGTTTCCGCATCGTGCGCGCCTGCCGCCGCCGAAATCTCCCCGTAGTGCCCGTGCCCGGTCCGAGCGCGCTCACGGCGGTGCTGAGCGCAAGCGGCCTGCCGACGAACGGATTTCTCTACGTCGGTTTTCTTCCCCCTAAGTCCGCCGCGCGGATCGCGTTCTTCGAAAAGCACCGCGACTTCGACTACACAATCGCGCTCTACGAAAGCTGCCACCGGATCGACAAGGCCATCGACGACCTCGCCAGCACGCTCGGCCCCACGCGCGTCGTGTGCGTCGCGAAAGAAGTCACCAAGCTTCACGAAACATTTCTGGTCGGACCGGTCGCCGACGTGCAAGCGCGCTTGGCCAAGACGAGCCTCAAGGGCGAATTTGTCCTCCTGATCGCGCCGACCGACTTCACACTCTGAGCCATGCCCGCTCCCGTCGTCGCCGTCATTGATATCGGCAGCAACTCGATCAAAGTGCTCGTAGCCACACGCTCCGCATCGGGCGGAATTCTCGCCCTTGCCACGCGGACGATCGACGCGCGCATCAGCGCGGGGATAAGCAAAGTCGATCCAAGGCTCACCGAGGATGGCATGACGCGCGGCCTAGATGCAATCGGAGCGCTGCTGAAGGACGCGGCGGCTTTCGCGCCGGTGCGCGTGATTCTCGTCGCGACTAGTGCGGTGCGTGACGCAAAGAATGGCGGCGAATTTCGCGCACGCGTCGCAGCCGTCACGGGCCACGAGATTCGCATCCTCACCGGCGACGAGGAAGCGAACCTTATCGGCCGCGGGCTCACGTGCGATCCGGCTCTCGCCTGCCTGCGTGATTTTTATGTCTTCGATCTCGGCGGCGGCAGCCTCGAGTGTCTCGCGTTTCGCGATCGGGAAATTGAGCAGGCGATCAGCCTCCAACTTGGCTGTGTGCGGCTGACGGAGAAATTCGTGGCTGACGTCGCGACCCCATTCACCGCTGAAGCTAGGACCAAAATCTCCGATTACACCGAAGAGTTGATGGCGAACAGTGGATTTCGTTTTGATTTAACTCAGGGTGTGGCGGTCTTCACCGGTGGCACGGCTAGCACCTGCCGGGCTATTGCAGCAGCACGAAACGGATTGGCGTTCGACGCCTCTTCCGCGTTTCTCAGCCTAGATGAACTCTATCTGACCTCCGGACTCGTGGCGCGACTGAATCTCGACGAGCGCAAACGGCTGCCAGGATTGCCCCCGGCTCGCGCGGATGTTTTTCCGGCCGCACTGGCCACTATGCTGTCACTTGCAGAGATTGTCGGCTTCGACGGTTTTCACCATTCCCTCTTCAACCTCCGCTACGGTCTCGCGGCCGAAGCGCTCGAATATCTGGCGTAGGGCGTCGACCGGGTGATCATTTCCGAGATTCGTGCACGTGAAAATCCGGCGCCTTCGTCTTGCGTCGCGGTTTCGCAGCCGCCGCGATGCGCGCCGCGGATTTTGCGCCAGTCGCAGCGACCTTCCGAAGCTGAGCCAGTTGTGCGAGAAAGTCGGCCGGTAACGGCGCACGTAGATCGAGGCTCTTCCGTGTGATGGGATGCACTACAACGAGGTGCTCTGCGTGCAACATCACACGCTCGGGCTGTTTCGGCAGACGCCGATCGGGCTTCCAGCCGTAAACCTCATCACCGAACAGCACGTGGCCAAGCGATTTGAGGTGCACGCGAATCTGGTGCGTTCGTCCGGTGTGAATGGTGCAGCGCACGAGCGCCGCGATGTCGCCGAACTTTTCCACGACTTGCCAGTCGGTGTGCGCATCCTTGCCGCGGTGCTTCTCGTCTTCGTCGTCGATTACCGTCATCTTGTGCCGGTGCTGCTGATTGCGACCAATCGCCTTTTTGATGCTGCCACTGAGGAGCGACGGCGTGCCGGCGACGAGCGAGAGGTATTCTTTGTGGAGGGAGCGATCGGAAAATTGCGCGGCGAGGCCGCGGTGGGTCTTGTCGTTTTTCGCGACGATAATGATGCCTGTCGTCTCGCGATCGAGACGGTGAACAATGCCGGGGCGCTCGACGCCGCCAATGCCGCTTAGACTGCCCGCGCAATGCGCCAGTAAAGCGTGCACGAGCGTGTCCTCACCTGTCGCGGCGCCCGGATGCACGACCATGCCGGCGGGTTTGTTGACGACGAGCAGGTGCTTGTCTTCAAAAACCACCTCAAGCGGAATGTCCACTGCGCGCAGTTCAGCCGGCTTCATCGTGGGAAAATCAAACGCGAGTTCATCGCCACCCGTGACGCCCTGGTCGCGTTTGATGGCTGCGCCCCGGAGCGTGACGAGACCGGCATCAAACGCTCGTTGCAGCGCCGTCCGGCTGTGATCGGGAAACGCGAGCGCGAGTGCTTTGTCTGCACGAATGCGCCGGACGCCGTCAGGAATAATGTAGGATTCTTTCGCCACACTGCGAGGGTGAGCCGTGGCTCAGCCGTTGGCGAGCCGCGTGATTTCCGCGATCGCGGTGTCGCGGACGGCGGGCGCGACGTCGGCAACTTCCCAGCCGTTGCGGGCAACCTGCACGAGTTCGGCGCGGGTGAAATTCGCCTCGAGCGCGAGCGAGGTATATTCCTCAGTCAGCGAATTCGCGAAGCAGAGCGGGTCGTCCGTGCTCACCGTGCAGCGCACGCCGGCCTGCATCAGCCGACGGAGCGGATGCTCACGAATCGATGGAACGACCTTGAGACCGACGTTGCTGATCGGGCAGACGTCAAACGTCACTCCACGGTCGGCCGCAAGTTTCACGATCGTAGGGTCCTCGATCGCACGGACACCGTGCTGGATGCGCTTCACCCCGAGCAATTCGATTGCCTCGCGCACGCGCGCCGGACCGTCGAACTCACCGGCGTGGCATTTGGTAACTTTCCCCGCTGCGCGAAGCCGAGCCCAGACTTCGGCCGTCTCGATCGCTGTCGGCTGTTTCTCGAAGCCGTGGAGATCGACGCCCGCGAGCCCGTCCCACGTGTGCAACTGGTTGATCGTTGGGCGCAGATCGCCGGTGAGGTCGCTGCGCAGCATGCCGGTAAAGATGCGCACTTCGAGTCTCGCCGGCACTGCCGCGCGGATCGCCGCGATGATTTCGGGCCCGGGGGCATTAATGAATTTCGTGACTGGCAGGTGAAAGCTCGTCTCCACGTAGCGGACATTTTGCGCGACGTGTTTTGCGAACATCACTTTGCACGCCTCATGGTAACGCTCGGGCGTGGTGAACCACGGCAGCGCCGCATCAAGCAAAATCTTCTCGAAATCCGGAAATGTCTGATATCGGTAGCTGCGCGCGCGGAACGGCGGATTCGGCGGGTAGTCCCGCGGACGCCAAGCCTCGAGCAGTTCGTAGGGCAATGCGCCTTCGACGTGCAGGTGCGTTTCGGTCTTCGGCAGCGCCTGAATAAAATCACGCATCACTTCTTCGCGCCGAGCAGGTATTCCGGATTCAGCTTGTGCAGCGACTTCGGCACGAAGAGTCCGTCCTTGCGGATCAGTTTGCCGTCGAACCAGACTTCGCCGCCGCCGTATTCCGGGCGCTGGATGCACACCATGTCCCAGTGAACCTGGGACTTGTTGCCGTTGCCCACACCCTCGTAGGCCTGCCCGGGCGTGAAGTGAAACGAGCCGGCGATTTTCTCGTCGAAGAGAATATCGCGCATCGGCTCGAGGATGTGCGGGTTGAAGCCGAGCGCGAATTCGCCGATATAGCGCGCGCCGGCGTCGCTGTCCAAAATCTCGTTCAAGCGCTTCGTGTTGCTCGACGTCGCGCCCGTGATTTTGCCCTTCTTGAACTCAAGGCGTATGTTGTCGAACGAGGCGCCGAGATAAACGGTCGGCGCATTGTATTGCACGTGGCCCTCAACGCTCTCCTTGACCGGGCACGAGAAGACTTCTCCGTCCGGGATGTTACGGAGCCCGCCGCACGGCTGCGCGCCGATTCCCTTGATCGAGAACGTAAGATCGGTGCCGGGACCTTTGATGTGCACGCGATCGGTTTTCGTCATCAACTCGGCAAGCGCATCCATACCCGGCACCATGCGGCCGTAATCAAGCGTGCAGACTTTGAAATAAAAATCTTCGAACTTTTCCGTGCTCATCGCCGCCTGCTGCGCCATCGCCGCGCTCGGCCAGCGGAGCACCACCCACTTCGTCTTCCCAACGCGGTGATCGAGCACCGGTTTCATCAAGCGCGACACAAGCTGCACGCGATCAGAGGGAACGTCGGACGCCTCAAAGATGTTGTCCGAACCGCGCAGCGCGATGTAGGCGTCCATTTTCTGCATCCGCGCGAGTTCGACTTCAGCGTGCGGTGCGAACTGATCCTCCTCAGCGCCGAGCGACATCTCGCGCGTGACGCGCGCGCGGTGCAGTTGCACGTAGGGATGTGCGCCATGGGCCCGCGTCGCGCGAATCAGCGCAATCACCATCGCATCCGGCACGTCAAACGCATCGATTAAGACGCGCTCACCTTTCTTCAGCGCGGTCGAAAATCCGGTAAGCCCGGCGGCGAGTTCGGCGAAACGCGGGTCGATAATCATGATGTAGCCAATAACGCCGCTCCTGCTCAGGCCTGCAAGCGAAAGGTAGGGACGGCGCCCCGCGCCGTCCCTAGTTTGGCGGAGGAATCAAATGGGAACCCACGACGGCTCAGCCAGGCGCCCTACCCGCTGACCGCGCGCCCGCCGGTCTGCGGAAAGCAGATGCGCGACACCGCCTCATTGAAGTCAGCCGAGCCACTGATGAGCTCGATTTCGAGGCGCAAGTAATAGACCGGCAGCGGCCACGTGCGCCCCGCCGGAATGCGCACGGCGTCTTTTTCGGTTGTCACGAGGCACTCAGCGCCTTCGCGCTTCGCCAGTGCGACCAAGTCGTCGAAATCCGAGTCCTCAAACCGGTAGTGATCAAGAAAGCGCTCACGCGCCACGATCAGCGCGCCGAGATCTCGGAGGAATTTCTCAAAACTCTCCGGGGTGGCGATGCCGCTGAACGCGAGCACGCGCCGGCCTTTCAGGTAGGCCAGCGGCATTTGCCCGTCCGCCGATCCGATCGGCGCACCCAGCGGCCGGAGATACTGTGGCCGGTGCGCGCACTCGATGATGTCCACGCCGGGATTGTGCTCTTTGATCAGCCCTTCGAGGTCGTGGTCCCTCTGGCCATTCGACTTCGTAAGAAAAACGTAGCTCGCGCGCTTCAGGTGCTTGATCGGTTCGCGGAGCACGCCGCGCGGCAGCAGGTGGCCGTTGCCGAACGGATTCGTCTTGTCGACGAGCAGCAGGTTGAGCTGGCCCTTGAGCGGCAGGTATTGAAAGCCGTCGTCGAGCACGAGCGTGTCGCAGCCGAATTTCTTGATCGCGAAGGCGCCCGCTTTTACGCGGTTCTTGTCGACGAGCACGATCACGCCGGGGAGATTTTTCGCGAGCATGTAGGGCTCGTCGCCCGCCTCCTCGCTGTTGAGCAACACGTCTTCGCCATCGCTTACGATGCGAGGCGGCGGCTCGGCCGCGTTGGTGAGACTGTTCCAGCAGCGCTTCCAGAACGGCAGGGACTTGCTCTTATAGCCGCGGCTGAGAATCGCGACTTTGCGTCCGCGCTCGTGGAGCGCGCGCGCGAATTTTTCGACGACAGGCGTCTTGCCGGTGCCGCCGACGGTGAGGTTGCCGACCACGACAACGAGGCAGCCCAACGGTTGATCGTGGAGGATACGGTGGCGGTAAAGCCAGAGCCTTAGCTGCACCGCGCCACTGAACAGCCAGGATAGTGCCTGCAAAAAGGCGCCATACACCGCGGCCGCCGCGCCCGAGCGCCGCCCATAGATCACGTCGATCGTGTAGAGCTCGAGGGCG
>CAITWF010000112.1 GCA_903896015.1 uncultured Opitutia bacterium | reverse complement strand
TCAATCCATGAAAGGGAGGTGGCTACGCCCCCTCCCTTAAACCCTCCCCATAAATCTTTTTAACTCACCAAACCATCGTACCACCAATCCACTTTTGCTGAACTTGACGGACACAACTGAAAAAAGCCCCCGCCGCCAAATCGGGTAACCTGGGGGGGCTCTTGCTGTTGGCCGGAAGCATCGGGTTGCACGGCACTTGTTCGCGATCTACCAACTTATGTCCGGCAACCACCCCCCATCTGCCAGCGGCGTCGCTTTGCGGTCAGAGACCAACGGCTCGAATGCCTCCGCTATTGGTCGTAAACGCGTAAGAATGGCTTAAAAGGCGCAACCTTTTCAGCGGCGGGACCGAACCACTTGAGCAAGGGCTCGGGCCAGTCGTTGTTCAACGGCATCAGCGTAAATTTACCGGAGATAGCCTTGATCGAGGCGGCCTTGATTTCGGCTTTGCTCTCGACGTCCTCTCCCGCCCGGCCCTGGTCGCTGGCCTGCCCGGCAACAAGCGCAAGGTGCGAGAAAATGGTCGCGGTGTCTCTTTTCTCCACTGATACGGTCAGCCTGTCGCCACCGATCATGATGCCGGGACCATCGCTACTCGCCAGAGCAGCCAGTTCCACTCCCCGGCGGTTTCCCGGGAAATATAGGTCATCGCGATTGAGGTGGAAAATCCCGAACTCGTTGAGCCGATCCCTGCCCGGGTAGCCGGCGTAAGGTCCTTGCCCGATCCAGCGGAACTCTGATTGCGATGGGGCCACTTCGAACGCCAATCCGGCTTCGACAATCACGCCTGTCGCTGCGACGGGAACGTAGTGATAGCTCATCTCGATCGTACCCGAAGGGGTGAGCAGTAGCCGGTACTCGCCCTCGATGGACTCCTTCGCAAATCCCGGTCGAGGATACACCCCGGCGACACTGACTAACACGCCGTCCGATGTTTGCTGGGCTGCGGTCGTGAGACGGGTGACGTCGTGCAACAGTTCGCCGCCCCAGTGGGTGGCCTCGCCCTCCCGGCTCTTGCCCAGATCATTAATGGTTAGTTTTCTCGCCGTGTGGGGACCGACCGCCGAGACGACGGTGGCACCGGCTGGATCAAGGATCGAAATCCGGCCCGACTTGCGATTCAACCTAAGTGAATAGTTGGGATGGCGCACGGAAATGAGCGCATCGGAAACTTCCAGAATCGGCTCGTTCTGCGGCAGCGTCGCCTTTAGCACCGCCAAACGCGGTAGCGCTGGGTTCGATGCAAGCTCGATGGATCGTTCGTAGAACGACCGGCCGGCCTCGTCCAGACAGCGGAGCTCCAGCGTGACGACACCTCCCCCGGGATTATCGGGGAGCGTGACCGGAAAACTAACCCGCTCCACTTCGTGCGGCTTGGCCTGAAGCGGCACGATCCCACGAGCGAAAGCGCGGCGGTTCATGTTAGCCGACCATTCCAGTCTGAAGCCGTCGAGCGTGCGGAAATCGAAACGATTCTCGACATGCACCTCCAAGGACTTCGCCTCGGGCAGCACCTGCAGAGAACGCTCCTCGACCTGGACCGGCGAATATACTTTGCGCACTTGCCAGTAATCGACCTGAGGCGTCCGGTCGGCATAGACGATCCCGTCCACAGCGTAATAGCCATTGGTGTCGTAATAGTGGTGTTCGTCCAGCCACACCATCAAATCGCCATTTTTCACCGCCTGAGGGTCGACTGCCGTGCGAAGAAGGCCTTGGTCCTGAAACATCCACACGGCCCCACCGGCGACGCGCGGGCTGTGGTACATGGTCTCCCAGATGTCCTGAACTCCCGTGCCACCTCGCGCCAAGCCACGCTGATGAGCAAATTCTGTGAACACCAAGGGCCGGGTGAGTTTGCTGGCGTAATCTTTAACGGTGCCCGGCGAGGGATAATGCGGCGAGTAGAGGTCCACAAACTCGGGGAAGTCTTCATAATTCGAGCGGAAGTAGCTGCCCATCGTAGGGTAGGTAATCGGGCGTGTCGGGTCCATCTGCTTCACCAGCCGGCCGGTATTCAGCCCGAGTCCGGTGATGTGGTTTTCATTGCCGATGCTCCACAGGATGATGCTGGGGCGGTTCTTGTCCCGCTGGACCGTGGCGCGCGCGCGGGTCAGCAGAACCTCTTGGTACGCTGGGTCGGTGTGATGCTCCCGCCCGTGGACGAATGGCACCTCGCAGTCGACGTAAATACCCAACTCGTCGCACAGCTCAATGAAGCGCGGATGCGGCGGATAGTGCGAGGTGCGGATGAAATTTATGTTGGCGCCGCGGATGAGTTCCAGGTCACGGCGCATCAGCGCCTCGCTCGCGACCCGACCTTCCAAAGGCCAAATATCGTGATGATCAATGCCGTGCAGCTTGATCGAGGTGCCGTTCAGCTTGAAGATGCCGTTTTCAATCGTCACCTGCCGCAGGCCGACGCGATCCGTGAAGTGCTGCAGGGTCTTGCCCTCGACTTGGAGATCCAACTCCAGGCGGTAAAGTGAAGGCGTCTCGGCCGTCCAAAGTTTCGGCTGGTTGACCGTGAGGATGGTTGAGCCACGGCCATCAGCGCCCAGCGCGAATTGAACTGCATTCGCCAGCGTGCCGTCCGGCGAGACCAGCCTGGCGGACACATTGGCCGCTTTGTTCGCGACGACTTCCAGCTGCATTTCAGCCGTACCGTTGGACTTGAGCGTCGTGCGTGCGGTGTAGTCAGAGAGGTGGCTCTGCGGGAGCGCAAACAAGGTCACGTCGCGAAAGATACCGGAGAGCCCCCAGCAGTCCATGGTGTCGAATTCCCATCCCTTGCTCCGCGTGGTGACGCACACCGCCAGAACGTTATCCTGATCGCCCGGCAGCAAGGCGTCCGTTACCTCGAACGTCGCCGGATTGAAGCTGCTCGCCCATTCGCCAATTAACTTTCCATTGAGCCACACGGTCATGCCGTAGAGTACACCATCGAAGCGCAGGAACACCTTTTTCCCCTGCCATGCCCCCGCCACCCGAAAATTGCGGCGATAAAGCCCCATTCCTTCTTTCACGCTCGAGGCATATTGTGGTTCGGCAAAACCATGCAGTTCCCAGTGGCTCGGCACTGGAATCGAAGACCACGCACTTACGTCAAAGGCCGGCTGGAAGAAAGTCGCGTCAGTTCCTAGTTGGGAAGTCGGGAGGTATTTGAACTTCCAGTCCCCATGCAGCAACACCGCGTCCGGCCCGACCCTTACCGGCAGGGCGTAGTCTGCGGCGCGGAGCAGTCTCGCCATTGCCACGGCGAACAAAGCGAAGAGAGAAAGCGTTCTCATGATGTTTGGCGGGGAAAAATGGGGCCCAAGGTTGGCGTTGGGTGTTTCCAGCGCTGGATTCTGGTACGGCCGGAATTCGAACACGGCTGTTCATCTGTTACCTCAAGTATTGCCATGGAGACTTGGCTTGCGACGCAAAACTGTGTTGGGGTCCAGCAGAGGGTCCCTCGTACGTAGCCCTCGGCACAACAAAATCGTCCCTGGCGTCGAATAAGGTCGCCCAGGGTGTTCTTGCTTTTGACTCGTCAGCCGTAAGTTCGCGCGACGCATGTTTTCAACCCACTGATTGTTGCGCAAAGGCCGGGACGCCGATTCGGTGCTCGACCGCGGACTCAAAGCGATGTCCGGCAACATCGCTTTTCCGCCCCCCTGATGGCGAAACCAGTTACGATGAATACCCCATAGCGGCCGACCGGAATATCAGGCTACTATCCTCATGCGCTGGCAGAACTAACCGTGCCGCCACCCAAAACCGATGACGAAAAGACGTAAGCGTACAATTCTGACGTGACGACGGCGGCGGAAAAATCCGCTAGAGTCGTGGGATGGAAAAACCAAGGAGCCGGAAACCGCGTGGAGCGCGGCGGTCGCGCGCTGAGCGAGTAAAAGTACTGAG
>CAITWF010000111.1 GCA_903896015.1 uncultured Opitutia bacterium | reverse complement strand
TATCGATTGTTGAATGCTCACGTTGAGTTGGTTCATTACGCCCACCGGCGAAGCGATCTTCGCCGACGACGTAAATTACCCTCTCAAGGTGGCTGGTTTTGAATCGACCCTACCTGGCTGGTTTTGGGTGACCGGTGACAGGAACGTCAGCGCAAGAACCACCGGGAGCGCCCTGCGAGGGCAGCGGTCTGGTTTACCGAGCAGGATGGCAGACCTGGAGGGACTCGAACCCCCGACCCCTTGGTTCGAAGCCAAGTGCTCTATCCATCTGAGCTACAGGTCCACAAACTTGCCGGTAACCGTGGCGCCCGTATCAACGACGGAAAACCACGGGCTGGCAAATGCAGGATTTGCATTCGTGCAGAAAGGCGGGGCGCGCTACTTCCCCTCGTCGTGAACAAAGCACTCGCTTCCCGATTGGCCAGTAGCCGGCCGCCTCCGAATTTCTCGCGTCTCAATAGGACATGGAAACGACCGCCGCAAAGCAGGCAAATGCCACTGATTTTTCTCGCTTAACCCAACCCCCGCGCGACAGCCATGGCTCCTTACTGACGACAATTGCACTTCCCTGTTTTTGACCGGGGATTTGTAGGCGCCGTTGGTCTGCACGGGTCGGTAGGATCGGGCCTTTCCGCAGGCCCATGCTCATTGCCGATCAGCAGTACCAACGTCTCATGAAAACATATAGCCCGCAACCGGGTGACGAATGCTTTGTCGCGCAAGTTCTCGATATGCCTGGAATCATGGCCCATGGCGACACGCGCGAGGAAGCGGCGCGAGAAATTCAAACGGCCCTGCAACTCGCCCTCGATACCTACGCGGAGATTGGAAAGCCGCCGCCAGAGCCAAAGAATCACGCAGCTGTTGCGCTCGGAAGCCGCGGGGGCAGCGCTCGCACGAAAGCGAAGCGACATGCTGCAAACTCTCAGGGTTCGGCTCATTTGTCGTTCTCATTTCCAACAACAAACGGATTCTTCTCCTTCTTCCGAAAAACAAGGCGCTCGATTGAGGGGCCAATCAGCGGCACAAACGAGAGCTTCATCGCGTAACAGTAGAAAGTGTGAGCAATTGCGGCACCGAACAGGAAAGTCCCCTCTTCTTCCATGCGAGCAAACACTTCTGGCAAGGTGAAGATCATGATGAAGAGTCCGAAGAGAAAAAACACTCCACCAAGGACGGACAAAATCGCGAGGTGATATCTGTCGCCCAGATAAAAAAGCCCCAGACAGAATCCGAGGAGGATAACGAGCAGCAAAATCCCGACGATTTTTTTGAAGAAGGCAAAGCGGAGTCTGTCCGCGACGGAATTATACATCGGATGTTCCCTTTCTTGCCGAGACGTTTCAGTGAACCGCGCCCGGTGGCGGCTAAGGGGATTGGTTCGGCAAGGGAGTCGCCGACTCAGGATTCCCGATCGTGGAGGTTTCGAACAGTCGATAGATGGCGTCGTCTACCCTTATAAAAGGATACTTCGCGTGGAACTGGGCCAAATGCTTTTGGAATCCTTCCGGCCGAGGTGAATTATAGCGCCAGATGAACGGCTCCATCGCGCCACCGAGGTAGAAGTTACCAATATAAACGATTTCGCCCACCTTAACTTCGAAGTAGCCGAGCTTGGAGACTCCGTCGACAATGATCGACGTTCGATCGGGCTTAATGTGGAAAATCGATAAAACGGATTTAGCCACTTTTACATCGAATCCGATCATATTGTAGCGCCCAGCGGGTCAGAGGATGGCGTAGTTGACGAAGACCGGCTTCGTCGTAATCTGCGCAATTACTCCGGTTGCTTCAGCGTTGGCCACGAGGGTCGAACGGCTTCAATTTTTCGATGAGCGGCAACGCCAGGTGGCGAAACGGGCTGGTTTGGAAGTCAGATCGGAGAGGTGAACGACGGGTCCGCCTTACGGACCGACGACTTCGTGGGCACCTGTTTCACCCTGCCCACCTTCCTCGAACACCGCTTTTTCACCCGCGTCCATCAGCGATTTACGCCTTCGCCGAACCGGCGAAAGCGTTGAAATTCGCTTTGTGACCCAAAGCGCAGTTCCAGTCACCCTCCGAGGCCGTGACGGAATTTCGGATGTCGTGTCGGGTCGCCTTACACTTTCCGCTTTGGCACGTATTTCCAGCTGGCTTCATTCATTAAATTAAATTGCTATGACCTTCATTATTAATATATAAAAAATAAATACTGATATCAGGAATGTTGTTTGCTACACAGCTTCAGTATTAGTGATCGGAAAACATTCACGACATTTCACATGACTCAGCATACTAAATTGATGATCGCGATGTTCGCCGCGTCGATCGCGGGCTTTGCCAATGACCGGGCAGGCCAGTTGGGCCTCACTGAATCCGTCTGGTATAACATCCCCTATTACAACTTCTCGCCAACGCCCCAGGACGTTACCAACGAACAAGCCTACGCCGCCGGTAACACCCCCGACCTGACTTTCATTAGCACCGGGAGCCCGTTGAGCGACTATGCGAACTATGCCGGCAATGGGTATACCGCCTTGGACGCTCGCGGTTTCATCTACGTTCCGGTCGCCGGGAACTACACCTTTAATTTGGGCCATAAGTTCAATCAGGTTGACGATGCAGCCCGGGTCACGGTCGACGGCTCCATCATTGCGGAGCAGAATTTTAGCGCTACCTACACCGACTACGCCGGCACCGTCAACCTGAGCGAGGGTTATCACTCATTCGATCTCTTTTATTTCCAGACTCTCGGCGGGTATAATTTCAGCCTGTCCGTGACCGCTCCCAATGGCGCAGATGTGGCATTTACGACGGAAAGTGTGCCCGACGGGGGCATCACCGCAGCCATGCTGGGCAGCACGCTCCTCGGTCTTGCTGCGCTTCGCCGCAAGTTCGCCCACGTCTGAGTTGCGCAGCCGGTCTTTTGCCATCAGCCCCGCCTGATCCGCGGGGCTTTTTGGGTGTGCCGAAAAGGAAGCCGCAGAAACCGTTCAGGGCGAGGCGAGGTCCCTGAAAATGTCGGTGAACGTGTTTGACTACCTAATTGTGTGATACACTTTCGTATCACTATGCCCGCCACAGCCTCTGTCCGTGATTTACGCAATCGCTTCCCTCAAGTGCGAAAGATCGTCGAGGCAGAAGGCGAAATTCTGCTCACGGAGAGCGGTAAAATAAAATACCGGCTCGTACTGCACACTCCGAGGCCACGAAAAGCGCCCGAGCCGATTGATTACTGGGGACGGTTGACCGCTTACCAACCGACATCGCTTTCTGCTGAGCAATCCCAATTATTGCAGGACGAGAACCGTGGCGACCGCTGAAAAGATCTACGTCGACCCGAGCGCGCTCTTGAAGCTTTACCTCAATGAGCCCGAGTCGCGCGCCATGACAGCATGGCGGGCAAAGCTTCGGCATCCGCTTTCGGTGACCTACCACGGCCGCGTCGAGTTGGTAAACGCTATCGCTCTCGCGGCGCATCGGAAGTTTATCGGAGACAAAGCGTTCGAGGCTGCTCTCGCGGCACTTGATGAGGATTTCGAACAAGGACGTTGCGTCCTAGCGGACGTTCTATGGCGCGCAGCGTTAAAGCGAGCAGCAGACCTGAGTCGCACCCACACTCGCACACTTGGCACACGCTCATTGGACGTGCTCCATGTCGCCTGCGCACTGGAACTAGAATGTCGCACATTTGTAAGTTTCGATAGCCGGCAACAGGATCTTGCCCGCGCCGTAGCGCTGAAAGTTACTGTGCCCGTGGGTTGACCAACCCCCGAGAAGGATCTTTTGCGTTCGCGTGTCTTAAACACCGTACGTTTCTGGCGCAGTATGTCCCGAACAAGCGTCGTGCCAACTAGGGGCTTAAGAAGCAAACGCGGAAGCACCCCAAATGACCCGATTCAGCGCTGGAGTGATAATTTCACGTCCCAAAAGGGAACGTCAGAGAAACGGTGAATTCCGTGGAAAGTTGGTAGGCGCGCAAGCATCGCACGATGCTCTCTGCTGCCCCATTTCCGGCAACATCGCTGTCACCGTTCGAATTTTCAGACACCACGGGCTGAGAATTTTCTGTCGCTCTGGGGCCAACGAAAGCACATCAACGGCCGGACGAGCTTGGCTGGCAAAAATCCCATTTGCTTGTTCGATGAAACCGATGCCATTCAAACCTCCTCCCCGCCTTTTGGGCAGCCTGGTTTGCTTTCTGGTGGCCGCGACCTCGGCCCTGGCTGCGCCGAGTGCCGCCGCCCGCAAGGCCGCAGCGATGGAGTTCACCAACACGTGTTCCCGCTGCCACAATTCCGACGGCAGCGGCTACACCGGTCTCCCCAACTTCACGGACGCAAAATGGCAGGCCGCGCACCCCGACGCCGAGCGCCGGCTGATCATCCGCAATGGCGTGCCGGAGCGCATGCCGCCTTTCGGGATCCTTCTCCCGGCCGAAGAGATCGATGCTCTCCTGGAGTATGTCCGCGGACTCGAAACCCGGCGGCCGCACCCCCAGGAAGCGAACGCGCTGCCAATCGAACCCAAGCTCGCCGCGCCGGGTCACGGCGTGGAACCCGTGGTGCTCGGTCACACCGGAGTCTACACGCAGCATAACAACAACGCCCGCGTCGGGGCCAATCTCAGCGAGACCACGCTTACGCCCGCGAATGTCAACGCGCGCCAATTCGGCCTGCTCTTCCACCATGTCGTCGATGACCAGGTGTTCGCGCAGCCGCTCTACGTTCCCAACCTCGCCATCGCGGGCGGCCATCACAACGTCGTGTTCGTCGCCTCCGCGGCGAACACCGTCTATGCGTTCGACGCGGATCGCGAAGCCCCCGCCTACTGGCAGGTAAACCTCGGGCCGCCCGGCAGCGTGCAGCAGCACCACTTCTGGTGTAACGACATTCTCGGCAACATGGGCATCATCGGCACGCCGGTGATCGATCCCGCCACGCAGACCTTATACGTCGTTGCCCTCACCCACGAGAACGACGGTTGGGTGCAACGACTGCATGCGCTGGATATCCTGACGGGAAAGGACTGGGCCGCCGGCCCCGCGGAGATCACCGCCGACGGCTTCGACCCGATCATGCAAAATCAGCGTCCGGCACTGCTGCTCTCGAAGGGCAGCGTTTATGTGGGCTACGCCTCGCATTGTGATGAGGAGCCGTATCACGGTTACCTCTTTCGCTTCGACGCCGCGACCCTCCGCAAACTGGGATCGTTGAACCTGAGTCCCGGCAAGGTCGGCAACAGCATCTGGCAGTCGGGGCAGGGTCCAGCCGCAGACGAAAATGGCACGATTTTCTTCGTGACCTCCAACGGCACATGGGACGGCCGCGATAATCTGAGCGACAGCTTCCTCAAGGTGTCGCCCGATTTGCACGTGCTGGATTGGTTCACGCCGACCAATTACGAGGAACTCGACAAGCGCGACGCCGACCTGAATTCCGCGGGAGCCATGCTGTTGCCCGGTACGCACGCGGTGATCGGCGCGGGCAAGCAAGGCATCGTCTACATGATCAACACTGAAAACTTCGGCCACCTCGGCGACGAACATGCGTTGCAGCACTTCCAGGGAGCCAAGCGCCAAGTCAATGTCGGCGCCGTATTCTGGCAAAGCGCCGCACGCGGGGGTGTCGTTTATCTCTGGGGCCAGGACGATGCGCTGAAGGCGTATGCCATCAAAGATGGGCACTTCGAACCGCAGGCCTTGGGCGTGGGCGCGGCCACGAGCGCCTATCCCGGCGGAATCCTGTCGCTTTCCGCCAACGGTGACACCAACGGAATTGTCTGGGCGAACGCCGCGCTCGCGGAACACGGCGGCAGCCATCTCAACGGCGCGGGCGTCCTGCGTGCCTACGATGCCAATGATGTCACGCAAGAGCTGTGGAATTCGAACCTGGATCCCGACCACGATTCGCCGGGCCGGATTTCAAAAAACGCGCCACCCACCGTCGTCAACGGCAAGGTGTATCTCGCCAGCTTCGGTACCCTCCCCGCCGGCACCGGCGCGCTCTATGTTTACGGCCTGCTGCCGCCGCGGTCGGAGAAATAAAAGCCTCGCGGCGGATCGAAAGCGGTCGGCAAAGGTGTCAGCCCGACTCCCTTGCCTGCGCGATGAGCCTAACCTTTATCTCGAAAAAAGGAGCCCGAGAAGCAGCCGGTTTCGGGAGTCTTAGCCGCGAAATGCACGCACCTGTGGGGTCGTTCGTGCGCAGTCCGTAGTCGTAGGCTTCGGCATTCTGCGCGAACTCCGGCAAGATAGTCTTGCTCGTTTTAATTTTCAGACATCACGGCGTTTCTAATACGAAGCCTATGGAACAAGCCGGTGGCGACGGGACAATGGGGCCAGCGTCCGCTCAAACCACACGACTTGCACCTTGATCGCAGTGCAAGCCCTCCGGCTCGGGGCCACGGTGGTTCCGCGTCATCTCCAGGAATTCAGCCGGAGGCCCGGGCTACAGTTCGAAAACTGGCATGACTAGTCCTTTGCCGCGGTGGTTGCGCCGGCGGCAATCGAGCGGCCCGCCCAGCAAATTTAATCCCAAAAGAGACAATGAGCCGCGGCGCGGGCTCCATTTAGCCCTCGGCCCTGAGCCCTGGGCCCCGGGGTCCGCGAGCGGGCAGATTTCGCTTTGCCAGCCGGCACGCGACGGGCTGTCGTGCGCAGATGCGTTTCCTGCTTACTCTCGCGGCGCTGACGTGCGCCGCCGTTTCGCTGCTGGCGCAACCCTACGCGACCAAGCCGCTCCCGACCGACAAGTTTCGCCAGCTCGAGGAGCTACTGCCGACGCCCAACGAACAGCGCACCGCCTCCGGCGCGCCCGGCCGCGGCTACTGGCAGCAGCGCGCCGACTACACCATCGACGCCGAACTCAACGACGCCCATCAGTCGATCGCCGGCCGCGAGACGATCGTCTACTCCAACAACTCGCCCGATTCGCTCACCTATCTCTGGCTGCAGCTCGACGCGAATCTCCACGCGAAAAATTCCGACGCCAACATCGCCTCCTCCCTCGGTGGCCGCGGCGGCGCCGATCCGCTCGACAAGTTTCCCTACCGCTCGCTCGAGTCGATCCTCGCGCGCGAGACCTACGACAGTGCCCTCAAGATTGGCGAAGTGAGCGACGCCTCCGGCCAGCCGCTCGCCCACACGATCGTAAAGACGATGATGCGCGTCGACCTGCCGCAGCCGCTCGCGCCCGGTGCGAAGACGACGTTTCACGTCGCGTGGAGCTACTTGGTCAACGATGCCAAAATCGTCGGGGGCCGCAGCGGCTATGAGTATTTCGAAAAGGACCAGAACTACATCTACGAAATCGCCCAGTGGTTCCCGCGCATGGCCGTCTACAACGACACCATGGGCTGGCAGCACAAGCAGTTCATTGGTCGCGGCGAATTCACGCTCGAGTTTGGTGACTACCTCGTGCGGCTCACCGTGCCCGACGATCACATCGTCGCTGGTACCGGCGTACTGCAAAATCCCGAGCAGGTGCTCACGGCCGCGCAACGCGATCGCCTGAAGCAGGCCGAGACCGCCAAGGCGCCGGTCTTCGTCGTCACGCCCGAGGAGGCGAAGAAAAACGAGTCCAACAAGCCGGCCGGCAAGAAGACCTGGACCTTCGCTGCAAAAAACGTCCGCGACTTTGCCTTCGCCACCTCGCGCAAATTTATCTGGGATGCGATGGGTGCACCCCAGCACGCCTCGCCCGATCCCAAGAAGCCGGTGCTGGCGATGTCGTTCTACCCGAAGGAGGCCGAGCCGCTCTGGAGCCATTATTCCACGCACGCGATCATCCACACGCTCGACGTCTACTCCGCGCACACGTTCCCGTTCCCCTACCCCGTCGCCCAATCGATCAACGGTCCCGTCGGCGGCATGGAATACCCGATGATTTGCTTCAACGGCCCGCGGCCCGATGAAGATGGCACCTACAGCAAGCGCACCAAATACGGCCTGATCTCGGTCGTCATCCATGAGGTCGGCCACAACTACTTCCCCATGATCGTCAACTCCGACGAGCGCCAGTGGACGTGGATGGACGAGGGGCTCAACACGTTTTGCCAGTACCTTGCCGAGCAGGCCTGGGAAAAAGATTATCCGTCCATGCGCGGAGAACCGCGCGACATCGTCGCCTACATGACCGGCCCCGGCCAGGTGCCGATCATGACCAACAGCGAATCCATCCTCCTGCTCGGGCCCAACGCCTACGCCAAGCCCGCCACCGCGCTCAACCTCCTCCGCGAAACCGTCCTCGGCCGCGAACTCTTCGATCACGCATTCAAAACCTACGCGCAGCGCTGGGCCTTCAAGCATCCCTATCCCGCGGACTTTTTCCGCACCATGGAGGATGCCAGCGGCATCGACCTCGACTGGTTCTGGCGCGGCTGGTTCTACACCAACGATCACGTGGATGTCTCCATCGATGCCGTCCGCCAATACACGCTCGACACCCGCGATCCGGCCATCGAGAAACCGCGCGCCAAGGCCGAGAAAGACGCGAAGCCCGAGACGCTCTCTCACCAGCGCAACGCCACCGAGCCCAAGCGCATCGACGACTACCCGGAGCTGAAGGATTTCTACAACAGCTTCGACGAGGCCACGCTCCTGCCCAGCGACAAGGAAAAATACTCCAGCCTGCTCAAGGGCCTCGCGAAGGAAAAAATCAAGCCCGAGCTGCTGAAGACGGCGCGCAATTTTTACCTCGTCGAACTCTCGAACGTCGGCGGCCTCGTCACGCCCGTCATCCTGAAAATCGACTATGCCGACGGCTCCACCGAGGAGCTGCGCATCCCCGCCGAAATCTGGCGGGTCGACAACGCCAAGATCTCCAAACTCCTTGTCACCACCAAGGAGATCAAAGCGCTCCAACTCGACCCGCACGAGGAGACCGCCGATGCCGACGTCGAAAATAACTTCTGGCCCCGCCGCCCGATCAAGAGCCGCTTCCAGCTCTTCAACGAGCCGCGCACTGCGAATCCGATGAAAGAATTGAGGGACGAGGCGGAAAAGAAGGCGAAGCCCGCCGCCGGGAAGAAGCCTGACGGCGATGCCAAGCCCGAGTCGCCGTGACCCGCCGCGCGCTGTTTGCCGCGATCGTTTTGGGCGCGCTCGTCTCCACGGCGCGCGCCCATCCGATCCACGCCAGCACCGCCGAGCTTGACTACCGGCCGGCGCCGGCGCGGCTCGAAATCGCGCTGCGCCTTTTCACCGACGACGCCGAGGCCGCACTCACCGCCTCGGCCGGAAAAAAGATCAAGTTCGGCGCCACGCCGGCCGCCGAACTTGATGCGCTGCTGTTCGCGCTCGTGCGCCGCTCGCTCGCCGTGAAATCCCGCGACGCGGCCGCGCAGCCGCTCGCCTGGGTCGGCCGCGAGCTGAAGGACGGCGATCAGCACCTCTGGGTTTACCTGACCTGTCCGCTCCCGGGTGGCACCGCCGACGCGACGATCGCCGATGCCGTGCTGCGCGAAACGTTTTCCGATCAGCTCAACTCCCTCCGCCTGCGCGATCATTCGGTTGCGCCGGCCCGCCAGAAGACCCTGCTCTTCCTCGACGCCCACGAGCAAGCGATCACGTGGCCGTGAGCGCGACGCGCACGTTGCCAAGCCCCGGCCGATCGGCTTTTCTGCCCGCATGATTTTTCTGCTCCTGCTTGCGCCGCTGTTCCTGATCTTCGAGATCGCGCAGCTTGTGCTCTGCGAGCGCTACCTCGGCATCAAGCAGATCGCGCGCGGGGCCGATCCACGATCACTCGGGCTCGGTGAGGCGGCGGCCTTTTTCTGGAGCGTGACGATCATTTTTTACGGGCTATGGATGCTCGCGCTGCTGGCGCTGCCGATGGGACGCGTGTTCGGGCTGGCGTTACTCGGCCTGACAGCGATCGGGTTTTCGTTGCGGCGCGGCTGTACGCTCAAGTGGGTGCTGGTGCTACTGACGTTTGAGGGCGCGCTGCGCGTGGCCGTGCTCGTGTCGCTCTGCATCACGACGTGGCGGCGCATCGCGCTCGGTGCGTAGGACTACGCCCAAAAATTACGCAATCTCCGGGGTAAAGCTACCGATGTCGCGGCCGACCGCGTGGTGTAATCTAGGGTAAATCCTTCATACGCCATGAGCACTCCCCGCCCCACTCTTTCGGTTTTGTCATTCGCGTTCGCCGGCCTTCTCGCCGCCTCCCAGCCCATGCTGGCCGCGGCGCCGAAGGCCGACGCCCGCGCGACTGCGCTCGTCGCGGCACTGCAAGCTGTCAGCCCCGACCCGCTCGGCGGCCGGCTCGGTCTCGCGGTGAGCCCTTCGACCGCGACCGAAAAGCCGGCAACGAAAGCCCAGGTCACCCAGATGACCGCCGACCAGCGCGCCTACGCGAGCTGGAAGGCCGCCACGAAATCCTGAGCTCTATCCCATGCCCCGGTTCCGCGGCGCGTGGCAGGCCGTCACGCTGATTTTTCTGCTCAGCGCGCTCACCGCGCGGGCGCTGCCCACCGCCGCGCAAATCCGCCTGGCGTTCGTCGCGATGGACACGACCGGCAACGACGCGCTCAACCTCGACGAATGGGATCGCGCCTCGTTCGCGCTCTTCCGCGCCGCCGACAAAAAAAAAACGACTTCATCGATCCCGACGAGTTGCAGGCGAGCAACATCGCACAGGACACGTTTCTGCGCGCCGACACCGACCACGACGGTCGTCTCAGCCTCACCGAGTTCATGGAACTGCGCCGCGCGCTCTTCCACCTCGCCGACATCGATCGCGATGACCACCTGCTCTTCGTCGAATACGAACTCTTCATCGTCATGGAGCAGTTCGGTTGGAACGATCGCAATCACGACGGCATCATCCAACTCTCCGAATTGCGCGAGACACTCATGAAGGCATTTGAGGCCCTCGACACCGACCACGACGGTAAACTTTCCCCCGCCGAAGCCGCCTACATGCCAGCGGCGGAGTTCAAGAGCTTCGACAAAGACCGCGACGGCGCGCTCACGTTCGAAGAATTGAACGCCGGCTATCGCGCGACGCTGATGGGCAACTGACCCGCGCGGAGGTCTTAGACGCCGAAGCGACGCGTTTCCGCTTTCGGTGCGGGTGTCGCGAGCGACTCGGTGAAGAATTCCTGTGCCGCGCTCAGCAGCTTGGCACACTTCCCATAGTCGCCCGCCCACGAGTTCGGCACGCGCACGCGCTTGATCACGCCGCGGCCAATCTTGTCCGGGGCCTCGCGATCCGGCTCGATCTCGAGCGAGAATTTCGGATCGACCAGATGCACCACGCAGTGTCTCGCCCGGCCCGGTCCGTCGCGCTCGATCCGCATGAAATGGGGGAAATCCATCGCGAGCCCCACGCTGGCGCGCGCGCCCCCCCCGGCACAACCCCGATTTTGCGCACCGATTTCTCCTTGAGCCGCGCGCCCGCGGGCCGCACAAACTTTCCGCCGCCCGCGACGCCCCTCATGACGCCTTCCACCCAGCCCAAACTGCCCACCTGGATCTTCATCGTTACCGATCTCGCGCTGCTTGCCGCCGCCGCGGCGATCGCCGCCAACGCCCACCGGCCGTATTCGGAGCTGACGATGTTTCTCATCGTCGCCTGCGTCATCGCCGGTGCCGTCGTCGGCCTCGTGCCGCTGGTCGCCAACTACGAGTCACAAAAAAACGAGACCCTCGACGATCGCCAGCGGGCGCTGGAGGCGCTCGCGCGCACCATCACAACCTCCGCCGAGCAAATCAGCATCGCCGCCAACGGCCTCAACGAAATCTCCGAGCTCGTCCAAAAAAATCTCCGCCACGCCGAGAAGCTCCCGCATCAGTTGCAGGAAAAAATCGCGGAGTTTTCGCAGCGGCTCGCCGAGGTCGACAGCAACGAGCGCGAGGAATTGGAAAAGGAAGTCGCCGCGCTGCGCTCCTCCGAGAGCGAGCGGCTCGACTCGATTTCCGACAAAATCTCCAAGGCCACCGCCGAAGCAGCCAAGCTTGAAACGGCGGCGCAAAAGCGCCTGGTCGCCGTGACCGAGTCGCTGTCGAAAACTCAAAGCGATGCCGGCGCACTCGATGCGAAGCTCGCCACCGCCCTCGCCGCGATCGAATCCAAAATCGCGGCGCTCGAAGCCGCCGCGAAAGCTCTTTCCGTCCCGCCGGCCGCACCGACTCCGGCTCCCGCGGCTGCACCCGAGACCGCAACACTCGCTTCACCACCCCCGGCGGATTCGACCCCGGCCGAACCCACTGCGACGGATGCGCCAAAAACCGACAGCGCCGCGCATCCGCCGAAGCGCCCCCGCAAGCCGCGTCGCGAAGCCACCGCCGAGGAAACGCCCGCGCCCTCCGCAACGCTCGAAGCCGCGGTCCCGATCGCGAGCGAGACCACGATTATCACCGGCGAGACCAATCCAAAATCCGAAATCCAAAACCTGTCCGCCGAAGCCTCGGCGAAGGCGGAGCCTAAAGGGGAAGAGCCTCCCCCAATCCCCGCGGCCGCAATCCCAGAGGTTGCGCCCGTTGCACCGCACTCGGCGGAGCCGTTCGCCGGCCACCTCGCCGCGCCGCCCGCGGCGACGGAAATTCCGACCTCACCCGCGCCCGAACCGCCCAGCACCGAGTCGGCCAAGTCCGCGAGGAAACGGGTCCCGAAGAAATCCACGCCAGAAACTGCGGACGACTCCCTGACGCTCGACATCACGGAGACGCCCGCCGCCGAGTCCGCCGAAGTCGGCGAACGCGGGCTCTCGTCCGACGGCGCCACCCGTCTGCTCGTTACCGCCTACATCGGCATCGGCAACCGCCTCTTCATCCGCGGCGAAGGCCCAGGCCTGAGTTGGGAAAAAGGCGTCCCACTCCAATTCGTCTCGATCGGCAAATGGCGCTGGGAAACGAGCGACGCCGCCGCGCCCGTGAAATTTAAACTCTACAAAAACGACGAGACCGAGTGCACCGCCCTCGGGGCCCAGTTGCTCGACCCCGGCCAGCAGCAAGAGGTGAGTGCGACGTTTTGAAGCCGCACCGCGTCTGGATTTCCCATCAATAGTGCGGCGGACGCTCGTCCGACATCGCTTCGTTTTCGCCGCTCGTCGCGCCGCCCGCATTTCGTTCGCGCAGCGCTTTGAGTTCACGGCGCAGCCGCGCGATGCCGTCCGCCATTTCCAGCATCGCCTTGTCCTGCTCGGTCACGTGTCGCTCGAGGTAGGCGATCTTTTCCTCGAGTGGTTTAAGTTCCTCGTTCGACATTGGGCGGCCTCAGCGGCGCGTCGGCCTGCGCCGCATGGATTTTTTCGATCTCGGGTAGCACGACACGCGTGTAGCAGTCCGGGCAGACCGAGTGACTGAATTCGCTGCCGGTGCGCTCGTTGATGTAGCCCTCCATCTGCTGCCAGTAGTTTTGGTCGTCGCGGATTTTTTTGCAGTAGGAGCAAATCGGCAGCAGCTCCTCAAGCTGGCGGACCTGTTTTGTGTAACCGAGGATGCGCTCGGCCACGCGCAGCCGCATCCAGAGCTCTGCGAGGTCGAGTGGCTTGGTGAGAAAGTCGTCCACGCCCGCGTCGGCCGCGGCGCGCTGGTTTTCCTCCGTGGCGTCGCGGCCCGTGAGCAAAATAAAATAAACGTAGTCCTGCCCCGCGCGCCGGCGGATGCGGCGGCACAGCTCAAGCCCATCCGCCCGCGGCATCATCCAGTCGCTTACCACCACGCGCACTGGCTCGGTCGACAGCTTTTCCCACGCGGCCTCGCCGTCCGGCGCCTCAACAACCTCGTGCCCCAGCCGGCGCAGCGCCCGGTGCAATACGGCACGGGCCACGGCATCGTCTTCGACAGCGAGAATCTTCATGGGTCAGCTCCAAGCGAGGCGACCGGCCCGCGCGGCGCAACGGCAAAAGCACGCACCGCGCGATCACTCGTCCAGGCGCGGCGGCGTGGCCAGCCCGAGTTTCTTCAACTGAGGCACGAGCACGCGCTCGTAGCACTCGGGGTAGACGCCGTGACTGAACCGCGTGCCCGCACGCGCGGCCATATACGACTCGATCGCCTGCCAGTATTTTTGATCGTCGCGCACTTTCTTGCAGTAGCCGCAAATCGGCAAAAAATCCTCCAGCCGGCGCAGCTCAGAGGTGAAGCCGAGAATCCGCTCCGCCACGTGCAGCCGCAGCCGCAACTCCCGCGTGTCGATCGGTTTGGTCAGAAACTCATCCACGCCCGCGGCAAAGGCCGCATCGAGATTTTCCCCGGTGGCCACCCGTTCCGTGACGAGGATGAAACACACGTAGTCTTCGCGCTCCTCCCGGATGCGCCGGCAAAGCTCGCAGCCATCGAGGCGCGGCAGCTGCCAGTCGCTCACCACCACGCGCACCGCCGGATCGCGCAACGCTGCCCAGGCGGCCTCTCCATCCGCTGCCAGCACGACCTCGTGCCCGAGCGATTTCAACGCCGACTCGAGCACGAGCTGCGCCACTGGATCGTCTTCCACGGCGAGAATTTTCATACAGAGGAAAAGGTCGGCGTGGCGAGGGCCGCGTTCGTGCGTTCCCATTCACGGTGCAGCCCGGCGAGCGCCGCAGCAGTCGCCGGGGCCGGGCCACCGCGCACCGCACGCTCCAAGGCGATCGCCGCCGCGCGCATCGGACCGGCTCCGACGCTCGCACAGCTGCCCGCCAGCGCATGCGCAGTACGCGCGGCATCCTCGCCCGCGCCCGCTGCCAGTGCCCGCGCACATTCCTCCAGCCGCAGGGGCGCCTCGCGCAAAAACAGCTCCCGCAACTCCGGCCACAACGATGGACCCTGCCGGCCCGGCAACGCCCGCATGCTTGCGACCACGCGCGCGTCCAGTGCGGCTGGTTCGCTACCGGCGGGGGCGGACCCCATCAACGCTCCCACCCCTCGAGCAGACGCCGCGCTCGCGAGTCCGCACTGTGCAAATGCCCGCAGCAACTCGTCCGCCCGGATCGGTTTCGCCACGTAATCGTCCATGCCCGCCGCGAGACACTTCTGCCGATCGTCGGACATCGCGTAGGCGGTGAGCGCAATGACCGGCACGCGCGGATTCACGCCGACAAACGATCCCGAGCGGATCCGGCGCGTGGCCTCGTAGCCGTCGAGCACCGGCATCTGGCAATCCATCAGCACGACGTCGTAGGCCCGCTCCGCCAACAGGGCGAGCGCCTCGCGGCCGTTGGAGGCGACCTCCACGGTGTGCCCCATCTTCGTGACCAGGAGGCGCGCCACGGTTTGGTTGGCCGCGTTGTCCTCCGCAAGCAGCACGCGCAGCGCGCGTGCCGGCGGCGCGATTCCCTCGTTCCGCGGACTCACCGCGCTCGGCGCCCCGCCCTCCGCGAGCACGCGCCCGAGCGTGCGGTGCAACTGCTCCTCGCGCACCGGCTTCGTCAGCATCGCCGCAAATCCCACCGCGAGCGCTGCCGTGGAATCTTCCTGCTGGCGCGCCGACGACAGCATCACCAGCGGCAGCCGCGAAAAATTCGGATCGGCGCGGATACTCACTGCCGTGTCGAGTCCGCTCAACCCCGGCATGTGCCAGTCGAGCAGCACGAGCGAAAAGGCCGACCCTGACTCCGCGCCGACGCCGAGCCGCGCGAGCGCTGTGCGGCCATCGGCGACCGCCTCCACGTCGAGCCCGAGTTTTGCCACCTGATGCAGCAGGATCCCGCGGTTCGTCTCGTTATCATCGACGATGAGCACGCGCGGCCGACCCTCAATCGCTGGCGTCGGCGCAACCGGGGCCGGGCCCGTCAACTCCAGCAGATCGACCTCGAACCAAAACGTCGAGCCGACGTCTTCCTCACTCTCAAAACCGATCTCCCCGCCCATGAGATCGACGAGTTGCCGGCTGATCGCGAGGCCGAGGCCCGTGCCGCCGAACCGCCGCGTATTGGTGCCATCCACCTGGGTGAACGGCTGAAAGAGCCGCGCTTGCGCGTCCCGCGGGATGCCGATGCCCGTGTCGTGCACCGTCACGCGCACCGTCCGGCACCCGTCGCGCCCCCGGGGCGCCGCGTTCACGCGTACCACCACCTCGCCGCGATCGGTGAACTTAATCGCGTTGCCGACGAGGTTGGTCAGCACCTGCCGGAAACGGCCCGCGTCGCCGCGCCACCAAGTCGGCAGCGCCGCCTCCAAATCACCGATCAACTCGAGGTGCTTTTCGTGCGCGCGCGGTGCAAGCAGCGCAAGCGTCTCCTCCACCAACGCTCGCAACTCGAAGTCCGCCGCCACGAGCCGCAGCTTGCCCGCCTCGATTTTTGAAAAATCCAGAATGTCATTGAGGATGCCGAGCAGGTTTTCCGCGCTATTCTGCAAAATCACACCCATGCCGCGCTGCTCGTCGTTCAACGGCGTTTCGAGCAGCAGCCCGGCCATGCCAATGATGCCGTTCATCGGCGTGCGGATTTCATGGCTCATCGTCGCGAGGAATTCCGACTTGAGCCGCGAGGCTTCGAGCGCGTGGTCGCGCGCGATCTGGAGCGAGCGCTGGATTTCGTTGCGTTCCGTCATGTCGCGCATGGCTGCGAGCCGCACCTGCCGGCCGTCCTGCTGCACGATGCGCACGCGCACTTCGCAGTCGAATTCTCGTCCGTCGTTGCGCCGCAGCCGCGCCTCGTAGTGATCGACGCCCGACTTCAGCAGTTCGCTCACCCGCGGCAGATCGTCCGGCGCCACCCGGTCGAGCACAGGGCGCCCAATCACGTCTTCACGCGTGATGGCGAACATCTCGAGCGCACGATCATTCAGGTCGAGCACGCGGCCGTCCGCGCTGATGACCACGGCCTCGGCCGTCGCCTCGACCAGCGTGCGAAAGCGTCCCTCGCTCTCCCGCAACGACACCTGCGCCTGCCGCCACGCCGTGACGTCGGCGAAACTCACCACAGCCCCGGCCACCGCACCGTCCGCATCGAACACCGGCTCGGTGTTAATCGAAACCCATACCAGGCTGCCATCACCCCGTTGCACCCCCATGAGTCGATCGCGCTGGGCCGCGCCGGTGCGCAAAGTTTCCATCGCCGGATGCTCTTCGCCCGGCCAGGTCGTGCCGTCCTCGCGCACCGCTCGCCAATCCCGGTCCACCGATTTCTTGCCGGTCAGCTGCTCATGCGAAAGTCCGAGGATCCGCTCGGCCGCCGCATTGCACTCCTCGATGCCGCCCTTCGCGGTTTGGTAGACGACGCCGTCGCCCACCGCGTCGAAAATATTGACGAGCCGCGCACGCGAAGCGCGCAACTCCGCCTCGGCCACCAACCGCGCCGCCGTGGACCGCCGCGCCGAAAAAAACGACGCCCCGATAAGCCCCAGCGCAATGGCGGTGCCGAGCACCTGCACCATGTGCGTGTTGCGCTGCTGCAGGGCGCGCTCCTGCTCGCGCGCTCCGAGCAAGCGGTTTTCCTCGCGGCTCATTTCGTCGGCCAGATCCACGAGCGCGCTCGTGACCGCGGTCGGCAGCGACATCATCACGCGCGCGGCCGCTTCGGCACCGCCGGCCTCGCGCGCGCGGATCACCGCGGCATAGAATGTAAATTTTTGCTCCGCCAGATCGCGCAAGCGGGCGACCCGCGCGAGTTGCGCCGGGTCGTCGCTCACACACTCCCGTACCTCGGCAATCTTTTCGAGCACGGCAGTCTGGTGATCGGCCACGCGGAGGCGGAAGCTCCCGTCCCCGGTCAGCCCGTAGCCGCGGGCGCTGTTCTCCATCCGCGCCACTTCAGCAACCATGCGGTCGATTGCCCCGCGCACTTGGTAGGAATGCGCCACCCAGTTGTTGGCCTCCACCAACGCGGCGCTGCTCTGCACCGTCACGATGACAATCGAGATAATCATGCCCAGCGCCGCCGCCATGAACGACTGCGCCGCGGATTCGCCTGTCATCGCCGAGCGCGCGATCCGCAGCAGGCTGGCCGCGAGCACGAGCAGGCACACCACCGTCGGCAACGCCATGCCGCGGTAAACCGGCGCCGCCCCCGCACCAAACCAGATGACCAAATAACCCACCAGCGGCAGCAACGCGAACGCCCCGATCACGCCGCCCATCACCGGCAGCAGCCAATGTCCCCGGCGCCGCAGTGCCAGCACCACCAGCGCGGCCCCCACCAGCAGGAAAGCCGCCGAGGCGTTGGGTGCCATCTGGCCCGGCGGAAATGACGCCTCAACCCAAGATTGTTTCCAAAATAATTGATCCACATCGAGCGGCCCACCGAACTCCGCGTGCACCAGCGTCACCACCCCGATCAACGCGGTCGCCGCGCCGCACGCTGCCGCCACCCGCCGCCACCCACTCGCGAGCGCCAGCAAGCCGGCCCCGCTTACCAGCGAGCAAATCGCCGCATTCATCACCATGGTCGAACTGCTCGGCAGCCACCGCACCCACTCCAGCCGGTTCGTCACCAACCCCCCGATCACGGAGAGCGCGAGCCCAACCACCAATCCGCCCGCCAGACGGAGCGAGCGAACTTCGGCGGGACGGGTGGTAATGGAATCCACAGGCGAGGGTTGGACCAACCCGCACCCAAACAGAAACCCACCCCCATTCAACCCAATAGCCGCCGCAACTCATCCGGCGCCGTGACCGGCCGCTGACACGTGAAATCCTCGCACACATACGCCGCCGCGCGACCCTCGATCGGCGACATCGCCGCCGTCCAGGGAATCGCCGCATCCGCGCGCACGATTGCTCGCCGCGCTCCGAGCCACTCCTGCAAACCCGCCGCGAGCGCGCGAAAATCCTCCGCCGCCGGATTGCCCGCGAGGACGACGTGGCGGGGGCCGTCCAGCGCCAGCTCCAGCGCGCCCAGCATCTGCGGCATCGCGTGCGGCGCCCGCGACCATTGCAGACGAAACGCCTCGACGCACCGCACGCCGCGCTCGCGCCGCGCGTCGTCGTGAAAAATCGCCGAGAGTCGCAGCAAGTTCAGCGCCGCCACCGAACTCGGCGCCGGCTCCGCGCCGTCGTAGTCTTCCTTCAACCGCAGCACGATGCTCGCGTCGCCCGCCTCCGAGTTGAAATAGCCGCCGCGTTCCGCGTCCCAAAACAGCTCGTCCATTTTTGCCTGCAGCTTCGCCGCCCACGTCACCCATCGCGCATCGAACGAAGCCTCGTAAAGGTCGAGCAGCCCCTGGATAAAAAACGCGTAGTCCTCCGCGAAACCCTCTGCGCCGCCGCGCCCTTCGCGCCAGCACCGGAAAAGAATTCCTCGCGCCGCATCGTGCAGCTCGCGCTCGACAAACTCCGCCGCACGGATCGCCGCCCGCAGGCAAGAACCGTTCGGGGATTCCTCCCTGCCTTCCAACACCTGCGCGCCCCGCGCCAGCGCCGAAATCATCAGCCCGTTCCACGCCGTGATGATCTTGTCGTCGAGCTGCGGCCGCGGACGCCGCGCGCGCACGTCGCGCAAGTTTTCCAGCGCCGCCATCAGCCGATCGTTGGCCTGCTCTGGTGACAGCGAAAACTGCTTCGCCGTCTCTCCGAGCGATCGCCGCTGCGCCAGAATGTTCTTCCCACGAAACTCTCCGTGCGGATCGAGCTGCGCCGGCACGTTGCCGTTCTCCTCGACGCCAAACTGCGCCGCGATCAAGGCGAAGTCATCGCCCAACACCGTGCGCAACTCCGCCGCCGTCCATACATAAAACGCGCCCTCCGCATGCTCCGCTTGCCCGTGCGCCACGAGCGAGTCGGCATCTTCGGCCGAATAAAACCCACCGGCCGGGCTCGTCAGCTCGCGCCCCACGTAGTCAAAGATGTCGCGCGCCAGCCACCCGAACCGCTCATCGCCCGTCGCCTGTTTGGCCTCGAGCGCATTAATCGCGATCTGCGCCTGATCGTAGAGCATCTTTTCGAAGTGCGGCACGAACCAGCCCTCGTCGACCGCGTAGCGGTGAAACCCGCCGCCCACATGGTCGTGGATGCCGCCGCGCGCCATCGCCCGCAACGTCGCCGCCGCCAACTTGATCGCCTCCGCGCCGGCTTCGCTCGTCCGGCCCTGAATCGCCGCCACGCGAAACAGAAAATTCAGATTCGCCGCCCGCGGAAATTTCGGCGCACCGCCGAACCCGCCATGCGCCTGATCGAAATTCTCGTAGAAATACTGGAAGCATTTTTCGAACGCCTCGCCGCCAGCCACAGCCAGCGGCGCTTCACTCACCGCACCTTCCTGTCCCTCCGCCTCTCTCGCACCTGCTTGATGATCGCGCAACACCCCCAGCACGCGTTCGCTCTCCGCGACCAGTTTGTCGCGCTCGATTTTCCACCCGTTCGCGATCGCGTTCAGCAAGGCCGGGAACCCCGGCCGCCCGTGCCGATCCTCGGGCGGGAAATACGTGCCGCCGTAAAACGGCTTGAGTTCGGGCGTCAGCCACGCGCTCAGCGGCCAGCCGCCGTGGCCGGTGAGCGCTTGCACGTATGCCATGTAAACCTTGTCCACGTCCGGCCGCTCCTCGCGATCGACTTTGATTGCGACGAAGTGCGTGTTGAGCAGCGCCGCGATTGCTTCGTTCTCAAACGACTCGTGCGCCATCACATGACACCAGTGGCACGTCGAGTAGCCGATGCTCAAAAAGATCGGTTTGTCCTCGGCGCGCGCCTTCGCGAAAGCCGCCTCACCCCACGGCAGCCACGCGACGGGGTTGTCCGCATGCTGGCGGAGGTAGGGCGATTTTTCGAGCGCGAGCGCGTTGGGCATCCGTCGACGGAAGCGGATTCCGGCGGCAGCGCAACGCCGCGCGGCTCAAAAAGTCAGCACCTGAAACCCCTCGCGCTGGAGCGCGAGCAAGCTGGGCAGGCCCGTCGTGCCGGGCACGGCGTTGGTCGTGATGCGGGCCAGCCCTTGATCATCGGCGCCAAACACGTCGGCGCAGCCGCACGAGATGCCGGCCACGACATCGAGCACTTGTTGGTAGAGTGCGTGCACCGGGTGCGACGCCTGATTCAGCTCGGCCGGCCAGCGTGTGCCGGCCCCAGCAAACAAGACCTGCACAGTCTCGCCGGCAGACTTAAATTCGCGGGCCATGGCGAGCGCATTGAAGACGCGACCGAGGGCTTCATCGGTGCCAGCCTTGGGATCGGAGAGGACGATGATGGCGGTTTTCATGATCATTTTTCGTTTTCCGTTTGGGTTGGAAATCTCGCTCGATGATTCGGCGAAAAATTACGGATGGCGCGCGGCGACGAGCGCCGCCTCAAGTTCGCCGATCCGCCGCTTGAGCGGCGCTGCGGCCTGTTCGATCTCCTCGGCGGTGAAGCGCGGGGTGATATGTTTCGGGCAGTTCCAGTCGAAGCCCGCCACGCGGATGCGAAACACCCGCTCGACCATCCGCGCCGGGATGCCCTCGGGCGCGAGCTCGGTCGCCAGCGCCCGATTGGACTTCGCCGAGATGGTCTCCGCGTGCCCGATGATCTTCAGCCGCTCACGGCGGGCGTAGTCCATCAGGAAAAGCGCCACGCGATCGTTGCCCGCGACGTTGCCAGTCGTGAGGAGTTGCCGGTTCCCACCGAGATCGGCGAAGCCGAGCGTCTGCGCGTCGATCACCCGAAGAAATCCGCGCGGGCCGCCGCGGTGTTGGATGTAGGGCCAGCCGTCGGCGTTGACCGAAGCCAGATAGAAACTGTCCCGACGCTGGATGAACGCTTGTTCCTGCTCCCCGAGTTCGTCCGCGCCCGGGGCCGGTGGGATCGTTTGCGCGCGGCCGTAATAGGTTTCCTGCGCGCGCCGGACGGCGTCGGTAAAGACGGTGCTGAGAAAGTTGTGGGCCATGGCGGGGAGGTGAGCAGGTGGAGGGGCAAACTAGACAGACCTGTCTATATTAACGCAAGCAAGAAATAGACAGTTCTGTCTATTTTCTTGCGACCTCGCTTCCCACCGCTAACGTCCCGCAATGCCCGCGCCCGCTGCCGCAACCGAGTCGATCTCCGCCAAACGCGCCCACCTGATGGCGACGGCGCAGCGGCTGTTTTACCGCGATGGCTACCGCGTCGTCGGCATCGACACCCTGCTGGCCGAGGCGGGAGTTGCGAAGATGACGCTCTACAATCACTTCGCTTCGAAAGATGAGCTGATCGTCGCCGTGATCGAGAAGCTCGATGCCGATGTGCGCACTTCGCTCACGAGCGCGGTCGATGCCGCCGGAAACGCCCCCACCCGCCGGTTGCTGGCCGTGTTCGACTGGCTGGCGGCGTGGTTCAAGACCGATGATTTCAAGGGCTGCGGATTTATTCGGGCGCTCAGCGAATTCCCCGATCCGGAGCATCCGGTGCATCAGGCAGCCTGGCGACATAAGCAGGCGGTCAACGCGCTGCTGCGTCAGCTCGCCGCCGACGCCGAGGCCCGCCATCCCGCCGAACTTGCTAACGTCCTCAGCCTGCTCATCGACGGCGCGATCCTCTCGGCTCACGCCAGCGGCTCAGCCGCCTCCGCCCTCACTGCCCGCACGACGGCCGCCGCACTTCTCAAAGCCGCGACCACGTAGCACCGGTTGGCGCCGAATATCGCTTCCCTCTTTCGCGGTTCCGCGAAATGATCTCGGGATGGTCAACAAACGCATTCTCGTCACCGGCGGCAGCGGCAAAGCCGGCCACTGGATCGTCAAGCACCTCGTCGAGTCCGGCTACGAGGTCATCAACGTCGACAGCCGACGCCCCGCCGTCGCGCTCTGCCGCACGATCGTCGCAGATCTCACCCAGCTCGGCCAGGTCGTCACCGCGTTTTCACCGCACGGCACCGGCAACCGCGCCCCCTACACCGGCGTGATCCACATGGCCGCTATTCCGCGCGCGCACGAACAGCCCAACGACGAGATCTTCCGCGTCAACACCCTCACGACTTACAACGTCCTCGAAGCCTGCGGCCTCCTCGGAATCAAGAAGGCCGTCATCGCCTCAAGTGAGTCGAGCTATGGCATCTGTTTCGCCAATAAATTTTTCGAGCCGCAATACCTCCCAATCGACGAGGACCATCCGCAGCTGCCCGAGGACACCTACGGCCTGACCAAGGTCGTCAACGAGGTGACCGGCGCGATGTTTCACCGGCGCGACGGCACGCAGATTCTCTCCTTCCGCATCGGCAACGTCGTCTGCCCCGAGGACTACGATCGCATCATCGCGCGCTTCGACCATCCGGAGGATCGCCTGCGCATTCTCTGGTCCTACATCGACTCGCGCGACCTCGCGATCGCGTGCCGGCTCGGCATCGAGCGCAGTGGACTCGGCTGCGAAAACGTCATCATCGCCGCCGACGACTCGTCGTCGAATCTCCCGTCAAAGGAGCTGATCAAACGCTTCCTGCCCGGCTTGAAAAAGTTCAAGCGCCCAATCGCCGGCCGCGCCGCCCTGATCTCCAACGTGAAGATCAAGAAGCTCCTCGGCTGGAAACAGCAGTTCTTCCTTCAGGCGTCCCCGCCGGCGGCAAAGTAGGCTCGCGGCACGGCGGCCACGGAAACACCCTGACGGTCCGATAAGTTTTCCCCCAACCTGCGCAGCTTGTGGGTGCGTAGCTCGTCAATCCGCGCGATGCCCCTGTTCATCCGCTCCTTTGCTCGCATTCACCGCGCCGTCTTCACCCTCACCTCCCTGCTGATTACCGGATCCGCGGGAGCGGGTAGACTTTCGGCCACGGCCCCCCTCGCATTTCCCGGCGCAGAGGGATTCGGCGCGCTCGCCACCGGCGGTCGCGGCGGCGCGATCTACCATGTCACGACCACCGCCGACGCAGGTCCGGGGTCGTTTCGCGACGCGGTGAGCCAGCCGCATCGCATTGTGGTGTTTAGCGTTGGCGGCATCATACGACTCGCAAGCAACGTCGACGTCGCCAGCAATCTCACGATCGCGGGCCAGTCGGCACCTGGCGAAGGGATCTGCCTCTATGGCGCCGGCGTTTCGCTTGGCGGCCACGAAAACATCATCCTCCGCTATCTGCGTTTCCGCGAAGGCATCGCCGGCGACCGCGGAAAAAAGTCCCTCGGCATGGATCACGCCAGCAACATCATCATCGATCACTGTTCGGTTGAATGGGGGCGCTGGGACGACCTCGGCATCACCGTCAACAGCCACGACATCACCGTGCAATACTGCCTGATGGCCGAGGGCATTCACCCGCAGAGTTTCGGCGCGCTGATCGACACGGTCACCCACATTACCCTCAGCCACAATCTCTGGCAAAGCAACGAAAGCCGCAATCCGAAGGTCAAGGGCACCGTCCAATACATCAACAATGTCGTCTACAACTGGGGCGAGACCGGCCTCTGCGGCGGCCACTCGGCGGCCGATCACGACCTCGACGTCATCGGCAACTATTTCATCAAGGGCCCCTCATCGAACGATCGCTTCGCCGGTCAGTTCTACGCCACCGACCACGTCTATCACTCGGGCAACATCGCCGATCTCGACTCCGACGGGAAACTCAACGGCCAGCCGGTCACTGACGCTGACTTCCACCGCGCCGACGAAAAGACCTACACGCTCCCGACTTTCGTCCGAGCCGCAGCCCTGCACCCTGCCGTGCCCGTGACGATTGATCCGGCCGAGGTCGCTTTCGAAAAGCTGGTGGCGGGTGCCGGCTGTTCGCTGCATCGCGACGCCGTCGATCTTCGACTGATCGCCGAACTCACTTCGCTCGGGAAAAAAGGAAAGACGCTGGCGCATACCGATGCCCAAGGCGAAGCGCTCGCCGGCGGCTTAGGTGAATTGAAGGGAGGCATCCCTCCGCTCGACACGGACCACGACGGGATCCCTGACACTTGGGAAAAAACCCATCAGCTGGACGCCTCTAATCCTTCCGACGCACTCAAGCTAACCGCGAGCGGCTACACCAATCTCGAACTGTATCTCAATAGCCTCGCGCCTTAATTTTGCGCCAGCTCCTACTGCCCGAGCACCCAGGCAAAAATCAGCGGCGCCACGATCGTCGCGTCACTCTCAACAATGAACTTCGGCGTCTTCGCGCCGAGCTTGCCCCACGTGATCTTTTCGTTCGGCACGGCGCCGGAGTAGCTGCCGTAGCTCGTGGTCGAATCGCTGATCTGCGCGAAGTAGCCCCAAAGCGGAACGCCCGTGCGTTGAAGATCCTGATGCAGCATCGGCACGACGCAGATGGGAAAATCCCCCGCGATGCCACCGCCAATTTGGAAAAACCCAATCGAACCTTCGCCGTTGCGGAGTTTTTTCGCGGACTTCGTGTAGTACTCGGCCAGCCACGTCATGTATTCGATGCCGGTGCGGACGGTGTGGACGTTCTTCACATCGCCGCTGATCACGTGGCCGGCATACATGTTGCCAAGTGTGGCGTCTTCCCAGCCCGGCACCACGATCGGAAGGTTTTTCTCGCAGGCGGCGAGCATCCACGAGTTCTTCGGATCGATCTGGTAGCTCTTCTTCAGCTTTCCGCTCCGAAGAATCTTATACATGAACTCGTGCGGGAAGTAGCGTTCGCCGGCCTTGTCGGCGGCGACCCACTCCTCCAGCACGGCGGCCTCGATCCGCCGCATCGCCTCCATCTCAGGGATGCACGTGTCGGTCACGCGGTTCATGTGCCGATCGAGCAGCGACTGCTCGTCCCGCGCCGTGAGGTGCCGGTAGTGCGGCACGCGCTCATAGTAGTCGTGGGCGACGAGATTGAAAATATCCTCCTCGAGATTTGCGCCGGTGCAGACGATCGCGTGGACCTTGTCGCGGCGGATCATTTCGGCGAGGGAGATGCCGAGTTCGGCGGTGGACATCGCGCCGGCCAGCGTGACGAGCATCTTGCCGCCGGCGGCGAGGTGGGCCTCGTAACCCTTCGCGGCGTCGAGCAGCGCGGCGGAATTAAAGTGACGGTAATGGCGGGCCAGGAAGCGCGAAACAGGGCCTTTCTTCGCCGCGATCGCGGCGTTGAGATCCTCGGGACGTTGGGCCTGGCGTTTCGCTTTCATGACGTGTCGGAGAGGAATATCACTGCACCGAAACGAGGCACGATCAAAAAACCTTCGCCAAGGGCAGACAACTGGAGAAAATGCCATCCCCGCATCCTTTTTCCCTGACCAGAAGCTGTTTACGATTCGATGCTCGCCTCGTTTCTCGCCGCGCTTTTCTTCGCGCTCAACGCCACCTGCGCCAGCCACAATGTGCGGACGCACGGCGTGGCGCGCGCAAATTTTGGGCGGTTGCTCGTGGCGACGCTGGTCCTCGCGGCCTTCGGCCACACACTCGGACACGGTTTCACGAGTGCGAGCACGTGCTGGTTCCTGTTGAGCGGAGTGATCGGCATGGGGCTCGGCGATCTGGGCGTCTACGGCGCCCTGCCGCTGCTTGGGTCGCGGATCACGGTGCTGATGACGCAGTGTCTCGCCGCGCCGCTCGCCGCGCTCGGCGAATGGCTGTGGCTCGGCACGACCCTCACGTTCGCCCAGATTCTGTGGGGGTTGTTGATTTTGCTTGGCGTTGTGATCGCGATCACGCCGAGCAAGCGCAGCCCGCCGCATGTAAAAGTGCGGCCCGTCGGCTTTCTGTTTGGGCTGCTTGCGGCCGCAGGTCAGGGTTTCGGCGCGCTGGTCAGCCGCAAGGGCGTGCTGGTTGCCAGCGCCGCGGGTGAGTCCGTGCACAACCTCACGTTCGGACTCACGGCCGCCTACCAGCGCATCGCCGCCGGGTTCGTCTTTGTGATCGTCTGGTATGCCGTGCTGCGGCTGCTCGTCCAGCGCGCTGCAAAGCCTCCGCCTCCGGCCACCGAAGGTCGTTTCCACGGCACGTTCTGGATAGTCGCCAACGGCCTCGCCGGTCCCGTGATCGCGGTAAGCTGCTACCAATGGGCGCTCGCGACCACCCCCAGCGGCATCGTCCTGCCGATCGCGGCGACGGCGCCGCTGCTCGCGATTCCCATCGCGATGAAATTCGAGGGCGACCATCCGCCGCGTCGCGCGATTCTCGGCGGAATCGTGGCGGTGGCGGGTTGCATTGCGCTGACTATCGCAAAGTAAGCAAATTTCCCGCAGCGCGCCATTGACGCCACGCGCGGGAATCGGTGTGTTGGGCGGTTTCGATGCTAACGATCGCCGACGTTTCCAAGTCCTATGGCACCCGCGAACTCTTCGCGGAGGTGTCGCTGTTCATCGCGCGCACCGATCGGCTGGGCTTCGTCGGCCCCAATGGTGCCGGCAAATCCACGCTCTTCGGCCTCATCCTAGGCGAGGAAAAACCCGACACGGGCACGATCGAGTGGGAGCGCGGCGCAGACTTCGGCTTTCTCCCGCAGGAAAGCGCGCCCGCCGGCGACGAGACGATTCTCCACATCGCCACCAGCGGCAAACAACTCGAGCCGACCGACGACAATTATGACATTGATTATACCCTCGAGCCGCGCGCGCGCAAAATCCTCGCCGGCCTCGGCTTCAAGGAAGGCGACGCCGACAAGCATGCGAAAACGTTCTCTGGCGGCTGGGTGATGCGCGCCCACCTCGCCCGCCTGCTGGTCGCCGAACCCGCCCTGCTCCTCCTCGACGAGCCCACCAACCATCTCGATCTCGAGGCGCTGCTCTGGTTTCAAGACTACCTCACGCGCTACCCCGGCGGCCTCGTCGTCATCTCCCACGATCGCGCTTTCCTCAACGCGCTTTGCACCGGCATGATCGAGTTGCGCAGCGGCCGGCTCAACTACTACCACGGCAACTACGACAATTTCCTTCAGGAAAAAGAGGCCCGCAAGGACCAGCAAGCCGCGGCCTTCAAAAACCAGCAGCGCGAAATCGCCCACCTGCAAAAATTCGTCGATCGTTTCGGGGCCAAGGCCTCGATGGCGTCGCGCGCGAAATCGAAGGAGAAACAAATCGAGCGTCTCCAGGAAGTCGCTGTCGAGGAGCCGACCGAGGAGCTGAAGCGCATCCATTTCAAATTTCCGCAGCCGCCGCGCTCCGGTCTGAAGGTCATCGAGCTGGAGCACGTCCGACAGGCCTACGGCGATCACGTCGTCTACAAGGACCTCAATTTCGTCGCTGAGCGCGGTCAGCGCATCGTGCTCGTCGGCCCCAACGGCGCAGGCAAATCGACGCTCCTGAAAATTCTCGCCGACGTGATTCCGATTCAGGGCGGCACGCGAGAGCTCGGCATGAACGTCGTGCCCGGCTACTTCGCGCAGAACCGCATGGACAACCTGAAGCCCGAGCTGTCGGTCTTCGAAAACGTGATGGAGCTGCGGACCGTCGAGAATCAGCTCACTGAGCAGCAGGCCCGCGCGATTCTCGGCGCGTTTCTCTTCCGCAAAGACGACGTCCACAAACCGATCGGCGTCCTCTCCGGCGGCGAAAAATCCCGCCTCGCGCTCGCGCGCCTGCTCGTGAAGCCGCCGAATCTCCTCCTGATGGACGAGCCGACGACCCACCTCGACATCGCCTCGATCGACGCGCTCATCGGGGCGCTGAAAAACTACGAAGGCACGCTGATCTTCATCAGCCACGACGTGCATTTCATCCGCCAGCTCGCGAGCACCGTGCTGCACGTCCACAGCGGCCGCCTCACGCCCTACGCCGGCGACTACGATTATTATTTGGAAAAATCCAAATCGACCGACGCCCGTTTCGCCCTCACCGCCGGATTCACGGATGCACGCCCCGTGCAGCAAAAGGCCGCCGCACCCGCCGAGAAAGCACCAATCGCTCCGGCCGGAAAGAAACCGAGCGCGAACGAAATCCGCAAATTCCGCGAGCATGTCGGTCAGCTCGAAAAAGCCGTCGTCGAACTCGAAAAGAGACAGGCCGAAATTACCGCCGACCTAGAGGATCCCGCATCCTACGCCGACAAGGGAAAGTTTCATCACCTCAACCTCGAGCTGAGCACCGTCGTCGATCAAATCACGACCGCCACGAAGGCGTGGGAAGACGCGGCGACGAAGTTGGCAGAGATGGAGAGTTAATCGTCCGGGGCGCCGCTACCCAACGATTTCGCCGATTAGGTTGACCGTCGGCCGGGCAACGCTTCCCAGCGAAATCGCTTCCGCCAACATCATCTTCGCCCCAGCCAGCGCCCGTTCGTCGCTCGCGTGGATTACGCACAGCGGGGCACCTTTCTTGATGCGCTCGCCAATTTTCACGAGCGCACTCACGCCGACGGCGTGATCGATCACGTCTTCCGCTTTCGCGCGGCCGGCGCCGAGGCTTAGCGCGGCGAGGGCCACGCCGAGCGCATCGACTTCGCGCACGTAACCCGTGCGCGAGGCAAAGAGCGCGATTTTGAATTTCGCCTGAGGCAGTCGCGACGGTTCGTCGATCACGCGGACATCGCCCCCCTGCGCCGCGATCATCTGGCGGAATTTTTTCAGGGCGGCGCCGCTTGCGATCGAGGCCTCCAGTTTCTTCCGGGCGTCGGCTTTGGTCTTTGCGACTTGGGCAAGAAGCAGCATCTGTTCGCCGAGCGCGAAAGTGACTTCCATGGTGTCGCTCGGGCCGCGGCCCTTCAGGCAGTCGATCGATTCGGCGGCTTCGACGGCGTTGCCGACGGCGCGGCCGAGCGGCTGATCCATCGCGGTCAGCACGGCGCGCGTCGGTTTTCCCATCGCCTTTGCGACCGACACGAGCGCGCGGGCGAGTTCCCTCGCGTGCGCCTTGTCCTTCATGAATGCGCCGCGGCCGAACTTCACATCGAGCACGAGGGTGTCGATCCCCTCGGCGAGTTTCTTCGAAAGGATTGAGCCACAGATGAGCGGGATGCACTCGACCGTCGCCGTCACGTCGCGCAGCGCGTAGAGCTTCTTGTCCGAGGGCGCGAGCTCCGCGGTCTGGCCGATGAGCGCAAGGCCGATTTTCTGCACCTGCGCGCGAAACTGGCTAAGCGTGCGATCGACGCGGAAGCCGGGGATCGATTCGAGTTTGTCGAGCGTGCCACCGGTGTGACCGAGCCCGCGGCCGGAAATCATCGGCACGGCGACGCCGCACGCGGCGACCATCGGCGCGAGGTGGAGCGAAACCTTGTCGCCCACGCCGCCGGTCGAGTGCTTGTCGGACTTCGGCATTTTAATCCGGGACAAATCTGCGACGACACCCGAGTGCATCATCGCTTCAGTGTAATGAGCCGTTTCCTGCGGCGTCATCCCACGCCACACGATCGCCATCAGCAACGCGCTCAGCTGATAGTCGGCCCACGAGCCGTCGGTCGCACCGCGCACGAAAGCCGCGATCTCATCGCGGGTCAGCACGTGACCGTCGCGCTTCTTCGCGATGATGTGTTGGGGAAACATGCCGCGACTCTCTCAGGTCGCGGCCTCGCGGGCAAATCCATAGGCGCGCTCCACCTTCGCGACACGCACCTCGTAGTCGGCATACCACGCCTTGCGACCGCCGCGCTGCGCTTTCTGGTGTTCGGTATCGCGTTTCCATGCAGAGATGGCTGCCTCGTCGCGCCAGTAGCTCACGGTGATGCCGAGCCCGTCCGCGCCGCGGGCACTGTCGATTCCGAGGAAGCCGTCATATCGCGAACCGAGTTCGACCATTTTTTCCGCCATCGCACCATAGCCGTGATCGCCGTCGGTGCGTCGCGACGTGAAAATCACGACGTAATACGGCGGCGCCGGCGTGCGAACGAGGCCGGTGGGGCTGCTCATGGCACGGCTTTCTTCAGCACGAGCATCGAGTCCGCGCCGACAAAAAATTCGTAGTCGACGCGAACGAGTTCGCTCGCGATGCCGGCGGCCTTCAGTTCGCGCCGCAGCCGGGGCAGGCCAGGATAGGTCCGGCCGTCGGTCGCGACGATCGGGTGTAGCCGCACTTCGCCGGCGCTCACGCGCACGAGTTCCTTGCACGCCGCGAGGTGCCAGTCGAAATCGAACCGGCCCGCATACGTGAAAAGCAGGTGCGCACACAGCACGAGATCGAAGGTGCCGTCGAAGAACGGCAACCGCGGCAGCGACGCGCCGACGTAGCGACCGTAAAACCGCTGCGCCTCGAAGTCCGCGAGAAACCGTTGCGCGGCGAGTCGCCGATCGGTCTCCGCGGCATCGATTGACGGAAAGCTCTTGAACTTGAAGAGCCGCGGGCGAGCGCGCATCTGCGCGAACATGTGTGCGTAGTCGCCCTCCACCCGCGCCCGCAACGCGTCGGGCGTGCTCGTGTAGAGTGGATCGACCGCGACGGCATCAATGCCGCGAGCATGCGCCTCGGCCGTGAATGACGAGGGGCCGGAGGCGACGTCGAGCACGTCACGCTTTTTCAGCGCGGCCAGATCGAGCGCGAAGAACTGCGCATATTCGGCGAGCGTGCGACCGAAGAACGAAATCGTCGGCAGATCGAGCGGTTGCGGCTGGGACGGGGAGTCCGGCGTCGCGCGTGACGCCGCCGGTCTAGGGAACCGCCGCGCAAACGCGGCGGGAAGAGGCTTGGCAGTTACGGTTGGCATGGGGATCGGAACGAACGGGTGGTGGAAACGAACGGGAAAAGTTTTGGGAAATAAAAAAGCCCGACTCGGTTGAGTCGGGCTTGGCGGTGGTTTTAGCGGAGTGCGTTCTGTCTTTTATCCGCAGCGCTCAGAGCGCGTGTGACCATCGTCGCCAAGCCGACCCGTGCCAGCGTGCGCGTTTCATCGTCATCGTGTTGACGACGATCGCGGCGGCGGTGGACTTGGCGGAACTAATCACGGCGCGAAGTGATGCGTTGGCGCAAGGGGCGGTGCAAGAAAATTTCGCGCCTTCCGGGCGGACACCCGTGTGCGGCGCCCGGAACGGAGCGCTATTTCTTTCCCCCAAAGACGGAGCGCGCCATTTGAAATGGCCCGCGCGTGAGCCGCGTCATCGCGGACATCGTGTGCTCGCTTGCAATCGGTTCGCCGGTGCAGGCGTCCGTGTTCGTGGCGGCGATGAGTTGCTCGCGGGCGGCCACATTCATCTCACGTCTCAAGACGGCCTCCTCGCGGCGTTTCACTTCGGTCTGCTGATCGCTCAGCACAATGCGCTCGTCCCGCAGGTGAGCCTGCTCGGCCCCGAAGAGTTCACGCGCACGGTGAAATTTTTCCCACGCAGTCTGCAGCGCCCGGTCGTCGGCAAACGGCGACTTGCTCGACGGCCGCAAAAACGGCGTCGCCGTCTTGTGCGTGGTCGTGACCGGCGGCGCACCGCGGCCCGCCTCGATATCCGCTTGAAGCGCGCGCAGGCGGGCCTCGTATTCGCGGAGATTGGCCTCGCGCTCGCGCAGGGCCTCCTGATCTTCGTGGAGCCGGCGGCGTTCCTCGGCGAGGGTCGCGGCCCATTTTTCTGAGGGCGGATTCGCGGCGCTGCGCGACGCCAGCTTCAGCGTCGGCGCGGATGGAGGAAACGTGATCGTGGTGTTGCTCATGGAGGGCGGAGGCTGCGGTGGATTCGACGACATGGAGCATAGACCACAGCCCGCGCCGGACGCCATGGGGGCAGCCGGCTTTTACCCGCGGTTTACGGCCACGCGCCAGGTTTTCGACAAATCTTTACCAACGCGCTCCGCCACGCGCGTCCACCGCGCTTAGGTGCGGAAAATCACGTCCTCGCGGTTGAACATCCGCACCGCCAGCGCCAGCGCGACGCCCGCATAAACGCAGGTCGAACCGAAGATGATCGCGATGTAGTTCCAATGCCACACACCGGAAAGCATCTCCTTGCACACGAGCGAAAGGTTGAGAATCGGCACGAGCGCAAGCCGCGCATTGAGATCGATGCCGGGCAGCATGCCGATGATTGCCGGCATGATGATCACGAAGACCATCGGTTGCACGTAACTCTGCGCCTCCTTGAAGCTCTTTGCGAAGAGCGCCACGGTGAAAATCACCGCGGAAAAAAGCACTGCCACCGGCAACACCATCGCGAGTACCCCGAAAATCCCCAGCGGATCGATCATCGGGAGCGGCGCGCTGGTCGCCGCCGCACCGGCCACCGCGGCCGCCCGGCCGCCGAACATCGAGCCGAGCAAAAAGAAACTCACCGACATCGACAGCAGCGACAGCGCCATCGCCGACAGCGATCCCGTGAGGACCATCAGAAATTTTCCGAGCACGATATCGACGCGGTTCACCGGGCTGCACAGCAAAGTCTCCATCGTGCCGCGCTCCTTCTCGCCTGCCGTCATGTCGAGTGCCGGATATACCGCGCCCATAAAACACAAAATGATAATCATGTAGGGCAGGATGCCCCCGAGCGTGTTGCCGCCGACTTTCTCGGGCGGCGCGACATTCTCGCGCTTCGTCTCGAAGGGTTGCACCAGTGTCGCTGGCAGCCCGTGCTCGGCCAGCCGCTCTTTTGCGGTCTGTGCGCTCAACCCGCGGAAAAATTTCTCCATCTCGCCCACCGCAAAACCCGACTTCAATTCGCCCTCATAGTGATAAATTGTCACCGTCGGCGCCGCGCCCGCCTTGAGCCCCGCCTCAAATTTTTCCGGCAGCCGCACCGCCACGCGCAGCTTCTTGTCGGAAATCTGCTGAGCCCAATCCGCGGCCTCCGGCACGAGGTTAATCTTCGCTTCCTTTTTCAACTGCGTGATCACGTCTGGCGAATCCGCGCCGCCGAGCACCATCACGCTCGGCGTTTCCGCCCGGGCTTTCGAAACCACCATCGTGGCAATTTTGCCGACGCCAAACGTCAGCGCTGGCATCACGATCAGTGGGATCACGATCATCGAGCGCACCGTGCGCTTGTCGCGCAACAAGTCCCGCAGCTCCTTCGTGTAAATCGTTCTGATGCTGCGCCAGTTCATGCGGCCTCCTTGATCCCCGCGAGTTTCACAAACGCCTCCTCCAAATCCGTCTCGCCGGTGCGGGTGAGCAAATCGCCCACCGTGCCCTCCGCACACAGCCGGCCATCGTGGATAATTCCCACCCGATCGCAGAGTTTCTCCACTTCGCTCATGACGTGCGTCGAGTATATCACCGTCTTGCCGCGTGCGCGGCAGTCGCGCACGAACCGCACGATTGCCCGCGCCGTCATGACGTCGAGACCGAGCGTCGGTTCGTCGAAAATCATCACCGCCGGGTCATGGATGAGCGTCCGCGCGATCGACGTTTTCTGCTTCATGCCCGTGGAAAACTTTTCGCAGCGGCGATCGAGGAATTCGTGCATGTCGAGCTCGTCCGCGAGCAGCTTGATGCGGGCGCGGATCGCGGCGTCGGCCATGCCGTTGAGCCGGCCGAAATAAGTGATCATCTCGCGCGCGGTGAGGCGGCCGTAGAGCGCAGTGCTTGCAGCCAGAAACCCGACATGCGCCCGCACTTTTTCCGGCGCACGCACGATGTCATGCCCGGCGATCACGGCGGAGCCGCTGCTCGGGGCGAGCAGCGTCGCCAGCACGCGGAGAGTCGACGTCTTGCCGGCGCCGTTCGCGCCGAGCAGCCCATAGATTTCGCCGGGCACGACGCGAAACGAAACGTCCTTGGTGGCGAAAATCTCTCCACGTTTCTTATCGCGGAAAATCTTGGTGAGGTTGACGGCTTCGATCATGGGATGGGAAAGTCGGGAAAGGAGAAAAACGAGTAGTCGGGGAAAAACGGGAGCAAGCAGTCGTTTTCCGCTTTTCCGCCGTTTTCCAATTTTCTACAGGCTCATTTTTTCGCGAAAATCCTGCGCCTGCCGCCGGCTGAGTTCGACCTTCGCCCCGCCCTTGAGGTGCACTAGCAGCCCGCCGCTAAACCACGGCTCAATCTTCTCGATCCAGGAGAGATTGATGATCTGGCGCCGGTTCGCGCGGAAAAAATATTTCGGGTCGAGCCGCTCCTCCATCGCGTTGAGTGAGCGGAAGAGCTGCGGCTGCGCGTTCTCGAAATGCACCCGCGTGTAGTTGCCTTCACTCTCGAGCAGCCGGATCGATTTCACCTCGACGAACCAGCAGCGATCTCCCTCGCGCACAAAGACCTTATCCTCGGCGGCGAGCGCCGTGCGCGGCGCGGATTTGGCGGCGGCGGGGTCGGCCGTGGCGCCCGCAATCTTGTCGCGGAGCTTGCCGATCGCGGCGGCGAGGCGCGCCGGATCGACGGGCTTCAGCAAGTAGTCGAGCGCATTGAGATCGAAGGCCTTGACCGCGAACTCGTCATAAGCCGTGGTGAAAATCACGTGGGGCACCGGGGGCTCGAGCGACTCGAGCAGTTCGAGGCCGGTCTCGCCCGGCATTTGGACGTCGAGAAAAATAAGGTCAGGCGAGAGTGCCACGATCTGTTCGCGCGCCTGCTTGGTGTTGGCCGCCTCGCCCGCGATCGTGATTTCCGGAAACGCCGCCAGGAGCCGGCGGAGTTCGTTGCGCGCGAGCCGTTCATCGTCGATGAGCAGGGCCTTCATACGGGTCAAATTTTCAGGCGCGCGTCATCTGGACGGGCAGCGAGACATCCGCGACGACGAGCGACGGGGTTTCCGAGCGCAACTGGAGCTTCGCGCGATCGCCGAAGGAGATTTTCAGACGCTCGGCGGCATTCTTCAGCCCGAGACCGGTCGAACCGCTCCGCGCCGCTCCGCCCGCAGGCGCGAGCGTGCCGGGATTTGTCACCCGCAGGTGCAGTTGCCCGCCCTCGCACCGCGCGACGACAACAATCTCGCCGCCCTCGGGGCGAGTGGAGATGCCGTATTTGACGGCGTTTTCAACGAGGGTCTGCAGGAGCAGCGGCGGCACCGCGAGGCCGAGCGTCTCGGGCGCGATGTCCAGCCGCACGCGGAGGCGCTCCTCGTGGCGCACCTGCTCCAGGGCAAGGTAGTCGTTGACGACGCGCAGTTCGTCCTCGAACGCCACCGTCTCGGCCTGCGCTGATTGCAGCGAGTAGCGGAGCAGGTTGGAAAGCTGCGTGACGGACTGGCGCGCGCGCGCCGGATCCTCGTCAATCAGGGCGCGGAGAGAATTGAGCGAGTTGAAGATGAAGTGGGGGTTGACCTGCGATTTCAGGGAGCGCAGTTCCGACTCCTTCACCGTCGTCGCGAGTTTCAGACGTTCGATTTCGGAACGGTTGAAACGATCGAAGAGATGGTAGAAAAAGTAAATGCAGTGCCAGCCCGCAAGGAGCGAGGTGCCGTTAATCCAACTAATGAAAATCAGGAGGGCCGGGCTGTATTTCGAGGTCCACGGCACGCCGGTGAGCTTGCAGAGGGTGAGGATGTAACCGTAGCCGACCACGCTCCAGATGAGCGCCTGAACCGTGGACAACCCGAGCAAGCGGGGACCGAGCGCTCGCCAGCCCAGTTGCTTCCAACCCCAGCGTGCAATCAACTGGCGCGAGTAGTGGGTGAGAAGCAGTCCTTCGGTCGCCACCATGGTGATAATCGCTATGCTGTTCCAAGGATCGCGTGCGTCATCGCCCTGCGCGAAAACGAGGATATAGACCGATTGCAGCGCCCAGAAACATCCCCAGCCAAACGCCTGACTGAGAACGTAGAAGCGCTCCTTCGCGCGTGCGCGGCGCGCATCGTCCGCGAGCACGACGTGGGTGCTGGTGCTGTTTTCCATCGAGTCACAAACTACACGACTTCCCCGCGCCGAGTGCAAACTTTGGACGAGCGGTTCGAGCGTGGGACGAGCGGCATGCCACGCGGCTTGTCAGAGCCATGGGCGCTCGCCAAGGTTCGTGCCGTGCAACCTCAAGTCGTGGTCGTCGGCAGCTACGTGCAGGATCTCACGTGGAGGTGCGGCGCGCTTCCCCGCGCGGGCGAAACCGTGGTCGGCGAGTTTGTCACCGGGCCGGGCGGCAAGGGTTCCAACCAGGCGGTGGCCGCGGCGCGCGCGGGCGCAGCCACGTTGTTTGTCGGGGCGGTGGGGCGCGACGCCTTCGCGGAGGTCGCACGGAAATTCTACCGCGCGGAGAAAATCGCCGCACGCTTCAGCGCAAAATCAGCGCACGCCACCGGCACGGCCGCGATCCTCGTTGATACGCACGGGCAAAACCAAATCATCGTGGCGCTCGGCGCCAACGCCGCCCTCGCCCCGCGCGATGTGCCCGCCGCAACGATCCGCCGCGCGCGCGTGGTCGTCTGCCAGCACGAGACAAACCTCGCAGTCAACGCGCACGTCTTCGGCCTCGCGCACCGCGCCGGCGCAACGACCGTGCTCAACCCCGCACCGATGCGCAGCGACTTCGACCCGCGCATCCTTCGCCTCACGGACGTGTTGCTGCCAAACGAAAGTGAGTTCGTCGCGCTCGTGAACGCGCTCGGCGTCGCACCACGGAAAGAATTCTCAGAAAACACGCTCGCCACCCTTCCCATCGAAGAGCTCCACACGCTATGCCGTGCGCTGCGCGTGCCGACCGTCATCCTGACGCTCGGCGCCCGCGGTTGCATTGTTTCCGAGCGCGCTCGCTTTACCGCGATCGCTGCGCATCGCGTGAGGGCAATCGATACGACCGGTGCGGGCGATGCGTTTGCCGGCGGGTTCGCCGCCGGTCTGGTGAAATTCTCCGGGGACCAATTGGCCGCCGCCCGGTTCGCCAACATCGTCGCCGCGCTTTCCGTCACAAAATTTGGCACAGCACCCGCGATGCCCACCGCCTCCGCGGTCGCAAAATTTCAGCGTGACCGCTGAGCCATGCCGACGTTCACCGTGCCCATCGTCAAAGTCGGGATCCTGCGCTCGGTGCTGGTGCCGCCACGTATCGTCGCGGCCTTGGGCGGCGGCGCACACGTGCCGGTCATCGCCCGCTACGCAGGCGCCGCGACCCAAAGCACGCTCAACCCTGCCGGTGGCAACAAGCGCCGCCTGGTGTTACAAATGGACGTGCTCCGTCCGGCTAAGCTCGACGCCGGCGACAAGCTCACGGTCGAACTCACGCAAGACCCCGGACCGCGCGCCCCGGAATTTCCACCCGACTTGCTCCGCGCGCTGCAGTTTCGGCCGACTGCGGCCATCGCCCTCGAACGCGCCTCACCCTCGACCAAACGAGGCATTGTCGAGCTGCTCGACCAGTCGCGCACGCCGGAGACGCGCGCACGGCGCCTCGAAAAGCTCATCGAGCGCCTCGCCGAGAACGCGGCCGACCGCGCGACCAAAACCTAGGCGCTCCGACAGCCACACCGCTCAGGCCCCAATCGGGTGCCAGGTCGTCTTGGACTCCAGCGTGTCGCGGATCGCGAAGAGACTCTGGGCGGAATCGTCGAGCCAGTTGACGCCTTCGGCCGGAACAAAGTGCGTGCGCTTCACGCTCTCGGCGGCGCCGAGTTCGAGCGCCTTGCGATCGTCCGCGCCCACCGCCCCCACGATCGCGCGTAGGTGCGTGTGGGTCGCGAAGGTCGGCACCAGTTCCTTGCGGAAGCCGGTGAGAATATTCACCACACCACCCGGCAGATCGCTCGTGGCGAGCATCTCGCCGAGCAGCACCGCGGGATACGGTACCTGCTCCGAGGCGAGTGCCACGACCGTGTTGCCGCTCACGATCGCTGGCGCGATCAGCGAGATGAGCGGCAGCAACGGGGGAAAATCCGGCGCGATCACGCCGATCACGCCCATCGGCTCGGTGACCGTGAAATTAAAATGCGGTGAGGCCACCGGGTTCACGTTGCCGAGCAGTTGCTCGTATTTGTCGGCCCAACCGGCGTAGTAAATCAGCCGATCGATCGCGGTATCAATGGCCTTGGTCACGGGGCCTTTGGGGCCGCCGAGTTGCACGTGCACGTCGATCATTTCCTGGCGGCGCGCTTCGAGCATTTCGCCGAGGCGGTAGAGAATCTGGCCGCGGTTGTAGGCGGTCCGCTTGGCCCAGCCGGGGCCGGCTTTCGCGGCGGCCTCGACGGCGTTGCGCAGATCCTTGCGCGTGCACTGCGGGATGTTGGCGAAGAAATTTCCGGCCGCATCCTTCACAGCAAACGTGCGCCCGCTCTCAGAACGGATGAATGCACCGCCGACATAGGGCTTCGGAGTTTTGGTGATCGGGAGACGTGACATGAGCGTGAGGGGTTTAAATCAGGTGGTCGCCGGAGCGGCATCGTCCTGCAGGTAGGATTTTTCTTGGTAGGCTTTCGCGACAAAAACGTAGAGCGCCACGCAGCCGATCGAGAGCCACGCGAAGAACGTGTAGTAAGCCGAGCCTTGGAGCTTCACCGTGCCGTCGGGATTTGCGATGAAGACGTGCACCAAGGCGGTGAACAAATTACCCGCGGAAACCGCGAGCAGGTAGATCGCCTGCACCATCGCCTTCATGTGTTTCGGCGCCTGCGTGTAGGCAAACTCAAGTCCGGTGATTGAAACCATCACTTCGCCCGCGGAAAGCAACGCGTAGGCGGGGAGTTGCCAGCCGATATTGGGTTTAAGACCAGCGGCGATCTGGCGCTCGATCCACGCGCTCACGAGAAACGAAAGACCCGTGACGACGAGACCGATGCCAATTTTCCTTAGCTCGTTGAGCCGCCACACGCGGTGGATCGCCGGATAAATCACGTATTGAAAGAGCGGGATGAACGCCAAAATCATGATCGCGTTGACCGCCTGGATTTGCGACGCAAGCCATTCGATTCCGAGGAAATGCAGATCCATCTTCTGAGCCTGCGTCACCCACTCGCCACCGCTCTGATCCCAGAGCGACCAGAACACGGCGACGAACGCGAAGATGATCGCGATGCGGCCGAGCGTCGCGAAACCCTCTCGATTGAAGGTGTCGCGCAGGAAGGTTTTTCCGCCGGGCGGGATGTGCGCGAATTTGTAGCGACCGCTCCAGAAGATGAACGCCGCCGACAGCATCAGCACCGCGGGCACGCCGAACGCAGGTCCGGGACCGTATTTATCGAGCAGCACCGGAATCAGCAAAATCGAAAAGAACGATCCAAAATTGACCGAGAAATAGAACCAGCCGAACGCCCGCGCGAGAAGGTGTTGGTTGCCCGAGCCAAACTGATCGCCGACGTGTGACGAGACACACGGCTTGATGCCGCCCGCACCGATCGCGATCAGCGTCAGGCCAAGCGTCAGGCCGAGTCGCGTGTGATCGAGCGCGAGCACCACGCTGCCGAGGCAATACACCAGCGAGAGCCGGACGATCATGTTGTATTTGCCCCAAAACGCGTCCGACACGATCGCGCCAATGGTCGGGAAGAAGTAGTTGGCCGAGAGAAACAAGTGATACCACTTGTTCGCATCGTTCTCGGTCATCGGTGCCGGTGCGCCGCTGCGGTCCATGAGATATTTCGTCATGAACACAACGAGCACCGCGCGCATCCCGTAGAAATTGAACCGCTCAGCGGCTTCGTTGCCGACGATGAACGGAATGCCCGGCGGCATCCGCTCGGTTTTGAGGGGAGCCGTAAAGAAGGTTTTTTCGGCCATACGTCAGACGAGCTTGCAGTAATCGAGCAGCCCCTGCCGACCGCCTTCGCGGCCGAAGCCGCTCTCCTTGTAACCGCCGAACGGCGAGGTCGGATCGAACTTGTTGTAGGTGTTCGCCCAGACGACGCCGGCTTTCAGCTCGGTCGACATCTTCAGTATGCGCGACCCCTTGTCGGTCCACACGCCGGCGCTGAGACCGAACGCGGTGTTGTTGGCCTTCTCGATCGCTTCGTCGACGGTACGGAAGGTGAGGATCGAAAGCACCGGCCCGAAAATTTCCTCGCGCGCGATGCGATGGCTCATCGACACGTTGCTGAAAATCGTCGGCCTAAAATAGAAGCCCTTTGTCGGCAGCTTGCACGCCGGCTGGAAGATCTCCGCGCCCTCCTTTACGCCGCTGTCGACGAGCTCGGAAATTTTTTTCAACTGCTCGCGTGAGTTGATCGCGCCGATGTCGGTGTTCTTGTCGATCGGATCGCCGACGCGGAGGACCTTGATACGGGTCTTGAGCTTCGTGATCACCTTGTCCGCGACGGGCTCGTGCACGAGCAGGCGCGAGCCCGCGCAGCACACGTGGCCTTGGTTGAAGAATATACCGTTCACAATGCCCTCGACCGCCTGATCAATCGGCGCGTCGTCAAAGACAATGTTCGCGGCCTTGCCGCCGAGCTCCATCGTCATCTTTTTGCCGGAGCCCGCGAGCGAGCGCATGATGATCTTGCCGACTTCAGTCGAGCCGGTGAACGCAACTTTAACCGCCGTCGGATGACCCATCACCGCGGCACCCGTCTCGCCAAAACCGGTGACAAAATTCACCACCCCCGGCGGCAGATCCGCATCCTGTAAAATTTCTGCGAGCTTGAGACACGTGATCGAGGTCGTCTCAGCCGGTTTGAGGACGACGCAGTTGCCCATCGCAAGCGCGGGGGCGAGTTTCCACGCGAGCATAAGCAGCGGAAAATTCCACGGAATCACCTGACCGACGACACCAAGCGGCGCGACGCGGCGACCCGGTGCGACATACTCCAGTTTGTCGGCCCAGCCCGCATGATAAAAGAAATGCGCCGCGGCCATCGGCACATCGAAGTCGCGCGACTCCTTGATCGGCTTGCCGCCATCGAGCGTCTCCGCGACGGCGAACTCACGCGCGCGATCCTGCAGCAGGCGGGCGATGCGGTAGATGTATTTGGCGCGCTCGCGGCCGGGCATCTTGCCCCAGGTCGTGTCGAACGCCTTGTGCGCGGCGGCGTAGGCGGCGTCGACGTCATCCTTGCCGGCGAGCGCGATCTCGGCGAGTTTCTGCTCGTTGGCCGGGTTGACGGAGTCGAAATATTTTCCCGACTTCGCCGGAACGAACTGGCCGTTGATGAAAAAATCGTAGCGCGGCTTGAGCTTCGGATCGGCTGTCTCAGGCGCGGGATCAAACTCCCAGAGATCGCCAAAGATGAGTTCAGGGGCGGGACGCGAAGGGCGCGTCGTTTTACGGTCGGGCGTAAGGGTAGGCATTTATTGGGCCCGCGAATCACGCGAATGAACGCGAATTCAAGCGGCAGTTGCAGTGCTTCGATTTGAAATAGTTCGTGACGATTCGCGTGATTCGCGGGCGATTAAATTAATAACTTTCGGCGGCTTCGCTGAAATAATAGGGGGCTTGGTAGGCGCCGGTCTTTTCCTTTTCGAGTTGGCGGAGGAGGTCGTTGAGCAGCGAACTCGCGCCAAAGCGATAGCGTTCGTTGGTGAGCCAAGCGTCGCCGAGCGTTTCCTTCACGGCGGTAAGAAAATGCAGCGACTGCTTCGCGGTGCGGATGCCACCGGCCGGCTTCATGCCGATCGCGATGCCGGTATCGAGGTAGAAGTCGCGGATCGCCTCGAGCATCACCTGATTGTTGCCGAGCGTGGCGTTAAGCGAGGTCTTGCCGGTGCTCGTCTTGATGAAGTCACCCTCGCGCATCACGCGCATCGCAAGGAAAGATGCGGCGCGGATGTTGTCGTAGGTTTCGAGTTCACTGACTTCGAGGATCACCTTGAGCGCGCAGTCGCCGCACGCCTCGACGACCGCGGCGATTTCATCCTGCACCACGGCAAAGTCGCCCGCGAGAAACGCGCCGCGATTGATCACCATGTCGATTTCGTCGGCCCCGTCAGCGACGGCCGCCTTGACCTCGGCGAGCCGCGTGCGCAACGAGGTCTGCCCGCTGGGAAACGCCGTTGCGACCGAGGCGATGCGCACGGCGGTATCACTGCCGAGCGCCTTCCGCGCGTGGCGCACCATCGAAGGATAAACACACACTGCCGCGACCTGCGGCGCTTCGAGGCCGGGATGCGGATGCATCGCTTTTTGGCAGAGCGAAGCAACTTTGCCGGGCGTGTCCTTGCCCTCGAGGGTCGTGAGATCGACCATGGAGGTGGCAAGTCTGAGGCCTTTCACCTTGGAGACCTTTTTGATCGAACGCGTGGTGTACTTGGCCACGCGCTCCTCGACACCGACGCAGTCCACGGTGCCGACTTCATCGAACAGCCGCGTTAACGCGGCGTGCGGGGATTTGGCTAGCATTGGATCACTATCGCCGCCCGACCCTCTGAAAACAAACGAAAATTCGCCGTCTGGCCCGGCCGGTGCGCCGTCGGTCCAAGGGAACTTCCCCGGCGCTCGCGCGCCTGATTGTAACGCCCCATGAATCCGAAGAAATACGTCCGTGAGCTCTGGAAAGTATGGCTCCGTCCGTTCGCGCTCCCGCTCGTCCTGATTACCGCCGCCAAGTCCGCGCTCGCCGACATCAACTACGTTCCTTCTGGCTCGATGCAGCCGACGATTCTCTGCGGCGATGTAGTCCTCATCAACAAGCTCGCTTATGACCTGCGCGTGCCGTTCACGTTGGCGCGACTTGCGCACTGGGCAGAGCCGGCGCGCGGCGATGTCGTGGTGTGCTTCTCGCCCGATGACGACACGCGGCTCGTAAAACGTGTCGTCGGTCAGCCGGGCGATACGATCGAACTGCGCCACGACGTTCTCTTCGTCAATGACGTCGCCCAGACCTATGTGCCGCTCGGCATCGATGCACGTGGAGCCCGCGATCTTGAACCGGCGGAGCGGGCCGGCGCGATCTTTGCGAATGAGCTATTGGTTTCCAATGGCGGCGCGCGCTCGCATGCGGTGATGGCTCTGCCAGCCCGACCCGCGCTCCGCAGCTTCGGTCCGACGCGCGTGCCCGCCGGCCACTACTTCATGCTGGGCGACAATCGCGACAACAGCCACGACTCGCGCTTTTTCGGCCTTGTGCCGCGGGAACAAATCATCGGCGAGGCGAAGGGCGTGGTCGTCTCCGCCGACTTGAATCACTGGCTGCGCCCGCGCTTCGATCGGTTTTTCACGCGACTGGATTAAACCAACCCGCAGCTTGCGCCGGGCGGACCGCGGGGATTTGCTGCTCCGGCTTTCTCCCCATGAAAAATATCCTCCGCCTCCTACCGCTCCTCGCCTTCGCCCTCATTTCCCTCCGCGCTGCGGACGACAAAGTCATCGCAGCTGTTCGCGCCGCCGATGCCGAGCGCGTTGCCGCCACCAAGGCCGGTGACGGCGCGCGGCTCGACGCGATTTTCTCCGACGAACTGCGCTATGCCCACTCCAGCGGCCATGTCGACACGAAGGCCAGCTACATCAAGGCGCTCACGACCCACAGCACCGTTTACGAAACCTACGACTACAAGGAGCAAAACTTTCTCCCCGCCAGCCCCGGCATAGTACTCATGACCGGCCGCGTGATCAGCCACACGCGCAACGCGAGTGGCGCCAACGAACTCGATCTCAATTTTCTTGGCGTGTGGCGCGAAGAGAAGGGAAAGTGGCGGTTTCTCGCCTGGCAGTCGTGCAAGAATCCGCCGCCCGCGCCCGCAGCGAAGTAAGTTTTCCTGAGCCCGACGGCACGCTCGACGGCCCGACCGACCGACGCGTGCTTTGAGTCCCGGGGCAAAGACCTCACGTCGAATGACTTTCCTTTGGCCCGGCGATGGCTACACTGCCCGGCATGTCGTCTTCGGAAACCCGCTTCGTCGGCGCGCTCAACGATGAATTGCGCATGCTCGGTCGCACTGGCCGCGTGCGTCGATACCGCGACGGCGAGATAGTCTTTTCCGCGGGTGATGCCGGCGATGGTTTTTATCTGGTTGAAACAGGTAGCGTGGAAATCTCCGCCGTCCTCAGCAATGGACTCACGCGCGTGCTCGCGCTCATTGGTCCAGGCGATTTTTTCGGCGAGATGGCGGTACTCGACGATGCGCCCCGCTCCGCCACCGCCCGGGCCCAGGGCGACACCGAGACCTACTTTCTTTCCCGCGGCGATCTCTTGAGCGTGCTGGAGCGCCGCCCGCAGTTCGCGCTCAACCTTATCCGCGAATTCTCCCTGCGCATGCGGGCGCTCAACCAGAAATACGCCGACGAAATTCTGCAGGCCGAGCGCCTCGCCGTCATCGGCCGCTTCGCCGGCACCATTGTCCACGATTTTAAAAATCCTCTCACCATCATCGGACTCGCCGCCGAACTCGCGTGCTCCGACACCACCGCGCCGCCGATGCGCGCCAAAGCCCACGATCGCATCGCGCGCCAGGTCGAGCGCATGACCAACATGCTCCAGGAGCTGATCGAGTTCACTAAGCCGAGCGGCCAGAAACCGTATCTGCAGCCGGTGAATTTCGCGCGTTACATGAATCCGCTCGTCGACGAAATTCGCGCCGAGATCGCCGAGCGCGGCGTGAAGCTCACGCTCGCCAATCCGCCGCCCGCGGTCGAGGTGCAGGTCAACCCTCAGCGGCTCTCGCGACTCTTCTACAATCTGCTCAACAACGCCGTCGACGAAATGCCCGACGGCGGGAAAATCTTCCTGCGCTTCGCCACGGAGAATGGCATCCTGCGCGTCGAAATCGAGGACACCGGCCGCGGCATCGCGCCGGAAATCGCCCAGTCGCTCTTCCAACCTTTCGCCACGCACGGCAAGGCCCACGGCACCGGCCTCGGCCTGACGATCTGCAAAAAGATCGCCGAGGATCACGGCGGCAAAATCTGGGCACTAAGCACGCCGGGCAAGGGCGCGACCTTCTGCTTCACGCTCCCGCTCGCCCGCTGACCGCGCGCACTACAGACCGGGAATTTTCCAGTGGGCGTTGTCGACGTGCGCCGTCCGCATGATCTCCGCCACGCGCGCGATCAACTCAGGATTGTTCGCCCCGACATCCATCTTCTCACTGAGATCCCCCGCAAGATCATAAAGCGCGATCGGCGCGGCCGGCGATTTTAGCCGCAAGCCCTTCCAACGCTCGCCGAGCAACACGCACTGGCTCGTGCCGCCCTCGTAAAATTCCCAGTAGAGAAAGTCGTGCTTCACTTGCGCGCCACGAGCGAGGAGTGTGGGCAAGAGGCTAATACTGTCGCGCTCGGGCGGCGTTTTTCCACCGGCGAGATCGGCGAAGGTCGCCATGAAATCACCGAAATACGCAACGTGCGCCGACTGCGTGCCGGCTTTGATTTGGCCGCTCCACCGCGCGATAAACGGCACGCGGATGCCGCCATCCCACAGATCGCGCTTGATGCCGCGGAGCGGGCCGCTCGCGGTGAAAAATTCCGGCGCATAGTTCGGTCCGCCCTCGCGATGCGGGCCGTTGTCGCTCGTAAAAATCACCAGCGTGCGCTCGTCGAGCCCGAGTTCCCGCAATTGCGCCATCACGGCGCCGATGCCGTCGTCCATCCGCGTGATCATCGCGGCGTGGTTTTTTTGGGAATCGTTCCACGGCTGTTTGTCGTAAGCGTGATGATCGGGCACTTCGTTACCGTCGCCGAGCAGGCGCGCAGCCTCGTTGTTCGCGTGCGGCGTGGTCAGGGCAAGGTAGAGAAAAAACGGCCGCGCGCGGTTTCGCGCGATGAACGCCCGCGCCTCGTCAAAAAAGAGATCGTTCGCGTAGACGACGCGCTTCGTCGCGTAACCCACGCCGGGAATCTGGCCGACGGGCGTGACGACGTTCGGCAGCGCGATCTTTTCGCCGTTGCGCCAGAGAAAATCTGGAAAGTGGTTGTGCGCGTGGGTCTGGTTGAGAAAGCCGAAATACTCGTCGAAGCCCTGCTTGCGCGGCTCGCCCTCCTCGTCCTCGTTGCCGAGGCCCCACTTGCCGACGAGACTCGTCGCGTAGCCGGCGTCGTGCACCACGCGCGCGATCGTGACGTCGCCCGCATGTAGCGTCTGCGCGGCGGAGTCACCACGGCCAGCGTTGCCGCGCACCGTCGTGTGGCCCATGTGCTGGCCTGTAAGCAGCACGCTGCGCGACGGCGCGCAGACCGTGCAGCCCGCGTAAAACTGCGTGAATTTCATTCCCTCCGCCGCGAGCCGGTCGGCGTGCGGCGTCGCGATCAGTTTCTCGCCGTAACAGCCGAGCTCACCGTAGCCGAGATCGTCGGCGAGGATGAAGACGATGTTGGGCCGCGGCGCCTGCGCGAAGCCGGCGATCGAAAGCACGCAGCACAGCAGGAGAAATGAAACAACGCGGCGCATGGCCGCAGCAGAGGCCAATGCCGCAGCGCTTTCAAACCTTCGTTGCATCTCCTCCGGGCATTCGCCAAAAAATCCCGATGAAGCTGCGCGGCAGATTGCTCTTTTTCGTCTGCGCGCTTGCCGCCGGCGCGCCGGTGAATCCAAAGGCCGTGAAATATGGCACGTCCGTCGATCTCGGCGACGCGCTGCGGCAGTTCGACACCGCCGAACCCTTCATCCTCGTGCTGGGTTTCTGGCGGCAGGAGGTCGACGAAAAAATCTTCGTCAACCTCGTCGCCCCGCGCATCGAGCCCGCTGTCTGGAAAAACCTCTGGGGCGCCGTCACGCGCGCTGACCTCGAAAAACTCGACGCCGTGATCAAGGATCGATCGCTGACGCCGAAGAGGCGCGCGCGGCCGCGAAGAGAATGAAGAACTCCCCACCCTTCACCACCGCCGTGATCGCGGTAAATCCGAAGATCGATTCGCGCACGCAACGCCGGCTCCCGTGCAGCCTGAAGTTCAACGACGTGTTCCAATACCTCGCGCCCGACGACGCCCCCCGACCGCAGGGACGTCCGGCGCTCTGGGGCGTGGAATTTCCGAGCGCCGTCGCATCGCGCCCGCGCACGTTGTTCCCGAAGCCATGAGCCGGGCCCTGCATATCGAGCTGAAGAAAATTTCCGCCGAGCGATCGTCGCTCGCATGCCGGCGGCCGGACGGCACCGCGACCTGGTCGCGGCTCGACTCATTTTATCCGCTCCACGACCTCGCGCATTTTGCCGTCGAATCGGAACTCGGTCTGCGTCGCGGGTTTTTCGGCCTCATAGCCGATGGCTGGCAGCTCGACAATTTCGCCGAGCGCGGCTTCGCCGCTCGCCTGCCCGCCGAATCGTTCCTCGCCGAAAATCTCGTCGGCACGATCGAACGGCTCGGCGATGATCTGTCGCCGCCGGAATTCGCCACCGCGCTCACGAACTCACTCGCCGCGCAAAATCTTCCGCCGTTTCGTGTGCTCTCCGCTGACGAACTCGCCCGCATTCGCGCCACGCGTGCGGCACTTATCGCGCGCTGGCGCGCGCTGCCCGTTGGCGAAACCTTGCGCCTCGATTTTCCGCTCGACGACTGACCATGCAGACTACGTCGGATACTCCCAGCCCTTGCGATACGCACGGCGCAGCAGCTTGTTCGCCTCGGGATCGCCGACGATCGTTTCGGTCGCGGCGTCCCACTGGAGGCTGCGGCCGACCTTCATGCTGATCACCGCGAGCAGTGAACAGTTCGTCGAGCGGTGGCCTTCTTCGATATCCGCGACCGGACGCCGGCCCGTCTTGATCGCGTCGAGAAAATCCGCCCACAACTCGCGGATATTCTGTCCGTCGGGCTGGTTGAGCTTCGCGTCTTCGTGCAGCACGGGCTCGTTCGGATTCGACGGAAAAAACGTCCAGCCGCCGCGCCAGCCCACCTGAAACACGCCTTTCGTGCCGTAGAAATTCGCACCGGCGTTGTCGCCCTTCTCGCCGTTGTGCCCGGCGAACTGCCGCGATTCCCACGCGAGGTTGAATTTATCGAACTCAAAATTCGCAATCTGGTGATCGGGCGCGTCGGTCGTCTGCTCGTTGGGCGTGAAGACTGGCGGGCCCTTCACCGGCCGGCCGCCAAGAGCGAAAATTTTCTTCGGTGCCTTCTCGCCCGTAATCCACAGCACCTGATCGAACCAGTGGATCGCCCAGTCGCCGAGCGTGCCGTTCGCGTAATCCAGATACTGCCGAAAGCCGCGTGGGTGGATGCCCTGGTTGTTCGCCGTGCCGTTGAACGGCCGCAGTGGCGCCGGTCCGCACCACAAGTCCCAGTCGAGACCGGGCGGAATAGGCAAGGTGGGCAGCGGTTTTTCCGGGCCGCTGCCGCCCGTGTTAACGAAGCAGCGAATCATCCCAATCTCGCCGGCCTTGCCGGAGCGGATGAGCTCGCGCGCCTGAATCGTATGCGGCGAGGTGCGCCGGTGCGTGCCGACCTGCACGACGCGGTTCGCAGCGCGAGCGGCGTTCACCATCGCGCGCCCCTCGGCGATCGTATGCGCGATCGGTTTCTCGACGTAAACGTGGGCGCCCGCCTTCACCGCCGCAATCGTCGGCAGTGCGTGCCAGTGATCGGGCGTCGCCACGATCACGATCTCGGGCTTTTCCTTCGCGAGCAGTTCGCGGTAGTCACGGTATTTCCTCGGCTGATCGCCAGTAAGCTTGGTGACGCGCTCCGCCGTCGGATCGAGCTGGCGTTGATCGACGTCGCACAACCCGACGATTTCACACGCGCCGCTCGCCATCGCTTCGCCAACGATGTTGCCGCCCCACCAGCCACAGCCGACGAGCGCAGTGCGAAACTTGCGGCCCGATTTTTCCTGGGCCCGGGTGCGAACGGAAAACGCGGCAAGCGCACTCGCAGCCGCGGTCGATTGGAGAAAGGAGCGACGGTTCATGGGGTGCCGGAGTGTGAACCGATTTTTCCGGCACGTGCAACCCAGCACACCCACGCGATGAACACCCCCTGAAACGGCAGCCGCAGCCAGAGGGTAAGCGGAGAAAAATCCGTGCCCGGCATTTGCCCCGCAAGCGCGACGTGCACGTTCGCCGGAAAGACCGCGACGAGCAAAACGATCAAGCCCCAGCCCGCGAGCCGGCGCGTCGCCGGCACGAGTAATCCGATTCCGCCAAGGATTTCCGCGACGCCCGCGATCGCGTTGAGCGCCGCCGGCCACGGCAGCCCCGGCGGCATCATGCCGACATAAATCCCGGGGGTGCGAAAGTGATTCGCACCCGCCGCCAAAAAAAACACCGCGAGCACCCAGCGCAGCGCGGAGCGGAGTGCGTTCACGCGAGCTGGGTTTTCGCCGCGGCGCCGCCGAACAATTCCTTCATCGCGCTCCAGGCCTTGCGCAGCCCCGCCTCCCGCACACCGCCAGCGAGCTTCACCACGCGCAACAACTCCCCTTCGTGCCCGCGGTAGCGCGGCGGCAGCAGGAAAAACGTATCGCCGTTTTCCGTGACGATCGTCGAGAGGAAAAACCCGCGGCCGATCGCGAGGGTCGCGGCCGGCACCGGCGCGCGCCGCTCCGCGAGCACAAGCCACGGCTGGTAGACAAATTCAAATCCTCCGTCCGCGCGCGTCACGAGCCGCCCGAACGTGCGCGCCGGCACCCTGGGCAGGTTGCCGCCGGCAAACATCGGATTGTTCGTCGCCTGCGGAGTGAAGCCGTTCTTTTTTCCGGTCACAAACTCCCAGCAAAACACCGTGCCGAAGACCGTCAGGCGAAAGGCCCAGCCGGCCACGAAATACGCCACCACGATCAAGATCAGTGAGAGCGCCGCGCCAACCCACGGATTGATCGCCGCACAGAGCGTGAGCAGGCCGAGCAGACCGGTGCGGATCGACTTCAGCGCCGCATCGATCGCGCCCCACGGGCTGAGCAGGATTAAAACGTTGATTGCGTGCGACGCCATCCACACGAAGCCAAACGCGGCCAGCGCGAACGGCACCGTGAGAATATCCAGCAGCCACGACCAATCGATCGCGCCGAGCTGCACCATTGCGAATCCGCTCGTCCCGAGCGCCGCGCCGGCGGCCGCCGTTTTTCCGCTGACGATTATTTTGGAAACGCTCGCCATCGTGAACGGAACGACCGCGCCCGCGGCGACGAGGCCGCTCGTCTTGTTTTCCACGAGTTCGAGCACGTCGAAGGGCTTCTTCAGCCCTGGCGGCAGCGCCGTGCCGAGCGCATCCTTCGCCGCGCACGCACCGACGATCAACAGCGCCGGCACAAAAAATTTCCACTGCGCATACCAGGGCAGCGCTGCGCGCGCCGCGTCGTCCTTCGCCGTCATCCACTGATACGCGCCATACGCCCCCGTGCCGAGCAGCGGCGAGATCGCGATGCCCGTCACGGTCGAAATCGCGGTCGCCAGCGGCGCCACCGGCGACTTGTCCGCCGCCGCGGAGGCAGCGGAAGGCGCGGCCGCCCACGCGAACGGTGCGAGAATCAAGGTGAGTGAAAGCGACAGCAGCAGGAGCGGGGCGACTCGTTTCATGCGAGCGAGCTTGCGTATGCGTCTCCGCTTGGAAAGCCAAAGCTGCGCGACGAGAGATTGCGTTCACGCACTTTCGTCCTTGAGGCTCCAGCCGTGCTCACCAAGGCCGAACTTCAGCGCCTGCGCTCCCTGCGCGAAAAAAAAACCCGCGAGGAACTCGGCTTCTTCGTCCTCGAGGGGGAGAAAGTCGTCGCCGAGCTGCTCGCGGCGAAATTTTCCTTTTCGGAAATTTACGCGACGCCCGCGTGGCCCGGCGCAAAGACCCACGCCATCACCGTCGAGGAAATGGCGCGCGCCTCGCACTTTCCCACGCCGTCCAGCGTCCTTGCGGTCGGAAGGATTGTCCGCACCGCGCTCGCGCCTGGCGCCCTTGATCGCGGGCTCACGCTCGCGCTCGACGGCGTGCAGGACGCCGGCAACGTCGGCACGCTCATCCGCATCGCCGACTGGTTCGCCTTCGATCGCGTCGTGCTCTCGCCCGACTGCGCCGACCTGTTTCACCAAAAAACGATCAACGCCTCCATGGGATCGTTCGTGCGCATGACGGCGCACACCGCGGAACTCGCGAGAGCGCTGAAAAAAACCTCCGCGCCGATCCTTGGCTGCGATCTCACGGGCGACGACGTCCATGCACTGCCGCCGCTGCGCGATGCCGTTGTCGTGATCGGCAGCGAAGGCCGCGGGCTTTCACCGGCCGTCGCCGCCCGCGTGACGCGCCGGGTAACGATTCCGAAATTCGGCGGTGCCGAATCGCTCAACGCCGCCACCGCGGCCGCGATCGTCTGCGATAATCTCCGCCGCGCGCAGGCGCGCGTGTGAAGCTTACTTTTCCTTCGAACTGCTCTTCTTGCTCCCGCCGCCACCGCCGCTGTGCAGCATCGTGCCCGCGAGCACGCCCGCCGCGAATACCCCGAAGAAAATCAACGCCGCCGACGCGTGGATCGGTTCCTTGGCGGTTGTGCCGGCGATCGGGAAATTGAAATCGATCTCCTTCGTGTTGTTCATGCCGACGTAGAGCATGACGAACAGAATGATGAGCAGGAAAAAGGTTTTGAGGACGGCTTTGAACATGGCGGCGACGGGTTGCGGATTGAACCATGGCTAACGGCCGACGCCGTCCGTCGCAAACGGAAACGCGTCGGCCCGCGAGCTCAGTTGAGCTCGACCGTTTTGCGCACCGTGTAGTTCACGCCGAGCGGATCGGCGCGGTAGATGTCTACGAACGGCTTGTCGCCGACGATGCGGAATTTTAAGAACGTGCTGGGTGAGCCAGTGTCACCGCCGCCGCGCGCGTGGCCGGAGTCGCACTGCCACACCCCCTGCACCCGTTCAATCGATGTGTTGTGCGTGTGGCCGCAGATGTAGGCGCGCACGTGGTATTTCTTCAGCAGCGTGGCGAAGCGCGCCGCACGCGCCGGATCAGAGCTCACCGACTCACCGCCGTGCCGGCCGCGTCCGCTGTCCATGTCGGGCAGCGATTCCAGCGGCTGGTGGCCGGTGACCCACACGAACGGCTGCTTCGTCGCCGCGAGGTCGTCCTCGATCCAGTTGAAGGTTTCCTCCGTGAGATCGACTTTGCCCTTGTCGCCTTTTTTCGCGGCATCCTTGTCGCCAGGAATGCCCGCCTTCGCCCAAGGGTAGCTGTCGATCGCGAGGAAGTGCGAGTTGCCAAAGTCCCACGAGTAGATCGTGAGCTGCGTGCCGGGCAGGCCCCGGCGCACGACATGCGGGATGTCGCCCGCGAGCCAGTCACGCACCCACGGCATGACGGCGGCGTTTTCGACCTCGTGATTACCGACGACGACATACCACAGGAAATTCTTCCCGAGGTAGCGATCAATCACGGCTCGATTGGCCGCCGGCGGATCAAAGTCGCCAGGCGATATCAAAAACGCGCCCGGGCCGACGCGCGCCATCGCCTCGCATGTGCCGTCGAAGAAGCGCTTGCCGTCGGGCTTCGTGTTTTCCGTGAAGCTGCGCATGTCGCCGGCCGTGAAAAACACGAGGCTCGGCGTGGGGTCCGCCGCGCGAAGCAGACCGGCCAAGGAGAACATCAACAGGAGGCGGACCGACGATCGAATAAAGGACGACATGGGATAACGCAGTAAAATTTTTCCGCTACGTGGCGCGAGCAAAACCGCCGCGAATTCTGTTTGGCGCGAACGGCGTCTTCACCGACTCTCACCCCATGTCCGCCGACCCCGCTGCCCTCGATCTTGCTGATCCGCTCGCGCGGTTTCGGGCGGAGTTTTTTCTGCCGCCCGGAAAAATCTACCTCGACGGCAATTCCCTCGGGCTGCTCTCGCGGCGCGCCGAGGCCTCGCTTGCGAGCGTCGTTGAGCAGTGGCGCACGCTCGGCATCGACAGCTGGACCGAGGCGTCGCCGCCGTGGCTCACGATGAGCGAAACCGCCGCGGAAAAACTCGCGCCGCTCCTCGGCGCCGCGCCCGACGAAGTCTGCGTCACCAGTCAGACCACCGCGAACCTCCACCAACTCCTCGCCACCCTCTTCAATCCCTCGCACCCGGCGCGCCGCGTGATTCTCGGCGACGCGGTGAACTTTCCTTCGGACACCTACGCGCTCGCCTCGCACCTGCGGCTCCGCGGCCTCGATCCGGCGACGCACCTGCGACTCGTGCCCTCGCGCGACGGCCGCACGCTGCGACTCGACGATTTGCTCGATACGTTTACGGACGATGTGCAACTCGCGGTGCTACCGGCTGCCGTCTTTACGAGCGGACAGTTGCTCGACATCGCCACGCTCACCCGCAAAGCCCGCGAGCGCGGCATCCTCATCGGCTGGGATCTTTCGCACAGCATCGGTGCCGTGCCGCACGCCCTCGATCGCGACGGCGCGGACTTCGCGTTTTGGTGCAATTACAAATGGCTCAACGCCGGCCCCGGCGCCGTGGGCGGACTTTTTCTGCACCGCCGCCACTTCGATCGCCCGCCGGGGCTCGCCGGCTGGTGGGGCGTGCGCGCCGATCGGCGCTTCGCGATGGCATCGCACCACGAGCCCGCGGCCGGCGCCGTCGCGCTCCACATCGGCACGCCGCAGATTCTTTCCCTCGCGCCGCTGCTCGGCTCGCTCGAACTGATCGCCGAGGCGGGCGGCGTGGAGGCGTTGCGCAAGAAATCCGTCGCGCTCACCGATTTTCTCATCGCGCAGATCGACGCCGAACTCGCGCCGCTCGGCTTCGAGCTCATCACGCCCCGCGCCGCGCTCGTGCGCGGGGGCCATCTCGCGCTCGCCCATCCCGAGGCGTGGCGGATCTGCTCGGCCCTGAAGGCCGCGGGTGTCGTGCCCGATTTCCGCGCGCCTGATCTCATCCGCCTCGCGCCGTCCCCGCTCACCACGCGCTTTGCGGAATGCGCCGAAGCGATCGCGCGATTGAAGCAGATCGCGCGCACGCGTGCCTACGAAAAATATCCCGCCCATCACGGCCTCGTCACATGAAGCTCATCGACATCACCCATCCGCTCTGCGACGCCACGGCCCCATGGCCTGGCGACACGCAGTTCCATTTCGAATTCGTCTGCCGGATGGCCACCGGCGCGTCGGCCAACGTCGGCAAATTCACCAGCGGCATCCATTCCGGCACGCATATGGACGCCCCGCTCCACTACAACGACGCCGGCCTCCCCATCGATCAAATCGATCTGGATGTCTTGCTCGGGACGGCGCGCGTGTTTCTCGCGCCCGACACGATGACCCTCACGTGCGACCACTTTGCCGGCCTCGACGGCCACGCAACGCCGCGCGTGCTCGTCCGCACCAATCATTGCGACGACAAAACGAAGTTCCCCGCGCGCATCCCCTTGCTCGCGCCCGACGTGCCCGCGTGGCTCGGCGAGCAGGGCGTGAAACTGATCGGCCTCGACCTGCCCTCCGTCGATCAAATCGACGATCCCTCTATGCAGATTCATCACCGGCTCGAAGCGGCGAACATCATCATCCTCGAAAACCTCGACCTGCGCGCGGCCGCACCGGGCGTTTATGAACTGATCGCGTTGCCGCTGAAGATCGCGGGCGCAGAGGGATCGCCCATTCGCGCCGTCCTGCGCGCCAGGTGATCGGCGCGCCGGGGCTCAGCCCTTCTTCTCGGTTAATTCGTCGAACGCCGTGCCGAGGTTCGAGGCGAGGCGGTTCGGCAGTGGCTGGTGGAAATCCGGGAAGCCAGGGAGATTTTCGAGTGCGATGATTTTTTCCTTCGGCTCGCCTGCGGCGATTTTCTTGCCGGTGTAGTTGAGGACGGCCGTCCAGTAGTCGCGGAACACGAGTAGATCGTCGCGCTTGCCGGTGACGCCAAACTTTGGGTTGCCGTGGCCAAACACGTAGATCGCGTCGGCCGGATAATTCTTCGCGACTTCCTCGAGCACGACGATCCAGTGCCGGATGCTCGCGCCCGCCGGCCGATCGATTACCGGATACAGGCGGTTGAACATGAGGTCGCCCATATGCACGACGTTGGCCTTCTCGAACATCACCGTGATATCACCGCTCGTGTGGCCGGCGCCGTGGTATTCGGCGGTGACGATTTCGCCGCCGAGTTCGCGGCGCCACACGTCGGGGAAGGTCGTATCGGCGTAGACCTGCTTGTCCAGCGAGCCGGCTTTCTCGGCGGCGGCGAACTGGAGTTTCGGGACGTTGGCGTGCGCGACGATGGTTTTGGAAACGGGTTTGAAGACCGGATTGCCGCTCGTGTGATCGGCGTGGTGGTGGGTGTTGATGACGAGGTCGAGCGTGCGATTTTTTTCGCCGGGCAGGCCGGCGAGGCACGTCGCGGCGGTGTCGGGAAATTGGGTGTCGACGACGAGCAGCGCATCCTTGTTCGCGAGCCAGCCGATCGTGCCGCCGCGCCCGGTGAAGATGCCGACATCGCGGCGGAGCGGACGAAATTCCGTGACCGTCGGGGCGGGCTGCGTGGCAGCGGCGACAGCAGGCTTCGGCGTCGGGCCCGCCGGGATTTGCGCAGCGAGCCGGGTCCTGGCCAGCAGCCCGGCCGTGGTTAACAATGAAGAGCGAATGAGAAAATCGCGGCGGTTCATGCGTCGTCAGGCTATGGCTCGATGGGCGCGACGCAACCGCGATGCGAAATTTCGTAACTTTGCGACGCCAGCCCGGTTTCCCTGGACACCAACTGTCTATGTCCCGTTGCCGCCGTGATTGCCACCTTCGACGAAATCCGTGTTCATCCGCCCGCGCCTGCGGTTGAACCGCCGCGCCCTGCTCCCGTGGACACCGCCACCGATCAACGCTCCGATCACGCGCTCATGCTCGCAGTCCGCGATGGCGAACTCGACGCGCTCGGCGAACTCTTCGAGCGCCACCACGGCCAGCTTTTCGGCTTTCTCGTGAAATACACCGGCGATCGTGCCGCGGCCGAGGATGTCGCGCAGACCGTGTTTCAGCGGATGCTCAAATACCGCCACACCTACCGCGACGACGGCAGCTTCACCGCCTGGATGTATCATCTCGCCCGCCGCTGCGCCGCCGATCACTTCCGCAAGAGCAACGCCGCCCCGCACGCCACCGATCCCGTTGCGCTCGGTGAGCACGCTGACGACGCACCGCACGCCGCCCAACATGCCACCGTGCGCGACGATCACGCGCTTCTCCACACCGCGCTCGCCCAACTCGATCGCGATGATCGCGAGGTGCTGCTGCTCGCGCGTTTTCAGGAACTCTCGTTCGCCGAGATCGCCGGCATCCTCGAATGCTCCGTCGGCGCCGCGAAGGTCCGCGCCCACCGCGCGCTGCGCGAACTGCGCGACATCTATTTCCAACTCCAAAAGGAGTCCCGCCCATGAACTGCACCACCGCCCGCGACAATTTCGCCGCGCTGCTCGATCGCCGTACCGCGCTGACCGCTCATCTCGACGCCCGCACCCACCTCGCCAGCTGCCCCGACTGCCAGCGCGAGTTTTCCTCGCTTAGCCAAACGCTCGCCGCCCTCGACGCCATGCCCACGCCCTCGCCTTCGCCGCGCCTGCGGCAAAATTTCTACGCGATGATCGAGGAGGAAAAGAATTCCGCTGCGAGCATCCAAGTCGCCACCGCGCGCGATCGGCGCGCGCGGCGCGTCTCGCTCCTCGGTTGGATTCTCGCACCGATCACGGCCGTTGCGCTGCTCGTGCTCGGCTTCGTCGCCGGCCAGCGCTCCACGCCTCCGCCGGCGCCCGCGGGTGACACTGTCGCGATGCGCGAGGAAATCAAATCGCTCCAGGAGCAGGTGTCCAAGATGGGCCAGCTCGTCGGCTACTCGCTCCTCCAGCAGCAGCAACGCCCCGCAAACGATCGCCTGCGCGGTGTGCTGACTTCCGCCACGGTCGAGAATCCCAACGACAAAGTCCTCAACGACCTAATCGGCTCGCTCGCGCTCGATCCGAGCACCAACGTCCGGCTCCGCGCGCTTGAGGCGCTTTACCCGCACGCCGATCAGGAAGTCGTGCGCGCCGGCGTGCTCGCCTCGCTGCCCCGCGAGCAAAACCCGCTCGTGCAGGTCTCGATGATCGACTTCCTCGCCGCCGCCCGCGACCGCGAGGCCGCACCCGCGCTCGAGAAAATCTCCACCAGCGACAGCGCCGATCCCAGCGTGCGCGACGCCGCCAGGCGCGCGCTCACCCAGCTCTGAAAATTTTTCACAACCCGCACAACCTGACGATCGCCCACGAGAGCCCGTCCTCAACCCTTAAACTCAAACCCTCCGTTCCATGTCATTGTCACTCCGACTCCCTTGCTCGTTTCTCTGTGCCGCCGCGTTCGCGCTCATCACCGCCGCGCGCGCCGAGGAAACTCCCACCACCATCAAGTTCTCTGATCCCGCCAAGCCCGGCACCCTCAAGATCGTCGTCGGCCACGGCAACCTTAGTATCAAGGGCGACGAAGCCGCCGAAATCACGGTCAAATCCGAGGCGAAGGCCACGAGCGCCAAACCGCGCAAGGACGGCCTGCGCGTGCTCAGCGCCGCGTCCGGCTATTCGCTCGTCGAAAAAGACAACATCGTCACGCTCGATGCGCTCAGCGACGGCTGGGCGGGCGGAAGCGCAAATTTCCGCGTGACCGTGCCGCGCAACACCAACGTAGTCATCGCGAATTCTTTCGGGGGTGACGTCTCCTGCACGGGCGTCGCCGGCGATCTGGAAATCAAGAACATGAGCGGCGAGATCCGACTGGAGGATGTGAGCGGCGGCGCCCTTATCGAAACGATGAACGGCGAGATCCGTGCCGCGATTCGCGAACTTCACGACGGCAAACCCCTCTCGTTTACCTCGATGAACGGCGAGGTCGTGCTGCGTTTGCCGGCGGACACGAAAGCCAACGTCCGGCTCCGCACGCAAAACGGCTCGATCCTCACCGACTTCGACGACAAGGCGCTCGTGACCAAGACCGAAAACACGCCACGCAGCTCGAAGCGCACGCCCAAGGCCATGACAATTCACAGCGGCGACGCGATCACTCCCGAGGTGAGGGACGCGATCCGTGAAGCGGCCCGTGCCAGCGCGGTGGCGATTCGCGAAGCGGCGCAGGCTGCGCGCGATGGCGCCCGCGAGGTCACGGCCGATTCTCCCGCGCCGATGCCCCCCATTCCGCCAATGCCCCCCATTCCGCCCGTGACCGGCGGGAAGCTCGTCACTGGCACGCTCAACGGAGGCGGCCCCGAGATCACGGTGGCCACGATGAACGGCGACGTGACCCTCCGCCAGATCGAGGCGAAGAAGTAAGTCATCGCCCAAATCCCGGGCCGGGTCGGGCGCGCATCCGGCCCGGCCTGTCGTTTTTCGCCGTGTCCACGCGCCGACCCAAACCGTTATTAGCGCCAAGCCGGCGGCACAACTGCACATCTGTTATCCGTCGATCTGCGTATTCCCTTTTGCGTGAAACAATCTAGGATGGAGCGTTTCCCACTTTAGCCGACTACACCAAGCCATGCTGCCCACTGTCATTGTCCTCCTGCTTTTAACCATCCTCGTGGCGACCGATTCGTCACGTTCGAGCGACGGGGAGAGCTGACGCACGGCGTTTGGCCTCGGGAAGCTTCGTTCCGTCGCGCCGGGGCAGGGCGCCAAAATAAGCAGGGGCGCCTCCACGAACGGAAGCGCCCCTGGTGATTTACTGATTATGGTTTAGTTCATGGCGAGCGGGGAGCTCACCCGTGCGGGATCAACGATCTTCACCGGGAGTGCGACTTTCGTCGCGACCGGGTGACCGTCTTTCTGCGCGGGTGTGAACCGCCACTGTTTCACGGCGTCAAGAACGGCGGTTGCCAGTGTGGCGTCCGAAGTGGACTTCACGCTGAAACCGGCCGGCTTGCCTGCCGCGTCCACGATGAACTCGAGTTCGACCGTGGCGCCGTTGTATTCGGGCCCGACGGTGGGAGTAACCACCGTGACGGGCACCGGCACACCGGGAGCCTTGCGGCACGATTCGAGATAGGCTTGCTCGTCGGTCGTCGCATAAGCGGCGGAGACGAACGCACCCATACTGATCAGGACTGCGAGTTTGCTGACTGCTTTCATGGTATTAAACTCCGCGGTAAGGCGGAGAGTTTGTTTTCTGTTATCACTATCGGGTTGAACGCCATCGCTCGAAACGCGCTGTGGGCGCGCACCGAGTTCCGGCGGTTTCGACCGCGCGACGCGTTAAAACGCCGCGCAGCCAAAGCTTTAGTCTTGGGATAACCCGTGGCCACGACGCGACTCGACACGCCTGACCGATGGAAGCAGCGCGTGACGCGACTCGCTCGCGCACGCGAAAATCAAAGAACTTTTGGGGAGTCCTTCGAAAGCATGCGCCCAAGAGCAGGTGTTATGCCTGATTGTCAAACGGCATCCCAGTCATCACCCGAATCGTAACTTTCCCCTAAACTGGGGGTAATCTTTTCCGAATCCCTCCTTGCACCGACCCACCCCCGCACTTTGCTGGTATTTTTGAATCGCATGTCAGCTCCCTTCGCCGCCTCCCACCCGTCCATCGTTCGCCGCGCGTTCGCCCGCCTCATCCAGTGGTTCGACGCTGATTACATCCCGGAAGGGCGTGACGCGCTGTGGGCTGAGAAGGACAGGGTCGACTGGTTGCGCTGCATCCCCTTCATCATTCTCCACGGAGGCTGCCTGGGCGTGATTTGGGTCGGATGGAGCCCAATCGCCGTCTGGACTACCGTGGCGCTCTACTTCGTGCGGATGTTCGCAGTCACGGGCATCCATCACCGCTATTTTTCCCACAAGAGCTACAGCACCTCGCGCTTCGGCCAGTTTCTGCTCGCGGTTTTCGCCGGCACCGCCGTGCAACGTGGCTCACTCTGGTGGGCCTACCACCACCGCCACCACCACCAGCATAGCGACGAGCCCGAGGACGCCCACTCGCCCCACGTCCATGGCTTCTGGTGGTCGCACATCGGCTGGATCACCAGCCGCCGCAACTTTCCCACCGACTACACAAAAATCCGCGACCTCGCGAAATACCCCGAACTCGTCTTCCTTAACCGCTTCGATCTCATCGTGCCGATCCTCCTCGCGGTTGCGCTCTTCACGACCGGCGGGCTGCTCGCGCACGTAGCCCCCGGCTTGCACACCACCGGCGCCCAGATGCTCGTCTGGGGCTTCTTCGTGAGCACGACCGTCCTCTTCCACGGCACCGCGTGCATCAACTCCTTCACCCACCTCTGGGGCAAACGTCGCTTCGATACCACCGACGATTCGCGCAACAGCCTGGTCCTCGCCCTCATCACCCTCGGCGAAGGCTGGCACAACAACCACCACCGCTACCAAGCGTGCACGCGTCAGGGCTTTTACTGGTGGGAAATCGACATCACCTACTACGGGTTGAAAGCGCTCTCATGGACCGGCTTCATCTGGGGCCTCAAGCCCGTCCCCCAATCGATCCTCGATGAGGCCGCTCGCGCCGACCACCTGCATACCATCGCCGCCGCGCAACACGCCGCGAGCCATCATCCCGACTATTCCCTCAGCAATCTGAAAAAAGTGGTGCCAGCCGCTGCCGCGATTGCGGTCGCCACGGCGACCGCCTCGCAGGCCGCCGCCCCGAAAAAAGCCGAGGGCCCCGCGATCCACCGCGACGTCACGGAAGAAACGCACAACCTCGCGAAAAAAACTCCTCCGCCCGCCGCGCAGAGTTGATCTGATGATCGAGTCCGTCCGCGCGAGTCACGCGTAGCAGGGCACTCATTCGTCAACGTCCATGCCTCGACTTGCCATCATCGGAACCGGCATCGCCGGTCTCGGCTGCGCCCACTTTCTCCAGCGTGATTTCGATCTAACGCTCTTCGAGCAGAACGATTACGCGGGCGGCCACACCCACACCGTCACCGCCAAAGAGCCCGGCACCGGCCGCGCCGTGCCGATCGACACAGGCTTCATGGTGTTCAACTACGCCACCTACCCGCTCCTCACGCGCCTCCTCGCCGAGTTGCAGGTTCCCACCAAGAAGACCGCGATGTCGTTCAGCGTACGCCACGCCGACAGCGGCCTCGAGTTCGCCGGCTCGTCGCTTAACCACCTCTTCGCCCAGCGCAAAAATCTTTTCCGCCCCCGCTTCTACCGGATGCTCGCCGCGATCAACCGCTTCAACGCCGAAGCCGTCGCCGCCCTCGCCGACCCCGCCGCGCAAAACGAAACCCTCGGCGACTACGTCAAGCGCCGCGGCTATGGGGAGGATTTCTTCAAACTCTATCTGGTCCCAATGAGTTCCGCGGTGTGGAGCACGCCGCCTGAGCTCATGCTGGAGTTTCCCGCAAGCTCGCTGCTCCGCTTTTTTCACAACCACGGTTTTCTCGGCCTGCACACCCAGCACCAATGGTGGACCGTCGATGGCGGGGCGAAAACCTACGTCGAAAAAATCACCACGCCCTTCCGCGATCGGATCAACTTGCGCATCGCCGCGTCGCGCGTCATCCGCACCCCGCGCGGCGTCACGATCATGACCTCCGCCGGCGAGGCTCAAAATTTCGATCACGTCATCCTCGCGTGCCACGGCGATCAGGCGCTGCGACTCCTCGTGAATCCCACCGCCGCCGAGTCGCGGCTCCTCGCCGAATTCAAATACCAGCCCAACGTCGCCACGCTCCACACCGACACCGCCGTCATGCCGCGCACGCGCCTCGCCTGGTCGAGCTGGAACTACGAAATCAACCGCGGCGCGGACGGCCGCGTCTCCGCCGCCACGCACTACTGGATGAATTCGCTCCAAGGCGTCAGCGACCGCGAAAATTATTTCGTCACGATCAACCGCCCCGAATCGATCGCGCCGGAAAAGGTTCTCCGCCGCATCAACTACGAGCACCCCCTGTTCAGTCTCGGCGCCGTGCGCGCACAGGAAGAAATTCCGGCCCTCAATGCCGCCGCACGTGGCACTACCGAAACCTATTTCGCGGGCGCGTGGCAGCGCTTTGGCTTCCACGAAGACGGGCTCCTCAGCGCGCACCGGCTCGCGACCCATCTGCTCGGGCGCGATCCGTGGCCCGCGTGACGCGCCACCGCGTTTCTGCTTTGCGCCACCGCGCGCTTGCGTGAGCCTCGGCTCATGTCCGCCACCTCCCGAGCCGATCGCGCGTGCCTCGCCGCCGCATTCGCGCTGCCGCTCGCGTGGTTCCTAGCTTTCAATCACTTTCGGCCAGACTACCTCGTCGACGAATCCGGCCACCTCGGAAACATCTATCATTTTCTCGAAGGCAAGCCCGGCTGGCCCGAGCAGATGACGATGCTGCCCGGCTACCACTTCGTGGTCGTCGCGCTCTGGAAACTTCACCCACCGTGCTCGCTCCTGACCCTCGCGCGGTTGGTGACGACCGCGACCGCCTGGCTCGCCCTCGGCGCATTTTTCAGCGCATGGAAAAACTTTCGTACCCGCTCTACCGACCAAACGGGGGGAGAAGGCGCCGGCGCGGCCACACTCACGTTCGCGCTGCTGCCCCTCTTTCAACCGTTCACCGCGCTGGCCTACACCGACGTGCCCGCGATCGCCTGCGTGTTGCTCGCGTTCGCCGCGCACTTCTCCCGACGCTACTTCCTCGCCGCGCTCGCGCTCACCGCCGCCGCGCTCATCCGCCAGACCACGCTGGCATGGGCCGCGTTCCTCATCTCACTGGAAATTTTCCCACGCATTGGATCGTGGCGCGAAACCCTCTCGCGCATCCGCTGGCTCACGCTCCTGCTCGGCAGCGCGGTCATCGCCGTGCTCTTTGCCGGCCGGCTCACGCCGGGAACACAGACGGGCAACGAACTTCACCCCAATCCCGCCTCCATCCACTTCGCCGGCCTGCTCGCACTGTGGTTCGGGCTGCCCGTGTGGCTCACTCATGCGCGCGGCACGTGGCACGAGTGGCGGGCTTTTTCCCACGTGAATGGCGCGCGCACCCTTGCCCTTGGGCTGGCGGGCACCGCGCTCGGATTCGCCGCGTTGCTCGCGCTGACGTTTCGCAACCCGCACGCATGGAACCGCGAATTTTTCTGGGACGACGGCAAGTTCACGCTGCTGCGCAACTGGCCGCTCATCATCCTCGACACGCATCCGTGGCTGCGCGCGCTTTCGGGGCTCAATCTCGTCGCCATGGCCGCCGCACTCGCGCTGGTCGTGGCGCACCAACCGCACCGCCGCACGCTCTGGCTGGCGCTCGCGTTTGGCGCGTTCCTGCCCGCACTGAACAGCCTCGTCGAACCGCGCTACTTTCTCGACGGCGCCGTGATGCTCCTGCTTTTCCTCGAACTCACGGCCATCGATCGGCGCCGGCTCATCGCGTGGTGGGCGGTGCTGTGCGCGGGGCTCGCGCCGTTCATCGCTCGCGGCGTCGCGCTCTGGTGACTTGCGCCGCACGCGGCAACATGAGTCCCTTTCGTGAATGTCCGTCACGCCCGCCACCGCATCAAGCGCCGCGCTGCCCCGCTGGCTGACCGCGCTCGTGCTCGCGGTCGCGGCGGCGGCGTTTCTGCCGTCGCTCACGGGTGGATTTCTCGCCGACGACTTCGTTTACCTCGCGCATTTCCGAGACCTGCCGTGGAGCGAGTGGCCAAGGCTATTCACGCACGAGTGGTCGGGCGGCGTGTGGGGCCAGCCTACGCGCGAACTGCGGCCGTTCGCGGCGCTGTCGCTGATGGGCGACGCCAAACTTTTCGGCGGCGCCGCGCTCGGCTACCGGCTCACCAATCTCGTCCTGCATCTGTTCTCGGTGCTGCTCATCATGCGGCTCGCCTGGCGCTATTCGGCGCGCTCGGCCTTCGCGGCCGTCACCGCCGGTCTTGTCTTCGCGCTGCATCCGGCGCACGCCGAAGCGGTCGTATGGATCACCGGCCGCGTCGATCTGATCGCAACGGCGGCAGCCTTGTTGTTCTGGCTCGGCGCAGAACTCTTTTGCGAAAGCGGCCGGCGCAACCACCTGATCGCTGCGCTCGCCGCGCTGTTTCTCGGATTGTTTTCCAAGGAACTCTGCCTGTTCGTGCCGCTGCTGCTCGCGCTCAGCTGGGCGGTGATTGAGCCGCGCGCGTCGCGCAAAGTATGGCTGCGCCGCGCCGCGGTGTTCGGCGGCGCGGTCGCGCTCATCGCGCTCTACGCGCTGTGCCGGCGGGCGGCATTCGGCCACGACGGCATCGGCTACAACCTCTGGACCGACGACCCCGCGTGGCGGCGGCAGGCCGCGCACTGGGGCTGGCTCGTGCCGTTGCTGCCGTTCAGCGGCCGGCAGGAATGGGTCACGCCGCCGCCGATCGCCACGTTACATGCGCTCTGGCTCGCCGCTCTCATGCTCGTCGCGGGCGCACTCGCGTGGGCGATTGCGCGCGGCGCGCGGCGCGCTACGACGATGCTGTTTTTTGGCGGGGCCTGGTTTTTCCTGACGGTATTTCCCCTGCTTGGCGTCACGTATTTTTCTCCGCGGCATCTTCATTTTCCAAGTGTTGGCTTTGCGCTCGCCGTCGGCCTCGTCTGCGCCGCACTGCCTTGGCGCGCCGTGCTCACCGGCGCGCTGATGGCTTGGTTCGCCGCAGCGCACGTCGCCGCCGTGCGCCCGTGGCAGCGCGCCGCCGCGATTTCGCAGGCCGCCCTCGCCGCGATCGATCGCGAGCTGACGGCCTCGCCTGACCTCTATGTTTTCACGGCGGTGCCGGAGACGTTCGGCCCGGTCTGGCTATGGGCGTGGTCGAGCCCGCCGTGCTATGGTGCGCCGTTTCTAGCCCACGCGCCGCAGCCCGGCCATCTCGTCGAGCGCTTCGTGAACTACATCCACACAGACACGTGGGTCGCCGATCGCCGGCCGATCGAAACACTTCGCGCCGCGCCCGAGGCCTTCGTGGTCTACGTCGACGACCATGGCCGCATGACCACGCGCCGCGTGCCGCGGGCCGCGTTGCAGGCCGCCGCCGACCAACTCGCCGCCGGCCTCTCCAACGAGTCCTGGATTTCCAGCGTGAAATCGCTCGCCCAACCATGAGCGAAACCGCGATCGAACTCTCCGTCGTCATACCGTTCTACAACGAGGCCGAGAATATCGCCCCGCTGCTCGCCGAGCTGCGCGCGACCCTCGATGCGCTCGGCATCGCTGCCGAAGTGATCGCGATCGACGACGGCAGCCGCGACGCCACCGCCGCCAACCTCGCCGCCCTCGCGCGCGACTGGCCCGGCCTGCGCGTCGAAAGACTTCCAACGAACTACGGTCAAGCCGCCGCGCTCCGTCGCGGCTTCGCGGTGGCGCGCGGGGAACGACTGGCGATGCTCGACGGCGACGGCCAAAACCCGCCCGGTGAACTCGCCAAGATCTGGGCGCTCCGCGCCACCGCCGACATGATCACCGGAGCGCGGGTCGCGCGGCACGACTCGACGCTCCGGCGCACGATGTCGCGCCTCGCCAATACCGTCCGCCGCGCCTTGCTGCGCGACGGCGTCAGTGATACCGGTTGCTCGTTGAAAATCTTCCGCCGCGAGGTCGCCGCGTCTTTCCTGCCGATCCGCACGATGTATTCCTTCCTGCCGGCGTTTGCCGTCGCCGCCGGGTTTACTGTGCGCGAGGTGCCGGTCGCGCACCGCGCGCGGCGGGCCGGCGAGTCCAAATACGGCCTGCGCGTCATGGCCATCCGCCCCTTCGTCGATCTCCTCGGCCTCTGGTGGAGACTGCGCGTGCGCGCATCCAATCCGGCGCCCCGGACGTAACACCGCCGAACCAGCTTTCGGTTCCAGATGAATTCCTGCCTTTACGAGTGCCACGTCATGCACGCGCGATTTTCACCGCGCCCGCACCGCTTTCTTTACCGGATCTTCCTCTTCGCGCTCGATCTCGATGAACTCGCGACGCTCGACCGGGGTATGCCCTTGTTTTCCGTCGGCCGCCGCAATCTCTACAGTTTTCGCGAGGGGGATTTTCTCCCCACGGATGAAACCCTGCACAACCGCACCGCGGAACCGCCGCGTGGCGCGCGCGAACCCTCGGGCGGCCTCAGGCAGCGCGTGACCGCCTATCTCGCTGCGCACGGCGTCACCCTGGACGGCGGGCGCGTCGTGCTTGTGACATTGCCACGCGTCGCCGGCTACCTGTTCAACCCGGTCTCGTTCTATTTCTGCTACGATCGCGCCGGCGCGCCACTCGCCGCGATCGCCGAGGTGACGAACACGTTCAAGGAAATGAAACCCTATTTCCTCGGGCCCGACGCCCAGGCCGCGCAGAACGGCGAATTTCGCGTGCGCGTGCCGAAGCATTTCTACGTCTCGCCCTACTCGGACGTCGACGTGGCGTTCGACTTCACCCTGCGCACACCCGGCGACCGCCTCTCGGTCCAGATCGACGACTACGTCGGCACGGAGCGCACGCTCACGAGCGCGCTCACCGGCGACCGCCGCGAGCTGACGGGGGCGCGGTTGGCGTGGTTTTCGCTGAAATATCCGCTCATCACCGTGCGCGTCATTGCGTTGATTCACTGGCATGCGTTCCGGCTCTGGCTGAAGCGCGTGCCGTGGTTCGCCAAGGCCGCGCGCCCCTCCGATCAGCGCGATCTCTACCGCCCGCATATTTCTGTCGCCCACGCCCAGCCCTCCGACGCCGCATGAGTTCCGATCCCGCCAACGCTTCAACCGCCGACACGTTCGGTGAATCGCGCGCGCCCTCGCTCTTCCGCGGCGCCGTGCTCAACGCCTTCGCCGGTATGCAGCGCGGCCACCTGCGCATGGAGCTGCCCGATGGCACCGTCCACGAACTCGGCTCGCAGGCCGACGCGCTCACGCGCCCGCTGCCGCTCGCGATTCCGGCCTCCGCGCACATCCACGTCCGGCGCGAGGTGTTTTTCAAAAAGTGCACGCTCGGCGGCGACATCGGTTTCGCTGAGTCGTTCATCGACGGCGATTGGGACACGCCCAACCTCACCGCCGTCATTTCGTGGTTTCTGCTCAACGTCGACGATGCCCCCACGCTGTCCGGCTCCGCCAAAAAACGCGCCCAGTCCTTCGCGCTCAATCTCCTGCGCTTCACCAATCGCCTCGGCCACGTGCTGCGCCCGAACTCCCGCGAGACCGCGCGCCGCAACATCGCCGCGCACTACGATCTCTCGAACGATTTCTTTGCGCTCTTCCTCGATCCGTCGCTGATGTATTCCGCCGCGCGCTGGCCAGCGCACGCGCCGGCGCTTTCGCTCGAAGAGGCCCAACGCGAGAAGAACGACGCGCTGTGCCGCGCCCTCCGCCTCACCGTCAACGATCACGTGCTTGAGATCGGCACCGGCTGGGGCGGCTGGTCGCTCCACGCCGCGCGCACCTACGGCTGCCGCGTGACGACCGTCACGATCTCCCAGCAACAGTTCGATCTTGCCGCGCAGCGCATCGCCGCCGCAGGCCTTGCCGACCGCGTCAGCGTCGAACTCCGCGACTATCGCGACCTCCGCGGCTCCTTCGACAAAATCGTCTCGATCGAAATGATGGAGGCGCTCGGGCACAAATACCTCCCGGAGTTTTGCACCGTGCTCGATCGCCTATTAAAACGCGACGGCCTGCTCGCGCTCCAGTTCATCACGTGCCCCGATGCGCGCTACGAGGAGTTCCGCCGCGGCGTCGATTTCATTCAGAAACATATCTTCCCCGGCTCGCTCCTGCTCTCACTGAATCGCGTGAACGATCAACTCGCGCGCGCCGGCGGCTTCGTGCTCCACCGAGTCGATGACTTCGGCCCCGACTACGCCCGCACGCTGCGCATCTGGCACGACAACTTCCTCGCGCGCCTCGACCAGATCCGCGCCCTCGGCTTCGACGATCGCTTCATCCGCAAATGGAGCTACTACCTGGCCTACTGCGAGGGCGCGTTCGCGATGCGCAACATCTCCGTCGTCCACACCCTGCACACGCGCGCAAACAACCTTAGCCTTTAAGCACGATGATCGTATTTCTTCGCGGGCTGTTCCTCGTCGTGATCGCCTCCATGCTTTGGGTTACGAGCTGGGCGAGCCTGCAATGCCCGCTCTTCGCGGTGCCGCGCGATGTGTTCGCGCATCCTTGGTTCGTCGCGACGATGTTCGACGCCTACTGGGGATTCACCACGTTTTTCGTGTGGGTGTGTTACAAAGAGACGTCGATCGTTTCGCGGCTCGCGTGGTTCGTCGCCATCATGCTGCTCGGCAACATCGCGATGTCGTCCTATTGCCTCGCGGAACTGTTTCGCACGCCCACCGACGGAAAACTCGCCGAAGTGCTCACCCGCCGACACGACGGCGCCGGCAAACTCGGCCCCGCGCTCGCGGTGATTGGAATCGCGGTGATCGCGCTCGCGTGGCCGGGGCCCTGAAAAAATCCGCCGAACGCTGCTTCCCATCCGGGCAATCTTTGTTATGCCTTTCGTCCCGTGCCTGAATCCCTTGCTGCTCCCACCAGCCCGCCACGCACCGTTTGGCAACGGCGCGTGCTCGATCCGGTCGTCGCGCAGCTCACGCAGGGCATCACCCCGGAAAAAGTGGCCCTCACGATCGCAATCGGCAGCGCCATCGCGCTGTTTCCCATCCTGGGCACGACCACGCTGCTTTGCCTGCTCGTCGGTATCGCGCTGCGCCTCAATCAGCCCATCATCCAAGTCGTCAACTACCTCTGCACGCCCATCCATATTCCGCTCATCTGGTGGATGATCCGCACCGGCGAGTGGCTGTTCGGCGAACCGCACCGGCCGTTCAAGATGCGCGTGCTCGCCAACCTGCTCTGGGAAGAGCCCATGCAGTTCCTCCGGGTCTTCGGCATGACCGGCCTGCACGCCATCGTCGTCTGGGCGATCCTCGCGCCTTTCTGGGCGCTGATCGTTTATCACATCGCCCTGCCGATCCTGCGCGAGGCGGCGCGCGTGCGGGTGACCGTGACGCCCAAGGACCCGCCGCCGGAAAATCAGCATTCGCGCCCGCCGATCCCGTGAACGCGCCCGCGCTCGCCGGTCTCGCCCTCGCCGCGCTGTGCGGCGTGTTCGCAGTACTCTATCTGGTCGCACGCCGGATGAACAACTACGGCATCGTCGACATCGCGTGGTCGTATGCGTTTGGCGCGCTGGCGGCCTGTTACGCGCTGCTCGGGTCCGGCTGGCCCATCCGCCGGGCGCTCATCGCCGCCATGGCGGCGGTCTGGAGCGCGCGACTCGGCACCCACCTTTTTATTCGCGTGATGGGGCACCATCCGGTCGAGGACGGACGCTACGTGCAGTTGCGCAAAGACTGGGCCGCAAACCTTGCCGCGAAGATGTTTGGCTTTTTCCAAATGCAGGCGGCGTCAGTCGTGCTGCTCGGTGTCGCGTTTCTCGTCGCCTGCGTGAACCCCGCCCCCGCGCTGCGCCCGCTTGAATTCGCTGGCGCCGCCCTCTGGCTCGTCGCGATTAGCGGCGAAGCGCTCGCCGACGCGCAACTGGCCGCATTCAAGCGCAACCCAGCGAACAAGGGCCGCGTATGCGATGCCGGACTGTGGCGTTACAGCCGGCACCCGAATTACTTTTTCGAGTGGCTCATCTGGGTGAGCTATTTCGTTTTCTCCCTCGCTTCGCCCTGGGGCTGGGTCGCGATCATTGGTCCCATGAGCATCCTTTACCTGCTGTTGCGCGTAACAGGCATACCCATGACCGAAGAGCAAAGCATCCGCAGCCGAGGCGACGCCTATCGCCGCTATCAGCAGACAACGAGCGCCTTCGTCCCGTGGTTCCCGAAGAAGTAGCACGTAGCCAGTAGCGGGTAGTGAGCATGGTCACCGCTCGCCTGCCTTCTACTCACTACGCGCTACGCGCTACTCACCATGATCGACACGCTTCTCGAAAAAAATCTGCTGCCCGATGCCTTGCTGCGCCTAGGCATCCGCCGGCTGCTGGCTCAACGCCTGCGTGACGAGTCCGCCGTCTATGATCGCGCCGCCTACGTCGCCAATCTAAAGACCCGCGCGCTCGCCGAGCAGACCGCAGCGGCGAACGAGCAGCACTATGAAGTGCCGACGCGCTTCTACCAACTCTGCCTCGGCCCGCGCCTCAAATACTCCGGCTGCCTCTACCCGACCGGTCGCGAGTCACTCGCCGAGGCCGAAGAGGCGATGCTCGCGCTTTACGCCGAACGCGCCCAGCTCGCCGACGGCCAGCGCATCCTCGAACTCGGCTGCGGCTGGGGCTCGCTCTGTCTCTACAACGCCGCAAAATTTCCGCACGCCCGCATCACCGCGATCTCGAATTCGCGCACGCAGAAGGAGTTCATCGACGTCGAGGCAAAAAAGCGCGGCCTCACCAATCTCGAAATCATCACCTGCGACATCAACGTCTTCGACACCGCTCCCGCGCAGTTCGACCGCGTCGTCTCCGTCGAGATGTTCGAGCACCTGAAAAACTACCAGCTGCTCTTCGCAAACATCGCGCGCTGGATGAAGCCCGGCGGCTTGCTCTTCACGCACATCTTCACGCACGCACGCTACAGCTACCACTTCGTCGCGCGTGACGCTTCCGACTGGATGAGCCGCTACTTTTTTACCGGCGGCCAGATGCCCGCACACGACCTGCTGTTACAATTTCAAGACGACCTGAAGATTGTCCGTGACTGGCAGGTCAATGGCACCCACTACCAGCGCACCGCCGAGCACTGGCTCAAAAACATGGACGCCCACCGCGCCGAAATCCTCCCGCTCTTCGCCGAAACCTACGGTCGCGAACACGCCGAAAAATGGTGGGCCTATTGGCGCGTGTTCTACCTGAGCTGTGCCGAACTCTGGGGCTACCGCCGCGGCGACGAGTGGATCGTGAGCCACTACCTCTTCCGCCGACCCTAACGGCCGATGCGCCTACACCTGCTCATTTTGTTTCTCGCGGGCCTCGGGATGGCTCACGCCGCGGACGACGTGGATCTCGTCAAGCAGGCCCTTGCAGCCGAAGCGCGCTTCGATTCGAAAACCGCGCTCCACCTCTTCCTCCAAGCGGACGCCGCGCGTCCGAACGATCCGATCGTACTCCAGAAAATCGCCCGGCAGTATTCCGATCTCACGCTCGATCTCGCCGATCCGATCGAGCAGCGCCATCTCTGCGAGCAGGCGCTGGCCTATACACTGCGGGCCCACCAGCTCGCGCCGAAGAATCCCGAAATTACCCTCTCCCTCGCGATCTGCTACGCGAAGATCGGGCAGTATTCCGACACCCGCACCAAGATCGAAAATTCGCGGCTCGTGAAGGATTACGCCGAGCAAGCCCTCGCCCTCGAACCCAACGAAGACTTCGCGCACCATGTGCTCGGCCAGTGGCACTACGAGGTCGCCTCCGTCGGCGCGACCAAGCGCTTTCTTGTGAAACTCGTCTACGGCGCCCTCCCACCCGCGTCGGTCGCCGAGGGCGTGAAGCACCTGCGCCGCGCCGTCGAGCTCGCGCCCGATGTTCCCGCGCATCACGCCGAACTCGGCCTCGCACTGCTGGCGGACGGTCAGCGCAGCGAGGCCGAACGCGAACTACACAAGGCCCTCGAGCTGCCGCGGAAGCTGAAATACGACGACGAGGCGAAACGCCGCGCCCGCGAGGCGTTGGAAAAGCTCAAAGCCTGAGCCGTCCGCCACGCCGCGAGCGCGCTCAGGTTTTCGTCGAGGCGGCGGCTTTCTTCAGCGCGCCCTCCGGCACATACGGGGGCAACGGCTCCGGCGGCGGCGCCTTCGATGGCGGGACGGGGTTTCCGTCGAACGTCTTCGGCTCCATGATTTCTACGCGCGTGCCGTCGGGGTCATAGTAATTGATTTGTCGTTTGCCGTTTACGCCGGTCTTCAACGCGTCGGGCGGCTTGCAACCCTCGGGCAAAGGGCGCGATTGGAGAATCTCCGAAGCCTTCACGATGTCCGGCACCTCCAGGCAGATGTGGTGCTTGGTCAGCAGCGTGTCGCGCGTCGGGGCCTTGTTGTAGAGCATGAACTCAATGTAGTCCGTGCCGTCGGGTACCCGCATGTTAACCCAACTCAGGATTTTTCCTGCGCCACCCCGCCAAATCTCGGCGAAACCAAGAATTTCGCCGTAGAATTTCATCGACGCGTCGAGCTGCCCGACCATCACGCCGACGTGCGGCATATGCACCGACACGCGTTGGTCCGACATGAACTTTCCCTTTTCGCGCATCGTCCAGCCGTCCGCCAGATACTCGACAATCTCGACGGTGTTGCCGTTCGGATCCTTCACGAAATAGTTTTTGTTGCCGATTTTTCCGACGGAGGTCTTCTCGGGCACCGCGACGCCCTTCGACTTCAGGTAAACGCGCATCGCCTCCGCGTCGTCGACCTCAAGGGCGATGTGATAAAGCCGGTCCGCATCCGGCGCGACCTCGGAGGCGGGGAACAACTCGATCGTCTGGTGATCATTGATTTTGATCCAGACGAGCTGCTCCTTCGGATCCCTGCGCGGGATCGAAAACGGCGACTGGAAACCAAACAGCCCCTCGTAAAACGCGCGCGCCTTCGCCATGTCGGTCACGTAGAAGGCGGCGTGCGAAACGCCGAGGATGTGCGGTCGCCTGGGCGCTTCTTGCGCGCCGGCCGAGGCCAGCAGCGCGACGGACGCCAAGATGAACGAAGCTGTGGGGCGGAGTTTCATGGATAGTGATGGGACGGGGTCTGGCCTTCCAATTTTCTTGGGGCGGGCGGAAGTCCCGCGACCGGCGCGGACACCGGCGGCAAATCGGCGGCGCGCGGCGCGACCTGCGCGAGATTCGGGGCGACGTCGTTTTTCGCCCGGCCAAGCGCCCAGTCGATCCCGCCGAACAGAATTTGCTGAAACACGGGATCGCGCCACGTCTCCTCGCTGTGGCCGAGCGCCGTGTAGAACACGCGACCCTCACCGTAGCGGCGCGCCCACGTCACGGGATAGGCGGGCCGCTTGTACGGCGTGTCCCAGCCGACCGGCGGCCAGTTCGGCTCATCGGGATACGGGTTGCGCATCTTCGCCGTGTCGAGGACGAGCAGCACGTGCAGGTCCGGGGCAAAGTTCGTCATCGAATACCATTCCTCCTGCCGCTCGACGTGATCGCCGAGTGGGCCAAAGCCGGGAAATGCCGAATCGATGACGCGCGCAACGGCGATTTGCTGGCAGCCGTGTACGATCAGTTCGCCGCCGATCATCTGCGTGTAAGGATCGGCTTTATCCCCGAGCTGGCGGTAGCGCCAGGTGCGCGGCTGGTTTGTGTTGGTCGCGGCGGTCTCGTCCGTGTGAAACGTGTCGGCCGCCGAGTGCGTGCCGATGAAACCCTTCCCTTTCTTGATCGCGTCGAGCAGCGCCTGCTTGCCGGCCGGCGTCATCGGCGGGTTGCCGTCGTTGCCCGGTGCGAGCAAATCGCCGCTGGTGTAGAAGAGAAACGCATCGAACTGCGCGAGGTAGTCCGGCGTGAACTTGGAGCCGTCCTTCGAGCACACGAACTCGACGCCGTGGGCCGGCCCGAGCGCCGCGAGCACCTGCGCCGCGAAGCTCGGCCGGCCGTCGCGCTCCTTGACGACGTTGTGCTCGAAATTGGAGCACTTCGTGAAGAACAGAATTTTTTGGTTCGGCACCGCCGTTGCGACCGCGGCGAGCGAGAGAAAAATCAGGCAGGGGGTGAAGCGCATGGTTAGAGTCACGGTGCGGTCGCGACCGCGGAAGCCGGGAAGCGGTTGTCGTTCATCAACGAGACAATCTCGTTCGGCTCGAGACCGCGATCGGCGATGAAGAGTTCGTCGAGCTCGCCACGAAAACGCTCGGGCTGCTTGCCCGTGAGCCGGCAGCCGAGCCAGACGACATCCATCTGCGCAGCGCCACCCGTGAGCGGTGCGGTGCCGGACTTGCCAGGCGTGTGCGTGATCGTGCTGCTCTCAAGCCGGCCATCGACATACTGCCGCACCTGCATGGGCACCGTCTCGTCGCCCGCGGAAAAATAAACGGCCACGTGATGCCAGCGTCCGTCGCGCAGGTCGTGCGAGCCGATGGCGTAGCCGCCGCCAAAGTCGGTGCGCAGCGCGCCAAACGAGCCTTCGCCCGGCCGGCGGTTCCAACTGATCTGCACGGGGCGCGATCCGAGTTTCTTCATGGCCGTGCCCCACGACACCATCCAGGCATCGGTCGCGGCGCCCTCCGGGACCTTCACCCAAAACGCCACCGTGCGCGGCGAGGCGCCGGAAAGGCCGGGCACATTCGCGCGCGCAAAAAGCTGCCCGCCGAAATGCAGCGCGCGCGCGCGGCGGCCGGGGACATGGCTGGCTGCGAGCAGCGCGGCGTCGCTGGAGCTCAGGTGCGCGTCGCTGCTCACGAGCGGCCGGCCACCGGCTTCGGCGCGGAGCAATTCGCCGGACGCGTCGTCGAACGACCAGTGCACATAGCTGATCGCCGGCGCAAACCGGTCGAGGGCCAGCGGCTGCGTGAACTGCGCAAATTTCTTCTCTTGATCGCTCACGCCCGACACACCGGACGCCGCGAAACGCCGCGCCTCGTTTTCGCGCAGCAGGATCGTCTCGTCATCAGAGCCGCGCGGCGCCGCCTCGACCTCGCCCTTGAGCACGAGCACCTCGGCCGCACCGCGACCGTCCGCGATCATCGTGAATTCGGTGCCTAGATCAACGACGTCGACGGCGGAATTGGAAATGCGAAACCCGATGGCCTCAGGCGGGACACTTGCCTTCAGCGTGCCTTGGCGCAGCGTGCCATCCCACGCGGAATTCACGTCGAGCGCCGCCGGCCCCTCCAGCACCACGCGCGCGCCGGAGTCGAAGGTGATTTCGGCGAGGCCCGCGGCGAGTTCGAGCTTCTGGTTTTTTTCAATCCGATCGCCCGGCTGAAGGGCGACAGCCGACCAGCGGGAATTTTTCGCGCCCGTGAGGCGCGCGACACCTTCGCTCGCGGGCGCGGCCTGCGCCGTCGCCGGCCGATAGGAAAACCACAGGCCAATCACGAGGGCGGCGGCGGCCGGCAACACGGTGCCCCACCAGACGCCATAGCGCATCGCACGCGCCAGCCGCTGCGGTGGCACGCTGATGTCCGGCGCCTCGGCGCACATCTCTGAGGCGTAAGTGTGCAGGCTCGCCGACTGGCCGAGCGCGCGCACGTAGAAGCGCCTCGCCTCCTCCGAGTCCGCCAGCCAGCCCGCTAACCGGGCGCGCTGCGCTTCGGTCAGCGCACCGTCGACGACGGCGCCGCACAGTTCATTCAATTCCAAAATCTCGCGGTCCGAAAGATTCACGCGACGCCTCCGGGCGGTTCATGCGCAAGCTGGTTGGTTACGCAGTCGTGCAGCAGTTTCCGCAAGCGGTTAAGCGCCTTGTAAGCGGCGTCCATCGAGCGGCCGGAGCGGCGCGCGGCCTCGGCCACGCCACTGCCCGGCTCGTAGCGCGTGAGCACGAGCTCGCGGTCGCGGGCGGGAAGTTTTTTCAGGCAACCCGCCAGCGCCTCGTGGCGTTCGTCGAGTTCGGGCGCCATCTCGCCCGCGGTACGCGCGACCGCCTCGAGCACCTCATCGTCGAAGACGACCTTCGAACGCGCGAACTTCTGCCGCGAATAGCGGATGCGCCACCACGCGATCTGGCAGGCCCACGCGACGAAGTCGGTGCCGGGCGTGAACTCATGAAACTTCTCACAAACCACGAGACTCGTCTCCTGGAGCAAATCTTCGGCGTCGTGCCGATCGGGCACCAGCGTGTAGATGTAGGCAAAGATTTGCCGCTGATGCCGCGTCATCAGGGCCATGAGCCGCTTGCGGCTTTCGGTTTCGTCGTGGAGCGGGCGCGGCGTCATCGCAAAATTCGTCAGCGGAAGCAGAGCGGTTCGCGCGCGCCGATTCAATGATTGAGCGAGTAGGCGAAGTAAATGCCGCGGCCAAGGCCAAGGTTACCGCCCGGCGTCTGGTAGGTGCGGTCCAAGAGATTCTTCGCGCTGATCCGGATCGAATGTTTGAGTCGCAGGCCCTCTTGTTTCCACGCGTAGGTGAAGCCCATGTTGACGATGGCGTTGCTGGGTGCGTCGAGATTGCGCGTGATATCGGTGGCGGTCGAATTGGGAAACGCCACGCCGGTGTAATTTACACTCGGGTGCCAGCTCAGGCCTTTCAGCGCACCACCGAAACGGTAGGCGAGCGCGAGGTAAGCCTGATCGACCGGCACGCCGGCGGGAGGCTGGCCGACGTCGGTGACCGTGGTGCCGTTAAACGTGATCCTCGCGTTCGTGTAGCTGTAGTTGGCGAGCACGGTGAGGTTTTCCGTGGCGCGCCACGAGCCCTCGATCTCGAAGCCTTTCGCGTTTTGCGAGCCGGCGGCCACGGTGTCGGTGAGACCGGTGACCGGGTCCTTGACGGTCGTCTTCACGCCGGTGCGATCGATGTAGAAGCCGCCGGTAGTGAACTGGAGCCGGTTGTCGAAAAGGCCGAACTTGAAGCCGTAGTCGAAACCCTTGGCACGCTCGTTATCCAACGGCGGGGTGCCGAGCTTCGCCACCTGCAATTGCGGCGCGAACGACTGGCTGTAGCTCGTGTAGAAGGCGACCGACTTGGTCAGTTTGTAATTCGCGCCCAGCGAGGGCGACCACGCGCGGCTGTCGTAGTGCAGCACCTGGCCGGGAGTCTTCAGTGCGCCGCCACTCGCGTTGTATTGGTTGCCGAAGTTAAAATTATAAACCACGGCATCGTGCCGCAGGCTCATGAAGCTAATGAGGCGATCGTTGAACGCGCGAAATTGCTGGCTAAGAAACAAACCGAGATCGTCCGCGCGCGTCTTGTCGTAACGTGTGACGATGTTGAACGCATCGAACGGCGGCACCGTGTAGTTCGGCGTGACGATCGACAGCGCGGGGATCGAGTAGAGCTTGGTGTTGAAGCCCCAAATCTCGCGCGTGCGCCAATTTTGCGAGTAGTCGACGGTGAACAGCGTCTGGCCCTTCACTTCGCCGCCGAAGACTGGATATTTCGCGAGCGTGTCGATCTGGAACGCGCCACCATCCTGGTTCAGTTCGTCCATTTGCACGGAGCGGGCGGAAAACGTGTTGGTGAAAGGATTGAACGTCGAACTGGAGCTGACGTTGAACTGAATCTCGGGCCGACGATACCAATAGCCGTTGACGCGGCTCGACCAGATGGAATTCCAGCGCTTCTCGTAGGTCAGGTAGGCCGAGTAGGTGGAACGGTTCTTGTAGCCCACCGGACCGTCTTGGTTGAAGTTGACCAAATCCGGGCGCGTCACGGCGGTGAGCGTCTTGCCGTCAACCAGCGTCTGATTCGGGATCGATGCCGAGTAGCCAGGAGTGACGTTGATCTGCGACCATTCAAACTCGGCGGTGAGTGTGCTGCCGTCCTTCAGCTTCGCCTGCAAAACGTCGTCGACGACACGGTTCTTGGTGCCCGACGGCGCGGAGGCTGGGGTATTCGCATCGGTAACCTGCACGCTGAGCAAATTAGAAAGACCGACGCCAGCGACCGAACCCAGCGGCTGATTCACGTTGAACTCGACGCGCCGGTTGTCGAACGGCCCGAACGTGACCGCGAAGCTCTGGTAGGCGGTGAGCTTCGGAGCTTTGCTTACGATGTTGATCATGCCCGCCGGATTGGTGGCGCCGTAGAGCGCGGCGTTGGGGCCCTTGATGACCTCGATGCGATCGGTGTTTACGCGATCGACCATGCCGAGGCGGTAGAAGCCGTTGCGCAGGTAAAAATTGTTGTTCGTCGTGAGGCCGCGCAGGCTGTAGGTGCCCTCGTCGTTCACGTTGTTCAACGAGGCCGCGACGCCGTTCAGATCGCCCGTGAGGCTGAAGAGATCGAAGTCGTTCATGAATTCGCTCGTGATCACGCTCACGGCGTACGGCAGATCGGCGATCTTCGTGGCAGTGCGCGTGCCGGTGACACTCTCCGAGGCGATGTAGGAAGTATCGGAGTTTTCCTGCACGGAAAACTCGGAAAGCTGGACGAGTTCACCGGAGTTTTCGGTCTTGCCGGAGGTGGTCGCCGGCTGGGCGAACAGCACCGGGGCCACGGCGAGGACGCAGCCAAGGAGTCGGAAAGATGATCTCATGGGGATGGGGTTTGCGGTTGGTCGATCAAAAATGAAACGCTGGCGCGCCCGCGGCGCTCCGCGTCACTTGCCGTCGGATTTCGGCGCGGCGGCGTCCGCTGGCTTCGCGTCGGCATCGGACTTTTTCTTGCTGCCACCCTTCTTCCCGCCCGGCGGCTTGATGGCGGCGATCTCCTCGTCGCTGAGCTTGCCGTCATGATTTGTATCGTAGACGGCAAACTCGCCCTTCGGATCGGCGGCGAACGCCTTGCGGACGGCCTCGATTTCATCGCCATCGATGACGCCGTTTTTGTTCGTATCGTATTTTGCGAAAATACGCGCCTTCGGCCCGGGTGACTGGGCGAAAAGCGAAGTGGAGAACAGGGCTGTCGCGCAAACGACCGCCGCGCCGAGGAGACGAGTTTGATTCATGGGGTTAAAGGTAACTGAGAAGTTAATAGCGCGAGCCGCCGGTTTTGGGACAGCGGCGCGCAGCGCAGACCCCGATCACTTCTTTTCCACGAGCCAGATGTTGCGAAATTGGATCGGCATGCCGTGCTCCTGCAACATGAGCGGACCGGTCGGCGCCTCACCGAGACGGCCGGCCGCGCCCGTGGGCAGGTTGAGTTGCTGGTCTTCGTAGATTTTCACGCCATTGAGCGCGACGGTCATGCGGGCGCTGGCGGTCTTCTTGCCCGTCGCGTCAAAGCGCGGAGCACTAAAATCGATGTCGAAGGTCTGCCATTCCAGAGGCGCTCGTGCGGGGCGGGCTTTCGGGAGCGTGCCCTTCGGGGTGCAGTTACCGAGGTTACCGCAGGGATTGCCGTCGGTCTTGCCGTAGGTCTCGTTGATGTCGGCCTCGTAGCGGGTCTGAAAATAAACGCCGCTATTCGTCGGCGCGCCAAGCGTGCGAAACTCGACGTGCACGTGGCAGTCGCCGAATTTCTGGTGCGTGATGAGGCAGTCGCTCGCGGGCACGACCTCGACGGCGTCGCCCTCGACCAGTTTCCATTTCGCGGGGCCGTCCTCCTTCAGCCAGTCCTTGCCGGCCTTCTTCGCCCAGGCGTCGAGGTTCTTGCCGTCAAACAAAACGATCGCGCCCATCGGCGGTTTCGCACCGAGCGTTGGCGAGGCGGGCGTCGCAGGAAATGCGCCGGGCTTGGCCGCGACGAAGCGGCTGTCGATGGGCTCCTCGATGGCGGCGAAGGCGGGCGCGCTCAACGCGAACGAGCAGAAAAGAAGGGCGGGGAGTTTTAGATTCATGGGGGAGAAATTTAGGCCGTGGCCGCGATCGCCTGTCGCACTTCGGCGAGAAATTCCGGCACGACCTTGACGGGATCCTTGGGCGCCGTGCCGCCGCGCGAAGAAAGAATCTCAATCGGCAGATAGCCGCGGTAGCCCGACGCGCGCACGATCTTGAGCAACCGAATCAGATCGGTCGGAGCGGAGGCTTCGTTTTCGACGCCCTCCGTGCCCTGCTTTACCTGCCAGTTCACCGCATACGGTGCGGCCTTCGCCATCTCGCCATAATTGTCGGTCGCACGGTAGTAACCGGTGTCCACGATTGCGCCGCACCACGGCGAGTCGATACGCCGGATGAGGGCAATCTGATCGTCGGCAGTGCGGATGAAATCACCGTGATTCTGCACGCCGACGGTCACGCCAAACTTCGCACCGTAATCGGCGCACTCCCGGATATCGTCGGCGATCCATTTTTCCACGTCGTCGCGCTTCGCCCCTTTGGAGACGGACTGCCACGTCTCGGCCCGCATCTGGGTGTCGGCAAAGACGCGAATCACCGGCGCGCCGAGCTTCGCGGCGACTTCGATCCATTTTTTGATGCGCTGCACGTCATTGGCTCGCGCCGCCTGGTCCGCGGTCGTGAAATTATTCCCGATGCCCGTGCCGCTGATGCCGAGGCCGAGATCGAAGCAGCGCCGCTTCAGCTCGAAGATCAACTTGTCCGTCGGCACGCCGAGGCCGTTCTTTTCGTAGCCGGGAAAATAGTAGCCGGTCGGATCGATCGCGTCGAAATTCGCCTTGGCGCAAAACTCGGCAAACGCGACCAAGCTCAGCGGGCCCTTGCCGCCGGTGCCGAGTTGCTTCGCGAACGAGTAGGCGTTGCACGACACCTTGAGCTGCGGCCCGCCCACGCGCCTCACAGGCTCGGCAGCGGCGAGCGCCGACGACGCGGGGAGCGCGGACGCGATTGGAAGCAACGCAGCGCCTTTGAGAAAGTCTCGACGGGAAAATCCAGCATTCATGGGAACAGCAGTGGGGGTTACGAAGAAGATAATAGCGCGGCGCGGCGCGATTGGGACACGCCGCAATCATAGCGACCAAATCCCGTGCCTTCGCCGCGAGCTCGTCTCACGGTCCCTCCGGCCCGTCAGCGCGGATGTTTTTTCAAAAATTCCTCAACCCACCGCTCACTGCGATTCTGCACCTCGATGACCTGTTCGGGCGAAAGCTTCTTTTCGATCTGGTCGCGTCGCTGCATGGTCAGGGCCCGGAAGCTGTCGTTGAACTGCAGGGCCGCGCTCGTCACATACCAGAAATAGGCTTCGGCGAAGTCCTGCGTCACGCCCTCGCCCCCCTCATAGCGCAACCCGATGTGGTATTGAGCGTAGACGTTTCCGAGATCGACGGCCTTTTTCAGCCAGAGGACTGATGCCGCGTAATTTTTTGTCACCCCTTCGCCGGAGCGATAAAGCTGGCCGAGCATGTCGGCGGAATCGCTGTCCCCCTGCTTCGCGTTGAGCATGAGCAGTTGGGCGGCCTCGACGTAATCGTGCGGCTGGTGGTTGCAGAGGCGCAGAATCAGCTCCGCCCGCGCGCCGAGATCGCCTTTTTCCGCCGCGGTTTTCAAATCGCACAACTCGCCCGATTCGGTTTCCGCGGTCAAACCGGGGCACATCCATAGGAAGCAAAGCACGAGAATGATTTTAATCCAGAAACGCATCGGCAGGGGGTTGGAGTGCTGTGACGGACAAGGTTGGGCGAGGTTACGCGGCCGGGCCGGCCGGGCGCAACACGGAGGTTGTCCCAATCGAAGCCGCTGCCGCTATTACCCCCACAGCCCCATGCGACTCCCCACCCTTTTTCTTCTGTCTCTCTGTGCGCTCGCCCCTGCGGCCCGCGCCAAAAACGATCCCTCGCACACGCCGTTTCTCCATCCCGGCATCCTGCTCAACCGCGCGCAGCTCGACCTGATCAAGCAGCGCGTGGCGGCCGGCACCGAGCCACAAAAGACCGCATTTTCCGCGCTGCTCAAAAGCGAGCTCGCCGCGCTCAACTATACGCCAAGCCCGCGCGCGAGCGTCGAGTGCGGGCCGTATTCGAAGCCCGATCTCGGTTGCAAGGACGAGCGACGAGATGCCACCGCCGCCTACACGCAGGCGCTCGCGTGGGTCGTAACCGGCAACGAAAAATACGCCCGCAACGCCATCCGCATCATGAATGCCTGGGCCGGCACGCTCATCGGCGGCCACCTCAACGACAACGGCCCCGTGCAGGCCGCGTGGGCCGCTTCCGTCTGGCCACGCGCCGCCGAAATCATCCGCGCCACGTCAACGTTCTGGGAAAAGGAAGACATCACGCGCTTCCAAAAAATGCTCGTTACCCAATACGTGCCTTCGCTCATCCACGGGTGCGACGAAAACGGGAACAAGGAAGTCGCGATGGCCGAGGCGCTGATCAACATCGGCGTCTTCAACGACGATCGCGTCCTCTTTGCCGATGGCGTGCGCATGTGGCGCGGTCGGGTGCCCGCCTGCATCTATCTGAAATCCGACGGTCCTTCGCCCATTGTGCCGCCCAGCGCCCTGCCCTCCTCTGCGCCTTGGGGTAACAAGAGCCACGTGCCACCGCTCGTCGACGGCCTCCTCCAGGAAACTGCGCGCGATCCACACCACGCCAACATGACCTTCGCCTCGATCGTCGACGCCGCCGAGACCGCCCGCCAGCAAGGCCTCGACCTCTACGCGGAGCAGGGCGCGCGCATCACCGCCGCGATGGAATTTCAGGCGCAGTTCCTCGCCCCGAACAACGTGAAGTCGCCGCCCAATCTGGAGTTCGCCCTCGAACCCACGTGGGAGATCGCGTTCAATCACTATCACTCGCGCCTCGGCGTTGCGCTGCCGACCATGGCGAAAGTCATCCCGACGAACCGACCGACCGGCGCCGATTCCAACCACATGGTCTGGGAAACGCTCACGCACGGCGACATCGGCGCGGTGGGCCTGCCACCGGTGCTGGGTAGCGTGGCGAAATAGCGCATCGATTTTCGCCAATCCCCGCCGCCCACGGGTCGCCCTTAAAGTGAGCGGGCTCGCGATCTACGGTCGCGGTGAACATGATTTGTTTCCCGCCTTCCTCTTTCACCGCGTTTGCGCGGTCGCCTAAGGCCGGCCGTCGAGGAGCCGTTGGATTTTTTGCGTCAGTCCGGCGGCAGTGGCATTCGCAGCCGCGACCGTCGGGCCGGGCTTAGCCCCAGGACCTCCCGCCACACCCGGGCGTCCGTGCCCAATCTGCGTCATCCAGGCGCTGAAAAGCAGGACCATGCGCTCCCGGACCAAGGCGCGAATTTCGGCGCCCCGCGAGGGAAACAAATCCTCAGCATCAGCAACATCCTTCAACGGCGCGCCAAAAGTTTGGGAGAGAATTTCCCGCGCCATCACCCAATGGCCCTCGCGGCCGGGATGCACGCCGTCTTTGGCAAATTCAAACGTCGGGTCCTGCGCGCGTCGCGCGTCCAGCGCGGCCCTAAAGGGTGTGTGGATATCGACGATTTCCCATCCGTCGGCACGTTTTGACACCAGCCAGGCGGCATACCGGGTCAGATTCTGGTCGTGAAATTGCTGGGCTACTTCACTCTTGGCGTCGTGCGCGGGCGGAGTGCAAAGCACCACATGTTTTACGCCCGCCTGCAGCGCCGCCTCGCGCAGTCGGGTTACCGCCTCGGCAAAGCGCTTCGTGCCGGCTTCATCCGCAGTGAGACTGCCGCCGTCGTTCATCCCGTAACACACAAATATCCAGTCCGGTTTGGTCGCAGCTAGGACACGCGCCAGCCGCTCGCTCACAAAGGGCCGACCGAAACCGTATTTCTTCACATGCGCCGCGTTTTCCTCGAGCGTGAGATCAGAGGCGGTTTCACTGCCCAAACCCAAGTTGAGAACCTCCACCTGCACTCCTTGCGCAAGCAGCCAGCACTCCACGTCGGTGACGTAGTCGCCACCCTGAGTAATGCTATCGCCAAGGAACACGATGCGCTTCGCGCCCAGTAGCTTCTCGGCCGGGTTCGCCGCCGAGCACGTCATCGCAGTGGCGGCTAAGCATCCGGCCAGCAGCAAACGCACAGCCGCGAATCCATCTAAGAAAGCTGCAAACCCTCCGCTTCGTTTCATAGAGTTTTGGATCTACGCGTTAACCAAGGGCGAGAAATTCGAGTCTCGTCGGCGCGAATCAGACAACGTCTTCTCACTCCTCCGGCAACGGTTGGTCTTTCGTTTCCGGCAGGAACGGGATCGCCACCAGGCCGACGAGGAGCACGAGACTCACCCACAGGCCGGCGGTGCGGAAGCCCTCGACGTTGCCGCCGAGTTTTTTCGTGATCTGGCCGACGGTGAACGGCGCCGTGGCGGCGACGATGCGGCCGACGTTGTAGCAGAAACTCGTACCGGTGCTGCGCAAGCTGGTCGGGAAAAGCTCCGGCAGATAGATGGCATACACGCCGAAGACCGAGAGCTGGCCAAAGCCCATCAGCGGCAGCATCCAGAAAATCTGGCTGAACTCGCGCAGGCCCCAAAACACGAGCCACGTCGTTACCAGCGAGAGCGACAGCGCGACGATGGAGGCGAAGCGTCGGCTCTTCACCTGCGCGAGTTTCGCCAGCGACATCATGCCGCAGAAACCGCCGATATTTTGGCAGAGCAGCGCGACGGAGGTCCACCAGGTCTTTTCCTGGCGGAGTGCATCCGCGGAAAGATGCTGCGGCGCGAAGTGTGCCTCGACGATCGAGGCGACAATTTTTGGGTGGAAGTTGCCGATGCCCCACAGGCCGATGATGCCCGCGCTGCACATGATGAGGCCGAGCCATGCGTTCTTTTTCCAGCGCGGATGGCCGAGCAGCACCGCGTAAGAGCCGAACTTCGCGCCGGTCTTCACGCCGGCCGCGCGCGCATCGACCCACTTCTTTGGCTCCTTCAGCTGGCGGAGCACAAGCACGCTGAAAAACGCCGGCAACGCGCCGATGAGAAACATCGCCTGCCAGGACTTGAGGCCAAACGGGATCACGGCCATCGCGCCAAGTCCCATGCCGATGAGCGCGGCAGTCATGTTGCCCATCGTGGAAAACGACTGCAGCAAACCGAGCGCGGGGGCGCGGGCGCGATCCGGCACCGAATCCGCGACCAGCGCGACGGCCAAGCCGAAGACACCGCCGACGCCCGTGCCCGTGAGAAACCGATACGCACAGAAATCCCAAAAGCCCGACGAGAGCGCGCTGAGCCCGGTGCAGACCGAATAGAGCAGAATCGCGTAGGTGAGAATTTTCGCTCGTCCGAAACGGTCGCCCATCGCGCCGAGGGTCAGTCCGCCGACGGCCCAGCCGACGAGAAAGAACGAAGTGGTATAGGGGCCGTATTCCGTGGCCTTCGCCTTGTCGAGGAGCAGGTCCGCCATCGCCGGATCGCGCGCGAGATTGAAAATCTGTTGGTCGAGACAATCGAAGAACCACGCCAGCGAGGCGACGATGAAGACGAACCAGTGCTCGCGCGTGAACGAACGCCACCAAGGCTGGGCGGGGGAATTTGGGGTCATGGGAAGAAAGGCGGAAAGACTAAAGACCAGAGACGAGAGAACAAAGACCAAGAGCTGAGGTAAACCAAAGGACGAGCGGAAACAAAAAAAGCTCCGGTCCCCCGCCTTTCGCCTTTGGTCTCTTCATAGCTTCACCGGCGCACCACGTGCCGCCGAGTCGTAGATCGCGTTAACGAACGCGACTGCTTTCCGGCCTTCACGGCCGTCAAGCGCGGGCGCGCGCCCGGCGCGAATCGCGTCAGCAAACTCCTGCAGCTGCCGGCGATGTCCCTCGACCGCGATCGCGCCGGGCTCGCTCGCGCCGGAGCCAAGGGCGTTGTCCTTTCCCGCCGTGCGAATCGCCTCATCGCCGGGCAGCGGTGTGCGAAATTCCCAGTGCGTGATCCGATCGTCCTCAAGGGCGATCGAGCCATGCTCGCCGCAGATCTCGTGGCGACGCGCCCAGCCCGGCCACAACGCCGTGCTCGCCTCAAACCCGCCGAGCGCGCCGTTCGCGAATTTGAGCGACGCCGTCGCGGTGTCCTCAACCTCGATGTGCCCATAGACGCGGCGCGTCGTCCACGCAAAGATTTCGGACGGCATCCCGACGAACCACTGCAAAAGATCAAGCCCGTGGATCGCCTGATTGATCACGGCGCCGCCGCCGTCGTTCGCATACTGCCCGCGCGGCGCGGTGTAATACTCGCGCGTGCGGTGCCACTTCACGTAGTTGCTTGCGAGCACGAGCCGGCCGAGCCGGCCGGCGTCGATCGCGGCTTTCACCGTGCGCGCGCCCTCGCCAAAGCGGGACTGGAAAATCGGCGCGATGTGCACCCCGGCCGCTTCCGCCGTGCGGAGAATTTCATCCGTGCGCACCGTGGTAATCTCGATCGGCTTTTCGATCACCAGGTGCTTGCCCGCACGGATCGCGACGAGCGCGGGCTCGAGGTGAGCGCCGCTGGGTGTCGTGATGCACACCGCCTGGATGTCGGGGCGGGCAACGAGTGCGGCAATATCGGTGGTGTGAAATGGCGCGCCGTGTTTTGCGGCGAAGGCCCGGGCCTTGTCGGCGTTGCGCGTCGCGACGCCGACGAGTTTCGCGCCCGGAATCGTCGCGATCGCCCGCGCGTGAAAATCGGCAATGAGGCCGATGCCGATGATACCGAAGCCAAAGGTGGGCGAAGAGGAGGGAGCGGCCATGCAGGAGACGACGTTTGCGCGGCCGTCAGCAAGACCAACGGCCCGCACCGAAGACAAGCGCCGAGCGTGAATTATTTCACGTGGTCGGGCGTGTAGTAGGGCCCGAGTTCGGCGATGATTTTCGCGAGCAACTCGGCGGGCTCGACCGGGCCGTTGTGGCGATAGACGATCTTGCCGCCCGGCGCGATCAGCACGGTGTGCGGCAGCGGGCCGGGCCACTCGGGGTCGAGCGCTTTCACGAGCGCGTCGGTGCTGGCTTCGGTGTAGAGGAAATTCGTGCCGGTGCGTCCTTCGGCTTTGAGGATGCGTTTCAGGCGGCCGGGCGGCGCGGCGTGCTGCTTTTCCAAAAACGTCTTCGCCTGCGGCTGCAGCTTCGGATCGTCGAGACTGATCGTGTCGAACTCGAAGTCGCGGTTACCGAGCCGGCGCGCGAGCGAGACGAGCGAAGGAAACTCCGCCACACACGGGGCGCACCACGTCGCCCAGACATTGACGAGGCGGTAGCGGTTGGAGCTGTTCTGCGCGAGTTTCGCGATCCCGGCCGCATCGATCAGCGCGAGATCGACGGGCTCGGCTTTCCATTTCTGTTCGGCCAGCGCGACGTCGCCCCGCTTGGAATTCCACTTGGTTGAGCAGCCGAGGACGGTGGTGGTCGCGACGGTGACGGGCCTGCCCGCGAGCAGCTCCACGACGGCGTTGCGCGCATCGAGCGACTTCACGGTCTTCAAATCCTCGAAGCGCGAATCATCGACCCGGCCGACATAGCGGAGCTTGCGCTGCGCGTCGAAGAGGAAGACGTGCGGCGTCGCGAGGCAGCCGTAAGCCTTGGCGGTTTGCTGCGTCTCACCATCGTAAACGTAGGGAAACGTGAAGCCCTTCTCCTTCGCGTAGAGAACCATCTCCTCGAAGCTGTCGTTGTATTTGCTGTAGCCGAGTTCGCTGACGTCGATGCCGTCGGGGCTGTTCGGATTGATCGCGATCACCGCGAGGCCTTTGCCGGCAAATTCGTTGGCGAGCGGGATGAGACGATTCTCGGCCGCGTGAGAATACGGGCAGTGGTTCGAGAGAAACACGACCATCAGCAGCTGGGCGCGGCTCGCGGGAAAATCGGCGAGTGAATAAAATTTTCCATCAACACCCTTGAGGTGGAAGTCGGGCGCGGCGTCCCCGAGGGCGAGCCGGTGCGCATCGGGCGGCAACTCACTCGCAAGGTCTACAGTGCCGTCCGCGTTGCGCTTCACTTTTTGCTGGGCGAAGAGCGAACCGCCGAGGAGCGCGGCCGCGAGCGCGAGACGAAGCAGGGTTTTCATGGGAAAAACTTTAACTCATCGCGGCCAGCACGCCACGCACGTAGCCGACGGACTCAGCAAGGCCGGTAATCGGATTGGCGGCGACCTTCTCGTATTCGAACTCGACGACGTCGCGATACCGGATGTCCAGCAGCACGCGGAGCACGCCGCGGATGTCGATGTTTCCGGCGCCCACTTCGACCGGAATGTCGGCAATGGCGCCCGGCACTGCGAGAGAGTCCTTCAAGTGCAAATCGTAGACGCGCGAGGCATATTGCCGAATCGTCGCCACCGGATCGGCCTTGGCGCGCATCGAGTGGCCGATGTCAATGCAGACGCCAAGGCGCGCATCCAGCGACTTGACGGCGTTGAACGTGTCGGACGGCGAGGGATAAAGTTTGTCCTCGGGGCCGTGATTGTGGATCGCGAGCCGCTGATCGTATTCCTTCGCGAGTTTCTCGACGAGCGGCAGCGCGTCGCGATCGGGTTTACAGATCATCGTGGCCACTTGCGCGGCGCGGACGTTGTCGAACGCGCGTCGCGACTTCGCCTCGTCGTTCGTCAGGTTCACCACACCCGTGCCCGAAAGCGCGATGCCGGCGGCGTGATATTTCGCCGCGACCGCCCGCGCCTCGTCGGGCGTGGCGGTCTCCCAGTTGAGCTGGTTTTTGAAGACGCAGGCATTCTTAATCCGCAGCGCCTTCAAGGCCGCGATCGATTCGGCGGCACCGAGGTCACGAAACGTGTAGCCCGCCACGCCAAGCCGCAGGCCATGCTCACGATCCTCGTTCACCGAGCCCGCAGTAGCCGCGACCGGATCAGCGGCCAGCGCGCGGGCGTCGAGGAGCGGCAGTGCGAGCGCGCCGAGTGCGGCGGATTTCAAGACTTCGCGACGGGTGAAGACACGGGAAGAGGACATGGGTTAACGCGATCGAGGGGTTAATAGCGCCGCACGAGACGGATTGGGACACGACGCTTGCCGTGGGGCGCGGAAAGTCGAAACGAAATTCCCCGGGCGCGAGCGTCAGCGGCGCAATCGCTCGGAGCCGGCGGCAAATTTCCTCAGGTATTTCAGCGCGACCTCGAACTCGTGCGGCAAAGGCGCCGTCAACGTCAGCGGCTCGCGCGTGACCGGATGCGTGAGCACGAGTTCGCTCGCGTGCAGGGCGAGCCGGGCAATCATCGGCTTCTCCTCGTCGCGGCCCTTGTAGCGGCGCTTGAGTTCGGACAGCAGCAGCTTGATTTCCGGCACGCCATAAAACGGATCGTTGAGGATCGGCGCGCCGGCGGCGGCGAGGTGCACGCGAAGCTGGTGGGTGCGGCCGGTGAGCGGGTGGCATTCGACGAAGGCGAACCGCCCAAAGCGCTCGAGCGTGCGAAACTCCGTCAGGCAATCCTTGCCGCCGCGGCCCTTGAAAACACGCATGCGGCCCTTCTGGCGCTCGTCCTCGCCGAGCGCGAGGTCGACGATGAACTCATCCGGCAGCGCACCCGCCGCGTCGCGGATTGGTTGCACGACCTTCATCGCCTCATCGATGGGGAGGACGACGGCGAAGGCATGATATTTTTTTCGCACCGTCTTCGACTGAAACTGGCCGCTGACAAAATCGAGCGCGGGTTTGTTTTTCGTGCAAATCAACAGGCCACTCGTGTCGGCATCGAGCCGGTGGACGTTGGCGACGTGGTCGCCGAGCTTTGCATGAACGAGTCCCATCAGGTTCTCGCGCTGCTTGTCCCAGCGATCGGGCGCGACAAGGAGCCCGCTCGGTTTGTCGAACGCGATGAGCGTATCGTCCTCGAAGATGACGGGCGGGAGCGGCATGGTGCGCCGCCGAGAAACGCGCAGTGGCACGCGAATGTCACGCTTCTGTTTCAACTCCGTCGCTGACCAAGCCCACACGCGGCTAAAATCGGGTAAGACGCAGACGCGCGGACAATTTCGCTTGCCGCCCTGTGACCGGGCGCGCTGCCTAAACGTCAACGCGCTGTCATGACCGCTTGGGCAAAAAGTTTTCACACGTTCGGCGCGGGTTTGCTTACTGCGGCGGCCGAGTGGAAACTGCGCAAGAAGCGGAGCGGCCCGGAAGAGCAGGAGCGCGCGTTTGACCGCCTGCAGCCGAAACTCGTCGCCTCCAGCTACTGGCGCGAGGCCGGGATTGAGGCCGGCATGACCTACCGTGTCTTCGCGTCGCGCATCGTCCCCCGCACCTACGAGCAGCTCGCGCCCGCCATCGAGCAGGTGAAACGCGGCGAGGCCGACGTGCTGTGGCCGGGCCGGTGTTCGCTGTTCGCCGTCTCCTCGGGCACGACCGCGGGCAAAACGAAGTTTTTGCCCATCACGGAAGAAATGCTGGCGCATTTTCGCCGCGCCGGTCTCGACTCGCTGCTCTACTACACCGTGCGCAAGAAGCACGCCGGCGTATTTCGCGGCCGGCACTTGTTTCTCGGCGGCGCCACTGCGCTGGATCCGATCGCGGAAGCGAAGCCACACGCCGCCTACGCCGGTGATCTTAGCGGCATTACGGCACTCAACCTACCGCGCTGGGTCGACAAACATCTCTACGAACCCGGCACCGCGATCGCGCAGATGACCGACTGGCCGCAAAAGATCGATGCGATCGTGGCGCGCACGCGTCGGCTCGACATCTCGCTGCTCGCCGGGATCCCGAGCTGGGTGCTGGTGCTCGCCGCGGCGTTGCGCGAGAATTCCACCCAGGGCAAACGGCGCATCTCAAATCTTCAGGGCCTGTGGCCGAACCTTGAGTGCTTCGTCCACGGGGGCGTGCCGATCGCTCCGTTTGCCGAGGAACTGCGCGCCGCCCTCGGACCCTCGGTCACGTTTCACGAAGTCTACCCGGCCTCGGAGGGCTTCATCGCCGCGCAGGACACCCACGCCGCCGCCGGCCTGCGCCTGATGACCGACGCCGGAATTTTCTACGAATTCCTCCCGATGGATCAGTTCGATGAGTCGAAGCTCGATCAGCTCGCGAAAAAAATCGTGCCGCTGGCGGACGTGAAGCCCGGCGTCGATTACGCGCTCCTGCTGACGACGCCCGCCGGCCTCGTGCGCTATGTGATCGGCGACGTGGTGCGGTTCATCTCCACCGAACCACCGCGGCTCATTTACGTCGGCCGGACCAAGCTGCAACTCAGCGCCTTTGGCGAACACGTGATCGAGAAGGAAGTGACCGACGCGCTGCTCGCCGTCTGCTCGCGCCACCAGTGGACGATTGTGAATTTCCACGTCGCGCCGATCTTCGCGAATTCGCTCACCGGCCAGACTCGCGGCCGCCACGAATGGTGGATCGAATTGAAATCCGGCACGATCGCGACGCCCATCGGTCCCCAAATGGCGGCCGAGATCGACACCGAACTCCAGCGGCTCAACGACGACTACGCGGCGAAACGCCGCGGTGGCGGACTCGACGCGCCGATCGTGCGCCTCGTGATGCCGGGCGTGTTCAAACACTGGCTCGAGTTCCGCGGCAAGTGGGGTGGCCAGCACAAAACGCCCCGCTGCCGGAGCGATCGCATCATCGCCGACGAACTCGCGCAGGTCACAAACTTCGCCGTCGATTAACGCAAAAGCGTCACACGGTCTGGCACGCGCAGTGCTTCCAACATCCATCCTGCCCAAAGCAGGGTTTTGGGTAGCGTGAACCGGCTGCGAGGCCGGAAGAGAAATACTGGGGCCGGCGTTAAGGGGTTATCGCCGGCCCCAACTCTTTCTAAAAAACGCCGCGCAACCCGAGCGCGGTTCATGCAACGCGACGCTCGCATGAACGCAATCGGGCAAAGCACTTCGGCGCTCCACGCCAGCGACTGAAATTCCCGATCAGTTCAACAACGACGTGATCTTTTTTTCGTATTCCGCGGCCGGCTCGGCGCCCACCTTCTTGTCGCGAATCTGCCCGGTGCGATCGATGAGGAAAGTCGTCGGGATCGCGTCCATGCCGCCAAATGCGGTTTGCACGTCGTCATCGCCCATCACGACCTGATAGTTCACGCCAAATTTCTTCACAAACTCGTCCACCACGCCGGGTCCCGCTTGATCGAGCGACACGCCCACGACGACCAGCCCATCCTTCCCATACTTGCGCTGAAGGTCCGCGTAGCCCGGAATTTCCGAGCGGCATGGCCCGCACCACGTCGCCCAGAAATCGACGACGACGACCTTGCCCTTGAATTGCTCCGAGCTGATCGCGACGCCGTGAGTGTCCTTCAGCGTCCACTTCGGTGCCGCCCCAAGCGCCGGCAACGCCGCCAGCGCCGGTGAAGCCTTCGCCGCGGGAGCTACGCTCGCGGTCGCTTTTGGCGTTTCGGTCTGGCGGGAGCACGCGGCGAAACCGAATGCCAGCGTGGTCAGGGCAAGACTTTTGAAAGGGAAAGTTTGTTTCATGGCGACAATTCGGAAGGGCGGAGCCTAACCGTGAGAGTCTCCGCCGCAAATTTTCTTCCCGATTCCGAATCCGACGGTGCAGCACCCGGACTCAGGCATCGCGCATCTCGGGTAGATCGAGCCCGAGGGTCTCGATGAATTTCTTCATCGCGGGCGTGAGCACCCGGCCCTTGCGGTGCAGGATCGCGAGTGGGCGGGTGAAATCCTTCCCCTTGAAATGCAGCACCGCGAGCGTGCCCTGTTTCTGTTCCTGCAGCACCGTCGCCTGCGGCACGATGGCCACGCCGTGATCGATTTCGACGGCGCGTTTCACGGTCTCAATGTTGTCGAACTCCATGACCGGCTCGATCTCGAGCTTGTGCTCGCGGAAAATCTGATCGACGGCCTTGCGCGTCGGAATGTCGGGATCGAAACCGATGAATTTTTGCGCCGCGAGGTCCTTCACCTCGATCTCGGCGCGCTTCGCGAGCGCGTGCTGCGGATGCGTAATGAGCACGAGGTGATCGTTGCGGAACGGCAGCACCTCGATCTGACGCTGCTTGATCGGAAACGCCACCAAGCCGAAGTCCACCGCGTTGTGCAGGATGTCCTCGTAAACGAGGTTTGAGCGGCGGTATTCGACGCGCACGTTGACCGACGGAAAATCGTGGAGGAATTTTTTGATGAACGGCGGCAGCTCGTGCAGCCCGATCGAATAGATCGTGGAGAGCCGGATGGTGCCGCTGATCACCTTCTTCATTTCCTGCAGCTCCGAGAGCAGCTTCTCGTAGGTGTGGAGCATTTCCTTCGCCGCGTCGTAGACCCGCTGGCCCTCGCGCGTGAGCTGAAATTGTTTCTGACTTCGATCGATGAGCAGCGTCTTGAAGTGTCGCTCCATCGCCCGCGCCTGCTGGCTCACCGCCGATTGCGTGATGCCGTTTAATTTCGCCGATTTCGAGAAACTCTTCGTCTCGACGAGATCCGCGAAGATTTTGAAGTTTTCAATTTGCATGATTAGCGCAGATTCTGGCGTTAGGATAAGAAGACCGGTGCTCGCCGTAAACCCTTAAGTAGTTTCTCTAAACCCGCCAGCGAATCAAGCCATGCTCATCCCTTTTGAAGAGTTTACGAGGCGCGCGGACAAGATTCGCGCAGAAATCGCCAATGCATGCGCGGGCGTCGGACGCGATCCGAGCGACGTCGAACTGCTGGCTGTCACGAAAACCCATCCCGCCGCCGCCGCTGATTACGCTGCGCGCTATGGCCTGCGGGCCGTCGGCGAGAACCGCGTGCAGGAGGCCGCGGAGAAGAAACCGCTGACCGCCGCACCCGTGGCGTGGGAACTCATCGGCCACCTGCAGTCAAACAAGGCTAAGCTCGCCGCATCGCTTTTCGATCGGGTGCAAAGCGTCGACAGTGTAAAACTGCTCCATCACCTCGATCGTGCGGCCGCCGAACTCGGCAAAATCCTTCCCGTCCTCCTCCAAATCAATGCCGGCGACGATCCCGCGAAGTTCGGCGCCGATCTGGCGGATGCACCGCGGCTCCTCGAAACCGCGCTCGCAACGAAGAATCTCCGCGTCGACGGCTTCATGACGATCGCGCCGCTGGGCGCGACACCCGCCGAAACGGCCGCGCACGCCGCGCGCACGTTCGCCAACCTCCGCGCGCTGCGCGACGACCTCGGCAAAAAATTCGGCACCCCGCTCCGCGACCTCTCGATGGGCATGAGCGGCGATCTCACCGCGGCCGTGGCCGCCGGCAGCACGATCGTGCGCGTCGGCACGGCGCTCTACGGCACGCGGGATTGAGCGGCGCGGGGCGCGAAAATTCCGACAAGAAATTTATTTCTCCCGCCGGCCGTTTCGCGGTTGCGCTGCGCGAAAAACTTTTTTCGCTTCGGGCTGTGGAAAAGGAATCGCTCACAGCCGCCCGCCGGGAAGCACTGCTGAGCCTGCTCGACGACCCGAGCGCCCGTGTGCGCCGCGCACTCCTCGCCCACTTCGCCCAGCTGGGGCCCGACGCAGCCCCGTTTCTCCAATCGATCGCGCGCGGCCCGAACCGTGTGCTCGCGCGCCATGCCGCTTGGTTTCTCGACGAGCTGAAGCTCGCCGATCCGGTCGGGGAATTCCGCAGTTTCATCCGCTCGATGAACTACGAGCTGGAGACTGGGGCGCTGCTGCTCGCCCGCACCGTCTCGCCGCGGCTCGACGTCGGCGCGTGCTGCGGAGCGCTCGACGCCATCGCGAAGCGTTGCCGCGAGTTGATCGTAGAGCCATCCACGCCGCGCGAAAAATGCCGCATCGTAAACCGCGTGCTGTTTCACGAATGGGGCTTCCACGCCAACGTCGAGCACTACACCGATCCCAAAAACAGCTTTCTTGACCAAGTGCTCGCGCGCCGCACGGGCATCCCGGTTTCGCTCAGCATTGTTTACCTGCTCGTCGCCGCCCGCCTCGGGCTCGAACTCGAGCCGGTCGGATTGCCGGGTCACTTCATCGTCGGCTGCTTCACGGACGACCTGCCGTTCTTCATTGATCCGTTCGATCGCGGCATCTTCCGCGACGCCGATGAGATCTTCGATGCGCTGCGCATCAGCCACGTCGTGCCCAAGCCGAGCGATCTTGCACCGACGCCCGTGCGCGAGGTGCTCTGTCGCTGCTGCCGCAATCTCGTGAACCACTACGGCGCGTCCGGCGAACCCGATCTGGCGAAACTCTTCGGGAGTTTCGTCGAGGAGTTCGAGTCGACCTACGAGCGCAATATGGCGCCGTAAAAATCGTTCGCGTTTCGGCGGGGGTTGCGCGTTTTCTTGGCGGCACGCATGAGCGCCGTCGACCCCGTCTTCACCCTGCGCGACCTTGAAACCTGGTCGCACCCCGGGACCTCGCTCGCGGTCCTCGGCCATCCGATCAAACATTCGGTCAGTCCACCGATGCACAATGCCGCGCTCGCGGCGCTCGGCCGCACGGACTGGTGCTATCACCGCTTCGACGTGCACCCGGACCATCTGCCTGGCGCGCTCGAGCTGCTGCACGTGAAGAACTTTCACGGCGTCAACCTCACCGTCCCGCACAAAATCATCGCCTTTGATCGCGTGGCGGAAATTGACCCGGCCGCGCGGCCGGTCGGCGCCGTCAACACCTTGCGCTGGACGCCGCGCGGCTGGCTCGGCTTCAACACCGACGGCTACGGCCTCGCCGCCGCCGTCCGCGAAACGCTCGGCCGAGACCTCGCCGGCACGCACGCGATCTTGCTCGGCGCGGGCGGCGCGGCCCGCGGGGCGGCCGTCGAATGCCTCGGGCGCGGCTGTGCGTCGCTGTGGATCGCGAATCGCACGCCGGAAAATCTCAAGGGGTTGCTCACGCAACTCGCACCGCTCGCCGGCTCGATTCCCTTGCGCGGATTCTCACCCGTCGCCCCACCCGCTGATCTCCCGTCGGGCGCGCTCGTGATCAACGCGACCAGCGCCGGCCTGCGCCCCGACGATCCCGCGCCGATCGATCTCACGGCGCTCCCCAACGTCGCCGCCGTCTTCGACATGATCTACAACCCGCCGCGGACGCCGCTCCTGCGACAGGCGGATTTTCTCGGACTGCCGCACGCCAATGGGCTCGCGATGCTCGTGCACCAGGGCGCGAAGTCGCTGGAGATTTGGAGCGGCGCGCCGGCCAGCTCCACGGCTCCCACGATGCTCGCCGCCGCGCGCGCCGCGTTGGGCGTTTGACTTTACCGCCCTGAAATCCGTCATCCGGTTTCGCCATGCTCGCCTCCTACGCCGAACTAGCCGCCGCGTTTCCGTGGTTCTTTCCCGCGTTCGCGTTCGCGCTCGGCGCCTGTGTCGGCAGTTTTCTCAACGTCGTCATCTATCGCGTGCCAAAGGACGAATCCATCGTCACGCCCGGCTCGCACTGCGGGTGCGGCCAGCCGATCAAGTGGCAGGACAACATTCCGATGCTCTCTTGGCTGGTGCTGCGCGGTCGCGCGCGGTGCTGCGGCCGGCCCTTCTCGTTTCGCTATCCGTTCGTTGAACTGCTGACGGCCGTCTTGTTCGCCGTATGCTGGCTGCGGTTTCCGCCCGCAGTCGCGGTGTGCGGCTGGATTTTCCTGAGCTGTCTCGTTGCTGCGACCTTCATCGATCTCGATCACTTCATCATCCCGGACGTGTTCACAATCGGGCTCGGCGTTTTCGGTGTGCTGCTGTCGGCACTCGTGCCGCGGCTGCATGTCGCGCCCGGCGAGATGGCGCTCGTCGACTCGCTTCGCGCGGGCACCGCGTCGCTGGAGGGATTGCTCATCGGCTCCGGTCTCGTGCTGTGGATCGCGCTGGTCGCGGAAGCGGTGCTGAAAAAGGAGGCGATGGGTTTCGGCGACGTAAAATTCGTCGGCGCCATCGGCGCGTTCTGCGGTTGGCAGGGCGCGGCGTTTGCGGTGTTCGGCGGCGCGCTCGTCGGCACGGTGTGGTTCGCGGTGGCGTTCGTCTGGCAGAAGATTTCCGGCAAGGCCTCGCCGGTCGCACCGCCGTCGGAAAATCCCGAGGGCGAAGCGGTGCCGCTGGCATTCGGAGCGCAAGTACCGTTCGGCCCCATGCTGGCGATCGCGGGCGCGCTGTACTTTCTGTTTTTCCGCGCCTGGGTGGGGGCGTGGTTCGCGGAGGTCGGGGCGCTGTTTTAGGTCACGAGCAACTCCGCGCCGTCGCCGGTCTGCGCGTGGAGCAGGTCGGGCGCGGTGCCGAATTGCTTCGCGTAGGCGGCGGAAACGGCGGCGGCGTCTCCCGCGGAAAATTTTTCCGAAGTCAGCGCCATCACCGCGCCACCGAAGCCTCCTCCCGTTAGGCGCGCACCGAAAATGTGCGGGGTCGTCGTCAGCGCATCGACGAGGAAATCGAGTTCGGGCGTGCTGTTTTCGAACAGCGTCTGCGAACTGCGGTGCGAAGCAGTGAGGAGCTGACCCACCTGCGCGAGATCGCCGGCACCGAGCGCCGTGACCGTGGCGCCGACCCGCGCGATTTCCTCAACGATATGGCGGGCGCGCTGGAAGGCGACGGGCGAGAGTTTTTTTTCCGCCGCGAGGACCGCCGCGGGAGGTGCTTCAACCAGCAGGTTCACGCCGAGCGCGCGCGCCGCCTCCATGCACTCGCGGTGACGCGCGGCGTAGAGGCCGTCGACGAGCGCATGCTTGGTGTGCGTGTTGAAAATCCAGAAGTGCGCGCCGGCGGGCAGCGGAACGGTCGTAAACGTCGGGCCGCGACAGTCGATGAACACCAGACGGTCTTTCCGGCCGAAGCCCGACACGCCCTGATCGAGGATGCCGCAGGGGACGCCGACGAAATGATTCTCCGCATGCCGGCCGATCTTCACGACGGTCGCGCGATCGGGCGATTGCTGCGTGGCGGCGAGAAACGCGAGCGCCGAGGCGAGCTCGATCGCGGCGCTGCTGCTGAGGCCGGCGCCGACGGGCAGGTCCGACATCGCGAGATAATCGAAACCGGCCGGAGCGCGTTGCGAAAATTCCGGGAGCGCCGCGAGCACACCGAGCGGATAGTTCGTCCACGCCGCAGAGCCCGTTTGCTTTTTCAACTCGCCGGCCGGGAGGGTGACGAGATCGCCGCGTTGATCGGTCGCGAAGCGGCGCTCCCCGTCGTCGCGCAGCGCGAGCGCTACCCACACGCCGCGATCGATCGCGGCGCCAAGGACGGTGCCCCCGTTGTAGTCGGTGTGGTTGCCGATGAACTCAATCCGGCCGGGCGCGCGGGCGACCCATTGCGGGGCGCGGCCAAAGGTGGCGCGAAATTTCTCGGTGAGCTGCGACTTCATGGTTTGATCCGGCACGAAAAAACCCGCCGGGCGCGGCGGGTCGAGCGGGAAGCGCGGCGCGCGGTGGCGGAGCGCGTCATGCGCCCGGGCGAAGATCGCCGCCGGCCTTGAAGCGCACGGTCTTCATGGCGCGGATTTTCATCGGTTTTTTCGTGTGCGGATTGAAGCCGCGGCGCGCGGGCCGCGTGGCGATCGCGAAGGCGCCGAAGCCCACGAGCGAAACTTCCTTGTCGCGCTTGAGGCCGTGTTTCACGGCATCGAGCACCGCGTCGAGCGCGCGCTCGGCTGAGGCCTTGGAGGTGCCGTCGCCGAGGAGTTTTTGTACTTCGTCGACGAGGGCGGCTTTGTTCATCGGGGGTGAGCGAAGGGGCGAGGCAACGCGCAACGGGGGGTGCGGTCAAATCGAATTAGGGCTATGCACCTGACGCCACCTGGCGGCATTTTGCCCCGTATTCGCGTTGGCTGGTGGTGCGGAAACTCAAGTGGGGCTGCGGGACATTGACTGGTCCCGGTGGCACTGCGCCGTGAATGTCTTCGATGGGCGCGCGGTTTTTTCGCCAGCCGACTACTCAGGACCAGTCTTATTCCATCCAGGTCCCTGTTCGATCTGAGCGGCCGCCTTTTTCGCCCGGCCGAGTTCATCTTCTCTCACTGAGCACTATTCGTGACGCAGCTGACTGACCGCTTCCGCAGAGACCTTAGCGATATCGGCGAAGCCACTTGAGATTCTCGGATCGGCCCTCGATTGACAGAAAATAGAGAACGTGGCTCTGTTGCATTAGCTGAGGTGGTCCTCCCTCTAAATCGAATTGCGCCGGTGTCCGCCCGGCGCTCAAGCGGGAGGAGCGGGCGATCGCGGAGGTGCCGGCGAAAAATCTGGCGGCACGGTTCCGGCGCGGCCCTGCACGACGAGCAGCAGCAGCCGGGCGAGTTCGCTTTCGCGGGTGGTGTGGCGCTCCACCGCGAGCTGCTCCGCGCGCTTCAACAGCTGCGCGGCCATCGTCGCAGCCTGTGCCGGGGGCGCGCCAAGCCGAACGCAGGCCTGGGTGAGCTGATCAAGTTCGGTCATGTTCAGAGGTTCACCACGCTCACCTCGACAGGCAACTCCGCGCCGAACGCCAGCTGCGCACCGCTCGCGCCATGGAGCAAGGTCACCATCGCGAGCCCGATCCAAGCGCCGGCACCGTCCGGAGCCACCGACCGCAGGTTGCCGACCTGGCGAGCACCGAGAAACAGCGGTGCCGGCAGCGGCGGAATTTTTCCCGCCGCGATCGCCACGCCCACGAGTTTCCGCCGGACCTGCCCCATGGACTTCAGCCGCGCGATCACCTCCTGCCCCAAGTAACAGCCCTTCGTGTAGGAAATCGCCTCCGTCTCAAGTCCGCCTTCGTTCGGCAAGTCGCCCGGCCCAAGATCAACCGGCACCGCGGGTACACCCGCTTCGATGCGCCGGAACGCAACGTCATCCGCGGAAAGCTCGCGCAGGCCGGCGAGCCGCGTCCGTACGTCATTCGCCGCCGGGGTTGGAAAAACCCATTCCTGTGCGGCCCCGCGCCCGCGACGTCCGCAAAAACAAAATCCCACGGCAGGAGTCACGGCCCACGTGGCCGCGTCGCCCTCTCCACCAATTGCAACCGCCGACCACGCCGCGGTCTCGTCCGCGATCACAACGTCGTCGGCGATCACGAAGCTTTCGAGCCGCTCGCGAATCACCGCTGCCGGCGAATAATAACTGCCGACCCAAAACTCATCCGCATTCACGCCGCGCAGAACAAAGGAATCGGCCACGATCTTGCCCTTCACGTTCAGCCATAGGCCGTACACGGCCGAGCCTGACGAGCGGCCTCGCAGGTCGTTGGTGAACTGACCCTGCAAAAAACTGGCAGCGTCGCCACCGGTCACGCGCAGCCAAGCGGCGGGCCGCCACCAAAAAACCGTCGCAGGAGAAGAGGAATTCATAAGACGTAAGAACCTATAAAAGAGTATTTAGCAAAAAAAGTGAGAGATTTTGAAAACTCGCCTTGACGCCACTCCAAACAACGCTATCTCTTTCCCTATTCAATTTGAGACTTCTCCCGCCTAGCGGGAGTTTTGGGGTAACTAAGAAAGCAAAGGCCGGCCGCTTAGGGGTAAGCGGCCGGCCACTTTTTTGCCCATCTGAATCGACCCGGCAAGCGCAATGACCGAAGCGGGGCTTGCGCGCCACACAGCGGAAACGCCAAGCTGACGGTTCATGCAGAGAACCTCCGACCTCAATGTTGTCGAAACCCGTGCCCTGCCGTCGCCGGCTGCGCTCCTGGCGGAGCTGCCGAAAACCGAGACGCAGGCGGAATTCGTGACGCACGCCCGCCGCGAAATCCACCGCCTGATCTTCACCGATGACCGCCGCTTCCTGCTTATCATCGGTCCCTGCTCGATCCACGACCTCGAGGCTGGCCGCGACTATGCCCGAAATCTCGCCGGCCTCGCCCGAGAGGTGGCGGATCGCGTAATGATTGTCATGCGCGTCTACTTTGAGAAACCGCGCACCACCGTCGGCTGGAAGGGCCTGATCATGGATCCGCGCCTCGACGGCTCGCATGACATCGCCGCCGGCCTCCACCTCGGCCGCCGTTTCTTGCGCGATGTGCTCGATCTCGGCCTGCCAACTGCCACCGAATTCCTCGATCCGATCACCCCGCAATATGTCGCCGACCTCGTGTGCTGGGGCGCGATTGGTGCGCGCACGACCGAATCGCAGACGCACCGCCAAATGGCCAGCGGCCTGTCCATGCCGCTTGGTTTCAAGAACAGCACCGACGGCTCCTTCACTGCTGCGATCAACGCCATCAAGGCCGCCTCGCAACCACAGACGTTTCTCGGCATCAATCTCGACGGCTCCGCCTCCGCGATCGTCACACGCGGCAACCCCGACTGCCACGTCGTCCTGCGCGGCGGCGCCGCCGGCCCGAACTACTCGCCCGCGCACATCGCGCAAACGGAGGCGCTGCTCGCCAAAGCCGGCCTCCCCAAGTCGATCCTCGTCGACTGCTCCCACGACAACTCAGCCAAAAAGCCCGAGTTGCAGCCCGACGTCCTCCGCTCCCTGCTCGATCAAATCAGCGCCGGCAACGCCTCGATCATGGGCGCGATGATCGAAAGCAACCTCGGCGCTGGCAACCAACCCTTCCCGCAGCCGAAGGAAAAGCTTCGCTACGGCGTCAGCATCACTGACGGCTGCATCGACTGGCCGACGACGGAAAAACTCGTCCGCGAACTCCACACCGCCCTCGCCCCACGGTTCAAGTGACCGCCGCGTTCAGGCGCGACCAAGGTGCAGCTCGCCGAACGGTCTTAAAGCCGACGTGCAGCTTGTGGTCGAACGTGACGCGTTGTAGGCTACAGGCACCGTGAAAACGATTATTCGTCTTATCATTCGCGGGGCCCTGTTGGGCTTGCCTCGAAAGAATGGACACCAATTCAGGCGGCTTTGATGTCTTTCGGTTGTTGTTGTATTTCGTAGGCCACAGGTGAGATCTGACCGAGCGAGCTGTGGCGTCTCGTCGGGTTGTAAAACGTCTCGATATAAT
>CAITWF010000110.1 GCA_903896015.1 uncultured Opitutia bacterium | reverse complement strand
GCTCTCGCTTGCAACCCAATCAGCAGCATGAAGCGTTGCTTCGCGCCCATCTCCTCAACCGTTGGCCTACCCCGGCTACCGTTCTGCTTGCCTCATACGGCGGGCTTTCGGGACGCGTTACGATTTTTGCAACAGCGCCGCTGGGTTCTATCCGTTTCTAACCCGAGGAAGTAAAATAAGCGCGTCTCGCAGGTGGTCAAAAAATGCGCGTCCCATAACGTCGCCGAGCAGTTTTTGAATCCTACTTCGGCGCCGATCGTCCATCTTGAAAAGTAAGGGTGTCGGAAAATTCCCAACCGTCCGTTCTCAACGATCGGCAATATCCGACCTTGGAGCGCTGCCAAACGGAGTCGTGATAGGCTTTTCGCTTTGCCCTGAATTGGGCGATTGCCGTGCCTAGCGCTTTTTTCTGAACGGCGCGCGCGAGGCCGTCGGCAGTGCGCCGTCGGCTGCCATTTCTTTCAGCAGACTCGAGAAGTAGGGGATGAGTTGTTTCTTGCGGCTGACGATGCCGGGCAGATCGAATATTTCGTCCTGCTCGACGTGGGCGTAGCTGATGCGCTGGATGAGGCCGGCGTCGCCTTTCACGAGGAGCAGGGAGTTTTGGGTGTTGATGTCGGTCACGAGCAGCGCGGCGAACGCGAGCCGCTCTTCGTCGCGCAGCGCGCCGAGCGCCTCGGCGATCGGCTTCGCGTGTTGCCAGAAATTGCCGAAGCCGAGTTCCTCGACCTGCGAGACCGCGAACTTCACGCCTTCCTCCTCGTAAACCTTGTGGTCGGAGCGCACGATTTTCTCGGGCGGATTGGCGAGGATGACAGAGCCGGAGTTGAAAATTTCGTCGGCGAGTTTTTTGGAATCGACGCCCGCGATCGAGCCGAGCCAGGCGAGGATGAGCGCGTCCTTGCTCGTGGTGGTCGGGCCGTGGAGGTGGAGCGTGTCGGAGATGAGGCCAGACATCATGATGCCGGCGATTTCAGGCGAGGGCTGGAGGTTTTCGCGGCGGAAAAGATCGGCGACGATCGTGCAGGTGGAGCCGACGGGCTCGTTGATGAAGAGAATCGGTTGGGCGGTGTTGAGCGCGCCGAGGCGGTGGTGATCGATGATTTCAGCGATGGTGACTTCGTCGGCGCCGGGCACGGCCTGTGTGAGCTCGTTGTGATCAACGAGGGCGAGGCGGGTTTGGACCGGCTTGAGCACATCGGTCTTTGTCAGGATGCCGATCAGCGCTCCGTCGTCGGCGGTGACGGGTATGGCGTGGGCGTTGGCGGCGGAGAATTTTTTCCGGACGTCGGCGATGCGCATGTCTTGTCCGACCGTCGCGATGTTGCGCTCGATAACGCGTTCGATCGTTGAGGCCGTGCGGACGACCCAGGCGGTCGTGGCGGAATCATAGGGGCTGACGATAAGGCTGACGCCGCGCTCCTTCGCGAAATCGATCGTGTCGTCGTCGGGTTCGAGGTTGCTGGTGATGATAATGGCGCGCACGCCGAGCTCGATCGAACGGCGTTGAATGTCATGCCGATCTCCGACGATGACGATTGACTGGCTGGCGGGGATGTTTTCGCGGACGGAGATACTCCAAAACGAACTGAGGTCCATCGTGCCGAGGCGCACGAAGAGTTCTTCGATCCTCTTTTCGCCGACGACGTGGAGTGCCTTGGCGTGAAGAGCGCGGGCGATGTGGGCGAGCGACGTGTTGACCTGCCGCATGGCGCGGGGCTCGCTGACGCGCGGGATGAACACACCGCCGAGCGCCGCCATCGAAACGACGCCGACGACGCCTTTGCGTGCCGAGGTGACCGGCAGCACGCGGATGTGGTGGCGGTCGAGCAATTCGAGGGCTTCGGCGCAGGTGGCATTTTCCGGGATCGAAATGACATCGGTCGCCATGAGGTCGCGGACGCGCGGCGAGACGTCGCTGAGGTAGAGTGGGAGCGGTTGCTTGAAGCGGGCGAGAATCGTGTCGATGCGAGCGTTGGAGTTGCCGCAGCGGGCGGCGACGTAGCCGAGATCGCCGCGCGCTTCCTTGTAGGCGGCGTAGGCGATGGCGGAGCAGATGGCGTCGGCGTCGGGGTTGCGGTGGCCGATGACGTAGGTTGGCGGGACGGAAGGCGGGGACGCGGTGGCAGCAGCGGGCGACATGGTAGGAGCGCGGCAGCTTGAAGCGGGCGGCGGGGCGGGGGAAGCGGGAAATAAAAAGCCCGGTCGCGCGAGCGGCCGGGCCGTGAGAAAAATCTGGTTGGGGGATTACGGGCCCTTGACCGCGAGCACGCCGGTTCCGCTACCGAGCGTCGTCGTTCCCGTCGGCGGTACGGCCCAGAAACGGGCGGTGGTCGGGACGCCCTGCTGGATGTTGGCGACGCGTTTGCCCGAGTTATTTGAGGTAAAGACCGCGGTGGGAGAGCCGGTGTTGGTGTAGAACTCGACGTTGCCGGAGAGGAAGCCGACGTAGCCGCCGACATCCTTGTAGACGCCGCTGGTCGCGCTCCACGCGCCGCTGGTCTGCAGGCCGCGCGTATAGGCGACCGGCGTCGAAGCGGGGTTGCTGGTCTTCAAACCGCCGACGAATTCATAGCTGGGTGAAATGCCGCCGGCGGTGAAGGTCGAGTCGAGCGAAGTCTTCGCCGCAGTGGCGGCGAGATTCGAGTTGATGATCGAGATGGGCAGCGTCGCCGGATAAAACGGATCCAACTTCGAGAAATAGACCTTTGGATCGGTGAGGATGCCGTTGCGGGCGATGATGCCGGGCCAGAGGAGAGCGCGGGGGTTGGCACTGAGTGTCGTGGTCGCGACGGTGGTGGGGTCCGGGAGATTGTCTTGGTTGTCCTGCGCGTAGATCGAAGCGGCCTTGACGATTTCGCGGAGATTGGCGGCGTCGGTGGCACGCTTCGCCTTGTCGAGTGCTGCTCCGATCGTGGGGATGAAGATGGCCGCCAAGATGCCGATGATGGCGATGACGGTCAGCAGTTCGATGAGGGTAAAGCCGGAGGAACGGCGAGACGGCAGGCGCATAGTGGTGGGGGGCATGAGCAAGAAGGACGCAGTTACATCCGGACAGTTTCTCTGAAAAAACCCGAGCACAAGCAGATTTTCCCAGCGCGGGGCTGGACAAAACTTTTTCGGCCCCGCTAGTCTGGCGCGATGAAGATTTATCTCGATGGCAAATTCGTCGACGAGGCTGACGCGAAAGTGTCCGTGTTCGATCACGGCCTGCTCTACGGCGACGGCTGCTTCGAGGGAATCCGCCTTTATGGCGGCAATGTTTTTCGCCTCGAGGAGCATTTGGAGCGCTTGGAATATTCGGCGAAGGCACTGCTGCTGGCCCTGCCGCTTTCGCGAAAGGAATTGAGCTGGGTCGTCTGCGAGACCTGCCGACAAAACAATCTTACCGACGCCTACATCCGTCTCGTGGTCACGCGCGGCGTGGGCGATCTCGGGCTCGCACCGTGGCTCTGCCCGAAGCCCACCGTCTTCTGCATCGCGAGCAAGATTTCACTCTACCCGAAGGAGCATTACGACAACGGTCTCGCGATCGTCACCGTGCCAACGCGCCGGATCAATCCAGCCGCTCTGCCGCCCACGATCAAGTCGCTCAACTACGTCAACAACATCCTCGGCAAGATCGAGGCGAAGCAGTTCGGCGCGCTCGAGGCGATCATGCTCAACGACCAAGGCTACGTCGCCGAGTGCACGGCGGACAACGTCTTCATCGTCCACAAGGGGGAAATCATCACCCCGGGAGCGTCGCAAGGCGCGCTCAAGGGCATCACCCGCGGAGCGATGTTTGATCTCGCGAAACAGATCGGCGTGCCGATCCGCGAGAGCAATATGACGCGCTACGATGTGTGGTGCGCCGACGAGTGTTTCCTCACCGGCACGGGCGCCGAAGTCATCCCGGTGGTAAAGCTCGACGGTCGTGAGATCGGCACGGGGAAGCCGGGTCCGATCACGCAGCGCATCCTGGCGGCGTTTCGCCAGCTCGTGTTGGCGGACGGCACGCGGATATAAGTCGTTGTGGGCTTGGCGGCGAGTTTCGCTCAAGTTTCTCCGGAGCGTCACGATTGCACCCTTGGCGCACTGCGCCGCGACGCATCGGCGCGCGGCGAATCTCTGTTCGCGCGCACTTGCCAGCGCGCGGGTGTGTGGCATGGTGCGTGCAGACAACCAAACCTCTTTTCATGGCCAACCCGCTCAAATGCGACCTCTGTTCGAAGCCCGCCACGGTGCACCTTACCCAGATCGTGAACAACAAGGTTCACAAAGTGGATCTGTGTGAAGCGTGCGCGCAGGCCAAGGGCGTGACCGATCCGAGCGGCTTCTCGCTCGCCGACCTTTTGCTGAAGGCGTCGCTCAATCCTGAGCAGCCCGTCAGCGGTGTGCGTTGCGAGCAGTGCGGCTTCACCCAGTCCGACTTCAAGAAACACGGTCGCTTCGGTTGCCCGGCCTGCTACGAAACCTTCAAGGGCCTGATCGAACCGATGCTCGACAATATGCACAAGGGCACCGTGCACACGGGGAAAGTCCCGACCCGTGCGCTCGAGCGCAAATCCCTCTACGACCGGCTCACCAAACTCGAACTCGATCTCACCGAAGCGGTGAAATCCGAGCGCTACGAGGACGCTGCGCGCACCCGCGATGAGATCAACCAAGTCAAACAAGCCGTCACCCAAAAGCCGGCGCGCTGAAGCCATGACGATCGCTTCCCTCATCGACACGCCTTCCGAGCTCACCGATTCGGCGAGCAGCAAAACCGCGATTGTGCTGATGACGCGCATTCGCCTCGCGCGGAATCTCGCCGGCCAACCGTTTCCCGGTTGGGCGAAGCCCGCGCAGCGCACTGCGATTTTCGAAAGCTGCCGCGCCGCCGTCGCCGCGACCTCGCCGATGAAGCGCGGCCTCGACATCGAGATCAGCGATCTCAGCGAGCTGGAGCGGCAAATCCTCGTTGAACGCCACTTGATCAGTCGCGAACTCAGCGGCGCGAAGGCGGACGCCGGTGTCGTGATCAATAAGGACCAGACCTTCGCGGTCATGATCAACGAAGAGGATCACCTGCGCATACAAGTTTTGCGCGCGGGCTTCCAACTCAAGAAGGCGTGGAATGCAATCAACGAGCTCGACACCGCACTCGAGGACTCGCTCGACTTCGCGTTTTCGCCGACGCTCGGTTATCTCACCGCCTGCCCGACCAACGTCGGCACCGCGATGCGCGCGTCGGCGATGATGCATCTGCCTGCGCTCGTCATCTCGAACCAGATGGAGAAAGTCGTCCGAGCCGTGAACCAACTCGGCATGGTCGTGCGCGGCTTGTTCGGCGAAGGCTCCGACGCGAGCGGCAGCATCTTTCAAATTTCCAACCAGACCACGCTCGGCGAATCCGAGGAGGACATCATCAAACGTCTTGGCAGCGTCCTCCAGTCCATCGTCGAGCACGAGCTCAACGCCCGCGAAAAACTCCTCGAAGCTGATCCCGCGAAACTCTTCGACAAGATCGGCCGGGCCCACGGCATCCTGCAAAACTGCCATCTGCTTTCGTCGAGCGAGGCCATGAATCTCCTTTCGCTCATCCGCCTCGGCATCGATCTCGGCGCGTTTCACGACGCCGACCGCTCGGTCATCGATCGCCTCTTGATTGAGGCGCAACCGGGACATTTGCAGCACGCGCAGAAGCGCGAGGTTGAGCCAGGGCAGCGCGACTTGCTGCGCGCGGCGCGGTTGCGTTCCGAGTTTGCCAATTTCACCCGTCCGGATTTCTCTTTCACCAACGAAAAAAACTAAACCGACCTCAGACCAATATCATGTCCCAGGAACCGATGAACAATTTCACGCCGCGCGCCCAGCAGGTGCTCGCGCTCGCTCGCAAGGAAGCAGATCGCTTCCACCACAACTATGTCGGCACCGAGCACATCCTGCTTGGCCTGATCAAATTGGGCCAGGGCGTCGCGGTCAGCGTGCTCCAGAAGATGGGCCTCGATCTTGAGACCGTGCGCAACGCCGTCGAGAAACAGGTTGGCACCGGTCAGGAAACGAAGGCGCAGAGCAGCGTGCCCTACACGCCTCGGGTTAAAAAAGTGCTGGCGCTCGCCGGCCGCGAGGCAAAGACGCTCAACCATTCCTACGTCGGCACCGAGCACATTCTGCTCGGCCTGCTCAAGGAGGGCGAGGGCGTCGCCGCCCGCGTGCTCAAGTCCCTCGACATCGACATCGATCGCACACGCAACGAAATCCTCCGCGAACTCGATCCGCAGTTCTCCGGTTCGCAGCCCGGCGAAGGCGGTGGCGAGGAAGCCGCCGCTGGGACGCCGCAGCGTTCCGCCCAGCCCGAGGACAAAAAGGAAGTTAAGACGCCCGCGCTGAAAGCGTTCGGCCGCGATCTCACTGAGCTCGCGCGCAAGGGCGAAATGGATCCGGTCATCGGCCGGAAGAACGAGATTCGCCGCGTCATTCAGATTCTCTGCCGCCGCACGAAGAACAACCCCGTGCTCATCGGCGAGGCGGGGGTGGGCAAGACCGCGATCGTCGAGGGCCTCGCGCAGGAAATCGCCGCCGGCCTCGTTCCAGAAATCCTCGCTGAGAAAAAAGTCATCACGCTCGATCTCGCGCTGATGGTCGCGGGCACGAAATACCGCGGCCAGTTTGAGGAGCGCATCAAGGCCGTGATGGACGAAATCAAGCGCGCGAAGAATATCATCCTCTTCATCGACGAGCTGCACACGATCGTGGGCGCCGGCGCGGCCGAGGGTGCGATGGACGCGTCGAACATTTTCAAGCCCGCGCTTTCGCGTGGCGAACTCCAGTGTGTGGGGGCGACGACGCTCACCGAGTATCGCAAATACATCGAGAAGGACTCCGCCCTCGATCGCCGCTTCCAGTCGGTGAAGGTGGAAGCGCCGTCGGTGGACGACACCATTCTCATCCTGAAGGGCATCCGCTCGAAGTATGAGGATCATCACAAGGCGACCTTCTCCGACAAATCGATCGAGGCGGCCGCGAAGCTTTCCGATCGCTATATCACCGGCCGGTTCCTGCCCGACAAGGCCATTGATGTTATGGACGAGGCGGGTTCGCGCGCGCGCATCGGTGCGCTCACACGTCCGCCCGACATCGAAGGTCTCACCAAGGAAATCGAGGCTGTCTGCGCGGCAAAGGAAAAAGCCATCGCCGAGCAGCACTTCGAGGAGGCCGCCAAGTTCCGCGATCAGGAAAAGCAACTCCGGGCGAAGCAGGAACAGGTGACCGAGGCTTGGAAAAAGTCCCGCGACGAAAAGCGCATCGCGATCGATGAGGATTTGATGATGCAGGTCGTGGCCGACTGGACGGGCATTCCGCTCAACCGCATGGAGAAGAAGGAGAGCGAAAAACTCCTCGCGCTCGAAAGTGAGCTTCAGAAAGCCGTCATCGGCCAGGATCTCGCCGCGGTTTCGATCGCGCGGGCGCTCCGCCGCAGTCGCGCCGATCTCAAGGATCCGCGCCGGCCGATCGGTTCGTTCATGTTCGTCGGCCCGACCGGGGTGGGCAAGACGATGCTCGCGAAACAACTCGCCGCGCAGATGTTCGGTAATCAGGACGCGATCATCCAAGTCGACATGTCGGAATACATGGAGAAGTTCTCCGTGTCCCGCCTCGTCGGCTCGCCTCCGGGCTACGTCGGCTACGAGGAAGGCGGCCAGCTTACCGAAGCCGTGCGCCGCAAGCCTTACGCCGTAGTGCTTTTCGACGAAGTCGAGAAGGCGCATCCGGACGTGATCCAGTTGTTGCTGCAAATCCTCGAGGACGGGCGTCTCACCGATTCGCTCGGCCGCACCGTGGATTTCCGCAACACGATCATCATCATGACCTCGAACGTCGGTGCACAGCTTCTGCAGCGCCAGACTTCGATGGGTTTCGCCGCCGCGGCGTCGAATTTCAACGACGCCGAAAAGATGCGCGAGAAGGTCCACGAGGAGGCGAAGCGCGTCTTCAAGCCCGAGTTCCTGAACCGCATTTCCGACATCATTTTCTTCCGTCCGCTCGACAAGAAGGATCTGGTCAAGATCGTGGAACTCGAGACGGCGAACTTCGCCAAGCGCTTGGTCGAGCGGAAAATCACGCTCGAGTTTTCGCAGGAGGCGAAAGACCTGCTCATCGAGAAGGGCTACGATGAGAAATACGGCGCGCGTCCGCTGCGCCGGGCGGTCGAGCACTACCTGGAGGATCCGCTGGCCGAGGCGTTGCTGCGAGGCGACGTCAAGGACGGGGAGCCCTGCATCGTCGCGCGCGATGGCGACAAACTGGTTTTCAAACAAAAGACGCCGCCAGCCGCTGCAAGCGGTGTGACGTCCTAAACCAAAACGACGACCAACCGTCGTCTCACGAACCCCCGCCCCCCGAGATCAACGGGAGCGGGGGCTTCTGTTTTGGGTTTGTCATTCTGCCCTCGGACGGGGAAGCACTCGGCGCATGAAAGCCGGCATCCTCGTCTTCGCCTGTGCGCTGCGCCTCACGGCGCAACCGCTCGCGATTCCCGCGGGGGAGCCGCTCCAACCGCCGACCGCCGCGCGACTCGCGGCAGTCGAGGCGGCGGCGCAACGCGACGGTTGGTCGCCGCAAACGGCCGGCTTGCGCGCTGCCGCCGTGCGCGCCTACGAGGCGGACAAACTGCCGGCGGCCGAGGCGTGGCTCAACCTGTCACGCTGGTCGGCGATGCTCGGCGAGACCGAGGCGCATTTCACGGCGCGGTGGATTCAGGCCGTGAACGCCGCGAAAGTTGGCCACGCCAACATGCCGTCGCGTTTCGCCGCGACCGATCGGTCGCTCGGTTTCGCGCTCTCGCCGACGACGCAGGCCTGGCTGATCGGCGACGCCGCGCTGGCGGAGCAGTTTTTCGCGCTGCTCACGCCGGTCGACTACGCGCCGAAAGTTTTTTCGATCCTCGATGACCTCTACCGGCACGATCCGGCGCTCTGCCGGAATTACGCGCAGCTCGCGCTCGCGCTCGCGGTGGTTTACGATGTGCCGCCGCCGCCTACCTGGCCCCACGGGCAGGTGTCAGCCGAAGCGCTGCCGCGGAAACTGCCCGCGGCGCTCGACGCCTTTGTCTGGTGGACGCATCAGGATCAGCTCGGTCGGACTTATCTGCGGCTGAACAAGCTGCCGGCGGACGAACTGAAGTTCGTCGTCGATGCGGCGGCGCCGTTCAATGAACTCGAATGGGCGCAGAAAATCTCCGACTTCCCGCTGAATTCGCTCGCGCGCGCCTACACGATGATTCGCTACCGGACCGAGCGGGTGACGAAGGACACGCTGATCTGGCCGGGCAAAACCTACCGACTGACGGATGTGCTGCGCGACGGCGGCATTTGCGTGGACCAGGCGTATTTCGCGACGGAGATTGGCAAGGCGCGCGGCGTGCCGACGCTGTTTTTCGCGGGCGCGGGCAATGACGGGCGCCACGCGTGGTTCGGCTTTCTCGACGGCAACCGCACGTGGCAACTCGACGCCGGCCGTTACGCCGAGCAAAAATTTGTGACCGGCTTCGCCCGAGACCCGCAGACGTGGGGCCAGCTCTCCGATCACGAAGTGCAGTTTCTCGCGGAGCGCTTCCGCGAACTGCCGTCGTATCGATCGTCGGTCGTGCATGCGGAGTTTGCGGCGGATTTCCTTGCGGCGGGTGAGCCGGCGGCTGCAGCGACGGCGGCGCGCAAGGCAGTGAATTTCGAGCGGCGCAACCACGCCGCGTGGGACACGCTGATCGCCGCCACCGAAAAAGCCTCGCGCGATCCGAAGGCGCCGGAGGCGGTGATGCGCGAAGCGGCGCTGGCTTTTCAGGCCCGCTACCCGGATCTGGAGGCGCTTTATGTGAACCGCGTGAGCGCGAGTCTGCGGGCCCGAGGCCAGACCAGCGAAGCGGACGCCGAGGAGCGGCGCATCGCGCGGAAGAATCAGAGCAGCCGCACCGATCTCAGCATCACGCAGGCGAGCGAAGCGGTCCGCCGCGCGATCGTGACGCAACCGCTGGCGGGACAAATCAGCTCCTACAATTCCGCGCTCGATTCGTTCGGACGCGGCGCGGGGATCGGTTTTTTCGACGCGGTGGTGCGGCCGTTCGTCGATCACTTGTTGCAACTCCGGCAGCCGGCCGAGGCGCTCCATGCGGTCGATCGCGCGCGCAACACGCTCAAGGTCGAGCCAAAGAGTCAGCTCGATCAGGAGCTGACGGCGCTGGCGAAGTCGGTGAAGGCGGGGGAGTAAAGCGACGTTCAGGCCTTGGGGACCGGGCCGGTGGAGTCTGCTGTCGAGAGAAAGGCGGCCAACGCCGGCGCCAGTGTTGGCTCGGCGCGCCAGCCAAGCACGAGGCGGCTTTCCGGTGCCGGGCCGCGCAGCGCGCGGAAAACGATCTCGGGCGGCAGGTGCTGCGCCTCGGACGGCGTGATGAACGTGGCGCCGAGTCCCGCGCGGACCAGTCCGAGGGCATTGGTGCGCGGCCAGACTTCCTCCGCGATGCGCGGCGTGATGCCCGCAGTTGCGAACGCCGCGAGGATGCGGTCGTAGAAACCGGGATTGTGGGTGCGCGGGAACAGCACGAAAGGCGTGTCTGCGAGATCGCGCAGGCGGAGGCCGGGGCGTTTCGCGAGTGCGTGCGCGACGGGCAGCAGCACGCCATTGGATTCGCGGAGAAGCAACTTGGTGCGCAGGCCGGGCGCCGGCGCATCGGGATGAAAGAAACCGCATTCGAGGTCGCCGGCTTGGAGTGCGGCGAGCTGGGCCGAGGTCGGAGACTCCGTCAGCTCGAGCCGGATCCCGGGATGCTGGCGGTGAAACGCGTGGAGGATTTTCGGCAACACCGTCGCCATCGCGAGCCCGGTAAAGGCAACGCGCACGCGGCCGACTTCGCCCTCGGCCACGGCCTGCACATCGCGCGGCAGTCGCTTGAGCGTGCGCAGCAGGGGTTCGACGCGTTCGGCCAGCGCCTGTCCGGCGGGAGTGAGTTCAACTTTTCGGCGGGACCGCACGAAGAGCGGCGTGCCGAGCGCCTCCTCGAGCTGCGCGATCTGCCGGCTGAGCGCGGGCTGGGCGAGTGCCAGGGCTTCGCTGGCCCGCCGGAAATGAAGGTGGCGGGCGACCTCGTGAAAATAGACGAGATGGCGCAGCTCGAAGGGAAATTGATACTCGCGAGGCATCACGGATGACGAAACAAGTAATTTTCCGTCATGCAAGATTGTGGTAGCGTTTGCGGCTAAGATTTAGAAAACCTCCCCTCCCGACCATGCCCAAATCACTCTTCGAAAAAGTCTGGGACGCCCATGCTGTCCGCACGCTGGCCAACGGCCAGACCCAGCTCCTGATTGGCACGCATCTCATCCATGAGGTGACGAGTCCGCAGGCGTTTGGCATGCTCCGCGACCTCAAGCTCAAGGTGGCGATGCCGCACCGCACGTTTGCGACCGTCGATCACATCATCCCAACTGATCAGCTCGTGGAGCCGTATCGCGATCCGCTCGCGCAGGCGATGATGGACGAGCTGCGCAAGAGCTGCGCCGAGTTTGGCATCACGTTTTTCGATCGCGCGACGGGCAAGCAGGGCATCGTGCACATCGTCGGTCCGGAGCAGGGCATCACGCAGCCCGGCACGACGATCGCGTGCGGTGACTCACACACGAGCACGCATGGCGCGTTTGGCGCGATCGCGTTTGGCATCGGCACGACGCAAATCCGCGACGTGCTCGCCACACAAACAATCGCGCTCGGCAAGTTGAAGGTCCGCCGCATCAACGTGACCGGCAGGCTTCGTCCCGGCGTCTATGCGAAGGACGTCATTCTCCACATCATCCGCGTGCTCGGCGTCAATGGCGGCACGGGCTTTGCCTACGAATACGGCGGTGAGGTATTCGATCGCATGACCATGGAAGAGCGCATGACCGTCTGTAATATGTCCATCGAGGGCGGCGCGCGGGCCGGCTACGTCAATCCGGATGAGACAACGTTTGCTTACCTGAAAGGGCGGCCTTACTCGCCGACGGGTGCAGCCTGGGATGCGGCGGTCGCCAACTGGAAATCATTTTCGAGCGACGCCGGCTGTCATTACGACGACGTCGTCATCATCGCAGCAGCTGACATCGCACCAACGGTCACGTGGGGCATCAATCCCGGCCAGGGGATCTCGATTGTCGAATCGATCCCCGACCCGGCGCAGGCCACGGCGGTTGACGAGAAATCTTCCATCGAGGAAGCGCTCGCCTACATGAAGCTGAAGCCGGGCGCCCCGATCAAGGGCACGAAGATCGATGTGGCGTTCATTGGCTCGTGCACGAATGGACGCCTCTCCGACTTTCAGGAAGTCGCGAAATTCGTCAAAGGCCGGAAGGTCGCGTCGGGCGTGAAGGCCATCGCGGTCCCCGGTTCGCAGATCGTCGCGCTCCAGTGCGAGAAGCTCGGCCTCGACAAAATCCTCCGTGAAGCCGGCTTCGAATGGCGCGCGGCAGGTTGCTCGATGTGTCTCGCGATGAACCCCGACAAGCTCATTGGCGATCAGCTCTGTGCGAGTTCATCGAACCGCAACTTCAAGGGGCGCCAAGGTTCGCCCACCGGCCGCACGCTGCTGATGAGCCCGCTCATGGTCGCCGCCGCCGCGGTTACAGGCTCCGTCGCCGATGCGCGCGAAGTCTTCGCCGTTAACAACTAATCCCTCCCTCTCATGGCTCTCGCAAAAATCACCTCCGTCACCGGCCGCGCCGTCAACGTCCCCGGCAACGACATCGACACCGATCGCATTATCCCGGCGCGCTTCATGAAGTGCGTTACGTTCGATGGGCTCGGCGAGTTTCTGTTTAACGACGTCCGCAAAGATCCGAAGACGGGCGAAATCACGAACCATTCGTTGAACGATGCCCGCTTCAAGGGCGCGACGATTCTCCTCAGCGGAGCGAACTTTGGTTGCGGCTCGTCGCGCGAGCACGCCCCGCAGGCGATTCAAAAATATGGCTTCAAAGCTGTGATCGCGGAAAACTTCGCCGAGATCTTCTTCGGTAACAGCACGACCCTCGGCATGCCCTGCGTGACCGCCACCCGCGAAGATATCGCCAAGATTGCCGCCGCGGTGGAAGCGAATCCTGCGACCGAAGTCGTGATCGATCTGGTCCCGCTTGAGGTGCGCTTCGCCGGCCAGACGATAAAGATCGCCCAACGTGAATCGGCCCGCGACGCGCTCGTCCATGGCCGCTGGGACGCAATCGGCGAACTCCTGGACGGTTTGCCTGCGGTGCAAACCACCGCAAAGAAGCTGCCCTATCTGGCGGCCTGAGGGCCCGCGGGCGACCCAGGGGCCCCTTCACTTTTTTAGAACCTTTTCTTTCCAAAGGCGTCACACCTCGGCACCTTCACACTATGTTTTTAGCCATGCTCGACGTCGTCAAGGGGGCCGGAATACTCATCTATCCGCTTGCCCTCTGCTCCGCTGGTGCGGTGTTTATTATTTGTGAGCGCGCCTTCGCGTTGCGCCGGGCTGCCGTGATGCCCGCCGACTTGGTCGACGCGGTGGTTGCCGGGCGTCCGCTCGTGGGCGGCAAGCATACCGTGCTCTCGCGCATCGTTGAGTTCGCGGAGTTGCACAAGAACGACGAAGGCGCCGTCAAAGCATTCGCCCGACTTGAGATCAATCGCATGGAGCGCGGCGTCGCCTATCTCGACGTTATCTATGCCGCCGCGCCGCTCATCGGTCTAACCGGCACGGTGACCGGATTGCTCGAGGTATTCTCGCAAATTGCCCCCGACACCGGTCTGCCCGATCCGGTGAAGTTTACCAGTGGCGTTGCGCTCGCGCTGTCGGCGACGGTGCTAGGCCTCACGATCGCGATTCCCTCGCTGGTCGGCAGCGGCTACTTGCAGCGCAAGATCGAAAGCTACGCCGCTCAACTCGACGTGTTGCTTGAGCGCATTCTCCAGCGCACGCGGCAATGAGCGGCCTCTATCACAGACGCCGCAAACGGCCCGAGCTCAACCTCGTGCCGCTGATCGACGTGCTCGTCATGTTGATCTTTTTTGCGTTTGTCACGATGCAGTTCAAATCGATGACGACGCTCAATATCACGCTGCCGAAGGTCGAGACCGCGGGAAAAAACGAGTTCAAGGGCACCGTCACGATCGGAATCGACAAGGACGGTGTCGTCTCCTTCAACGACCAGAATGTCACCGACGAACAGCTGCTCGCCTTGCTCGAGAAGGTGAAGCAGGTCGATCGTGACATTCCCGTGTTGATCAAGGCGGACGAAACCACGCAGCTGAAGAAACTCGCCTTCGTGATGGACGCCTGCCGGAAGACGGGGCTGAACAAATTCAGCCTGCAGTCGCGCTAAAAAGTTCGCGCGCGACGGCGTCGGGCGGCAAACGTTCGCCGCATGAAAATTGTGATCACCGGTGTCACGCGCGGTCTCGGTCGCGCGCTCGCGGAGGAATATATTCGCGGCGGCCACACGGTCCTCGGCTGCGGCCGGAGCGGCGACGCCATCTTCGATCTGCGGATGACGCACCAAGCGCCGCATGATTTTTCCGTCGTGGATGTCGCACTCGATACCAAAGTCGCAATCTGGGCGGCGAAAATCCTGGAGAACGACACGCCGCCCGATCTTTTGATCAACAATGCGGCCCTAATGAACCGGCTCTCGCCGCTCTGGGAGCAGGACGATCGCGAGTTCACCAAGCTCGTCGATGCGAACATTCGCGGCGTGCAGAACGTCATCCGTCACTTTGCGCCGGCGATGGTGGCGAAAAAAAAGGGCGTGATCGTGAACTTCAGCTCGGGCTGGGGCCGCAGTGTCTCGCCGGAAGTCGCACCGTATTGCATGTCGAAGTGGGCGATCGAGGGCCTCACAAAGGCGCTGGCGGCGGAGTTGCCGGCGGGCATGGCCGCGGTGCCACTGAATCCCGGCGTGATCGACACCGACATGCTCCGCTCATGCTGGGCGGACGGCGCGTCCGGTCATCCGAAAGCGGAGCAGTGGGCGAAGACCGCCGCGCCGTTTATTTTGAAACTCGGCCCGAAACAAAACGGCCAGTCCGTGAGCGTGGCCGGGCTTGAGGACTGAGCGTGGCGCCGTTTTCCGCGTAAATTTGCGCCCGTTTGGGCCGATAGGAAGTGGCTGACTATGATTTCGAACGCCCCTCTCGAACAACTCATCACGTGCGTGATGGCGCTCGATGCGCTGCCACCCGGGGCGGATCACGGGACGGAAGTGCGTTGCCTGATGCGAAAGATTGCGTGGGTCGCGGGGGAGGCCGAAGCGGTGGTGCAGCGCGCCCACGCCGAGCGAGCTGCGGACGATCGCACGGGTGAGAAACTTGGGCACGCCGCCTAGGCAGCGGGTTTTTCCGGCGCGGCATCACGCGGGGAAGTCAGGTCGTCGAGATTCCAAATGGCGGAGCCGGAGGCTTTCGGCGGCGGCTGGCCGCGGAGTTTGCTGGTGATGAACTGCTCGACCTCGCCGAGCGTGCGGAGATGGCGGAGTTCCTCGTTGCTGATTGATAGCGGGAGCGCTTCCTCGGCAAGCATCACAATCTCCATCATCGTGAGCGAATCGATGCCGAGATCTTCGATCAGGCGGAGTTCGGGAGTGGCGTCGTGCAGGCGCGAGCGACGATCGCTTTCGACGAAACGCTCGATCACACCTCGGACGATGATGGGAATTTCGGCGGTATCGCGCGTCTCGCGGAAACGCGCGGCGGCTTCGTAGGTGGGCGGCGGGCAGCGTTTCAACGCAACGCGCAACGGATCGAAAGCGGAGGGAAGGGGAGAGTTCACGGTGAGGGAAGGGAGAGCACAGCGACGGACTGGCCGAGGCAGCCATGGTCGCGGATGACGCGGCCGTCCTGCCAGCGGAGTTCCTCGCCGATCGGGATGTGGGGCTTGTCGCCATCCGCGATCAGATCGATGCGGAGGCCGAGATGCGCGGCCCACGCGGCAATTGCGTGGCGATCGATGAACTGGTTGAGGTGGTAACCGGGGCGCGCACGATCAACGCAGTCCTCGAAGACGATCCAGTGGCATGGCACGCAGAATTCGAGAAACGAAAACACGATCCGGCCGCCCGGCTGCAGCACGCGTTTCGCCTCGCGCAGATAGCGGAACGAATCCTCATGGGTGAGGTGCGTGAAGACCGAGAAAAAGCAGACGAAGTCCGCGCAACTGGACTCGCACGGAATGGATGTGCCGTTCGTCGCGACGAAACGCCAGTCGTGGCGTTGAGTGAGGCGCTGCGCGTAGGCGAGGAGATCGGGCAGGACATCGGTGCCGAGGTAGCGCAGGTCGGGGAGCGGGGCTAGTTGCAGCGCGAGCCGGCCGCTCCCGCAGCCGACGTCGACGACGAACGCATCATCGGCGAGACTGAGCGCGCGCAGGAGCGCGCGTTCCAGTTTGCCGACGGTGATGAATTCGCCGCCGACGGCAGCCTCGAGCGCCGCGTCATTAGGCAAGGAAGCACGCAACTGCGCGAGATGGTCCGGATAGCTTTTGAGGAAATTGATTTCGGCCATTTTATTCGGCCGCGGGCGAAGTGTTTTCGCGCGCCGGTTGTCAATGATGACAGCGCAAGGAGGAAAATCCGCCATCCGCGCACGGAGAGTTCGGCCAAAACAATCTGTCATTCTGAGCGCAGTGAAGAGTCCGGGTTGGCGAACAAGTCGGACGGGTGGATTCCTCGCTGCGCTCAGCGTGACGAACGAGGCGGTTGTCCGGCTCGCCGACGCAGGCCTAGAAATTCGCCGTGACCGAAAGCGAATAGGTGCGGCCGCGCCAGTCGCCGTAGGGCTGCACGCCCGCGCCCGAGGGCTCGTCGACGTATTTCGGGAAGCGATCGCCGAAGACATTATTCACGCGGAGCTGGGCGCGGAGTCCGTGGCGTGAATGATCCCACGGGAGCCAGCGGCCGATGTCGGACTCGACATAGGTGTCGAACTGCCAGGACGGCCGAATGCGATCGTGGCCTTGAGCGGCCCATTGATCGACGGGTAGCACACGCGGGGAGAAGTAGCGGCCGTCGAGGCCGACGCCGAAATCACGGTTCGACCAGCCGAGCCCGAAATTCGCGCGGTAGCGGAGCAAATCGATGCCGTCGGGGTGGGAGAGTTCGTCGACGGGTTGTGAGTTGGGGAGGAGTTGGCGGCGGTAGAGTTCATAGTAAAGCAGCCGGCCGTAGACATCGAGGGTGCCGCCGAGGCACTCCGTCCACGCGTAGTCGGCGGAAGCGTTGACGTTCTGCGAGTGCCGCCCGGCAAGGTTGGTGCGGCCGGTGAGAATTTGCGTGATGACGCCGTTGGGCCCGCGCAAGACGCGGCCGGGAAAGAGCACTTCGTTGGTGACGAGGACTTGCGAGCCGAGAAAGAAATCCTCGTTGGTTTTGCGGACGTCGACAAAGTCGAGCGTGCCGCGCACGCGATGAATGTTGCCGCGCTGGAAAAACATGCCGAGCGACTGCGTGACGGCTGACTCGGGGAGCAAGTTCGGGTTGAGCACCTCGTTCACGGGCACGTCGTAGCGCTGATGCAGGATCGGATCGTCGATCGGTTCGGTGTAGGGGAGGATGATGCCGCCGGTCGGCGGGCCGATGACGGGGCGGTTGAGTTGCGGCGTGGGGTAGCGGCTGGAGGTCGTCACGCTGCCGCGGACGGCGAAGCCGCTGGTGAGTTCGCATTTTAGCCCGAGCGTCGGTGCGAAGTAGGATTCTTTCGCCGAGTTCGCGCCGATGTAGCGCAGGGCAAGGTCGGCGTCGAACGCGTGCACGAAACTTGGCAGAAAACGCTCCGGGAGCACGGGTGCGCGCAGTTCGCCGAAGACGCTGAAGCGCTGGAGCACGCGGTCGCCCCAGTTTTCGTCGGAATAAAGCGAGCCGTCGCCGTAGCGGGACTGCTCGTCGAAGGCGGCGAGATGGCTGCGGCGGTAGTCGCCGCCGAGATTGATCGTGGCCCGGCCGGTGGGGACGCGCAGCGACTCGTTGGTCGCGCGAAAGGCGGCATCGAGCGTCTCGTAGTCGCCGAGCGTGACGAAGCGGTTGCGGCCGCCGCGGTAGATCAGCACTTGGTCGTAGAAGGCGGCCGGCGGGCCGAAGACTTGGGTATCGCGCAGTGGATTGTAGACGCCACTGTCGACGAGTGCCTGCCAGCGCGCGGGATCGGCGCCATAGAGGCCGCGGTATTTGGTGATGTTATGGGCGTATTGCGCATCGACCGAGAGCCGCCACTCGCGGGGGAGTTTCACGAGTGCGCCGGCGACGAGCGAGGAGAACTCAAGCCGGGCCTCGTTGTAATTCTGGCCGAGATCGCGCGCGGTGTCGTTGAGGGAGACGACGACATCCTGGTGGAAGGGGTTGCGCGGCGAATCGCCCGCGAGGAAAAAATCGTCGCGCAACACCTCGTAGCCGCGGTGCACGACGGTGCGGGCGAACGTGCCGTCAAGGCCGAGTTGCAGCCACGGGGTGACATCGTAGACCACCGAAGCGAAGTAAACATTGCGCGTCTGTTCGCGGCCATACGGGTCGTCGCTGCTGTCGATCGAGGCGGCCATGCCGCCCGGCGATTTAAAGAGATCAAGATCGCGCACGCCCTGCCGGTTGGCGAATGCCACAAGTCCGCCGTTGCCGTCCGCACCCGGAGCGACCGAGGTGACGGGCGCCGTGCCCGCGCCGAAGAGCGGCGAGAGGTCGGCGCTGTGGATGTTGGGTGTCGCGCGATAGAGCGAGGCGGCGAGGGACGAGGGCACGACGGTGTTGCGGCGGTGGTAACCAAGTTCGGCCTCGGTCGCGGGCGTGGAGCGCGTGGTGCTCGCGTTGAAGCGCAGGCGCAGCGCGCCGCCGAGCAGCGACTCGCTGTTGAGGAGCGAGAGGGAGGATTGCGGCGCGTCGAAACCGTGGACGGCGTTGTTGTAGGTGGAGGTGATTTCGGTAGAGTTGGCGTCGACGCCGGGGCGGAGCACGATGTTGATGACGCCGCCGACGGGGTTGCCGTTGTAGAGCGACGAGGCGGACATCGGGAGTACCTCAACCTGTTGCACGAGGCTGAGTGGAATGAAATTCACGTCGGGCATCTGCGGCTTGCCGTCGATTCCGCTCGTGAGGACCTCGGGCAGACGGCGACCGTTGACCATGATGATCGTCTCCTCGGCGTCGTTGAAACCGCGCATGGAGAGATTGGAACTGCCGGTCACAAAGCTCGGCGATGAGCTGCTGCTGTCCTCCTCGGGCGGACGACCGGAGGCGTTGCTGTCGAGCAGCTCGCGTTGGAGATACTCGTTGAGATTTACGACGCCGCTGCGCCGGATGTGCTCGCGATCGTAAATCGTGAACGGGATGGCGTCGTGTTCAGAGCGGGCGAGGTCGAGGTTGCCGACGGCAGTGCGCGGCGGAAACGTCGCCGGTCCGCCGCCAAAGTGACCGGCTTGATCGACGGTGCCTTCGACGACGAAGGGCGCGAGTTGCGCGGGCTCGCCGGCAAGCTGAAGGGTCTGGGTTGGCACGACGAGCGGCGCGTCGGCGGTGGCGTGCAAGCCGGTCAGCTGCAGCGTCTGCACGCCGGATGCGGTGATCACGAGGTTGTAATCGCCGGCCGGCACCTCGGGGAAAATAAATTCCCCCTGCGTGTCGGTCGTGCGTGTGAGGCGGAGCGCGGGAAGCGCGACGCGAATGGCACGCGCCGCCGATCCGTCGGGCGCGAGCAGGCGTCCGCGGATCGAGGTTGTGGGTTGGGCGCGGCGCGTGACGGCGAATTTTCCGGCCGTCGTCGCGTGTGCGGTGAAGCCGGTGTCTTGCAGCAGTTGGACAATCGCGTCGGCGGGCTCGAGGCGACCATCGATGGCGGTGGAGATTTTCTGGTGCAGCTCGCCGTAGGAAAACAGCACCTCAATCTTTGCCTGCCGCGACAGCGCGAGCAGTGCGGCATCGACCGGCTGGGCGGGGACGCTTAAGGCGACCGGCTCCGCGCGCGCCCACGCGATCGCGAGGCTCAGGCCAAGCAAGCGGGTGAAGAAGAAAACTCGGCGCACGTGGAGGCGAAGGGAGACGGTGCGAATGATCGGAGAAGATATTTACGGCTCGCTGCGCCGGCTGACGCGAAGGGTGCCGTTGGTTTCGTGCGTGATCTTCACGTCGAACGGTTCCTCAAGTCCGGTGAGAAAGCCCTCGAGATCGTCGATGCTGAAGTGACCGCCGAGGGTCTTCCTGATCGCGGCGACGCCCGACGAGGGGATGATGCCACGGCCGTGATAGCGCGCGAAGCGATCGAGCGCTTCGCGCAGCGGCACGTTGCGGAACACGATTTGGCCCTCGCGCCAAGCGAGGGTGTCTTCGAGTTCGGCGGCGGAAAGTGATTGATGGTTCACGATGCCGCCGACGGCAACGAGGCGATCGTTCGCGGTGAGCGCGTAGGGTTCGGCGTCGCGCGTGGATGCGGGCTCGCCGGGGCGCACCTGCACGGAGCCCTCGACGACCGTGACGGCGAGATCGGCGGGAGAATCGGTGCAGACGTTGAAGATAGTACCGGTCACGCGCACCGAGCCGGCCGGTGTTTCGACAATGAACGGACGTGTTTTGTCTTTCGCGACGGTGAAGAAAGCTTCGCCGCCGGCGAGACGCGCGCGGCGCTCGGATGACGTGAGCGCAAACGTTAGGCTCGAGCGGGCGTTGAGCTCGACGCGCGTGCCATCGGGCAGCGTGATTTTGGAGCGTTGCGCGGCGGCGGTGGCGATCGTTTCGACGCGCAAAGTGGGCCGGGCGATCCAGACGACAAGCGCGATCGCAGCGGCGGTGGCGAGCGCGACGCTGGCGATGCGAGAGAAATTCCAGCGACGCACAGCGATCACGGGTGCGAGCCGTGGCTCAGTTTCAGCCGAGGCTTCGGCTGCTGGATCAGGCGGAAGTGTAACGCCGCCGGTCGCGACTAGTGCGAGCAGTTGCTCCTCGAGGTCGGCGGAGAACTGGCAGTAGCGCGAGAGCAGTGGGCGGTGCGAGGCGTCGGCATTGAGCCACGTGTCGAGGGCGTCGCGATCGGCGGCGGAAAGGGTGCCGCCTTCGAGGCGGGCGGCCCAGAGTGACGCGGCTTCCTCGGCGGCAGGATCCGGTTGGCGGGAAAGGCTGGTGTTCATCGGAGGGCCTCCTGGGTTTGGCCGGCGGTGTCGGTCGGAAGTGCGGCGCGCAAGAGACGCAGGGCGCGGGCGTGTTGTTTTTCGACGGTGCTGATCGCGATGCCGAGGCGTTCAGCAATTTCCTTGTGCGAGAGCAGTTCGACCTTGCGCAGCAGCAGCACGGTGCGACAGCCCTCGGGCAATTCGGCGATGGCGTGTTCGAGGAGGGCGAGTTCCTGACGCGCCATGACTTGCTGCTCGACGCCCGGCGTGGACGAGGCGGCGGTCTCTTCGTTCATCGGTTCGCGGGCGAGCGGCGAGATGCTGCGGCGCTTGAGCCGATTGATCGCGAGGCGGCGCGCGGTGACGTAGAGCAGCGCTTCTGGGCGATCGGGGCTTTGTGTCTGGGCGCTGGAGTATACGCGCAGATAGGCGTCGTGCGCGATGTCCTGCGCCTCGGTGACGTTGCCGAGGAGTCGCGCGAGATAGCGGCGCAGTGGCGCGAGCGTCGTTCGGTAAAGGGTCGCGAAGTCGCGCGACGGATCGGGGTTGTCAGCCATGGCGTCGCGCAGCGCAGCCCCGCCGGCGGGTGCCGCTGTGGCATCGGCAAACGGGGCGTGGAGAGGAGCGGATAATGGATTCACTCTGGTCCATGATGACAGTCGAGCGTGCCCAACCCGCTACTCGGGTTTAAGAATCATTTCTCCGCCACGGAATCGCCTTCGCGCCGGCGGGCCGTCTTGAACAAGCCGATGACAATCATGATGACCGCGGGCCAAAACGTCAGCCCGGCCAGCAGCCCGAAACCAATTGGATTGGGGTTGGGGTCGCGCGTGAGCCCCAGATCGGCGGCGACGATGATCGTGAGGAGCGGGCCGCTGCCGACGACCAAGAGACCTAGGCCAATCCAGAAGAGTTTGGGTAACCGGCGCCACATAGGCCGCAGTATGACGGCAGCCGTTGCGCTGGCAATCAAACACCCGGCGCTTGCTCCTCGTTGGATGAGACGGACGCGGACCGGAGCATGGTCTCCTCGTAGTCGAGGAGCTGCTGGAGCGGGCGGTGCACGTCGTCTGAAATCACGTTGCGCTGCCAGAGATCGTCGATCGTGTGGCGTTCGGCGGTGAGTGCGGCGGAGCGAAAGCGATGCTCCGCGTGGCGACGGAGACGTGCGCTCGTGCGCGTTTCGCCCTCGGCGGACAGCACAGCGAGGCGGGCTTCGTATTCGGCGACGACGTGGCTCAGAGCAGTCGCCTGCTCGGTGGTGGCCAATCCGGCTTCGAGCGCGCGCAGCGCTTTCAATCCGGCGTCGACCGCGGCTGTGCGCGCGAGTTGCTCCTCAGTTTGGTGCGTGCTGTCGGCCTGCAGGCGGAGTTTGCAGATGAGCCACTCCATCGTCGTGCCCTGCACCAGCAGCGTCGTCGCTACGACGCCGAACGCCAAAAAAATCACGAGGTCGCGCTGCGGCAGCGGCGCGCCGTCAGGAAACGTCAGCGGAATCGATAACGCGGCGGCGAGCGTGACCGTGCCGCGCATTCCCGCCCAGCCGCCGACAAGCAGCGTCTGCCAACTCGGCCGTTTCTCCGTGCGCCGAACCCGGGCCGACAGCAAGAACGGCAAGTGCGCGGCGGGGAAGAACCACGCGAGCCGCACGAGGATCGCGGCACCCGCGATCACGGCGACGAAGCCTACGAGTTGCGCCGCCGGGTATTCGCCGCTCACGGCGCGCAGCAGGGTGGGGAATTGCAGGCCGAGCAATAGGAACGCCAGACCGTTGAGCCAGAACAAGACCGTCGACCACACCGTCCACGCGGTTTGCCGCGTCTTCGCGTCCATCCGCACGGGGTCGCGCCAGCCGGAGTAGAGGCCGGAAGCCACGATCGCCAGAATGCCGGACACGCCGCTGTGCTCCGCCGCGAGATAGGCGGCGTAGGGTGTGAGCAGCGAAAGCGTCAACTCGATCAGGGGATCGGCATTGTGCGTGCGGATCAGAAAATCGCGGAGCTTGCCGACGGCGTAGGCGACGAACAGGCCGATCGCGAGGCCGCCGAGTGCGAGCACGAAAAACTCCATCACTGCAGCGCGCAGCGAAAACGATCCCGCCACGAGTGCGGCGAGCGCGAACTTGAACGCGACGAGGCCGGTCGCGTCGTTCATCAAACTCTCGCCGCTGAGGACCGTCGTCACGCGCGTCGGCACCTTGAGGCGCTCGGTGATCGCTGAGATGGCCACGGCGTCCGTCGGTGAAACGACCGCGCCCAGCGCGAGCGCGAGCGTCAGAGGCAATCCCGGCACGAGCCAGTGCGCGACGAAACCGACCACGAGCGTCGTCAACACCACGAGGCCGGTAGCAAGCATGAGGATGGGGCGTTTCGCCTTGGCGAACTCGCGCAGCGGCATCAGCCAGCCATCCGCGAACAGGAGCGGGGGCAAAAAGCAGAGAAAGAAGAAGCCCGGATCGAGCGCCACGCGGGGAAACGCCGGCACGAGGGCACACGCCACGCCGCCGAGCACGTAGGTGATCGGCTTCGGCCACGGCACCCAGCGCGCCGCGATGCTCAGTGTCGCGGTGAGCAGGAGCAGGACGAGGGCGTGTTCGAATTCGAGCATGGCGGCGATGCGTTTACTCGCGCGCCTTCGAATCGATCACGATCGTGACCGGGCCGGCGTTGACTAGGGCGACGTCCATCATCGCCCCAAATCGCCCCGTCGCGACGGGCCGGCCCAAAATGCCGGAGAGTTGGACGACAAATTTTTCGTAGAGCGGGATGGCGAGCGCGGGTGCGGCGGCGGCGTTGAACGAGGGACGCGTGCCTTTTGCGGTGCTCGCGAGCAATGTGAACTGGCTCACGACGAGCGCGTCACCGGCGAGGTCGACCAGCGATCGGTTCATCTTGCCGGCGTCGTCTTCGAAGATCCGAAGCGTGGCGATTTTCCGCGCGAGCCACTCGCCATCGGCGTCGGTGTCACCTTGCGCGACGCCGAGGAGAATCAGCAAGCCGCTGCTGATCTCGCCGGTGGTTTCACGGCCGACAGTGACGCGGGCGCTGCTGACTCGCTGGATGACGGCGCGCATGGTAGGTCGGAGGTTATCCCCGCCACTGAGTCGGGCGTAAAGCCCGACCTGCACCGGAGAATGCCGTCAAAGCATCGGCACGTGCGGCTCGGTCTCGGCTTCGTAGTTGATGCCGGCGATGCCAAAGCCGAAGAGTTTCAAGAACTCCGTGCGGTAGCCGGCGATGTCGGTTTCGGCGGCGAGATTATCCGTGGTGACGCCCGGCCAGATCTCGCGGACGGCGGCTTGGATCTCGGCCCGCATTTCCCAGTCGTCGACGCGCACGCGCCCGGCCTCGTCGAATTTCGGGGTGCTGCCGTTATACATCTGCGTGGCGAAGAGCCGCTGCATTTGCTCGATGCAGCCCTCGTGCGTGCCTTTCGCCTTCATGATCTTGTAGAGGATCGAAATGTAGAGCGGGACGACGGGGATCGCGGAGCTCGCCTGCGTGACGAGCGCCTTGTTGACCGAGATGAACGCGCGGCCGCCGCCGTTGAGCTTGAGGAGCGAATCGATGTTTTTGCCGGCGCGCTCAAGATCGTTTTTGGCGAGGCCAATGGTGCCGTTCTTGTAGATTGCCCAGGTGACTTCGGGCCCGATGTAGGAGTACGCGACCGACTGCGCGCCGGGTGCGAGGAGCTTGGCCTCGCTGAGGGCGTTCATCCACAGCTCCCAATCCTCGCCGCCCATCACGGCGACGGTATCGGTGATCTCCTGCTCGTTCGCGGGCTCGATCGTGACAGTGGAGACGATGCCCTTGTCGGTATCGACAGTCTTGTTGGTGTAGGACTGGCCGACGGGTTTGAGGCAGGACTTGTGGACAGCGCCGGATTTCGGATGCGTGCGGCGCGGTGAGGCGAGCGAGTAGACGACGAGGTCTACTTGTCCGAGATCGGCCCGGATGAGATCGAGGGCCTGTTTCTTGATATCGTCGGAAAAGGCATCGCCGTTGAGATTTTTGGCGTAGAGTCCGGCGGCGCGCGCGGCCTTCGTGAACGCGATGGTGTTATACCAACCGGGCGTGGCGGGGCGGCCTTCGTCTGAGGGGCGTTCGAAGAAGATGCCGAGCGTCGCGGCGCCAGAACCGAAGGCGGCGGTGATGCGCGAGGCCAGGCCGTAGCCGGTCGATGAGCCGATGACCAAGACTTTCTTCGGACCGGAATTGATCGGGCCTTTCCACTTCACGTGTTCGATCCACTCCTGCACGTGGGCGGCACAGCCTTCGGGATGGGCGGTGACGCAAACGAATCCGCGAACCTTCGGTTTGATAATCATGCGCCGCCGAGTTTCGAGGCGGCGTGAAAGCGCGTCGAGAAAAGATTTTTAGCACGTGCCCGTCGGCGTGGCCTATTTGCCAAGTAGCACGAACGGGCCCTCAGCTTTCGGCACGCCGCCCTTGCGCTCAAGGGTGACGGCAAACGCGGCCACTGCGGCGACGGGTTGTTTGCCGGTGAACTTTACCCGGGCCGCGCCGGTCTGCGCATCGACGGTGAAGACGCCGCCATCGACCGGGCTGGGATACTGCGGATCGACGACCCAGAGTTGGTAGTCCTTGTCGGCGGCGAGCGCGGGAAGTTTGTCGACCTTGAGCACGCCCTCCTGCTTTTCGGGATTCCACACCGCCACGGCGATCGCTTCGGGGGAGTTTTTCAACAGCGAGGCGAGCGCGGTGATCTTTAGATTCGCGAGATCGCCCTGCGTTTTCAGATCGTTGGTGAGCTTCGCGACCTGATCTTTGGCGGCGCCGAGTTGGCGGCCGAGATCCTGGGTGGCACCGGCAAGGGCGTCGAGGCGCTGCGTGAGGGTGACAACCTGACGATCGCGATCGGTGACGTGGGTCTGCGCGGTGGCGAGTTGTTGGGCGAGGGTGTCGAGTTGGCGGCGGGCGAGTAGTTGGGTGGCCTCGGCGTCGTTGTGTGCGGCTTTGAGGGCGATATCAGCGAGTGCAGTTTGCTCGCGCAGCAGGGCTGCTTCGGATCGGCTCGCAACGTAGCGCACGCCCAGCCAGGCGGCGACGAGCGCGAAGCCCGCGGCGGCGGCCCATGGGAGCAGCGTGCGGAAAACACCGAGGGGCGGGCGGATGATTTCTGCGTCCGGCGCTGCGCGCTCGATCGACGCGAGTAGGCGAGCCTTGAGTGCGGCGGGCGGCTCAGCTGAGGAGGCCGTGTGCGCGAGCGAGGCCGAGGCTCCGCGCAATTCGGCGACTAGGATTGCGAGCGCAGGATCGGCGGCGACCGCGGCAGCGAACTGATCGCGCTCCGCGCCCTCGAGCAAGTCGAGCGCGTGGAGCGCGGCGAGTTCTTCCGAGCGTTCGTCGATCATAGCCGGTGTGCGAGTGCGTCGCGGAGTTTGAGCAGGCCGCGGCGGATGCGGGCCTTCACGGTGCCGAGCGGTTCGGAAAGTTTTTGCGCGATTTCCTGTTGAGTGAGCCCGCTAAAGAACGCGAGTTCCAGGGCGCGCTTTTGTTCGAGGGGAAGCGTGGCGACGGCGGCCCGCACGGCCCGCGCCTCGTCGACGCTCGTGGCGGTGGCGTCGGCACTGTCGCCGGGTGTCTCGTCGTAGCCGAGATCGGAGGGCAGCGAGGCGGCGAGGAGTTCGCTGCGGCGGCGGCGGGAGCGGACGCGATCGATGGCCCGGTTGCGGACGAGCGTGACGGCCCAGGAGAAAGCTGAGCCGCGCTCGTGCTCGAAGACGGCGGCTTTTTCCCAGAGCGCGATGAACGCATCATGCACGAGGTCCTGGGCCTCTGTGGGATCATTGACGACGCGGAGGGCGGTCGCGTAGAGCGGGCGCGAGAAGCGATCGTAGAGTTCGGCGAGCGCGGCCTTTTCGCCGGCGGCCATGCGGCGCATCAGTTGTGCGTCGATTGCGGCGCGATCATCGGCGGGCGGTGGAGGCGCGGAGTCGCTCATGCAGACGCGTCGGCGGGCGGGCGCGGAATCAGCCACCTCGGCCACCGCGGCAGCGAGTGCCTCGGGGAGGTGAGTGAGCATGATGGACATTGCCAAGTCATACGGTTGGCGGAGGCGAAGAGATGCGAAGAAGAGGCGAGACGTTCAGAGGATGGGAAAGCCGACGAGGCCGAGCACAATGAGTAACGCGAGGACGGCAAGGATGCGTTTTTCGAGGGCGGTAGCAGGGAGCGGCATCGGAGGAGTTGAAGGGTGAAGGGTGAAGGGTGAACGTTGAAAGCCCCGACGGGGGTCAAAGGCCGAGTGCCTGGGTGTGGGCGAAGAATCGAGCGAGGAGCGGTTCGTGTTCGATCTCCGACCAGGGGCGATTGCAGGAGACGCGGACAAAGAGCTGATCGCCGTCGTGGCGGAAGCCGTAACGCAGCGCGATCCGCAAGAGTTCGGAGGCGGAATAGGGATCGCGGTAGTTGATGGGATGACCGTCGTAGAGGTGCCAGAACCAGACGAATTGGGGGGAGTCGCCGAGTTTGAAGAGACGCGCCTCGGCGTCGGCGAGAGGGCGCCGATCGATGATGAGTTTCGCGCGGGGTGCCGCGATGGGCTCGGCGATCCAGCCCGAGCCGGGCCAACAGGCATCGGGGGTGTGGGAAGCGACGAGGCTGACGGAGGCCTGGCCGGGCGACCAGTAGGCGAGGTAGAGAATGATCCGAATTTCGCCGGCAGGCGTGGACTTCACATAAGTGCGCTGCGCGAGGTGATCGGTGTGGAGGGCATCGCGGAATTCGAAGAGGTCGTTGGTGACCACGAGCCAGCCGGGCGTGGCGGAAGGGAGCACGCTGGCGAGAGCGGGCACGGGCCGGTCGCGACGCGGCGCGGAGCGGGTGTTGAGGGTGAAGATCACGAGCAACGCGAACGCGAGCGCGAGCGCGGTGGCGAGGACGCGCAGGGGAAGTCGCGTGGCGGAAAAGAGGATCGCAGTGGTGCCAGGCGCGGAGGGGACGGCAAGCCGGGCCGCGGATTTTTTTTCGGCCCGCTCCAGAAAGAGGGCGAGCGCGCCCAGCAGCACGGCGGTCACGCCGAGGACGGCGAAGCCAGTGGCATCGTGCCAAGTGCCGGCGATGTCGACGCCGGCGTTGGCGAGCAGCGTGAGGGTGAGCGAGCGGAGGAAATTCATCGCGAGCGCGAGCGGCACCGACAGGCCGATCACGAGCGCGCGCGCCCACGGGCGGTGCACGAGGCTGGCGGAAAAAAACAATCCCGCGAAGACGCACGAGATCAGGCTCCGCACGCCGCTGCACGCCTCCTCGATGCCGACGCTGCCGTGCACGAGATCGATGATGTTGCCGTGGCGTTCGGCGGCGATGCCGAGGAGGTGGAGGGTGCGTAGGACGTTTTCGCTGATCCAGAGTTGGAGGCTGAGCGTGAGGCGTGTGTAGGTGCCGGGCGGGATCGGCGTGCAGAGCAACCAGAGCCCCGCGGCGACGAACGCGCTCCAGTTGCAGGGGACCAGCTGGACATTCTCGCCGGCGAATACGACGATCGCTGCGCTGGTGAGCAGAGCGAGGGCGGAGGTCAGCATGAAACTCACCAGCGCATGCGACCAATCGAGTGCGGCGGCGTAGAGTCCGGCGGCGCAGAGCGCGAGAAGTCCGCCGAGCACCAGCACGGACACGGCGAACGCTGAAGCGTCGCACGGCGTCAGCCAGCGGGGCGAGTGGGCGGAGCGGGCCTCGTTGAGCAGGAGCAGAAACACGAGGGGCATGAACATCCCGTGCGAGAGATCGGGGTTGTGCCGCCATTCGGGCCAAAGTTGGAAACTCAACGCCACCGCAAACCCGGCGAGCAATCCGGCGCTGAACTGCGCAGCGAGGGGCAGGCGGCGCAACTGCGCGGCCAGCGACGATGCCGGTGCGACGGACGTGGACGGCGAAGCGGAAGCGGCGCTCATGGCTTAAGCACGGGCGCGGTGACGACCGCGGGCGGCGGCAGGAATCGCTCGAGGAGCGCGTAGTTCATTTCGAGCGGAAGCGGAATCAGCGGCAGGTAGGTCGTGATTTTTTCCGCGCCGCTCTCGCCGCGAAAAAACGACTCGACCGCATTGAGCGCAATGAACGGGGAATTCGCATTGAGTTTCAGCGTGATGACCAGCGCGTGGAGCCGCGGGAGATCCCCCACGGCTCCGGCGGTGCAGAGCAGGGTGAACCAGGCGCCAGCGGTCGAGGAGTCGAGCGGGAGATTTTCCTGCTGCGCCTTGTCGACGAGCCGGGCAAATACGGCGGGAGCGGGGTGACGCACGAGGTGCGTGCAAAGCACCATGATGTTCGCGAGCGTGAGTTTTTGCGCCAGCAATTCATCGATGCGTTCGGCCAGGGGGCGCTTGGCGCCGCCCGCGGCGAGCGCGTCGAGCCGGAGGAGGGTGGAGTCACCGCTGCCGAGCCGGGCGCGGTTCGCCTCAAGGGTGTCGAGCGCGGCGTAAGTGTCGCCGAGCGCAGTGAGCGTGCTCACGCGGTAGTAGACCGTGAAAGGAGAGGCGTCGGCGGGCCATGGCCGATCAAGCGCGGCTCGTGCTTCGCGCGTGCCGCCGCCCCGCAGCAGCAATTCGATGTCGAGCAACTGCCGCCAGGGGGCGGCCGCGGATGAACGATCGGCGAGGAGTTGGCGGAGTTGGGTATCGTCGCCGAATTGGCGCGTGGCGAAGAGCAGTGCGCGCACCCAGACGTGCGCGTGCGCGGTGTCGGCGAGCGTCTCGGTATGGGCGAGCGTGGCGATTTTACGGAAATCCCCGCGCGCCAGCAGCGCGCGAAACCATTCGGCGGCGGTGGCGTCGCGCTGCGCAGGATGCTCGTGGAGGACGCGTTCGAACAGCAGGTCCGACTCTCGCGGGCGGCCCACCTGAAGGCTCTTGGCGAGAGCGAGAGTGATTTGATAGCTGCCCGGATCGAATTGGTAGGCGTTGGACAGGTAGAGGAGGCCTTCGGCGGTGCGGCCGGCGGCAAACGCCTTCTGCGATTTTTGCGCGAAGAACCAGCCGCGCGCCTGTGGGACGCGATACCACAGTCCGGGCCAGACCACATGCCCGACGTTGATGGGATAGCCGATCGTGCGGAGCACCGCAAAGACCGTGACCGCGCCTCCGAGGTAGATTGCGAGCAGCGTGCCGCCGTAGTAGCGGAACATCCGGCCCCAGAACGGGCGCACTTCCGCGGTGTTGGCCGCGCAGCGCAGGCCATCTTTGGTTTCGACGAGCAGCGGACACACGTGGCGAAATCGCTGCGGCTTGTCCCAGTTCACGCACGCCTCGCAGCCGGTCTCGAACGCCCGGCCTGAGTCGCTCGGATTCTGGCACGGGCACTTAGCCCGGCCACGGCTCCGCTGGAACCAGGCTTTGCGCGTGTTCCAAAAGAAGAGGCCCCAGGCGAGGCGAAAGAGGTCGGCGAGCCAGCCAAGCACACGTAAAAGGTAGGGCCGCAACCGGCTCCGGCAACGCGAATTCTTCGGGAGGCTGACTCGCGCGCGGGGCTGGGAGCGATTTATTGGTGAGTTCGTCAAAGACATCCCACCGCGCCATGAAATGCTTTGCCCGCCTCCTCACGTTTGCGGCGACGATCGGCGCTTTCACTTCGGCCAACACGGTCCGCGCCGCCGCCGAGGTTGGCCAATCCGCCCCGGACTTCACGCTGACGGGTATCGAAGGGAAGATTCATCACCTTTCCGACTACCTGGGAAAAGTTGTCGTGCTCGAGTGGACGAATCCCGGCTGCCCGATCGTCCAAAAGCACTACGACAGCCACAACATGCAGGACACGCAAATGGCCGCCGCGGTGGACGGCGTCGTGTGGCTCTCGATCAAGTCAGCGGGCTATCCCGGCGCGCAGGGCAATCTGAGTGAAGCCGACGCCGCTGCATGGCAGGAAAAATGGGCACGAGGACGATAGCGTATTTCCGTGATCAGTTCGGAAAGGTCGGCCACCTCTACGGCGCGACGGCCACGCCGGACCTGTTTGTAGTCAAGGCCGATGGGGACCTCGCCTCTAAAGACGCGATCGACTCCATCCCGGCGGCGATGCGAGCGAAATTCCCAGCGCCAAAAATTATGTGAAAGCCGCGCTCGCCGCGATCAAAGCCGGAAAATCCGTTGAAAAGCCCGCGACGCAGGCCTACGGCTGTGCCATCAAATGCGGCTCGCGCGGCGGGTGAGGTCGTAAGAATTTTAGTTTAATCACGACTGCAAGCCGGGGCGAAGACGCCCCGGCTTTTTCATCGTCGCGTCAGACTCGGCGACGCCGCGGTCCGAAGGGAAACCCACGACCTGCGCCGACCAGCCAGACACCCTTCGGTCGCGAACGCGTCTGCGCCCTCAAACCTTCACCCAAAATAACTCCGGGTGCATCGTGCCTTCGGCGACTTTGTTCACCGTGCCGGTCATGCTGATCGAAAAGTTGTCGCCGATCTCGATGCCGATTTGGCCGCCGGGCATGTGTACGGTCACGCGGCGATCGACGAGCCCAAGTTTGTGGGCCACGGCGGCGGACGCGCTTGAGCTGCTGCCCGACGCAAGCGTGTAGCCGGCGCCGCGCTCCCAGATTTCGATTTGAATGTTGGCGCGATCGATCACTTTCAGGAACTGCACATTGGTCTTGCGCGGGAAATTCGGATGCACCTCGAGGTGCGGGCCGTATTTGTGCGCGAGTTCGGCTGAGATGTCCGGCAGCGGAATTACGCAGTGCGGATTACCGATGGTCGCGGCGTTGAAGGTAAATTCGCGGTCGAGGATTTTGATTTTCTCGTTGAGCACTTCACGGGGGACGCCGCCGACGGGAATCTTCGCGCTGTCGAAGCTCACCGAGCCCATTGCGATCGTGAGGAGCTTGCCTCCGTCCTTGATCGCAACCTGCACGTGGCCGCCGGGGGTCTCGACGGTGAAGTTCGGTTGGGTGACGAGCTTCTGGTCCCAGAGAAAACGCGAAAAGATGCGGAGCCCGTTGCCGGATTTTTCCGCCTCGGAACCGTCGGGATTGAAGATTCGCAAGCCGAATTGGCTCTGTTTTGACGGCAGCGGACCCCAGAGGATTCCGTCGGAGCCGACGCCGAAGTTGCGGTGGCACACGACGCGGATTTGCTCGACGGTCGGAGCCGGCGCCCACGCGGGAAAATCGCGCGGGTCGAGTACGATGTAGTCGTTGCCGAGAGCGTGGAATTTGTGGAAGCGCATGAAAACCGCTAGGAAAACACGGCTCCGCCGGAAGACACGGAAATTTTTCAGTAGCATCCCATAGAGCGACTGCATAAGGGTGCGATGCGGCTTTTCCCGAGGGAAGAGCGCGGCGGAAGGGCAAAAGACGATGCAGGATTTTTGGTCGGACGGCGGAGTTTCGGGGCTGGCGGTCACGCATGCTGT
>CAITWF010000109.1 GCA_903896015.1 uncultured Opitutia bacterium | reverse complement strand
GTGATCAGGCGATCGCCGCCGGGTTATCCTCTACCCTTCGCGGAAGGATCCGTCTCATAGTGTTCTTGTGAACACTTACCATGGCTTCCGCAACCCATTCTCGATTCAACTCCACGCTTCCGACACCCCCAAAAGCCAGGTTATTTGGCAAGGTTGGTTACCCGTTGCGCGAAGAAACGATAAAAACTTCATATTTGCGTATAAATCAGGTAGCTGCTGCCAACCCCATCCACACCGAAGCGCCAATCGATCTGCCCTCATCGCCTCGACCGTGGACTTCTCACCTTTCGCCACGCGCTCGGTCCGCGCGGCCGACATCTTCTTTCTCAGCGCCAAAAAGCACACGTCCATCCCTAACAACAGAATCGCAACCGGCAGGTCAGCCATTTGGAGTTTTTCAGAGGGGGGCATGTTCTTCCACATAAACTATGTTTATGCCGAAAGGCTCATCCAGCCGAAACTAAGACGTTCGTCATGTCCAGAGGGCAGCCTCGACCCACGCGAACACTACAGCTTGTCGTCGAACTGCATCGAGTCGTCTTTTTTTTTCTTCGTCGCTTTGCCGAAGTTGTAGATCACGCCGACGTAGATGATACGCGAACTGCGGCGGCGGGTGATGTCGTCGTGCAGCGTCGGTGTGTCGATGAGCGTTCGCTCTTTCAGCGAATTGAAAAGGTCGGACACCGTGAGTACGAGCGCGGTCTTCTTGTCGGCGAGATCGTGGCGCAGGCCGACGTTGGCGATGAACGTGGGTTGGCGGTTGCCCTGCGGCGTGAGACGCTTCGCGGCGTAGTTGGTGTTGAACTGAATCAGATCGGTCTTGGTCGCGTGCCAGTTGGCGTTGAGCTTCGCGTTCCACGCGATGGTCGATCGGTTTGAGGTGTAGCCGAGGTTGCTCGCGTCGATCTCGCTGCGAAACGCGTTCCCGCTGACGTTGAGGTTGACGGTTTTGCCGAGGTCGCGGGTGGCGGCGAGTTCGAGGCCGCCGGAGCGGTTGGACGAAAGATTCTCGTGCGTGGTCAGCAACGTGACGGCGTCGATATAACGCGTGACCGTCGTGAACGCATGGTAGGTCTCGCGGGCGTAGAGTGTCGCGAGGTAAGTCGTATCGTCCTTCTTGTATTGGTAGCCGGTCTCGATCGAGTTGGTGTCTTCGGGGAGCAGGTGCGGGTTGCCGGCGCGGAGGTTGAACGGGTCCTGATACTCGGGGAACGGGTTGAGGTCGTCGCTCTCAGGTCGGTGGATGCGGTGGCTGTAGTTGAGCTGAAACTGGCCGGTCTCGGAGACGTTGTAGCTGAGGTGAAGGCTGGGATAGAGGCGGCGGTAGTTGGTTTTGTCGAGGAGATGGCTCGTGATCTGGTTGGTGTCGACGGTGGTGTCCTCGAAGCGCAGGCCAGCGAGCACACCGAATTTTCCGAAAGGCCGGCCGTAGGTCGCGTAGAGCGCGTGGATGTGATCCTGATATAGAAAGCGGTTGGTCTTCGTGGGATCGAGGGATGAAAGACGCGTGAGTGGATCGATATTGCCGCCGCGGAAATCGGCGTCGTTGCGATCGACTTCGAGTGAGTAACCAGCGTTGAGGTTCGCGTCGTGCGCGAGCGGGCGGGTGTAGTCGGCGGTGAACTCGTTGCCTGTTTCGGTCGGCTTGATCGTCGTGTAGTCAAACGTCGTCGGTGTGATCGGCGTGCGGTAGATATTGGAGTAGTGGTTGTCCTCCTGCTCCTGATGTCGGTCGCGCTTGAACTCGGCGCTGAGCTCGTGGCCCTCCTCGGCGAAGCTGTGCTGGAAGGTGAGCGCGAACTCGAGCGTCTTCTGCCACTCGGGATCGGTGCGGGTGCGATCGTAGTCGCTGGTGACGATGCCGGTGGCGTCGCGCGAGAGATTGCCGATCGTCGAGGTGCGGAAGAACGTGCGGGCGTTGTAGCTTACATCGGCGCCGACCTTGGTGTCATCGTCGATTTTGTAGTCGGCGCCGAGTTGCGCGAGGCGCGAGAGCGGGCGCATGTGCTCCAGCGTCGTTTGCGCGGTGCCGAGGATGGTATTGGTCGTCGGATCAAGGTGGCTGCGGTATTCCTGCGAGATGCGCGGGCGATCATCCTGACGGACGTTGATTGCACCGTGGAGGTTGTATTTGCCGGGGTTGTAGTTGGCGTTGAGACCGAGACCGTAGCGGCTATCGTTGCCGACCGTGACGCGAACCGCAGCGGAGTAGCCGGGGTCGCGCTTTTTCTTCAGCGCGATATTGATGATGCCGGCGGTGCCGTCGGGTTTGTATTTCGCGGACGGGTTGGTGATGACCTCGATCTTGTCGATCGCATCGGCGGGTAGTTGCTCAAGCGTCATGCCGCGATTGGCGGTGTTCATCAAAGTGGACGGCTTCCCGTCGATCAGGATGAGGACATTTTCGTCGCCGCGAAGGCTGACGTTGCCCTCGATGTCGACTTGGACCGACGGGATGTTTTGCAGCAAGTCGCTCGCGGAGCCAGCGGCGCTTTGGATGTCTTTGCCGACGTTGTAGACTTTTCGGTCAATCGAGTTTGCGAGGGCCTCACGGCGCGTAACGACCTCGAACTTTTCCATTTTCACCGCGGCGTCGCCGAGGCTGAGGCGGCCGAGATCGAACTTGGGGTGGGCGGCGTCGAGCGTGAAGGCGGGCGACTCGTGGCTGTCGGCACCGAGCCGGCCGTAGATCGCGCGATAGTCGCCGAACGGAACGGACTCGATCGTGAACGCGCCGGCCTTGTCGGTCGCGACGGAGCGCACGGATTTTTCCGACGGTTTTTCCTTGAGCGTGATCGTCGCGTATTCGACGGGCGAGCCGGCGGTTTGATCGAGCACGATGCCGGTCACGGAACCAGTGCCGGCGTTTTGCGCGGCGAGTGGCAGCGACAGAAGCGCGAAGAGAAAAAGGGCGAGCGGGCGTTTCACGAAATGGGACATCACTCGACTATAACTCAGGCGCGTGGCGCAATTCGGATTCGGCGCATGACGGAAATGTCATGTCGCTTCCGGTGTCGCACGAGAGGGCTGGCGTCAGACGATCTCTTCGATTTCGACGCGGAGCGGCTGGCCGGGGGCGCAGTCGGCTTTGAGCGTCACGAAGCGATCGCGATACTGATCGTAGATCGGCCAGAGGGCGGTGCGATCGGTTTCGGGGAGCGGGAGGGTATTGATTTTCTCGCGGGAGAAAAAACCGAACTTGCCCTCGCTGATATCGGGCGGGAGCGCGGCGAGCGGTTTCTTGCAGCGAAACAAAAACATCAGCCAGTGCGACTGCCCTTCGTAGGCTTTCTCTGCGATCATCGCGAAGAGGTGCAGGTCGGCGGCCGTGATTTCGAGGCCGACCTCCTCGTGCGTCTCGCGCACGGCACACTCGAACGGCGATTCGCCCAGGGCGGTTTCGAGCTTGCCGCCGATCGGCGACCACGAACCAAGGTTGGGTGCCTTCGCGCGGAGCAGCAGGAGGTGTTCGCCGTAGGGGTTTTCGAGGAAGACGAGCACGGCGAGTTTGTAGGCGAGCGACGACATCGGCGCGACGTTCCGAATTTCGGCGCGGAAGCTCCAGCGAATTCTCCGGAGGGAACTATGCTTTGGGCGTGACGTCGCACTTACGGACCCCAACGTGAACTTCGCCTTTGCCATGAAACTTTCCCCCACCGTGTTTGCCTGCTTGCTGTTCGCGGGCCGCGCGTTGGCCGCGGATGAGGTGGACGTGGCGTCGGTGAAGTTCACCAACGTCCGCGCGCCCAACAACGGGGTGGGCAACTGGCTGGAGGCCGACCTCGCGCTCAGCGTGCGGCCCGCGCCGGGTTCGATCGGGCAGATAGTCTCGCGAGTGCGCGTGACGCTGCTGGTCGGTTGCGAGCTGCCAGCCACCCCGGGTGGGGAGCGGCGGACCGAGTATTACGGCGCGGAGGCCGAATGCGTGGGGCTGGAGGCCGGTCGCACTGACGTGAGGTTTTATCTGCCGCCGGAGATCGTGAAACGCGATCAGTTGATCGGGGATCCGAAGTTTTGGGTCGTGGAAGTGACGGCGGGCGGGCGCTCGCAGACGATCGGCCGGGCGGGCGCGGCGACAGCGCTGCCAAACGCCGAGGCGCGGAAGGCTTTCGCGTCGCGGGCGGCGGCGGGTGCGGGCCCGAATGACGGGCTGTTGCTCCCGCAATATCTCACCCCCTTCGCCACGGAATACACCCGGGCGACGCCGTCGTTTGTGCGGCGGGAGTCCCGGTAAAACCCGCTCGCAAATGTCCGTAACTGACTTTGCGCTTGCTGCGTCTGGCCCAGTCTGAAATCGCCTATCACTCACTGAACCATGCGTCCCCCCCGCGTTCTCGCCGTTGACATTGGAGCCGGGCATGTCGCGTGCGGTATCTTCACGGCAGGCGCGACCGGGCGCCTCGTGTTGCAGCATTTTGTGTTGGAGACGCACAGTTCCGATCCGTCGCATGAGGGCCGCTGGGCGATCGAGCTGGCTCAGTCCCTCGGGGCGGTCGCCGCGCGGGAGAAACTCGGCGGCGCGTGCGCGCTGGCGGTGCCCGGCCACCTCGCGCTGACGAAATTCATTAAGGTCGCCTCGATCGAGCCGGCGAAGCGCCGCAAGATCATTGAGTTTGAGGCGGTGGAAAACATCCCGCACCCCCTCGACGAGGTCGTCTGGGATCATCTGGTCGTCGCGGACGACGGTTTCGATCTCGAGGTGATGCTCACGGCGGCGAAATTCGACGCGATGCAGGCCCTCTGCTCGGCGGCGGACGCGGCGGGCTTCGACGCCGAGCGCGCCATCCCGGCGGGCCTCGCGCTGCGCAACGCGTTTCGCTATAATTTCCCCGCAGTCCCTGGCAGCGTCATTGTCGCCGACATCGGTGCGCGCTCGACCACGCTGCTCTTCCTCGACGGCGATCGGTTCTATCTGCGGACGCTGCCGCTCGCGGGCAACGCCGTCACGCAGGCGGTTTCCGACGAACTTCGGATCGATTTCGCTGCGGCGGAGACGCTGAAGATGCAAGTGCTGTCCGGCCGCTCCGATTTGCCTGCGGGATCGCCGTCACGGGCGGCGGTGCAGAAGGCGGCGGCAAATTTCGCCTCGCGCCTCCAGCTTGAGATCACGCGCTCCATTCTCAATCACCGGCGCCAGGCGGGCGGCGAACAGCCGACGGCGCTTTACCTGACGGGCGGCGGTTCCCTCATTGCGGAGCTGCCCGCGTTGCTCGGGGAACGACTCAAGCTCAGCGTCGAGCGCTTCGAGCCGCTGCGAGCGGTCGAACTCTCCGCCAACGCCCGCGCCGCCGGCGCCGAAAGCGCAGCGGCCGTGCTCGCCGATCTTGTCGGACTCGCGACCGCGCTCGTCGTGAAAAATGAGCCGACTGCGAGCCTGCTCCCGCCGGCGTTGACGGAAGCGGTCGCGTTTCGCCGCAAGCAGCCGGTCTACATCGCGGCCGCCGCGCTCTTCGTGGCGGCGCTCGTGCCGCCGATCGTTTATTTTCACCGGCTCGCGCTCGCCGCGCAGGCGAAAGTGGCGCAGCTCGAGGGCCAGCTCATGCCGCTGCGCGCGCTGCAAACGCGCAACACCGACAACCTCGCGAAAATCGAGGAGGCGAAAAAACAGATCGCCGCCCTCAACAGCGCGGTCGCCACGAAGTCGAACTGGATCAATTTCTTCACCGATCTGCAGACGCGGCTCGTGAAGATTGAGGATGTATGGCTGGACCGGCTCGTGATCGTCCGCCCGGCCGCGGCCGAGGAGGCGGCGCCGGATCCGAACGCCCCAGCGCCCGATCCGAATGCGCCGAAGCCGCCCGAGCCCTCGCTCCGGCTGACGCTCAGCGGCCGCCTGCTCGATGTCGCGAATCCGCAGTCGCGCGTGAGCCCGGAGGCGCGCGAACGCGTGAAGCAGTTGCTCACGAGCTTCGCGGGCTCGCAGTTCATCGCGTCGGTCGAAAACGAAAAATTCGACAACAACCAAAACGGGCTGCTGCGGTTCGACTTCACGCTCGTGATTAACCCGAAGAGTCCGCTCTGAGCCGCGCATGAGTGCCCTGAAAAAATATCCGTTGCTCGTCGCCGCGCTGGGCGTCTGCGGGATGGTCGCGCTCGGCGAGAGCTGGTGCATCTTCGATCGCGTGCGCGCGGCCCGCGATGCGGCGACGACGTTCGAGAAAAAGAAGGCCGAACTGCACGCGATGGTCGGGCTCATGCCCGCGCCCAAGCGGGAAGTCGCGACCGCGATCGAGGCCGATCTGGCGCGGGCGCAGCGCGCGCTCGATGCGATGCAGGCGGAGCTGAAGGGCCGCGGGCCCGCGGCCGAGCGCCTGCGCACCGCGAAGCCACCGGCCGCGCGCACCGATGCGTATTTTGATCTCGCAGCGTTCGTCGAGAAGACGCGCGAGCTGGCGAAGGCCGCCGAGGTGGACGTGAAGCCGGAGGCCGCACGATTTGGTTTTTCACTCTACGCCAACGAAGGCCCCAAGGCCGAGCGCATCGCACCGGTGTTTCATCAGCGCCTCATCGCGCAGTATCTTGTGGAGTCGCTGATCGAGGCGAAACCGCGCTCGCTGCTCTCGATCAAGCGCGAGCCGACACTCACGAAGGGCGAACGCGACAAGCGCGACGCCGCGCTGGCCGCCATCGCGGCCGGGGCCCCGCCGCCGCCGCCCGATGCGACGCCCACCGAGCTGCCCGAAGGCGACGCCGACGCCCCCGACTTTTTCGCGATCGATCCGCGGGCGAGCGCACGGGTGCCGGGCTATCTCGATGCGACGGCATTTAAGCTGACCTTTGTCGGCCAGACGACTGCGCTGCGCGCGTTTCTCAACAAGCTCGCGAGTTTCGAGCTGCCAGTGCTCGTGCGCGAAGTCGAGGTCATGCCCGCAACCAGCGCCGAAATCGCGATTGAAGCACCGCCCCCGGGTGACGATTCCCCCACAGTGGCGAATTCCTCCGGTGCGCCGTCCGTAGTACTCAACGCCGAGCCTGCTGCGTCCGCTCCGAAGCCCGCTGCGCCCAAGGCGCCCGGCGCCGCGCCGATTGTCGCGAAGCCGTGGTGCAAGTTTACCGTCACGGTTGAATATATCGAACTGGTGCCGCCCGTCGGTGCCGTGGCCGAGGTCGCCGCCGATCCGGCGAAACCCACGACGTGATCATGGCGAACTCCGGCAAAGAAAAAATTTATCTTGCGACCGCGGGAGCCGTCGCGCTCGCCTCGGCGCTGGCATTCGGCTGGCTCGCCTGGAGCAACACCCGCGGTCCCGACGGCCCGGTGGCGCAGGTGACGCTCGCGCCCGATCCCTATGTGCCCACGGCGACGGACGCGCCGACCGTGAAGACAGAGCTGTGGAGCCAGCCGGTCGCGCAGGGACGTGGTCGCGACTGGGTCTACGACACCTTCACGCCGCCGGAAATTTTCTACAACGCCCGTTCGAAGCACTTCACCGTGAAACCGCCGATCGGCGTGAGCGAGGATGTGACGCCCGAGGAACCGTTTGGCCTTGAGCTCGTGACGGTGCGGCCCGAGCCGTTTCGCCTGCAACTGATCGGTTATGTTGGCGGGGAAGGGGACTGGCGCGGGACGTTCCAAAATGTCGCGACCGGTGAGGTGTTTCTCGCCGCCGCCGGCCGCCGCGTGCCGAATCTTGCGCTCAGCATCAAGGCGCTCGACGTGCGCTCGGCCGACATCGCGCTCGCCCAGAGCATGACCACGCGCCAGCGCGTCGCGACCGCCGTCGTGCACGATGAGCGAACGAATCGAGATGTCACGCTCACCCACCGCGAGCGGCGTTTCACCGGCGGGGTCTCGGCGTTTGTCGCTCCGCCCGGTGAGAGCGCGACCCGCGAGATCCGCGAAGGGGAAACCTTCAAGATGGGCGGTGCGTCCTACCGCGTGGAGAAAATCACCCTCGCACCCCCCGCGATCGAGATTACCAAGGAATCGCCTACGCTTTCCCAACCTGACCGTCGCACCCTGACTCCGCGCGAAGCCGACGAATCGGCGCCCACCTCCGAACCGCCCACCCCTTGATTTTCGCAATGAATAAACGCCTCATCTCCCCGTCGCTCCTGCTGCCGATCGCCGCCGCGCTCCTCGCGCTTGCTGGCCTGGCCGCCCGCAGCCTCGCGCAACCGCAGACGGACACCAAGATCCGCCTGATGTCCGAGGCGCTGCGCGAGCGCGATGCCGGCGATCTCGACGGCGCGCAGAAGACGCTCGATCAACTCTCCGCCCTCGCCCCGAGTGATCCGTCCGTGCAACGTCTCCGCACCGAAGTGGCCGCGCAACGCAAGGCCCAGAGCGAAGCCTCCACCCGCACCGAGGCCCAGCGCGCCGCCGATGCCGCCGCCGCACAGCAAACCGCGCCCGTGCCTTCGGTCAGTCTCACGGCGGCCTCCGCACCCACAGAAACGCCCGCGCCCGCTGCAAAAAACGATTCGTCTTCCACGCTCGTCGATGTGAAAATTCCCGAGCCAGGCCGCGCCGCGCCGGCTGCAGCGCCCGCCGGCCCGACGCCCGAGCAGGAAGCCGATTTGCTCGCCCGCGCCGAATCCGACCGCATCAACAATCTCATCGCCGGCGCCGTTCGTCAGCTCGATGCCGCCCGCGGCTACGATCGCGACGGTCACAACGACGATGCCATCGCCACCCTCGACGCTGCGCTCGCCGTGCTCCCGGCCAATCCGCTCACGACCAAACTTATCGCCGATCTGAAAAAGGAAAAAGCCTCCGCGCTCGTTGCGAAGGCGCAGACGCTCGTGAAAGCCGGCGATGTCGATGGCGCCCGCGCCGCGCTCGCCGCCCGTGAAGCTCTCGCGCCCGCCGACTCGCGCTCGGCGAGCGTGCAAAGTCAAATCGCGAAGGTGGAAACGAAATCCGCCGCGAAGGCCTCCGCCGTCAGCCCCGAGTTTGCCGCCGAGCGCGAGGCCACCGGCAAGTTGATCACCAAGGGCCGCGCCCAATACGTCGCGGGCGACATCGATGGAGCGCAGGAAACCTTCCGTGAAATCGAGGCGCAGGAGCCAGACAATACGGTCGCAAAGGGCTTCCTTCTCCGCATCGCCAACGAAAAGGCCGAGACCGGCGCGCTCAACCGCGAGAAAACCCGCGCCCAACTCCTCGAAGAAGTCGCGAAGGGCTGGCAACGGCCCGGCATCTATCAGGAGCGCGCCCGTAACACCGATCAGGCCGCCGCCGCCGCGCCGCTTGCGAAAAAACTCAACGAGATCGTGCTCCAGAATTTCAGCTTCACCAACGCCGAGATCGGCCAGGTCGTCACGGCGCTCAGCGAAATGTCCGAGCAGTTCGACCAGACCGCGACCGGGCCCAAAGGCGTCAACATCGTCCTCCTCGATCCCAGCAACAAGAAGCCCACTATCACGCTGACGCTCCGCAACGCCCCGCTCAAGCGCGTGCTCGACTTCGTCACCGAGGCCGTCGGTTACCAATACGAGGTGCAGGCCGATGCCGTCATCGTCCGCCCCGGCGGCGAGACCTCCTCGCTCGAGACCGCGTTTTTCCCGATCACGCACGCCACCATGCTTCGCATGACCGGCATCGGCGGCGGTGGGGGCTCCTCTGCTTCGGGCGCTAAGGACTCGACGACTTCCACGAACACGGACGTCAATGGTGAGGCTGGCGCGATGAAAAACTTTCTCCAGCAGGCCGGCGTGAATTTCGAGGCCGTGCCCGACGCCAAGGTCCAGCCGAGCCTCGCCTACGACGGCTCCTCGATCATTGTCACGCAGAGCGCCCGCAATCTGGAGCGCATTCGCAACATTCTCGCCCGCTACAACGACGTCCGTCAGGTCGAGATCGAGTCGAAGTTCCTAGAAGTGCAGGAAGGCGCGCTGGAGCAGCTCGGCGTCGATTGGACCGTGACCAACCGCGGCGTTGCCCAATTCGATCCAACCACCGGCGCGCCCATCCTCAACAGCAACGGCCAGCAAGTCTTCACGCCTCAGTCCGTCTACAGCACGGCGGGTGTCAATCGCTCGCTCTCAGACGCGTTCACCCAGATCAACAACGTGACCGGGATTAATATTTTCAACGGCACTTCGAATTCAACCGTGCCCGCAAACGCTCCGAGTGTCCCCGGTGCCGTCGCGCTGGGGACCGGCGCAAACCCGGTCGCGACGATCACCGGCTTTGTTGGCGAGTTCAATGTCAACGCGCTCGTCCGCGCGCTCTCGCAGAAACAGGGCACCGATTTGCTCAGCTCGCCGAAAGTCACCGTGCTCTCCGGCAATCCCGCCAACATTACCGTCGCGCAGGAGCTGCGTTATCCGCAGAGTTACGGCCAGATTCAGAGCCAGGTCAGTTCCGGCACGCTCACGGCTGGCGGCACCGGCGGTGTTACCGTCACGGCGGGCACGCCGCAAGAATTCACGACCCGCAACGTGGGCGTCGAGATGTCCGTCACCCCTACCGTCGAGGAGGACGACTATTCGATCAGCCTCGACCTCAATCCCAAGGTTACTGAGTTCGAGGGCTTCGTCGAATACGGCGGGCCCAGTGTGGCGATCTCGGGCACGACGTCGGTCACGGTCCCGCCCGGTTTCTACCAGCCGATTTTCTCAGTGCGCAACATCTCGACCAAAGTCACCATCTGGGACGGCGCGACGCTCGTCATGGGCGGCCTCACGCGTGAGGAAGTGAAGAAGGTCAACGATAAGGTGCCGTTCTTCGGCGACCTTCCGCTGGTCGGTCGGCTCTTCCAATCGAAGGGCGAGAGCTCGCAAAAGCGCAACCTGCTCATCTTCGTTACCGCCAATCTCGTCAGTCCCGGTGGCTCGCCGAAAAAGCAGAACCTCAAGAGCACGCCCGCCAACTCGCTCTTCCAGAATCCGACCATCGTGACGCCCGCTAGCGCCGAGCCCCGCACCCGCGGCGGCAACGACCAGAAATAACGCGCCGCGCGCCCCGCCATGAAACGTCTTCTCTGGCTCCTCCTCTTCGCCGCCGCGACCACCATCGCCGCTCGCGCGCAGACGGTCGCGATCACCTCGCCCAGCGGCACCGCCTCCTCGCCGGTCAATATTACCGGCACGACGTCGGGCTTCAGCGCCAGCGCGACCGGCAATCTCACGGTCACGGTGACCAATTCTAGCAATGTGTCCACGACGCTCGTGACCACGGTCACCGGCAACACGAACTGGTCCGTCGCCTGGGCGCCGACCGTACCGGGTGCTTACACGCTCAGCGCTGCGTTTCAAAGCATCTCCTCACCGGCGGTCGCGGTCACGGTCAATGGCGCGCCTGTCGTCACGTCGCTGACTTTGCTTGGTGGTGGGGCTTCGATTTCGGTGGGATCAGCGCGTTTCGTAAGTGTGACGGCCGCCGTGGCCGGCGCGATCGATCACGTGGAACTCTATCTCGACGCCGTGCTAATCGCCTCGTCGAGCACCGCGGCTTCGAGCAACACCTATACTTTCCCTTTCACCGCACCATCCGTCTCCGGCTCGCACCAGATTAACGCCAAGGTCTACGACAGTGCCGGCAACGTCGGCTCGTCCAATTTCATCTCGATTCAAGTCAACACCCCGATCGGCAATTCCCCGAGCGTCGGCGTGCTCACGCCTGCTTCAGGGGCGTTTCAGCCCACCGGCATCGCGAGCACCATCACGGGCAACGTCGCCGACACCGACGGCAATATCACCATTGTGCAGGTCTTCGCCAACGGTCTCACCGTCGGCAATGCCACCGTTACCGCCGGTGCGTGGACGATCGCGTGGACGCCCTCTGCAGTTGGTCCAGTCCAACTTGTCGCACTCGCGAGCGACGACAAGGGTAACACGAGCGCCTCGCCTGCTGTCCCTGTCAATGTCACGGACAGCAGCTCGCCGACGATCGCGCTCGGGCTTTCGCCCAACACAGCCAGCGTGCCCGCGAGCACCACATTGCCCGCCGGCGCGACGCGTAACGTCGTCGTCACCGCCGCGCCCGCGACGGGTCGCGCCGTCGTGCGCGTCGAGTTTTTCGTTAACGGAACCAAAGTGGGGGAGAAGACCTCCGCGCCCTACAGCTACCGTTTTACCGCGCCGGCCGCGACGGGCACGTATGTCTTTTCGGCGCGCGCGACCGACAACACCGGTCTCGCTCGTGACGCTCAGACTGCATTCATCGTCACGTCCGCCGTCGGCGCGCCGCCGACCGTCAACCTGCTCACGCCCACTAACGGCACCACGGTTGTGCCCAACACCGCTGTAAGCTTGGCTTCGTCCGCACTCGCCACCGGGGGCACAATTGCGAGCGTGCAATTTTACGTCAACGGCAGCCCCACGCTGGTCAACTCTGGCAACGCGATCACGGCCAATCCATATGTCTCATCCTTCATTCCGCCTACGCCCGGCTCCTACGTGATTGACGCCATCGCCACCGATGATCGCGGCAACACCACGATCTCCAACGCCGTCACGATCACCGCCGCCTTCGGCACCCCCACCGTCGCCATCACCGCGCCCAACGCCAACGCCACTGCGCGCGCCACGCCCAACATCCCGCTCACCATCACCGCGACCGCCACCGCCGGCACCGGCGCGAGCGTGTTGCTTGTCGAATTTCTCCTCGACGGTGTGCAGATCGGCACGAAGACCTCGCCGACAGTCGCCAATGGCTCGAGCTACTCCTTCGCGTGGACGCCCACCACCGCCCAAATCGGCGTGCACCAGCTGACCGCGCGCGTCACCGACACCAACTCGCAGGTCGCCACCTCGACGCCCGCCGTGAATGTCAGCGTCGCCAACGTCGTTGGCACCCCGCCGACCGTCACGATCGCCGCTCCCACCGGCACCGCCGCCACCGCGATCCAGTCATTGTCGACCGTCAACTTCGTGGCCAATGCGTTTGCCAGCGGCACGAGCACGCTCTCGAGCGTCGAATTTTTCCTAAATGACGCCAGCATCGGTCAGGCCGCCCGCGAGCAGACCACGAATCTCTGGCGCCTCGCGTTTAATTTCGGCGGCTACGATTTCTCTTCGCTAACCCCGGACGCCAACGGCCGCTACCCGCTGACGCTCTACGCGATCGCGAAGGACAATAATAATAACCAGACGATTTCGACGACCGTCACGCTCGGCGTCACGCCCTCGACGAGTGCCGCGCCGTCCGTGCAACTGATCAACGCCCTCGGCACCACGACCGTCACGCAGGGCACCGCGTTCTTTATGCTGGCAACGCCGTCCGATTCCGACGGCACGGTCGTTTCGCTCCAGCTCTTTGTCAACGGCACCGCCTCCGGTGGCGCGATCGCCAATCCGGCGGCGCAGACGCTCGTCACCTACACGCCCAACGCCGCCGGCCGCTTCAATCTCTATGTTGTCGCCACGGACGACACGGGCAACACCGCCATCTCTTCGCCCTCGATAGTTCTCAACGTCACCGCGATCTCCGCCCCGACGACCACGCTCACCTTGCCGGTGGATGATTCGACCGTGACGACCATTGGCGCCCCGGTATTCTTGCAGGCGACCGCCGCCGGCGCCGACGCCACGCAGATTCCGACGGTGCAGTTCCTGATCACCTCCAGTGGCGGCAGCCGCACCACGATCAACGCCTCCCGCATCGGCACCACGCAAACCTACCGTGCCGTCTGGACGCCCACGACCGCTGACACGTTCACCATCGTCTCGCAGGCCACGATCAACGGCGTCTCGGGCCAGAGCACCGTCTCGCGCCGTGCCGTCGTCAACAACGTCGTCGGCATCGCCCCCGCGATAACGATCAGTTTCCCTTCGAGCGTCACGTCGGTCTCGACGGCCGTGTTCAACGCCACCGCCACCTCCGCCAGCAGCGGTATCATCGGCGTCGAGTTTTTCGTCAATCGCAACAGCATCGGCCAGGCCGCGCGCGAACAGCAGACCAACCTCTGGCGCATCAACGCCACCTTCGCCAGTCTCACGCCCGGCGCCTACGAAGTCGTCGCCCTCGCGCGCGATGGTGCCGGCAACGTTGCCGCCTCCACCACGGGCACCGTGACCGTCACTGCCGCCACGACCGCCGCCCCCGTGGTCTCGATCGCGGTCAACCCGCCGACGGTCGCCTTCAGTCAGCCCATCGCGCTCACCGCCAACGCCAGCAGCGCCACCGGTGCGATCTCGCAGGTGCAGTATTTCGTCAACGGCACCAGCATCAACACGAGCACCAACGCCGGCACCAGCTACGCGGTCAACCTCGCCACCGGTTCCAATACGTCGCTGCCGACCAATACCGCCGGCACCTACAACGTTTACGCCGTCGCGACCGACAGCGCCGGCAACACCGCCGTCTCTCCGACGATTGCCGTCACCGTCAAGCGCAACAACCCGATCCTCGATATCGACGCGTTCATTCTCCAGACCTACACCGACATCACCAACGCGACGGCCAATTCGGTGCAGCTCGCCAACTACGATGCACAGTTCGCCGCCGGTACGATCACCCGCGCGCAACTCGTCGCCGCGCTCACGACGAACAACGCGAACTTCACCAACGTCGTCAACGCGCTCGCCGCCTACTACGTCCTCATGGGCCAGTGGCCCACCACCGCCAACTACACCACGCTCTTCAACCAGCGCGGCAACCTCTCGACCGTCTGCGGCACCATCATCGCCTCGCCCGAGTATGTCGTGAAATACGGTCTCACACCGACGATCGCGTTGCTCGACAATCCCGCCAGCCTTCTACCCGAGTCTACGTTCCTCGCACGCCTTTACCAGAACGCCAGCCTCGGCACGCCCAGCGCGCTCCAGCAGCTCCAGTTCAAGAACAATGCCACCGCGATCACGACGACCAATCCGCCCGTCGGTCGCGGTTACGATGGCATCAATCCCACCAGCGGCGCCGTCAACGGCCTCAACGCTGCGCTTGCCGATTTCATTAGCGTCACGAACGCCAACAACACTGCGCTTTTCGACCTAGCTACCGCCGCCGCGCTCTATTACCAGCTCGACAAACCCACGGTCGTCACCGCCGCACAGGCGCTCACCGCCACCACGCCGGTCGTCACGACCGATGCCGCCGCCGCGCGCATCGCCGTCCTCGCCGCGCTTCCTGACACCACGACCACGGCCAACGCCGTGCTCCAGGACACCCTCTACACTTACCGCTACGTCACCATCACCACGCAGCCGCAGTCACTCACGGTCAACGCGAAGTCCGGTGCGCTCTTCCGCGTCGCCGCGATTGGCCAGCCGCCGCTCAGTTACCAGTGGCTCTTCAACGGCGCCCCGATTGCCGGCGCCACCGCGCCGCTCCTGAGCATCACCAACGTCGACACCAGCAAGGCCGGCGCCTACACGTGCGTCGTCTCGTCCGCCGTCGGCAACTCCACCAGCGATCCCGCCACGCTGACGCTCTCCGCCGCGCTCACGAAGCTGCTCAACATCTCCACCCGCGGCACGACCGCCGCCGGCACGCAGACACTCATCGCCGGCTTCGTCGTCAGCGGTCCCGCCAACCAGACTCGCCAGATGCTCATCCGCGTGGTCGGTCCGGGCCTCGCCACGCAGGGCCTCACCGCCGGCGTCCTCGCCGATCCGCGCCTCGAGCTTTACGGCCCGACTTCGACCACCACGCCCATCCAGACCAACGACAACTGGGGCACGCAAACCGCCAACGCCACGACCAACGCCGCCGCCGTCACCGCCATCCAGCAGGCCGAGCAGCGTGTTGGCGCATTCGCGCTCCCCAACACCAATTCCCTCGACGCGGTCGTCCTCGCCACCCTCGCGCCCGGCAATTATACGGTCCAGGCCAAGGGCCCGAATGCAAATGCCACCGGGCTTGTCCTTGTTGAGGTCTACGACGCTACGCCCACCTCGGCGGCGACGAATCCGAAAGCGATCAACGTCTCCACGCGTGGCTTTGTCGGCACCGGCGCCAATTCCATGATCGCCGGCTTCGTGATCACCGGCCAGGTCTCGCGCCGCATCCTCATCCGCGGTGTCGGCCCCACGTTGCGCAATTTCGGGTTTGGCGCCAACGCCATCCTCGCCGATCCGCAACTCGAACTCTTCGACTCGACGAACAAGAGTATCGCCACGAACGATGATTGGGCGAGCGGCGACGATGCCGCGGTCATCGCTGCCGCCGCGGTTTCGGGCGGTGCGTTCCCGCTGGCCAACGGCAGCAAGGATGCCGCGCTTCTCCGCATGCTGCCCCCCGGCGCCTACACCGTGCAACTCAGCGGCGTCGGCAGCACGACCGGCATTGCCCTCGTCGAAGTCTACGACGTCGATCCCTAAGCGGGATTTGAGAAGCCATTGGGTTGGGAGCTCCAACTTCGCCAAAAATTCTCTGGCGAAAAGCGCGCCGCGTGCAAACGTGGCGTCGCCTCCTCGCACCCGCCAAAAAAATCCCTGCCATGAAAGAACGTCGCCATCGCACTCTCGCCGTCGTCATGGGCGGCGGCCGCGGCACCCGCCTTCACCCGCTCACCAGCGAGCGCTGCAAGCCCGCCGTGCCGCTCGCCGGCAAATACCGGCTCGTCGACATCCCGATCAGCAACTGCCTCAACAGCGAAATCAACCGCATCTTCCTGCTCACGCAGTTCCAGACCGCGTCGCTCCACCGGCACGTCACCGCCACCTACAACTTCGATCCGTTTGGCGGCGGCTTTGTCGATATCCTCTCGGCCGAGCAAACGGAGAAAGGCTCCGACTGGTATCAGGGCACGGCCGATGCCGTGCGGCGCAACCTGATCCACTTCCGCTCCTTCCCGCACGACCTCGTGCTGATCCTCTCCGGCGATCAACTTTACCGGATGGATTTCCGCGAGATTATTGCGCAGCACATCGAGACGAACGCGGACGTCACGATTGCGGCGATTCCGTTTCCCGTTTCCAAAGTGGCCGGCCTCGGCCTCATGCAGGTGAAGGACGATCTCTCGATTGCGCGCTTCGTCGAAAAGCCGAAGGACCCCGCCGTGATCACGAGCCTCACCGTAAGCGCGGAGCTCGAGAAAAAACTCACCCCGTGCGATGAGAAACGCTGCCTCGCCTCGATGGGTATCTACGTGTTCAACCGCGCCGTCCTCGCCGAGGCGCTCGACAATACGATGACCGATTTCGGTAAGGAAGTGATCCCGGCCCTGCTGGGAAAAAAGAAACTTTTTGCGCACATCTTCGAGGGCTACTGGGAGGACATCGGCACCGTGCGCGCGTTCTTCGAGGCCAACCTCGCGCTCGCGCAGCCGCTCCCGCCCTTCAATTTCTTCCTGCCGGGCGCCCCGATCTACACGCAGGATCGCTACCTGCCGGCGTCGAAACTCAACAAGTGCGCGATCGATCACGTCGTCATCGGCGACGGCTCGATCCTCACCGACTCGACGTTGCATCACTGCGTGCTCGGCATCCGGACGTTCGTGGGTGAAGGCTCGTCCCTCGAGGACACCGTCGTGATGGGCGCCGATTTTTACGAGGGCGACGAGCAACTCGAAGCCAACAACGTGAAGGGCCGGCCGCATCTGGGCATCGGGAAAAATTGCCGCATCAAGGGCGCGATTATCGACAAGAACGCCCGCATCGGCGACGACTGCGTCTTGGTCGCCGACGGCAAGGCGGACGGCACCTACGCGAATGGAGCGGTGATCGTGCGCGACGGCGTGCTCGTCGTGCCGAAAGGCGCCGTGCTCCCGCCGGGCACGGTGGTCTGATCGTTTCCTGGAGGGTGTCTGTCTGGCAGGCGCCGGGCTTGGTTCTCCGTCCGACGACGGCGTCTGCACGAGAGACGCCCTGCGTCGAACGGTGTGGTTTGCGCGCCCGCTTACTTTTTCGCCGGGGCGGGCAGCAACGGCTCGACGACCGTGCCGTCAGTGAGCGAATCGCTCGGGTTGGCGGCGACCATCGCGCCCGCCGTCAGCCCGGAAAGAATTTCGATCTGCGTGCCGAAGTCGCGGCCGAGTTTCACCTTTTCTAGGTGCACGACATGCGACGCATCGATCACGGCGACGAGCGTGCCGTCCGCGCGGATGATCGCGGCGTTCGACGGAATGAGGAGCGGCGGCTCGCTCGGTGCGAAACGAAAGCGGACTTGCACAAACATGCCGGGCAGCAGCTGGCCGTCGTCGTTGGGCAACTGCACTTCGGCTTGCAGCGTGCGGGTGGCGGCGTCGAGGGCGCCCGAGGCGCGCACGATCTGGCCGGTGAAGGCGCGCGAGGGAAATTCGGCGACGAGCACCTCGGCGGGCACGCCCGGTTTTACGGAGCGAACATAGTTTTGCGGTACGCTCACGTAGACGCGCAACGGGCGCTGCTGTGTCAGCCGGAAGAGCTGCGGCCGGCTCGCGTCAGTCGTGATGAGCATGCCGATGTCCGCGCCGCGCGACGAAATTACGCCGTCGAAGGGCGCGGTCACGGTCTCAAAGTCCTTCAGTTGCGTGAGCCGGCCGACCTCGGCCTCCGCAGCCTGCACGTTGGCGGCGGTGGCATCGGCGGCGGCGGACTTTTCCTCGGCTTCCTGCGCGGAGACGGCGTTGGATTTCGCGAGGGCCGCCCAGCGGACGGCAGTGGCCTTGGCGAGCACCGCATTGGCGCGCGACTGCGCGAGCGCGGCCTGCGACTGCGCAAGCTGGCGATCGACCTCGGGCGATTCGACAATGGCGAGAGTTTGGCCGGCCTTCACGTTGTCGCCGATGTCGACGAGATAACGCGCCAGGTAGCCGGTCGTGCGTGCGTAGATGGGCGCGTCTTGCGACGGTTGGAGCGTGGCGGGCAACACCAGCTCGTTGGGGACGGCGGCGCGCTGCGCGAGCACGACGTTGACGACCGGGCGGTGTGGACCGGTGGTTTGCGCCGGCTCGGCGGCGGCCAGCCGCGGGCTGACTCCGGATAAACAAACCAAGGCGGCCGCGGCAGAGAGCGAAACGGCGAAAAGGGAGCGGGAGGACTTCATAGCGAAAGGTTCAAAAGGATTTTTGCGGCGCGAGGTCAGCTGCTTTCGGGGAGGTGCGCCTCGTGAAGTTCTTCCAGGATGGTTTCCTCGGGACGATGCGCGGCTTTTTTGCGGAGCGTGGCGTAGGCTACCGGCACCAGAAAGAGCGTGGCGATCGTGGCGAGGAGCAGCCCGCCGATCACGGCGCGACCGAGCGGGGCGTTTTGTTCGCCGCCTTCGCCGAGCCCGAGCGACATTGGCAGCATGCCGATGATCATTGCGAGCGCGGTCATGAGCACGGGACGCAGGCGCGTGTGGCCGGCCTCCAAAGCAGCTTGGCGGGCATCGCGGCCCTCCTTGCGCTGATCGTTGGCGAAGGTGACGACAAGGATCGAGTTGGCGGTGGCGACGCCCACGCTCATGATCGCGCCCATCAGCGAGGGCACGCTGAGCGTGGTGTGCGTGAGAAACAGCGCCCAGATAATCCCGCAGAGCGCACCCGGCAGCGCCATGATGATGATGAAGGGATCGAGCCAGGATTGGAAATTCACCACCATGAGCAGATACACGAGGATGATCGCGAACATCACGCCGAGGCCGAGATCGCGGAAAGACGTTTCCATGCTCAGCACCTGGCCGCGCATCGTGATGAAGCTGCCGCGCGGCAGCTTCGCCTCGTAATCCTTCACGAGTTTTTTTACCTCGGTGGCGACGCCGCCGAGGTCGCGCTGGTCGACGTTGGCGTAGACGTCGAAGACCGGCTGGATGTTGTAGTGGCTCACATCGGCCTGGCTGATCGTGCGCTCAATACTGGCGACATTGCCCAGCAGTTCGGGGGTGTTGCTGCGTCCGCTCACGCCGACGGGCGTCAGCCGGAGCGCATCGATCGAATCGATCTGGAACTGCGGCGTCTGCGTGGCGACGAGGTATTGCACACCGTTCTGGGGATTGAGCCAGTAGTTGGGCGCGGACTGGCCGGAGCCACTCAGGGAGATGAGGAGATTGCTCGCGATGTCGCGCTGCGTCAGGCCGAGCTGGCTCGCACGCGTGCGGTCGACGTTCACCTTGAGTGCGGGGGAGTTGACGACCTGGTGGACATGGACGTCGACGGCGCCGCGAATCTGGGCGATACGCGTGGAGAGCTCTTGTGCGAGGGCATAGTTGGCGGCGCGATCGCGACCGGCGATTTGCACGTCAATCGGCGCGGGGAGGCCGAAGTTCAGAATCTGGCCAACGATGTCCGAGGGTTGCGTGAAGAACGCGTAGTCGGGGAAATCGTGGTTCAGCCGCTCGCGGATTTTCCGGACAAAGGCCCAGGTCGAGCCGTGCTTCTCGGGGTTCAGCGAGACGAGGATTTCGCCGTCGCTCGCGCCGACGGTCACGGAATCGCTGAAGGCCAGCGCGGTGCTGCCAGCGGGCAGGCCGATGTTGTCGAGGATCGCGACGAGTTCGTCGGCCGGAATGATCTCGCGGATGACATTTTCAACGGCGGTGAACACCCGCTCGGTCTCCTCGATTCGCATGCCGGGGGTGGCGCGCACGTGCAGCCGGAACTGGCCGGCGTCGACGAGTGGGAAAAAATCGCGGCCGAGAAACGGCAGCAACGCGCCGGTGCCGAGCACCACGATCAGGGAGCCGATGGCGATGAACTTGCGCCGATTGAGGCACCATTCGAGCGCGCGGGTGTAGCCAGCACGGAAGCGCTCGAAGTGAACGTTGAAACGGACGTGGATGCGCCAGAAGAGGTCGCCCTTCGACGCGTGACCGTGGCCGTCGTCGTGCATCACGGGCTGGCCGTGGAGCAGGAAGTGCACGAAGGTCGGCACGACGGTGCGCGAGAGGAAATACGACGCGAGCATCGCGAAGATCACGGCCATCGCGAGCGGGCCGAAGAGAAATCCGGCAACGCCTTCGAGTAGGAAGATCGGTACGAACACGATGCAGATGCATAACGTCGAGACGAAAGCCGGCGTCGCGATCTGTTGCGCGCCGTCTAGGATCGCCTGGATGAGTGGCTTTCGCAGCGCGAGGTTGCGCTCGATGTTTTCGATCGTGACGGTGGCGTCGTCGACCAGGATGCCGACGGCCAGGGCGAGTCCGCCGAGCGTCATCGCGTTGATGGTCTGGCCGAAAATATTGAGGATGATCAGCGAGCATGCGATCGAGAGCGGGATCGAGAGGGCGACGACGAGGGTGTTGCGCCACGTGCCGAGGAAGAGCAGGATCATCAGCGAGGTGAGCGCGGTGGCGATGAGCGCCTCGTGAATGACGCCGTTGAGCGCGGCGCGGACAAAGACCGACTGGTCGAACATCGCCCGCAGATCGAGTTCGGGCGGGACGGTGGTGAGGATGCGGGGGAGGGCGGCGCGGACGCGCGAAATGATGTCGAGCGTGGAGGCGTTGCCGCTTTTCAAAATGGGCAGGAGCGCGCCGCGGGCTCCGTTTTGGCGGACGATGTTGGTCTGGGGCGGATTGCCGTCGCGCACCTGAGCAACATCGCGGATGAACACCGTGGTGCCGTTGACGACTTTGATTGGAAGATCGTTGAGGCCAGCGACGAGATCGGGGCTGCTGTTGAGAATGACGTTGTACTCGCGGTCGCCGATTTTGGCGGTGCCGGAAGGGAGCGTGAGATTCTGGAGGTTGATCGCGTTGGTGACGTCGGACGGCGTGAGGCCCTTCGCTTGCAGCGCCTGCGGATCGAGATCGATCTGGATTTGGCGGACTTTGCCGCCGGTCGGCAGCGGCACGGAGGCGCCCTGCACGGTGGCCAGCTGGACGCGGAGAAAATTGAGGCCGATGTCGTAGAGCGACTGCTCGGAGAGGGTCTTGCTGCCGAGTCCGAGTTGCAGGATTGGGACGTTGGAGGCGCTAAAGCGGATGACGAGCGGGGGCGTGGCGCCGACGGGCAGCACGCGCAGGATAGTCTGGTTAATCGCGGTGATTTGCGCGACGGCGGCGTCGACACTCGTGTGGGGCTGAAAGAAGACCTTGATTACGCCGGAACCGGACAGGGCCTGCGATTCCATGTGCTCGATGTCATTGACTGTGGTGGTCATCGCCCGCTCGCTGATCGTGATGATGCGCTTTTCCATCTCGTCGGGCGTGAGGCCTCCGTAAACCCACAGCACCGTAACGACCGGGATGTCGATCGACGGAAAGATATCCTTGGCCATCCGCATGACGGACACGACGCCGAGGATGACAATGAGCAGAGCCATCACGGTAAACGTGTAGGGCCGACGGAGAGCGAGGCGGACGATCCACATGGTCAGTTCAAGTAGCGGATAGTGTGCCCTAGTTGGCTGAGACTGCCAATACCTCTTCGCGCTACCAGTGATGCTTCGGGCGCATCACACTCGGCTAATAGCAGCTCCGGCACAGTCATTTTTGCTCGCGTGGCGCGGCGGTTCGCCCATGCGCAATGAGGGCGACGCCGGCGGCGACCACGAAGAGCGAATAGAACGTGCCGCGGCTCAGGCCAAAAATCAGCGATACCCCGACGTCGGGTTCGCGAAACATTTCACCAATTACGCGCAGGACGGAGTAGCCGAGGAGAAACTCCCCAGCCAGCCGGCCCGGCTGCGTTCGCACAATGTCGCTCTTCCAGAAACGCCACTGCATGAACGCCAGCAAGACGAGTCCCTCGAGCGCGGCCTCGTAGAGCTGCGACGGATGGCGCGGTAGCATGAGGTGCACCGGCGTGCCCGGCTCCTCGCTACGCGGAAAGATCACCGCCCACGCAACGCGCGTGGGTTTGCCCCAGAGTTCGCCGTTGATGAAGTTAGCGACCCGCACGAAAAAAAGCCCCGGCGGGGCCGCCGACACGATCAGATCGCCAAGGTGCAAGAACGGGATTTTTTCCGCCCGGGAAAACCACCACAGCGCCACGGCGACGCCGATGAATCCGCCGTGGCTTGCCATGCCGCCGTCCCACACGCGGAAAAAACTCAGCGGATCGCTGAGCAACTGGCCGGGGTTGTAGAGCAGGAACGATCCGACCCGGCCGCCCAACATCACGCCGAAGACGAGCGCGACCATCAGATCGCCAATTTTGTTAGCGGGGAGCTGCGAGAGGCCGGCGCGGGCGTAGCGGACGAGCAGCCACGCAGCGGAGAGAAAGCCGAGCACGTAGCCGAGTCCATAGTAGCGGATGCCGACGTTGCCCCAGTGCGGGCCGAGAAACGGGCTGAGATTGTGAACCCAAAATGCGAGAGGCATGGCGTTAGGTTTTCGGTGGGGCGGGAGCCGGAGTGGGCGCTTCGCCGGCGCGACGTGGACGCGCGGGACGGCGGACTTTCGCGCGGGCGAGTTCGCGCATGTCGACGGCGACGTCGTCCTTCTCAAAAATTTCGCCGCCGAGCAGGTGCTCCATCAGATCCTCCATCGTGACGACGCCGGCGGTCGCGCCGAACTCGTCGACCACCACGAGGATCTGCTGGTGTGTTTTCAGGCAGATCTGAAGCGCGTTGGCGGCGGTCGCGGTCTCGGGGATGAACTGCGCCTCGGACATGAGCGCCTCGACGAGCACGAGATCCTGATCGTTGGCTTTCGCTTTCAGGAGATCGCGGCGGCGGGCGAGGCCGACGATGTCGTCGAGGTTGCGGCCGTAGACGGGCATGCGGCCAAAGGGGAGGTTGGGAAACTCGCGGAAGACCTCGCCGACGGTCGCGGTTTTGCGGAGTGCGGTGACGACGGTGCGCGGCGTCATGAGTTCGGAGACGCGCACATCATCGAGCGAAAGGGCGTTGGCGATGATGCTCGACTCGCTCTGCGAAAGCGTGCCGAACCGCGCGCCGCGCTCGGCGAGCAGGATGATTTCCTCGTCGGAGCGGTGGGCTTGCGAGTCTTGCCGCACAAACGCGCGCACGATGGCATTACACGCCCAGGTAATGGGCGTGAGCGCGCGGCGGATCCACCACAGGGGGTAAACGACGATGGGCTGGAGCGCGCGCCGGTATACGACGCCGATATTTTTCGGCAGCACCTCGGCGCCCACGAGCAGCACCGCACCAAACGCGACCGTGAACACCACGAGCAGGCGATCGCCGAAGAGGTGGGCACCGAGCGCGCCGATGACGACGGAGCCGAGGCCGTTGGCGATGGTGTTCAGCGTGAGGATCGCGGAAATGGTTTCGTCGAGCTCCTGTTTGATGATTTCGAGCCGTTGGCCGCGACGGGGGCGGGACTTCTTGAGCGCCTCGATTTCCGCGGTCGTCGTGCTCAGGACAAGCGCCTCGAACAGCGAGCAGACGAACGAGACCGTCAGCGTCACCGCGATGGCGAGAGCGAGCCAGAGCATGAGGTCAGTTTATGGAGCCGGCGCGCGTGGCGAATCTATTCGTGTGCGGAGACGCGAAGCGCAAAAGAGCCTTGCTCCGCCGCGGCGCGCCCCGCGTAGTTTCCCGCCATGAGCGAACTCAAACGCACGCCACTCCGGGAGTTTCACGCGGCGCACGGCGCGCGGCTGGTGGACTTCGCCGGCTGGGAAATGCCGGTGCAATACCGCAGCATTCTCGAAGAGCACAAGGCGGTGCGGCGCTCCGCGGGGCTCTTCGATGTGAGCCACATGGGCGAAGTCGACGTGCGCGGACCCGAGGCGGAAAAGTTTTTGCAGCACCTCGTCACGAACGATCTCTCGAAGATGTATCCCGGACGCGTCGTCTATTCGCCGACGTGCTATCCAAGCGGTGGGGTGGTGGACGATCTGTTGGTCTACAGGTGGGCACCGGAAAATTATTTTCTCTGCATCAACGCCGGCAACATCGCGAAGGACCTCGCGTGGATTCACGAGCAGGCAAAGGGCTTCGAAGTTTCGATCACCGACAAGTCCGACGATTTCGGACTGCTCGCCGTGCAGGGCCCGCGTGCCGCGGCGATCGTGCAGTCACTGACGGGTGCGAAGCTGGGTGCCGTGAGATATTATCACTTCGTCGAGGGTCCTGTCGCAGGGTTTCACTGCCTGATCAGTCGCACGGGATATACGGGTGAGGACGGCTTCGAACTTTACGTCGACGCGAGCGAGGTCGTCGCCCTCGCCGAGGCGTTGCTCGCGGCCGGCGCGCCGCACGGACTCGAACTCGCCGGGCTGGGCGCGCGCGACAGCCTGCGCCTCGAGGCGGGCTATCCGCTCTACGGCCACGAGATCACGCAGGAGATTTCGCCGCTGACCGCCGGACTCGGCTGGACGGTGAAACTTGACAAAGGCGATTTCATCGGCCGCGCGGCGTTGCTCGCCGAAAAGCAGAGCGGCGCGGCGAACAAGGTTGTGTTTTTCAAGACCGGTGACCGTCGCATCGTGCGCGCGGACACTCCCGTGCTCGGCGCCGACGGCGCGACGGTCGGCCGCGTGTTGTCCGGCACCCTCTCGCCGATCCTCAACGAGGCGATCGGGTCCGCGCTCGTGACCACGGTGGCCGCGGCGCAGCCGCTCGCGGTCGACATCCGCGGCGCGAAGATCAATTTGCAACTCGTCAAACCGCCCTTCGTCGATTTGAAGAAAGCACCATGAGCAACGTTCCCGCGAATCTCCGCTATGCCAAATCCCACGAGTGGCTGAAGCCCGAGGGCGACGGCACCGCAACCGTCGGCATCAGCGACTACGCGCAGGCGTCGCTCGGTGACATCACCTACGTGCAGCTGCCCAAAGTGGGCGCGGCCCTGAAGGCCGGCGAAGTGTTTGGCGTCGTCGAGTCGGTGAAGGCCGCGAGCGATCTTTATGCGCCGGTCGCGGGCACAGTCGTCGCCGTCAACGCCGCGCTTGAGTCTGCGCCCGAGAGATTAAACACCGCTCCCTATGACGGCGGCTGGATGCTGAAGATCAAGCTGGCGAACCCCGCTGACGCGGATGCGTTGCTCGACTCGACGGCCTACGGAAAGCTGACCGCCTGAAAACCGCGTGGCGAAAGCTCGCCACGCAGCCGAAACGACGTGGAGACGAATAAGATTAAGCGCCTTTCGGTGTGGTTGCTGACGTTGGGATTCACCGCGGCGCTCGTGATTTTTTTCACCGCCCAGCCCGAGCGCGTCGATCCGCTCGTGGGCGATTTGCTGAGCAATAAAAAATACCTGCACGAACTCCGCGTGATGGGCGGCAAGAGCAACGTGCTCGCCGCGGAGTTCATGGATGGCTTCGGCCACCTTTGGCATGGGCGCGAGCTCGCCGGCACGATCGCCGTGCTCACCGTGCTGACGACGCTGGTGTTTCGTTTTGTCGCCGCGCGCCCCGATTTGTGGCGGGATGAACGCGCTACCACGACAACGCCGTCTGCGAAGCCATAATCTGATCGATCGGGCCGCGGCGTGTGGCGCTCGGAAAGCGGTTGGTCTGCCGCGCGTGAAATGTCGGAAAAGTCGCCGGGGCGATTTGCGTTTTGCCGGAGGGCATTTCCCTTTCGCTCCTTTCTTCGCTCTATGCACCATCCCGCTCTCTTCACGCCCGTCCAACTCGGCTCCCTCGTCCTCGCCAATCGCATCGTGATGGCGCCGCTCACGCGCTGCCGCGCCGACGCGCAACACGTGCCGACCGATCTGATGGTCACGTATTACTCCCAGCGCGCGAGCGCCGGCCTGATCGTGGCTGAGGCGACCATGGCGATCGAGGGCAACTCGGCCTTCGGCGGCCGCGAGCCGGGGCTCTACTCGGTGGCGCAAGTGGACGGTTGGAAAAAAGTCACCGATGCCGTGCATGCCAAGGGCGGAAAAATTATCGCTCAAATCTGGCACGGCGGCCGCGCCTGCCACTCGCTGTTGAACAACGGCGTGCAACCCGTCGCACCGAGCCCGCTCCGAATTACCAACGACGAGACCTACACGCCGCAGGGCAAGAAACCCTACGAGGTCCCGCGTGAATTGCGTGACGACGAACTACCCGGCATCGTCGCGGGCTTTGTCCACGCCGCTGAAAATGCCCTGGCCGCCGGCTTCGACGGCGTGGAAGTGCACGGCGCCAACGGCTACCTGCTCGACGAATTTCTGCGCGACGGATCGAACCAGCGCTCGGGTCCCTACGGTGGCCCGATCGAAAATCGCTCGAGGCTGCTGCTTGAAGTCGTCGAGGCCGTTATCGGCGTCTGGGGCAAGGATCGCGTGGGCGTGCGGATCTCGCCGCTCAATTCCTACAACGACATGAAGGACAGCGACCCGGTCGCGTTGACGCGCTATGTCGCCACCGAACTCGATCGGCGCGGGATCGCGTTTCTCGATTTGATGCGCGGCGATTTCTTCGGCGTGCAAAAGGCTGACGTCGTCTCGGCCGCGCGCGCCGCGTTCAAGGGCGCGCTGCTCTGCGGCATGGGCTACACGCCGGCCGAAGCCGATCAGACCGTCGCCAACGGCACCGCCGCCGCGATCGTCTTCGGGCACCACTTCGTCAGCAATCCCGACCTGGCCGAGCGCGTGCGCGACGGCCTCGCGCTGGTCGAGCCGGACAGCAAGACGTTCTACAGTCCAGGTACGCGCGGCTACACGGATTATCCGCGGGCGACTGCGTCCTGATTTTCGGTCGTTTCGCTTTCGATCGCCGTCGCGCGGTGGTGCCGGCAGTGATCTCGTTTTATGCTGCCGGCTGCGGCACGGGCACGATCTTTGTTCGATCGTAGCCCTGACGCTCGATGAGGACGAGGATGCGTTCGTAGTCGGCAGGAGAGATCTGGCGATCGCGGGCGAGAATCCACAGCAGGCCGCGACCCGGTGTGCCGACGACGGCCCAGCGATAGTTGGGATCGAGTTCGAGCACGAGATAAGTGCTGGTAAGCGGCCAGACGAAGCGCACGCGCCATTCGGCGTTAGTGGTTAGATTCGCCACCCACGCGGTGCCGTGCCAGCTTTTCTCCGGTGCGTCGAAGTTGCCGGAGCGAAAGGTGAAGATGTTGTCGAGCTTGCCATCGGCCCGCTTCGCGTAGGTGTCGTAGCTCGCGACTTTTCCGTTTTCCAAAAAATACGGAATGTTCGCGATCACATACCAGCGGCCCAGATAGCGATCGAGATCAACGTGGGCGACGGTGCGGAGGGGCGGAGCCGACACGCTGGAGCAGCCGCTGAGCAGGGAGGTGGCCAGCGCGCCGCATGCGGCTAGGGAACGGAATGATTTCACCGGGCAACCTACACGGCGCGTGCCCGCGTGCAACTGATGCGCCGCGATGCGGCCTCGCGTTCCAACCGTCCGCTCAGGCCTTTTTCACGAAACACGCCTTCAGCGCCATCGGGGTGCCTTCGACCTTGCAGTCGATTTCGTGATCGCCGTCGACAAGGCGGATGTTCTTCACCTTGGTCCCGCCCTTCAACACGCCGGAGCCGCCGCGCAACTTCAGGTCCTTGATGAGCACCACGGTATCACCGTCGACGAGCAGATTGCCGTGGGCATCCTTCACGACGCGCGCCGTTTCGGGCGCAGCGTCCTTCGGCCATTCGTGACCGCAGGTGGAGCATTCCCATTTGTCGGCGTGGCTGAGCACGTCGTCGAGTGAACAGGCGGGGCAGGAAGGATTCGGCATCGGGAGGGAGGAAAAGTGTCACTGAGGAGGCGAGGGAAACGCCGGCACCGCAACCCGCGATTTCGATCGCGTGGCACGACCCCACCGGCAGCCTTCGTGGCACACGTCTTGCAACGGTCTCGTGCCCCGCCAATCGAACCTCCCTTAACGCACTTGCATCGATGAACTGTCTCCGCTGGCTCGTCTTCTTGCTTCCGCTTTCCGCCATGACCGCCCAAGTCCCGCCGTCTTCATCCGTCACGATCGCCGCGTTGCGTGATGATCCCGCCTGTGATGCGGCCGATCGCCAGTTCATGACCCGCGCCTACGAGGTCGCGCGCTCGGCCGTCGAGCACGGCAATCACCCGTTCAGCGCGCTCCTCGTGAAAGACGGCAAAATTATCTTCGAATACGAAAACACGATCTACACGACCCACGACATCACCCAGCACGCCGAGACGGGCCTGATCGGCAAGGCTACCCAGAAATTCGATCCGACCACGCTCGCCGCCTGCACGCTTTACGCGAGCACGGAGCCATGCGTGATGTGCTGCGGTGCGATCCGGTGGGCGGGAATTCACCGTGTCGTTTACGGCACGACCTCGTCGCAACTCACCCGCGTCGTCGAGCGCGTGCTGCCGCCGAAGCCCACCGCCGGCCCCAAGCCGCCGCTGCTCGAATGCCGCGAAATTTTCGCCCGCACGGATCCGTCGATCACGGTGCGCGGGCCGCTGATGGAGGCGGAGGGTTTGATTATTCACGAGCACTACTGGCCCACTGATCCGGTGTTGAAATCCCACGTCACCGCGCCGGCAAAATAAGCTGCCGTTGCCCGTTTCATTTCGCGCATGGACTCATCCGCCGTTGTCCGCGTCACGCCGAATTATTGCTCGGAGAAGGCCGCCGTCCTGCACGAAATCGCCCGCGACAACCTCTGGCCGGTGACCGTTCATCAGGGCGGATTCACGGCGGCGCCGTTGCACTGCCACGAGGCGCCGGTGCGCATCTACGTCTTCTCGGGCGCGCTGCTCGTGGACGGCGGGCGGAAGGTTCCGCCGGTGAACGCGTGTGCGGGCGCGCGCGTCGACATCCCGGCAGGCGCGGCACACACCGTTAGTGCCGCGGGCCCGGTAATCACGATAACCGCCTTTACGTCGTCAGCCTTTGCGGCGAGTCTGCCCCAGCTTCCCGTGTCGGACGACGCTTGAGTTTCCCGGCGATCGAGAGGCGTTTGGAATTTTCCCGCCATGAAAACGCCCTCTTATTCTTTCTCCGCGATCATGGATCGCCGCAGTTTCATCAGGGTCAGCGCGCTCGCCGGTGGTGGATTGATCGTTGGCACCTACTTGCGATTCGGGAATTCCGCGCTCGCGGAAACCACTCCCGCGACGCCGGCGAACTTTGCGCCCAACGCCTTCATCACGATTGCGCCTAGCGGTGCGGTTACGCTCATCGCGCCCAACTCCGAAATGGGGCAGGGCGCGAAGACCGCGCTGCCGATGATCATCGCTGAGGAACTCGACGTCGCGTGGGAGCAGGTGACGATTACGCAGGGCGATCTGAATCCCGCTTACGGTCGGCAATTCGCCGTGGGCAGTGGCTCGACTCCCGGAAATTACCTGCCGCTCCGCCGCGCCGGTGCGACAGCGCGCGCGATGTTGATCGCGGCGGCTGCGCAGACCTGGAGTGTGCCGGCGTCCGAATGCACCACCGAAAAGAGCGTGGTGCTTCACGCGGCCTCGAACCGGCGCGCGACTTACGGCGAACTCGCCACAAAAGCTTCCACGGTCACGCCGCCGTCCGACGCGTCCCTCAAGGATCCGAAGGATTTCAAGTTGATCGGCACGCGGGTGCCCGGCGTGGACAATGCGAAGATTGTTTCCGGCCAGCCGCTCTTCGGCCTCGATGTGAAGTTGCCGGGCATGGTTTACGCGACCTACACGAAGTGTCCGGTCTTCGGTGGAAAATATCTCAGCGCGAATCTTGCCGAGGTGAAGGCGAAGCCCGGGGTGCGGGACGCGTTCGCGATCGATGACATCAAGGGCCTGCCGTCGGGCGTCGCGGTAGTCGCGGACTCGACGTGGGCGGCGTTCAGCGCGACGAAGGCGTTGCGCGTGCAGTGGGACGAGGGCACCGGCGTCAGCCAGGACAGCGAAATGATGGCGAAGCAGGCCGAGGCGCTCGCGAAAGCGGCGAAGCCTGCCGAACTCGCGCCCGGCGTGAAGGCCATCGAGGCGACCTATCACTATCCGTTTCTCGCGCACGCCACGCTCGAGCCGCAAAACTGCACGGCGCTCTTCAAGGGCGGCGTGATGGAGATGTGGACGCCCACGCAGATTCCCGCAAGCGGCCACAACCTCGTCACCAACGGGCTCGGCATCACGGCGCCGAACGTCGTCGTGCACGTCACGCGCCTCGGCGGCGGCTTTGGCCGGCGCGGCAGCAACGAATTTTCGATCGAGGTTGCGGCAATCGCGAAAAAGCTCGAAGGCATGCCGGTGAAGCTGACGTGGACGCGCGAACACGATTTCGCGCATGACAACTACCGCTCGAACGGCTGGCACTATTTCTCCGCCGGCCTCGACGAGTCCGGCAAAGTCGTTGCCCTGCACGATGCGTTTGTTAAGATGCAGGGCGGCCCCGGCGACATGACCGCGGGCGGGTTTCCCTTTAACGCGATCCCCGGCTCGCGCGTGCAGGCGGACAAACTCCCCGCCGGCGTGCCCACGGGCTATTGGCGCGCGCCCGGCGACAACGGCAACACGTGGGCCACGCAGTGTTTCGTCGACGAACTCGCCCACGCCGCCGGCCGCGATCCGCTCGTGTTCACGCTCGATCTGCTGGCTGGCATTTCGGCCCCGGCGAATTCCGGCGGCGGCCGAGGTGGACGCGGAGGCGGCTTCGATCCGGCGAAGATGACCGCGGTTTTGAAACTTGCCGCGGAGAAAGCCGGGTGGAGTCAGAAGCACCCGCGCGGCGAAGGCCAGGGATTCGCGGTCACGCACACGAACAACGCCTACGTGGCGATCGTCGCCGACGTGAAGGTCAGTCCGGATGGCGAACTCGCGATCAAGAAACTCACCGCCGTCGTCGACGCCGGCACGATCATCAATCTCAGCTCTGCGGAGTCGCAGGTGCAGGGCGCGATACTCGATGGCATCAGCGCCGCGTGGTTCCAACGGATCACGATCAAGCGCGGCGCCGCGGCGGAGACGAATTTTGATCAATATCCGATGCTGCGGATGAACCAGTCACCGCCGCTGGTGGACGTTCAGTTCATCAAGTCGATCGCGCCGCCGACCGGCTTGGGTGAGCCTGGCCTCCCGCCTGCCGCGCCCGCGGTGTGCAACGCGATCTTCGCGGCGACGGGCAAGCGCCTCCGGACCTTGCCGTTCAGCGGCGAGAGTTTGAAGTGGGCGTGATGGGGGCGAGGTTGCTTCGGCTCGCTTACGCCAACGTGAGCGCAATGCCCGCGAGCACGCCGATCACGGCGGGGAGTTTTCGCCGGGCGTTGCCTTCCTTGAAGAGCAACACGCCGCCGGCAAACGCCACCAGCGCGCTCCCGCGTCGCAGGCTCGACACCACCGAGATCAACGCGTGCGGATCGCGTAGCGCGCTGAAATAAACAAAGTCCGCCACGAGAAGCGCGGCCGATACGCCGACGACGCTCCAGCGCCATTCAAAGGTGTGGCGCGGCCACCAGCGCAATTTCCAGCCGACGGCTAGCGGCAGAAATAACAGAGCGAGATAGATCGAGAACCACGCTTGCACGGTCGAGGCCGCGAAGCCCGCTCGGCCGAGCAGGAACTTGTCGTAGAGACCGCTCACCGAGCCGAGTACGGTGCCGGCGAGCAGCCAGCCGACCCACCTATTGCGGTGAAAGTGGATGCCTTCCCTCGCCCCCGCAAACGAGAGGCCAACGAACGAGGCGAGCGTCGTCACGATGCCGAGCATTTCGAGCGACGTCGGCCGCTCTCCGAGCAGGGCGAGGGCGCCGATGAGCGTCCAGACCGGCGTCGTGGCGCGAATCGGCGCGGCGAGCGACACGGGCAGATGTTTGACGGCGAAATATGAGCAAACCCACGAGGTCGCCACGATGAACGATTTCAACAGCAGTTGCGCGTGCTGCGTCCAGGTGAGCGCGTCCACCGTGAGACTCGCCGGCAGCAGCGTTGGGCCGCAGACGTGCGCCGCCATCAGCACCAGCCAGACGGTCGCGCTGCAGAGGTTGGCGAGAAAGAGCACCGGCAGCACGGCGTTGTCGCGCACGGCGTGCTTGGTGCAGAGATCGTAGCACCCAAGGAAGAAAGCAGAGACGAGACTGGCGGCGATCCACGGCATGAAACGGTCGGGTGTGCCGGGTTGGTCGGCGATCTGCAAGGACTCAGACGTCGTGAGCGGGCTGGCGCCCCGGCCTCAGACCGGCGAAATCATGCAATGGATTTCTCCGCCGGTAGGATTGGTCAGGCGAGTGTGAGGGCGATGCCAAGGAGCACACCGATCACGGCGGGAATTTTCCGCCGAGCGTTGCCCTCCTTGAAGAGCAGCACGCCGCCGGCAAAGGCCACGAGCGCGCTGCCGCGGCGCAGACTGGAGACGACCGAGATGAGCGCGTGCGGATCGCGCAGGGCGTTAAAGTAAACGTAGTCGCCGATGAGCAGCGTCAGTGACACCGCGACCACGCTCCAGCGCCATTCAAACGTGTGACGCGGCCACCAGCGCATTTTCCAGCCGATCGCGAGCGGCAGAAAAAGGAGGGCGAGATAGATTGAGAACCACGCCTGCAAGGTGGAGGGCGTGAAGCCCGCGCGGCCGAGGAGAAATTTGTCAAAGAGCCCGGCCAGCGCCGCGAGAATCGTGCCGGCCAGCAGGTAGCCGATCCATTTGTTGCGATGGAAGTGGATGCCTTCCTTCGCGCCGGCGAAGGATAACTCGACGAAGGCCGCCAGCGTCGTGACGATGCCGAGCGTTTCCATCGTCGTGGGCCGCTCCGCGAGGAGCACGAGCGCCCCGATAAACGTCCACACCGGGATCGTGGCGCGGATCGGCGAGGAGATTGAGACGGGCAGATGCTTGACGGCGAAATACGAACAAACCCAAGCGACGGCGACCAACGCGGACTTTGCGAGCATCAGTCCATGTTGAGCCCACGTGAGCGGCGCGACCGTGAGCGCCGCAGGCAGCAGCGCCGGCGCGCCCGCGTGGAGCGCCATCAGCCCGAGCCAGATGACCGTACTGCAGAGGTTGGCGAGGAAGAGGACCGGGAGCACGGCGTTGTCGCGCACGGCGTGCTTGGTGCAAAGATCATAGCACCCAAGGAAAAAAGCGGAGATGAGACTGGCGACGATCCACGGCATGAAACGTTCGGATGTGCCGGGTTGCCGCCGAGAGAGCAAGGTCGCACATCGCGCGTTCCGCCGCGATCACCCCGTGGCTAGCGATCCGCGTAAATCCAATAGAGCCCGGCGGGAAAGGAGAGCGTGCGAACGGAATTGTGATTCTGACCCGGATAGAGCGTGAAGCGGTGAACTAGTTTTCCGGTGCCGATCTCAGTGAGAAGCTTTTCGAAATCGGGCACCCCGGTCACGTCGTCGTCGCCGGCGGAGAGATCGAGCCGGACCGGGAAGGCGAGGTTTTTGAGTTTCCCGGCCGCGTGCGTGAAGAGATAGCGGTGATCCCAATCGACCACCGGGCTCGCGGCGACGATGCGTTGGAAGAGGTCGGGGCGTTCCTCGAGCGCGTAGAGCGCGAACAACCCGCCATACGAATGCCCCAGCAGTCCGCGATTGGCCGGGAACGTGCGATAGGTCTTGTCGACGTAGGGAATCACGTCGTTTGCGAGAAATTTAAGAAACGCGGGCGCGCCGCCGGAGTTGGCTTCGCGTTCGGTGAACGTAGTGGGCGTGAAGTCGCGCGCGCGCGGCACCATCGTGTTGATGCCGGCGGGGTAGCTCAGGTTCACCATGATCACCGGTGGCATTTTCTCCGAATAGAGATTGTTGTTGGCGAGGAAGGCCAGGAAGGGGAAATGCCAGCCGTCGAGTACGAAAAGGACGGGATAACGTTTGCCGGAGGTCGCGTAGTCGTCGGGCAGGCGCACAAGCAAATCGAATTGCTGGCCGATTTCAGCCGACGTGATTGTCCGTTGCTCGGTGAACGGCAGGGCGACCGGTGGTGGCGCTTCGGGCGGAGTAGCGCGCAACGTGGAAGCGACAAGGGCGAGAAGCAGGAAGGTGCGCATCAGAGGGTTGAGGTTCACGTGGCGGTCTTCTTGCGAGGATGCAGAAGTCCTGGCTTTCGCCACGAACAAAAATCCGGGCTTGGTGGCGTTGTTTCCTGCGGACCCAACCTATGCACCGCGGCACGCGCGTCGAAGACCGAAGTGATCTGATGCACCTGCGCACGATGGTTGGTGCCCGTCGGGCTGCCGCGCTGCAGGGAAAGGCAGAGCATATTGCCTCTGGTCACGCGACGCACGGCGCGCAATCCTGCCGAACCATGAGTCGCGTGATGTGCTACCGTTGTTACTGGCCGGCCCAGCATTGCTGGTGCGGATCGATCACGCCCATGCCGACGCGCACGAAGTTCGTCATCCTCATGCACCCGGATGAGCACAAGCGGGTGAAGGCAAACACGGGGCGGCTGACGCACCTCTGTCTGCGCGACAGCGAACTGCACCTCGGTATCAGCTTCGACGAGCACGAGGCCGTGCAGGCTTTAATCAACGATCCGAAAAATTATCCCGTGCTGCTCTACCCGGGCCGCGGTGCGCGCGACTTGTCGAAGGGCGAACTGTCCGCTGCCGACTTCGCGGGCCGGCGGCTCGTGGTGTTTCTACTGGATGCGACGTGGCGCAAGGTCCGGCCGATGCTGCGCACCAGCCTCACGCTACAACGGCTGCCGCGCATCATGTTTTCCAACGCGGCGCCGAGCCGCTATCGGATCAAGCGGCAGCCCGAACCCGGCTGCCTCGCGACACTCGAGGCCACGCACGAGCTGTTGCTCGCCCTCGGTCGCTCCGGACTCGACACCTACACTCAACCAGCGCAACTGCTCGATCTGTTCGAACGCATGCAGGATTTTCAAATCCGCCGTGCCACCGAAAACGCACTCCGCGGCGATCGCCGCCATGTGCGCCGAATTCCGGCGGAGACTTCCGCCGCCCGAGCCCCGGACGGTCCTAAACGCCGCCGAATCTTTCCGGCGGCGGTGGTGGGTTGAGGCGTCGCAGTCTTGCGATTTTGGTAATCACCGTGGCGCGAAGCCGTGCGCGAGGTCGCGCCGGCGCAACGCCAGGACCATCAGAATCGCGGCCATCGTGCCGTGTGGGAAATTGGCGAGACTCACGAGCGAGGCGACGCCGACGAGGCGCAGATGGCGTCCGTGGAGACAGCAAATGCCGGCGGCTAGTTGCAGTGCCCCCGCGATCCAGCCGATCGAAAGCTGCAACGACACGTAGGTCGCGATCGCGCGATCCAGGAGATCGAACGACGAATCAAAGGCGACGACCGGATTCAGCAATTCGGAATGGCTGAACATCGCCTGAAAGAATAGCATGAGCGACATCAACAGGCTCAGGGAGCCGGTGCCGATTTGGAGATAGCCGAGCGCGGTGAGATAACCTTCGCCGGGCCGCGAGAAAGTCGGGGCGCTAACATCGTCCATGGGGCGGGGAAAACAGGGGTGGGGTGGGGCCGAACGACGCGCAGGTTGAGTCAGGACCGCACGCCGCACGAGCACGAAAAACTTTTCTGTGCGGCATATTTCGAACCGACGCGACTCTCTCGGTGCTGCGCGTCACGCCGCTTCTTGCCTCAATGCCCGAGCAAGCTGGCGAGCGCACCGCTCACGAACAGATAACTGAGAAACAACAGAACCTCGCTGAGCGCCGAGGCGACCAACCACCCGCGTTGACGCGCGTGCGGCGCGAAGAGCGCGCAGGTTGCACCCGCGAGCGCACTCAACGGCATGAGGCCGATCCGGGCCAGGGCGAAGAGCAGCCAACCGCTGGTTGACCTCCGCGCCACGACAAACCCCAACAGCGCCAGCCAACCCGTCGCCGCGAAGATTGTCGCGCCCCACTGGAGCGCGGTCCAGAATCGTTCAACCGCTCGCAGCCAGTAAAGCGCGTGCGCGAGCGGCCAAAGGGCGACCAAGCCGGAGACCGCGATCACCTGCAGCAAGTCGCCAAACGCCGCCATGCCGCCGTTGGACTCTTCAGGGGGCAGGGGCAGGAGCCAATGCCGCACATAGACCGACACGCTACCGACCACCGGCGCCGCCACCAGTCCGGCGCAGACGATGGCGATCTGGACTCGGGGGCGCGGCGCATTCATCCCGCGAGGGGTAAGCCGACCACCGCTCCGGTTCAATCTTCCGTTCAGGCTCGGTTGCGTCGAAGGGCCGCGGCACCAACGAAGCAGACCGCGGAAAGGATCGTCGCATACGTCGAGGGCTCCGGCACCGCCGACGTGTAGGCGACGTCGATCGAGTGGAATTGGATTTGGTCGGCCGCGAGAGTCGAGGTGGCCTGAAAGCCGACCCGGTCGAAGCCAAAAGTCGTGGGATTGGTGTCCACGATGTTCGAGAATCCGGCAAACTCGGCTGAATCCGAGGGCCGAAAAAGGGAGGTCGATATCGTCAGGGTGCTGGCGGAAATCCGCTCTATCGTGAAGGTAAAGCTGAAGGTCACGGGGTTGCTCGCCGTGGTGAGCGAAGTCGAACCAGTGCTGTCAATCGATGCGAGGGTCGATGCGCCCGTGGTGCTCGAGTAGAGCGAGGTGTTGGGGTCCGTTCGCACATCGAGCACGCCGTTTTGCGTGGCGGCGTTTCCGGCAAAATAGCCCAGCCAGTCCGTGGCGTTGGCGCTGCTGTTGTCGTTAAAGATTCCGAAGCGGAACGCTAAGTTTCCCGAGCTAATTCCCAACAGGTCCGCTGTGCCTGTCATTGTCAGCTTGTCGCCGGTATTCGCCAGCGTGATGAGCGGAAAGGCGGAGTAAAGGGCGGAGGCTGTCGCATTGTGCGTGGTTCCGTCGCCCCATGTGGGCGAAGACGTGGCGGTATTGCTGAGAGTGGCCGCGCCCGAGGCCAGCGTCCACGGTCCGGTGACGGGCGTCGCGTGGAGCGTTGTGCTGGCGAAAAAAAGCGCGGTCGCCGAAGCCAGAAGTCGGCGGGTGTTTTTCAACCCAAAATCAGGGCGCATCGGAAAGCGATGAGTCATCTTTGCCCTTCGGCATTTCTGCGCGTGGGTTGAGGTGTATGTGAAAGTGTTGTGCTTCCTGGCGGCGTCGCCTCTTCTGCGTAACGTCCGTGAGCGAAAGGTCTACAGGGTTGACGAATCGAGTCGTAGGGATTGCTAACGCGGGCCTCGGCGATTTCTCGCCCTAAATTCAGGCTCACGAACCCATCGCACCATGTCATCCATCAGCAGCACAGGTTCCTCCTCGTCCGCCGGCGCCGCCGCCTATCAAGAGCAACTCGCCCGCATCCAAGCGCAGAAACAGGCCGCCCTCGCGGCGAAACAAGTGGCCCCGACCGCTGCGTCCGCGACGGGTGACACCGACGGTGACGGCGACAGCAAGTAATTGATTCTGTCTTTCGGCCACGCGAAGCGCGTGCCTTCCGCTCAAATCCCGGCTGCACCCAGCCGGGATTTTTTGCGTCGCTACTGCCAACCAACGAGACCTCTCGCGTAGCCTGCAGAAGGGGATTCTCTCGGTGCGTCGGGCATGCTGAGCCCGTCGCCCGCAATCACCGGAGCCGAGCCTGCAAGACAGACGCCCCACGACGATCCCAATCTCCAGCAGCCCCAAAGTTTTTCCCTGCCACGGCGCATAAGCGCGGGCTCATTCGCAAGATTTGCAGCGGAAATGCCTTTGACCGTCGGTCGCCCCCGCCTTTGCTTGTCCCTTCACACCTCTTCGTTCTCCCTTCCTTTTCACCATGTCCGCCAAGCCGACCATCATCTACACGAAAACTGACGAAGCGCCCGCGCTCGCCACCTATTCGTTGCTGCCGATCATTCAGGCGTTCACCAAGCACGCCGACATCGACGTCGTGTCGCGCGACATCTCCGTCGCCGGTCGCATCCTCGCCAATTTCTCGGACGTCCTCCCGGCCAATCAAAAGGCCCCCGACTGTCTCGCCGAGCTCGGTGCGCTCACGCTCAAGCCTGAGGCCAATATCATCAAGCTCCCCAACATCTCCGCGTCCGTCCCGCAACTCAAAGCCGCCATCGCCGAGCTCCAGGCGAAGGGCTACGCGCTCCCCGATTTCCCCGAGGTCGCCACGACCGACGCCGAGAAAGACGCCAAGGCCCGCTACTCGAAAGTCCTCGGCTCCGCCGTGAATCCCGTCCTCCGCGAGGGCAACTCCGACCGCCGCGCCCCGAAGGCCGTGAAGGATTACGCCAAAAAGCACCCGCACTCCATGGGCGCGTGGTCGCCGACTTCGAAGACCTCCGTCGGCACGATGGGCCACGATGATTTCTTCTCCAACGAGAAGTCCGTCACCGTTCCCGCCGCGACCACCGTCCGCATCGAGTTCGTGCCGAACCCCGAGACAGTCGACGGCCAGCCCGTTCAAACGCCCACCGTCGTCCTCAAGGAAAAGACCCCGCTCAAGGCCGGCGAAATCTTCGACGCCACGTTCATGAACCGGAAGGCCCTCGGGGCTTTCTTCGCCCAGCAGATCATGAAGGCGAAAAAGGACGACGTCCTTTTCTCGCTCCACCTCAAGGCCACCATGATGAAGGTCTCCGACCCGATCATGTTCGGCCTCTGCGTCCGCGTGTTCTTCAAGGATCTCTTCACAAAGCACGCCGCCACGCTCACCACCCTCGGCGTCGATCTGAACAACGGCTTCGGCGACCTCCTCGGCAAAATCGATAAACTCCCCGCCGACCAGAAGGTCGCGATCGAGGCCGACATCAAGGCCGTCTTCGCCGCGCGCCCCGCCGTCGCGATGGTCAACTCCGACAAGGGCATCACCAATCTCCACGTCCCCAGCGACGTCATCGTCGACGCCTCCATGCCCGCGATGATCCGCACCTCCGGCCAGATGTGGAACGCCGCCGGCAAAGGCCAGGACACCCTCTGCGTCATCCCCGATGCCTGCTACGCCGGTGTCTACGCGACGACGATCGACTTCTGCAAAAAGCACGGCGCCTTCGATCCGAAGACCATGGGCACCGTCCCTAACGTCGGCCTCATGGCGCAGGCCGCCGAGGAATACGGCTCGCATAACAAGACCTTCCAAGCCCCCGGCAACGGCACCATCCGCGTCGTCGACGACACCGGCAAAGTCCTGCTCGAGCACGCCGTCGAGACCGGCGATATCTGGCGCGCATGCCAGACCAAGGACGCCCCCGTGCAGGACTGGGTGAAACTCGCCGTCAACCGCGCCCGCCTCTCCGGCATGCCCGCCATCTTCTGGCTCGACGAGAAACGCGCGCACGACGCCCAGGTCCTCGCGAAGGTGAAGACCTATCTCGCCCAGCAGGACACTAAGGGCCTCGACATCAAAATCCTCGCGCCCGCCGCCGCGTGCCTCGCCACGCTCGAGCGCCTCAAGGCTGGACAGGACACGATTTCCGTCACCGGCAACGTCCTTCGCGACTACCTCACCGACCTCTTCCCGATCCTCGAAGTCGGCACCAGCGCGAAGATGCTCTCGATCGTCCCGTTGATGAACGGCGGCGGTCTCTTCGAAACCGGCGCCGGCGGCTCTGCGCCGAAACACGTGCAACAATTCACCGAGGAAAACTTCCTCCGCTGGGATTCGCTCGGCGAATTCTTCGCGCTCGCCGCGAGCTTCGAGCACTTGGGCATCACGCAAAACCACGCGAAGGCGAAAGTGCTCGCCGAGACGCTCGACGAAGCCAACGGCAAGTTCCTCGAATACGACAAGAGCCCCGCCCGCAAAGTCGGCGCCGGCATCGACAACCGCGGCAGCCATTTCTACCTCTGCCTTTACTGGGCCCAAGCCCTCGCCGCGCAAAGCAAAGACGCCGAGCTGAAGAAAATCTTCACGCCGATCGCCGAAAAACTCACCGCCGCCGAAAAACAAATCGTCGCCGAAATGATCGCCGTCCAAGGCAAGCCCGCCGACATCGGCGGCTACTACAAGCCAGATGACGCGAAGGCATCGGCGGCGCTCCGTCCGAGCAAGACACTGAATGAGATTCTTGCTTTGATCTGAAGTAGCAGTCGGGCGCATGGCTGGTGAAAAGTGAGGTCGATTCTTCGCGCGGGGCTTAGTTCCGTGAGTGACGAATCAAGGGCGGCGGCTGCGCGAGCGAAGGGAAAACTCCTGCGTTTAGGGCGTTTCGAGTTCTTGGACGTGAAGTATTCACCTTCGAAACGTTCTGCAATGAGGCCGTCATCTTCGACCACCTTCCAGACTTTCCTCTTTTGCTGTTCTTCCGAATCGGCGTTTCTGACGACCTGCTTGAGTTTCTACTCTTGTAGAAATTTTTGGTTAACTAGTTTATCGGGTAAGACCGACAGCCAAAAACGGAAGGTTGGCTCGAGTGGCTCAAGGTGCCTGATTGCTACTCAGGAATACGGCTAGTTCGTATCGGGGGTTCGAATCCCTCACCTTGTGCTGCTTGCCGACAAGCCAAGCCCGCCGGATCCGAAGGCGGCCAAGAAAGCGGGGCAAGCAGCAGTAGAGTTCTAAGATGAGCAAAGTTGAGTCAGGGCGAGTTGGGCGGACTTACGATTGGGATGGCTGCGTGCGCCATAGAGCTTGGCAGAAAAGACCGTGATCACCCGGGCGCCCTTCGCCGACGGCACTTCAGTGAGTAAAGCCCTCGCTACTTTCTCCGCGGAGATCGCCCAATAGTTCCGCGGCAGAATCACCCGCAGAAAACTCATGATCGGTGCCGCCAAGATTTCTCCGCGGCGGGCGGGCTGGCCCAAAAGCTGGCGGTCGCCCAACAACAACGACGGCCGAATCACGACCGTGGCTGTGGTCTCGAACCGCAAAACAGCGTCCTCCAACTCCCCTTTCACACGATTGTAGAATACCGACGACTTCGCGTTTGCGCCCATGGCACTGACCAAGCCGATGCGGCGGGCGCCGGCCTTATAGGCGGCGCGCGCGACCGCGAGATTCGCATCGTAGTCGATCGCACGGAAGGCCTCGCGGCTTCCGGCAACCTTGATGGTTGTGCCCAACGCCAGATACACTTCATCCACCGGCGGCAGCGGCGGGATCGCGCGCAGATCGACGACGTGCATCCGGAGCTTTGCGTGTGCGACAGACACGGGCCTCCGCCCGACCACGTGCACCTCGGCCACCGTGTCATCGGCGAGCAACCCATCCAGCAGATGACCTCCCACGAGACCAGTCGCCCCGGCCAAGACGACCCGTCGCATGGCAGTATTCATGCGAGCGGAAGTAATCATCCCGGGTATAGGTTAGCCAGACGGTTCGGCGTAGGGGTCAGACTTGCTGACGCCGGGTTTGGAATCGGCCGAAATCTGAGCGGCGTCTGCAAGAGAGACGCCCTACAACGAACTCATAAAACTTTTTTCGCGCTTTACGCGGAGGCGCCGCCGTCGGAACGGCTTAGCTCTTCGCTTTTGCGGCGCGCTTGGCGGCCTGCAATCGGTCGTTCTTCATCCGACGCGCTTTTCGTTTCTTAACATTTTGTGTGCAAACAGGCATGAGCCCAACCCAGACGACCAATTTGAAGATAGGCGAGGGAAATCAACGGACGAGCCATCGCGCCGATTGAAAAGCACCCACCCTCGGCCTACGGCGATGGAGATTTTCCCGATGTCGGAGCGTCGTTTTGGGTATAAAATCGTTTTTGCGTCAGCAATTTGAGGCGGTGCACGGCCAAGCTCAAATCGGCGAACTTCGCCTTAGCTGCGTCGTCCGCGTGGCCGGATTCCATGCGCTCGGAGGTGCGATGGACGCGCTCGCCCAAGGCGCGGTGTTCGTCCGTGTCGTCCAACTCGCGCAGGAGTCGGCGCACCTGGTCCGCCCGTCGCCGGGCCCGTTTGACCAGCGGCAGGGCGGCGGCGAACGTGGTCCGGCCGGCCTTCGCGTCCTTGAACAGCTGGCACTCGAAGGTGCGGCATTGCCACGGTCGGTCCGCATAGAGCCGGCACGCGCGATCCTCGCACAAGGCGGAACAGGGCTGGGGAAAGCGGGCGACGGGCAGCTTGCCGCGGGAAAGGGAAACCGGCAGCCCGAGGGCTTTCAATTTCCCGGCATCATCGCCCCGCTCGAGTTTCACAAGATCGAAGAGCGTGCCGTCGCAGCACAGTCCGCATGCGCGGCAAAGTTGTTCGCCTGATTTCACGGCGCCCACCCTGCGCGAGGAGGCGGACCCGAGGCAAGGCCGCGAACTACGGCACGCGTTTCGTGAGGACCACATGCGTGGCACTGGCCGAGGGCACGTGCTCGGTGCGCGGGTGGCCGAGCGTGGGCAGATCAAGTCCCGCGAATAAATTTTCTCATTCACCGAATTGTGTGGCGGTGCGCCGCAGCAGCAGGGCGTCTGTCGTGCAGGCGTGGGGTTTGAGTCCGTCGGAGCGGCGGCAGCAAGACTGACGCTATGATAATCGGCGTGGCTTCTCCCGGCACTTGCTCCCGACGGGCGCGAGCGCAGTTTGGCAATGCCGCCCGCCAAGAGGAATAACATGGCCCGATTTTCCGTTTACGTTTTCATCGGTCGCCGGATGCAACCCCGTCACTCCGCGAAGAATTCTCCATGCAACGCCGCGACTTCCTAAAATTGATTGCGGCCGCGGCGGCGGCGAAGTCACTTCCAGCGGCGGCCCAGACCGGCGGCGAAGCGGCGATACCGGCACCCGCGGATTTCAACCGTTACGACGAGGACTACCTTCAGTTCTGCGCGATGCCCGCTGACCACCGGCGGTACTATGAATTGCAGCAGGGACAATTCATCGCGGGGCAACTCGACGATAAATCCTGGGCCGTCAGCCCCAATTCGGAATCGGGCCCGCGCATGCCGCCGTCCTTGCCCGTGCCCGGCGGATCGTGGAATGGCGTGCCGTTGGAATCGCCGATCGCGGGGCTGGAGGGCGACGGGCCGTATCGGGCCAATTGGGATTCCCTGCTCGGCTACGAAGCGCCCGAGTGGTATCGCGATGCCAAGTTTGGCATCTGGGCCCACTGGAGTCCGCAGTGCGTGCCCGAGGCGGGCGATTGGTATGCGCGCAACATGTATATGCAGGGCTCGGCGCAATATGCCTACCATGTCGCGCACTACGGGCATCCTTCCAAGTTTGGCTTCAAGGATCTGTGTCCGCAGTGGACGCTCCTCAACTGGGACCCGGACGCGCTGATCGAGCGCTATAAAAAGGCGGGCGCGAAGTTCTTCCTCACGCTCGCCAATCACCACGACAATTTCGACGCGTGGAACTCCCGGCACAATCCGTGGAACGCGATTAACATTGGCCCGCATCGCGATGTAGTCGGCGAGTGGGCAGTCGCGGCCCGCAAGCAGGGATTGCGACTGGGCGTGACGGTGCATCAGCCGCGCAACTGGTGGTGGCAGCAAACTGCCCACGGCGCCGATACCACCGGACCGCTCGCGGGCGTGCCGTATGACGGCCGTCTGACCGCGGCCGATGGCGCGGGGCAATGGTGGCAGGGCTTCGATCCCCAAGTGCTCTACGGCCCCAAGCATCCGCCGATGGCGCTGCCGGATATTTCCTACGTGAAGCATTTCTACGATCGCACCCGCGATCTGATCGACCAGCACGATCCGGATGTGCTCTACCTCGACAACTCCATGCTGCCGCTCGGCTGGGGTGGCATGAGTGCGGCCGCCTATTACTACAATCACACGCTCAAGACTCGTGGCGGAAAAATGGAGGGCGTGCTAACGACCAAGCAGGTGCCCGATCGCCTCGCGAAAGCGCTGGTCGCCGACATCGAGCGCGGCATCACGAGCGACATCGCGAAGTATCCCTGGCAATCGGAGATGTGCATCGGCGGCTGGCATTACGATCGCCGGCTCTTTGAGCAGCCGGGTGAGTATGGCGGCTATCAGCATCCGCGGGACATCATTCACTGGCTCATCGATACGGTGAGTCGCAACGGCACCTTTATCCTGAACATCCCGGGCCGGCCTGACGGCACGATCGACAGCAAGGAAATCGCCGTGCTCGATCAGATCACGGCGTGGATCGGAGTGAACGGCGAGGCGATCTATGCGACGCGCCCATGGAAAATCGTCGGCGAAGGCCCGGCTCTGGCGAAAAGCAAATCTCCCGGGGGTCAGAGCGGCAGCAGTCCACTTGGCGCCGCGGACATTCGCTTCACGCGCAACAAAACGGGCACGGTCGTGTATGCAATCGCGCTCGGCTGGCCGGGGCGGGAAGTCATCGCGGAAACCCTCGGCACCTCCCACGCGCAGTCACCGGGAAAGATCGTCCACGTCGAACTGTTGGGATCGCCGGAAAAAATTAGCTTCACGCAAAGTGCGGGCGCGCTGCGCGTGCAGCTCCCAACGCAGATGCCGTGTGACCACGCGATCGCGTTGAAAGTTTTCCTCGCGTAGTCGGTCGTCCTTCCCGTGAGGACACTCATGCTCGGAGCGGCGTCAGCAACACTGACCGTTCGTAAAACCATAGGCTTTTATTGCACGTGCCCGTTTGGGAGCAGAGGCAACGAAAGCCTAACGACACCGTCCGAACAGCGGAAACGGCGATT
>CAITWF010000108.1 GCA_903896015.1 uncultured Opitutia bacterium | reverse complement strand
TTATATCGAGACGTTTTACAACCCGACGAGACGCCACAGCTCGCTCGGTCAGATCTCACCTGTGGCCTACGAAATACAACAACAACCGAAAGACATCAAAGCCGCCTGAATTGGTGTCCATTCTTTCGAGGCAAGCCCAGAAGCTACGACGGCGTTGCCCTTCAGCTCGGCCAATTCGTGCTCAAGTTGATCGACGCGGGTGACGAGCTTGCGCACCAATTCGGTGTCGGTAGTCTGCGCGCGCACAATCGGCGCGAGGAGGAAAAACGCGGGCAGGAGCGATGACAGCAGTCGCCGCGCACGCGGAGCGAGTTTGGGAGGGAGGGAGGATTGCATTAGTAAACGGCTCTTTCCTATCGGCCGCCGCCCGCACGACTGAGGTTCTGTGACTTCTTTGTGACGGAAAATAATTCTCAAGTTGGGGCGCCGCGTGCCGTTGCCGGACCGTGACATTCACCCTGCGCACGCTTCTCCTGGCACTCGCCCTCGGCGGCTATATCGGCCCGGCGCGCGCGCAGAGCCCCGCTGGATCGGTCGCGTTTGGCGACAACGGCCGCTGGCAAAACGACGCCGGCGAAACGCTCACCCTCGCTGCGGTGCCCGGTCGCGTGCGCGTGGTCACTATGTTCTACTCCGGCTGCCACATGGCGTGCCCGGTGACCGTCGAATCGCTCCAATGGATCGAGAAACAACTCTCGCCGGCGGCGCGCGCGGCTGCGGAGTTTGTGCTCATCACGCTCGACCCGGGCGGCGACACGGTCGCGGACCTGCATTCATTTCGCGTGGAGGAGCGGTTGTCGCCACAATGGATCCTGCTGCGCGGCGAACGGCGAGCCACCCGCGCGCTCGCCGACGTGCTCGGCGTATCGTTTCACGCCGACGGCATCCGGCTTTCGCACAATGCCGTCATCGTCGTCATCGACGATCAGGGCCGCATCGTGTCGCGCCACCCGACGCTACGACCCGCCCTGCGCGAAGTCGTGAGCGCGATCGAGGCGCAGGTCGGCGTCTGAGCCTCACGCGCGCAAGTCGAGAAAACTCGCGAGTTCCGCCACGAGCGGCGCCGAACGAAATCCGCGTCGCACGCGACGAGACACCACGCGCAGTTTTTTCTTCGCGCGATCCGCCAGTGGGTCGACGTGGCCGACGATTTCCGTGCCGGCCAGCAGCGGGAGCGCGTAGTAACCGCGCACGCGTTTCGCCGGCGGCGTATAAACCTCCCAGGTGTAATCGAAATCCCAAAGCGCGCGCGTGATGCGCCGATCGTAGATCAGCGGATCGAGCGGGGCGAGGAGCCGCGCCGGCCGCTCCGTCGCCTCATTTTCGATTTTGGATTTTCGGGTTTGGATTTCGCAAAGAAGCGCTGCGTCTTCGCGCAGGCATTGGAGCGGAGGGAGATCGAGGCCGTCGACGACCACCGCCTGCGCGAAATCTTCGGCGGCGCGGAGTTCGTCGCGCTTGAGCAGCGCCAGCCGCCTCTGACGGAGCTTGGCGCGCACGGCCCATGCCCCGACCTCACGCTCGGCGCGCGGCGGCTGGGCGAGCACCGCGGGCGGCAACACGCGTTCCGGGAGATCGTAGGTGCGGCGAAAATTTTTCCGCGCGGAGATCAGCAGGCGTCCGTGGGCGAAGAGTTTTTCGAGGACCCGTTTCACCAGCGTCCCCCCGGTGCCCCACGGACTGCGCGCCCGGCCGTCGTGCTCAAAGTCGTCCGAACTCAGCGGGCCGCGCGCGGCGATTTCCGCCAGGATTTTTTCCGCCAGCGCGGCTTCGCGCGCCGTGAGTTTGCCGTAATGCGTGCCGCGGAGGCGCCCCCGGTGCTGCATCCGCCCGGTGAGAAACGGCCACGCGTATACCGGCAGCGCCATCAGGATGCCGTGCCCCGGAAGGTAGTGCTCAAACCCGGGCCGGTCCGGCCGAGTGGATATACCCATGCAGCGCGCCCTCGCGGTAGCCGCGCAGGCGGTTGCGCAGGATGAGGTCGTGCATCCGCCCGCATCCATGTGTTGCCCATCTACCAGTTGGAAATTCGCGCTGCTCGACCCCAGTTTTCCCACCATTGGTGGGCCTTGAAAGGCGGCGTCAAAATGTACCCGCAGACCATCGGTGAGCACATCAAAAAGCGCCGCCTTAAACTGGGCTTGGAGCAGGAACAAGTCGCTGCCAAAGCCGGCCATACGTGGCTCAGCGTGAGCAACTGGGAGCGCGGGATCCACCGACCAACCAAGAGAGCGATGACTCCGATTATTGCTTTCCTCGGCTACGACCCAAGCAGCGAAAAATCCTAAATCCAACACATGACTCGTGCGTTGCCCTTCTGCGATCCCAGACCGTTTTAACACCAACGCTCCGCTTCATCGATTTTGGGGCAAAAAACGGAGCCGATTGGCAATGACGGAAACCTCGCCGCTTTCTCAGACCGTCCGATTCTGAATACGCCACTCTTTCACCGAATACCTGCCTTGCGCGTGGAGCGAGCGGAACAATTTGCACATGATGCCTGGAGGCAACTGGTGCGCCGAATGCTGCGGCCTCAGAGGTGGCGTAGCTTGCCAACGGAAGAAAAAACCGCAACGTCTTCGCCATGCCTATGACCGTTGCCCAAGTTGTCGAGGAGACCAGCCGTTGGCCGGCCGACCAGGTCGAGGTGTTGTTTGAGCGTCTGCTGGCTAGTCATTATCGACTGCCTGATCCTGCCCTTGATGCCGAGTGGGCTGAGGAGCTGAAACGCCGGATCGACGACATCGAAAGCGGGCGCGAGGTTGGCGTGTCTGGCGAAGAGGTTATGGCCCGCGTGCGCAAGATCGTGGGAATGTGAAGCCTTTTCGCTTCCACCGGCATGCCGACGCCGAGTTTACCAACGCGGCGCAGCACTACGCAGATGTGAGCCCGGAGCTCGGCCAAAGATTTTATCGACATATCCACGGATTGCTGGTCGAGGTCTGCGCAGGCCCAACTCGGTTCCGCGCCTTCATGCCGCCTGCGAGAAGGCACTTCCGGTTGCCGTTCCCCTACGCCGTCGTCTACATCGACAAACCGGATCACGTCTGGGTCATCGCGATTTCTCCGTTCAAACGTAGTCCCGGTTACTGGAGCGAGCGGCTGGGCTGATTCGCGCTCAGATCGAAGGCGGGCACGTTTCTTGACGACAGCAACAAGCGCGTAGACGCACATCGTGTCCTGCTCTAGCTGCGCAAAGGCGCTACAAAAAGTCGAAAATGAAGGAATTGGAAACAACCAAGCCGAGCAGCATTTCTTAGCGTCGCACGCCGAGAAAACCGGCGAGTTCGTCAAGCGCGCCCGTGATCGAGTGGCCGCGATGGACACTACGCGCCATGATCCGCAGCTTGCGCGCGACGCGGTCGGCCTTCGGATCGACGTGGCCGACGATTTCGATGCCGGCGAGTATGGGCAGCGCATAGTAACCGCGAACGCGTTTGGTTGGAGGCGTGTAAACCTCCCACGTGTAATCGAAGCCCCACAGTGCGGCCGTGACGCGCCGATCGTAAATGAGCGGGTCGAGCGGCGCCAGGAATCGGGGACTTCCAGATTTGGATTCTCCATTTTCAATTTCAGCGAAGCGTGGCACATCGTCGCGCAGGCAGTAAAGGGGAGGACAATTTTCGATTACGATCAGTTGGACCTCGTCAGCGACCGCACTGAGTTCATCGCGCTTCAGGACGGTTAGACGGCGCTGGCGCAATTTGAGCAACGCCAGCCAGCGGTCCGTTTCCTTCTTCGAAGCTTCGGTGCGGCGGAGAATCGAGGCAGGGAGGACCCGCTCCGGCAGGTCATAGCGCCGGTGGTGGTTGACCCGTTGCGCGATCAGCAACTGGCCATGAAAAAATAATTTCTGCAGCGTGCTTTTCACGAGCGAAGAAGCGCCCCATACGCTTCGGTGGGCGCGGCGTGTGTCGGCAAAGTCCGCCGAACCCATCGGGCCTCGTTCGCTAATTTCAGCGATCAAGCGCGGGGCCAGTTCGCGTTCGCGGCCGGTCAGCCAACCCGACCACGCGCCGGACCGCTTCGTCCGCGCCCGCATCGTGGCGGGCAGGTGCGGCCAGGCCTCGAGCGTAAAAGCGACCAGCACATTTGAACCCGGCAAGTGATGCTCAATCGCCTGCCGCTCGGCCGCGGGCTTGTGATTTGGGATTTGTCCCTTGGTGATTTCGGCACCGTCACCGTGCAGATAGCGCATGAGGTCGCCTTCCTTGTATCCCGATACGCGGTTACGCAGAATCAGATCATGCATTCGGCCGCAGACATTGATCGGATCGATCTGGATGTAGCCGTGGTATGCGAGCGCGGCGCCTACATCAGCGTGCGGTTCGCAGAGGCCGAGCGTGCGAAGCAAAAAGCGCCGGGCGGCGGATGGGGTGACATGGAGCGTGGGGGGCACGAAGGTAGGCCATTGAGTGCAACCTCGCGGAAAAAACAAGGCGCGCCACTCCTACGCAAAAACCGTCGCACGATTTCCTTCAGCCGCGCCCGTCCCGCGCCGAATAACCCAGAGATGCTTCGTGTCGCCACCTCGCCCGCCGCCCGCCGCCTGTGCGCTCTCGCGCTCGTCGGCGTGCTCTGCGTCAGCCGGATCGATGCGATCACGCTTGCCGAACTCCTCAGCGATCCCAAGCAGACCCCGAAGCGCTTCGCGTCGCACTTCGAGAAATTCGAGTATGAGTTTCATGCCGCCGTGCAGCCGGCCGACGTCTTCCTCGCCAACCGCGCCGGCGATTGCGATGACTACGCGATCCTCGCCGACTACGTGCTGAAGCGAAAGAATTTCACCACGCGCCTCGTGCGCGTCTCGCTCGTGGGCCGCGTCGCCCACGACGTCTGCTACGTGTTCCAAAGCAAGGCCTACCTCGACTATAACAACCGCAAATTCGGCTCGCCCCTCGAGGGCAGCGGCCGTCGCCTTCGCCAGATCGCCAACGAAGTTGCCGACTCCTTCGAGGCCAACTGGACTTCCGCCTCCGAATACACCTACGACTACGAAACCGACAAAAAAATCCTCGCCCTTACCGTCGTGAAAACCGATCCGCCCGCCCGCGATCCCGACGCATGAGCCCCTCCGTCCCCGACCGCACCCTCCGCCGTGTGCTGATATTTTTCGCCGCGATCGCCGCGGTGCTCGTCGCCGCCGTCGTCGTCGCCGTGCGCAACATCAACCGCGCCGAGCGCGGCGCCGACTGGGTCAACCACACCCACGCCGTCATCCTCGAAATCGACGGCGTGCTCGCCAGCACCCACGCGAGCGACAGCGCCCTGCGCACTTTTCTGATGACAAACGATCCGCGCGATCAGGCCGCCGGCCGCGAGGCGCTCGGCGCGCTCGGTGAACACCTCTCGATCGCGAAGGCGCTCACCCGCGACGAACCCGCACAGCTGACCGAAGTCCTCCGGCTCGAAACGCTCGCCAACCAGCGCATCGATATCATGCAGCGCGTGCTGGCCGCTTCGCGCACCGATCAGACCGAAGCGGTCCGCACGCTTACCGCCGCGGACGCCACCACGGCAACCGTCAGCGAAATCCGCCGCGCCGTGGAAAAATTGAAGGCCGAGGAAATGGCGCTCCTCGCCGAGCGCGACACCGCCGCCTACCTTCAGGCACAGACGACGCGTTGGACCGTCTGGCTCGGCGTCGCCCTCGACGGCCTCCTCCTCATCGGTGCCGCGTGGCTGATCCGCGACGACCTCCGCGCCCGGCGCCTCGCCGCCGCCGCGCTCGCCGAAGCCAACACCAGGCTCGAGCTGAGAGTACGCGAACGCACCGCCGATCTGGTCGCCACCAACGAAAAGCTCGCGGCCGAAAATCTCGAGCAACGCTGGGCCCATCAGGCCGCCGAACACCAGCTGCGCTACTACCAAAACGTCTTCAACGCGCTCAACGACCTCGTGTTCATTGTCACAAAGGCGCTGAACGTCTCACGGGTGAATCCCGCCGTCGTCACCGTCACCCGACGCGAACCCTCGGCGCTGATCGATCAGCCGCTCGCGCAGTTCGTGCAGCTCGCAGGCGACCCCACGGGCAAACTCGATCCGGTCGCGCGTGCGCTGCGCGAGGGCCGCGAGTTGCGCGGGCAGATGGCGTCAATCAGCGATGCGCACGGCCGGCCCGTCGCCGTGCGGCTCACGCTGTTCCCTGTACGCGATCGCGACAAGGTCGTCGGCGGCGTCGTCGTGCTCGAAGTGCTGGCGTTCGATCAGACTTCAACCGTGTAACTCTCCCGGCCATGCAAAAACACATTCTGATCGTAGACGATGAAGTCGAAATCCGGGACCTGCTGGAGCTTTTTCTTTCCAGCCAGGGTTACCGCGTAACAACGCTCGAAGGCGCCGACGAGGCCCTGCGCGTCGTGCACTCCGATCGCCCTGATTTGATCATTTCGGATTTGCAGCTCGAGGAGTCCGACGGGCTCGCGATGATCGAAAAACTGAAGGTCACGCTGCCGGACACGCCGGTCATTCTGCTGACGGGCGTGCTGTTCGACGCGCAGGTGTTCCGCGAGACGTTGAGTAAAAAGGTTTCCGCTTATCTGATGAAGACCACGCCGCTCGCGAAGATCAAAGCCGAGGTCGAGCGACTGCTGGCCGTGTAACGACGTCACTGCTTGAAACGCCCGCGGGCGTGGACAAGCTTCGCCCCTGCCTCATGCGCAGGCCACGGCGAGACGGCCGGATTCGCGCGCGGGTTCAAACCATTCGGAGGGCTCGGCGTCGGGCGAAAATTCCGGGCACGCTTCGGCAAGCTGCGCACGGAGATTCTGTCGGGCTCGCGCGATGCGGCTCTTCACCGTGCCGACATTGATGCCGAGCGCCTGCGCGATCTCGTCGTAGGAGCGGTGGAGGACGTTGCGGAGAGTCAGTATCTCACGGTGGCTGGCCTCGAGCTTCTCCATGCAGGCCGCGACGAGCGTGGCGAACTCGTTGGTCACCGCCTCGTGCGCCGGATCGACTTCGCTGCTCGCGATGAGGTCGGCAAAGGTGGCGGCGGAGTCGGCGTTGAGCGCGCCGTCGAGCGAGAGTGTGTCCTGCCGGCGGCGGCGGAAGAAATACCAGTAGCGGTTGCGCGCGAGGTTGACCGTGATGCGGTGTAGCCAGGTCGCGAGCGACGAATCGCCGCGGAAGCGCACGAGACCGCGATGTGCACGGACGAACGTATCCTGAGCAATCTCTTCGGCGTCGGCGTGGTTGCGGAGGAGCGAGAGCGCGACCGTGAAGATTTTATCGCGGTATCGAGTCATGATTTCAACAAACGCGGATTCGTCGCCTCCGAGAAAGCGGCGGACGAGTTCGGCATCATGCGCGGCGTCAGCGGCGGAAGCGGCCGCACGCGCGGCGCGATCGACGGGCGGAGAGGCGGGGCGGGAAACGATCGGAAAAGCAGTGGTGCGCACTTGTTTCATGGCGTGGAGTGAGGTTGAAGTTGCGGGCACACGTCCGCTTACCTCGCGCCGTGCCACCGACCGGACCTGACAACGGAAGCTCCAGACCGGACAATCGCTTAGAATATTTAGGCCGATCAAAGCGCACCTCGGCGCGGTGCCAAAATCGTGCAGGCAGCCCGACGCCGCCGCGATCTTCGGGCAAAACGCGAGACCCAAGGGGCATGCGTTACGTTCGCGCGAAGGCTGGCCAGGAACTTGCTCGGGACTTGACTGCGTATTTGGCGGGGTCTTGCCTTCGCCTTTACCAGCTGCCGACGACAACGCCGACAGACCATATACCCACCACGAAGAACCATGAAAAATACTGTGTTTAAACATCTGTTGAGTTGGCTGCTCGTCGTTAGTTGCCTGCTCGCCCCTTCCGCTTTTGGCCAAGGTGCCACCACCTCTGGCATAAATGGTTTTGTCAGCGACAAGGGCGGCAAGCCCGTCGCGAACGCAACCGTGACGATCGTCCACGAGGAATCGGGCACGCGCTCGGTCACCGTATCGGCGGCGAACGGCGCCTTCAACGTGTCAGGCATCCGCGTGGGCGGCCCCTACACAGTCACTGCGGCGGCCACTGGGTTCCAGACCGTGACGGAAAAGGAAATTTATATCACCCAAGGTGCAACACAGGAGGTCAATATCTCCCTCGGTACCGACATCGTGAAGCTGGAGGCGTTTACCGTGAACGACACGCGCGATACCACGTTCGGCGCCAACAAGACCGGCATCGCCACCACCTTCAACGTCGACGACATCGCCGCAGTGCCTGTCATTCGGCAGGACGTCCAAGAAATCGCGAACCTCGATCCGCGCATCACGCTAGTGGAAAACACCAGCACAGGCGAATTTCAGATGAGCGCCCAGGGTCAGAACTACCGCTACAATTCGTTCCTCGTGGACGGCTTGGAATCCAACGATCCGTTTGGCCTCAATGGCAACGGCTTTGCCTCGCAGCGCAGCCCAGTCCCGCTGCGCGCTCTCGAGGCGTTCGCGGTCAACTTCTCTCCCTATGACGTCCGCTACACCGGCTTCACCGGCGCGTTGCTAACTGCCGTCACCAAGAGCGGAACCAACACCTATCATGGCTCGGTCGAATACCGCTACACGGATAACCATTTCCGCGGGCCCAATTTCGTGACGGGTGTCCACGAAGCTCTCCGCGATCGCACGGAGACCCTCACGCTCGGTGGCCCGATCATCAAGAACCGGCTGTTCTTTTTCCTAGCATACGACGATTTCCGCCGCGTTTCCGCCCCGCCCTCGCAAATCTTTATCCCAACCGATGCCACGCAAATCGCGGCGATCGTCGCCAAAGCTAAATCCTACGGCTATGACGTTGGCTCTTTTGACGCCACCAACGTCTCATTCCAAAAGACCAAGCTCGCAAAGCTCGACTGGAATATCTCCGACACACAACACGCTAAATTCTCTTACCGCCGTGTCGAAGGCAGCTCCCCGCAGTTCGCGAACTACAATTTGGCGTTTACCACGTCGTTCAGCAATTACTGGTATCAAGCACCCCGCACATCAGACAACTACGTCGCCCAGCTCGACAGCCGGTGGAACGAAAACCTCCACACCGAGGCCACCGTCGCCTACATCAAGTATGACGGCTCGCCGAAGAACAATGGCACGCCCTTCCCTGAGGTGAACATCGGCGGCATCACCGGCCACAAGACCGACACCAACACAAACATCACCACCGGCGACATCATGCTCGGCACGGAATTTTCCCGCCAGCTGAACTTCATCTATACGAAGGAGAAGCTCGGCAAGTTCTACGCCGACTACACGTGGGGCGACCACACCTTCCTCGCTGGTGCCGACGCCGACAAGACCACCTACACGAACCAATTTGTGCAGGCCAACAACGGCAGCTATACCTTCAGCTCGCTCGCCAACTTCCTCGCCGGCACACCGATCTCCACGTATACCGACGCCAAGCTCTTTCCCGGCTATACGGTCGCCCAAGCCTTCGCCGCTTGGAGCGCAACGAACTACGGGTTTGTCGCGCAAGACACGTGGCGGCCAAACTCCCGGCTCACTATCACCGGCGGCCTTCGCTTCAGCTATCCCTACGTACCCGTCGCGCCAATCACCGCGAACGGCTTTGCCACGGCCGGCTTCACCTACAACGGGATTCCCATCACCCAAAACAATACGACGAACAACGGGAACTCCACCCTCGCGCCCCGCATCAGCTTCAACTACGAACTTCCGAGCGACCGCAAGACCGCTCTCCGCGGAGGCGCCGGCGTCTTCTCCGGCACGAATCCCGCCGTCTGGTTATCCAACGCCTATTCCAACGCCGGCGCCCTCGGCCGCGTCTCCGTGACCAACCCTGCCGGCGTTTCCTTCGTCTCCGATCCGAACAACCAGCCCGCCGCCCCCGGCTCGCCGCCTGCGCCAGTCATCAATGTCACGGATCCCAAGTTCAAGGCGCCTACCTACCTGAAGGCCAACCTCGGCTTCGATCACACCCTGCCCTTCCTGAACCTCATCTTCACTGCTGAGGCCAGCTACAATAAGGCGCTCAAGGTGCCCTTCGTTGCCTCGCTCAACCTCAAGCCCGTCGGCACCAATCCCGATGGCCGCATCCGCTACGCCGGCAACATCTATCCCGGCTACAGCACCGGTGTGACCGGCGTACCAACCTCTGCCACCTCCGCGGGCGGCGCCACGGTTGTCACTAACACCGCCTACAACAGCGTGCTCTATATGACGGACTCCAACAAGGGCTACAGCGATGACATCACCATCGGCTTCCGCCGCCCCTTTAAGGACCGCTGGGCCGCCTCGCTCTACTGGACCCACATGAATGCCACCGAGGTCAACCCGCTTACGTCTTCTGTCGCCGCTTCCAACTTCAATGGTCGCGCCTACACGAATCCAAACGAAAACGTCGCGTCCAACTCCAACTACAGCGTGCCGGACAAGATTGTCTTCACGCTCTCGCGCGAGTTTGACTTCTTCCAGCGCAAGAACACGCACACGCAGATCTCCGCCGCCTTCCGCGCGCAGACGGGCCACTCCTACAGTTGGACGTTCCGCGGTGATGCGAACGGCGACGGCAACTCCACCAACGACCTCCTCTACGTGCCGACGGGCCCGACTGATCCGAAAGTCGTCTGGAACAGCGCCACCGAGCGCGACGCGTTCTTCGCCTTCGTCAACAGCTCAACCCTCTCCAAATACGCCGGCCAGATTGCGCCTCGCAATTCGGAATACAGCCCGTGGCAAAAGACCCTCGACCTGCGCGTATCCCAGCAGATCCCGGTCTATGGCAGCACCCGCTTGGAGGTCTTCGCCGACTGCTCCAACTTTGCGAACCTCCTCAACAAGAACTGGGGCATCGTCAACGGCATCGACTTCTCATATTACCGCCCGGTTGCCGGCGCCACCATCAACTCCTCAGGCCAGTATCTCTATTTCTTTAACCAAAGCACGCTCGCCGGAGTCCCGACCTTTACCGATTTGTCCCGCTGGCAGATTCAGGTTGGTGCCCGCCTGACGTTCTAATCTGGCATCCTGTCGGTCTGACATCTTCGCGAAAGGCGGCCCACGGTGGGCCGCCTTTTTTCGCCCCATCGCCTCCCCGCGGCACGCGGCCAGCAAGTCCCACGAGATCAGTCACTCGCCCGACCCGCTCAATTTTCGTGCCGCGCCGCCGGCGCCTGCTCAGCTGTCTGTCGCCGGAGGGTCGCGAGATTTTCCTGCGCCGCGCCAAAGTCCGGCTTCAATCGCACCGCCGCCTCGAACTCCCGGCGCGCCTCGGCGAGCGACCCGCGCTCCGCCAGCAGCGCACCCAGGTTGTTATGCGCCTCCGCCGCATCCGGCTGCAGCCGCGCCGCCGCCTGGAGCGCCGCGAGCGCCTCCTCGGCAAGCCCAGCGTCCGCCAGCGCATTGCCCAGTTCGCCCGTGATCGGACCCGAGTCCGGCGCCAGCCGCCGCGCCGTCTGCCACTCGGCGAGCGCCTCGGGTCTGCGGCCCGCGCGCTTCAGCGCCCGAGCCCGGTTCGCATGGGCGTCGGCGAAGTCCGGCGCGAGGCGCACGCTCTCCGTGTAGTGCGCCAGCGCCGCCGTCACATCACCGCTCTGGAGCATCGCGTTGCCGAGGTTGTTGTGAATTTCCGGCCCACCGGGTTTCAGCGCGATCGCACGTTCATAGGAAGCGATCGCCTCGGGCCAGCGGCCGAGCGACGCCAGCGCGTTCGCGAGGTTGTAGTGTCCGTCCGCAAAGTCCGGCTGCAGCTCCACGACCCGCGCGAATTTCACCGCCGCCTCCACGGCACGCCCCGCCTGCGCATCGACCCGCCCTAGATTATTCCAGCCGATCCAAGCCGCGGGATTGCGCGCTAGCGTGTAGGTCCACAACGCCTCCTCACTGCGGAAATTCGCTGCGTGGCTCCGCGTTTCACCCGCCGCGAGAAGAACCGCCACCATCAACCCGCCCGCCACCGCCGCTCGCCCCACGGCCGTCGTCGCCTCGGTCGCGCGCTGCACCCCCGCCGCCGCGAGTCCCGCAGCCACTGCCAGCGAAACATATGCGAAATGATCCGCCACCCACGCGATGCGGTGATACGCCATCGGCACGAACCCCAGCACCGGCACCAGATTCGCCAAAAAACAGCCCGCGCCGAACCAGACCGCTGCGCCCCACGTCGCGCGCCTCACCCAGCACCCGACCGCCAGCGCCAGCCACGCGAACCAAACCAGTGCCCCCATCACCCGCGTTCCCTCGAACATCGCCGCCGGATAAACCGGTAGCAGCCCGACTGGCCAAAGCGTTTTCCAAAAATAAAATCCCACGATGGCTCCGGCGCGCCCGAGCTGCGTCGTAAGTCCCCCGAGCGGCACGCTAGCGCCACCGATCGCGCGCTCGTGTTGAAAAATCACCGTCATGATCCCCGCCGCCAGCGCGAGGGCGAAGAACGGCGCGATGTCCGCCGCATCGCGCCACGCGAGCCGCCGCCGCTTCCACAGCGCGTACAGCAGCAGCATGACCGGCAGCATCACGACCGACGCTTTGCACAGCAACGCCGCCCCAAACAAAATCAACGCAAGCGCATACGCGCGGGCGCGGCGCTTCGCGTCAAAGTCCGCCCACGCCGCCGCCGCCGCCAGCAACAAGCCTAGCGACAGTAGATTCTTTTGCTCCGCGATCCACGCCACCGACTCGACGGCCAGCGGATGCACCGCAAAGAGCAGCGCCCCGAGCCACGCAAGCCGTAGCCCGAGCTTCGCCAGCAACCGCCACAGCAAAAATGCGCACGCCAGATGCAGCGCGAGGCTCGCTGCGTGGTAGCCCTCCGGCCATTCACCCCACGTACTCCACTCCAAGCGCTGGAAAAGTGTCTTCAGCGGCAGGTAATCCGCTCCCGCCGGTTGCACCCACGCCGTCCACCACGCGGACGCCCGCAGATCCGCGTTGTGCGTGATCTCCAACTCGTCGTCCCAGACCCAGCCGCCATGACGCACCGGCGCATACACCCACACCGTCGCCGCCACGATCGAGATTGCCAGCAACCCACGTCGCACCCCGGGCGTAATCACGCCTGCCGCCACCCTGCCGTCATCCGATCGAAGCGCCATGCGATCACTGTATCGCCGGGCCATTTCGGAAAGCCAATCTCAACGTGGCCGCTCCATGCCGCAGCGTGCTGTCGGCGGATTTCCCAGCCGTCTTCTCTCCAGACAATCCTTCCGCCCGGTCGCGCTTCCCACTAGGAACTTCACTGCCGACTTCGCGTCTTCCTCTCCGCCGCGCCACGCCATGAAAAAATACGCCCTCTCCCTCGCGGCCTCGCTCGCTGGCGCAGCATGCGCCGCTTTCCTCCTCTGGCGCACCAGCCAATCACGCCCGCGCTTGCCGCGCGAGGCGCCTCCGGCCGTCACCACCACCGCACCTGCGCCGACCACCCCACGCACCGATCCCGACGCCTTCTCGCGCATCCTCCTCACGCAACTCGATCGACTGCTCACGCGTGCCGACGCCCGCGCGCGCGAAGCCGTCCTCACCTTCAAGGACGACGCTGCGTATCGCCGCTTCCTCGAGCGCGCAAAAAAATCCGGCCTCACCATTCTCGGCTCGCTCGACGCCCTCCGCTCCGTTCGCGTCCGCTACGACAACCTCTCCTCGCTCCGGACCGATCTCCTGGCCAACGCCGATGATTTTTCCGGCGTCGCGGCCAACTCCCTTCTCACCATCCCCGGCCCGCCCGCCAAAGACGATCGCGCCGCCATCAATGCCGTGCCGTTCGGCAACCGCGCGCTCGAATTTCTCGGCGTCGATCCTTCCGCCGCCACCCGCGCAACCTGGGGCCAGGGTGTGACGATTGCTGTGCTCGACACCGGTATTGCGCCCGATCGCACGTTCGGCGACTACCGCGTCCGCACCCTCGACATCGGTCTGGGAACTTCCGCCGGCACGGGCAGCGATGACGGCCACGGCACCGCTGTCGCCTCGGTCGCCGCCGGCGCCGCCGCTGATGCGCCCGGCGTCGCGCCCGCCGCGGGTCTCCTTAGTATCCGCGTGACCGACGCCACAGGCGCGAGCGACCTCTTCACCATCGCCCAGGCGATCCTAGCCGCGACCGACGCCGGCGCACGCGTAATCAATATTTCCCTCGGCGGCTACGCGACCAACGCCACCCTCTCCGCCGCGATCGGCTACGCGCAGGATCACGGCGCCGTAATCGTCGCCGCCGCCGGCAACGATCAGGCCGCCCAACTCTCCTGGCCCGCGGCCGACTCCCGCGTCATCTCCGTCGGCGCCGTCGATGCCGCCGAGCAGCAGGTCACGTTTTCCAACTCCGGCCCGCAACTCCAAATCACCGCACCCGGCTACGGCGTGCAGACGGCCTGGCTCAACGGCCAGCGCGCCACCGTCGACGGCACCTCCATCAGCGCGCCGCTCGTCTCCGGCGCGATCGCCGCCGTGCTCTCGCAAAATCCGTCACTCACTCCGCAGCAGGCGTGGGCCACACTTCAGCAGACAACCGACGACGCCGGCGCGCCCGGCGACGATCCTGACTACGGCCACGGTATTCTCAACGTCGGCTGGGCCATGAACGTCAACAACCCCGCGCGCGTCGACACCGCCGTCTCGAGCCACTACTACGACGCCGCGAATCAGCAGATGGACTTTGTCGTGCAAAACCGCAGTGCGCTCGCCATCACGGGCCTCAGCCTCGCGATCGATGCCGCGGGCACCGGCTCCACCCAACTCATCCCGCCGCTCGCCGCCGGCGCGACCTACGTGGTTAAACTTCCCATCGATCCCACGCAACTTGCCGCCGCCGGCTCGATGAAATTCGTCACACAGCTTGTGAACCCCACCGGCGTAACCGACGCCGTCCCCGCCAACAACCGCCGCTCAAGCATCCTCACCGCGCCGACAAAGTAGTCGGCACCCATTTTCCGCCGCAACGCGAACGTCGCGCCAGGCGAGCCGGGGCGTGCTACGTTTTTGGGCCACCCTCCGCTGTCGGCGCGGGCTAAAGCGGCGCTCGAAGATTGGCCCGCCTAGGACGAAATCCTATTTTGGAAGCGGGAGAGAACATTTTTTCAGAAACGGCGTCGTTGGTCTTCAAGACCAATGATGTCCCCTCGTGCAGGCGAACCGGCGCCCAAGTTTTTAACTACCGGCACCGGGCGTGCCGGCACGACGTTTCTTGTGCTGTTGCCTCCGCGGTTGGAGTCCGGCGCCGGTGATTTCGACAGGCTCGCCGTCCGCGATCGCGACCGCTTGCTTCCACAAGACCCGCCTCCGTCTTTGCCAGCAGCCGACCAGACCCTGACAACGTTACTAAGACTATGAAAAAAACCGTTTCGAAACTTCTTCTCGCCGCTCTCTGCGCCGTGGGCCTGACCAGCCTCGGGTTCAGCCAAGGCTTCACGACTTCCGCTCTGAGCGGTGTCGTCACTGACAAACAGGGCGCGCCCATCGCCGGCGCGTCCATCACCGTCGTCCACGAGGAATCCGGCACCCGCGCGAGCGCCGTCACGCGCGCCAACGGCCAATACGACCTCAGCGGCTTGCGCGTCGGCGGCCCCTACACGATCACCGCCAGCGCGCCGGGCCAGCCGACCGAGACACAGAAGGACGTCTACCTCACCCTCGATCAGGCCGGCAATGTTAACTTCGCGCTGGGTGCTGAAGTCGTGAAACTCGAGGCCTTCAGCGTCAACGAATCGCGCGACACCACCTTCGACTTCGGCAAGATGGGCAGCAGCCAATCGTTCAACAGCAGCGAAATCGCGGCCTTGCCGACCGTCCGGCGCGATGTGCAGGACCTCGCGAATCTGGACACGCGCATCGGGCTGACCGAAAATACCAGCACCGGTGAGTTCTCCGTCTCGGCGCAGGGCCAAAACTCCCGCTACAATTCCTTCCTGATCGATGGCATGCAGTCGAACGATCCGTTCGGCCTCAACGCCAATGGCTTTTCCTCGCTGCGCAGCCCGATTCCGCTCGGCGCACTCGCTGCGCTCAACATCGAACTCAGCCCCTACGATACCACGCGCACCGGCTTCACGGGCGCGCTGATCAACGCGGTGACCAAGAGTGGCACCAACGAATTCCACGGTTCCGCTTACACCTACTACACCGGCAACAGCCTGCGCGCCAAAAACCCGGTCACCGGCTTGCACGACCCGTTGCAGGAGCACACGTACGGCGGCACGCTCGGCGGACCGATCATCAAGGACAAGCTGTTCTTCTTCTTCGCCTACGAAAGCTACCGCAAGACGGCCGCCGCGCCCGGCCAGAATTTTCTGCCCGATCCCACGGTGCTCGCCGCCGTCGCCGCCGCCGCCAAGTCCTACGGCTACGACATCGGCACGACTGCAGCCGGCCTCAGCGTCTCGGAGCAGAAAACTTTCCTCGCCAAGATCGATTGGAACATCAATCAGGACAATCGCCTGTCGCTCACCTATCGCCGCACGGACAGCAACACACCCACGTTCGCCGACTACAACGGCTCGACCTACACGTCCGCCAGCAACCACTGGTATCAGTCGGTCCGTGTTACCGACAACTACAGCCTGCAGATCAACAGCCAGTGGACGCCCGATCTGCGCACCGACGCGGGCGCCGCCTACATCCGCTACAACGGCACCGCCAAACCCAATGGCGCTCCTTCACCTGAAATCTACATCAACGGCGTGACGGGCACGAATCTCGCGACCGGCGCGGCCGTCGCCAACGGCCAGCTCGATCTCGGCACGAACTATTCCTATCAGCTCAACGCCCTGAACACGAACGACGCCAACGGGCATCTCTACGGCGAATATTCATGGGGCGATCACACGTTCAAGATCGGCGCCGATGCCGACAAGACGAGCTACCTGGATGAGTTCGTGCAGTACTACTACGGCCGCTATGCCTTCGCGAGCCCGGCTGCTTTTGCTGCCGGCAATGCGAACTACCTCCGCTACCAGCAGCCCAGCCCGGGCTTCACGATTCCCCAATCCTTCGCCGACTACTCGCTCACCGATCTCGGCCTCTTGATGCAGGACACATGGAAGCCGCTCTCCGGCCTCACGCTCGTGGGTGGTCTGCGCTATGATGTGCCCTATATCCCCGGCAAGCCCCCCTATCTGCCCAGCTTCGCGGCGGCCTTCGGCATTCCGAACAACACCACCGGCTCGGGCAACTCCACCGTCGCCCCGCGACTCGGCTTCAGCTACCGCCTGCCGGCGGAGTCTCCCCTCAAGGGCCTGTTCGGCGGACGCAAGACCCAGATTCGCGGCGGCATCGGCCTCTTCGTCGGCACCAACCCAGCCGTCTGGGTGGCCAACGCCTTCGATACCGCCGGAGCACTGAACGCCGTACAACTCGGCAGCTCCACCACCAGCACCACCGCTGCGACGGTTGCCTCGTTTAATCCCAATCCCAACTACGTCCAGACGCTGCCGCCTCCCGGCGCGCCCACGCCCAATATCGACGTGATCGATCCGAGCTACCGCACCCCCGTCTCGTGGAAGAGCAACCTCGCGATCGACCACACCCTGCCCTGGCTCGGCATCATCGCGACCGCGGAGGCCAACTACATCGCCGTGGACAAGGCGATCTACCTTCAGTCCCTCAACATCAATCCGGTCGGCACGCTGCCCGACGGCCGCATCCGCTACAGCGGCGCCCTGCACTCCAACTTCGCCACCTCCGGCGTCATCGACATGCTCAACACCGACAAGGGCGGCTCCCAAACCTACACCGTTTCCCTCGCGCGTCCGATGAAGGATCACTGGGCGTTCTCGCTCGGCTACTCGCACAACCACTCGACTGAGGTGCAACCGCTCACCTCGTCCGTCGCCACCTCCAGCTACAACTACCGCGCGACGTTCAATCCCAACGAAAACGTCGCCCGTACCTCCGCCTACGAAATCCCAAACAAGGTCGTCGGCACGGTGACGCGCGAGTTCAACTTCTTCGGCCGGGCCGATACCGCGACCCGGATCTCCGGCGTCTTCCGCGCCCAGACCGGACACGCCTACAGCTGGGTCTTCAGCGGTGACGTCAACGGCGACGGCGTCTCCGGCAACGATTCGTTCTACGTCCCGACCGGCCCCGACGATCCGAAGGTGGCCTGGGCGGATGCCACGCAGAAAGCTAATTTCTTCAATTTCGTGAACGGAACCGATCTCAAGAAATACATGGGCAGCGTCGTCCCCGCGAACAGCTCGTTCAACTCGATGCAAAAAACGCTCGATCTGCACATCGAGCAGGAAATTCCCCTGACGCACCGCGCCCGGCTGACCGCGTTCTTCGACTGCCTCAACTTCGGTAACCTGATTAACACGAACTGGGGTGTCTCCACCGGTCTGGATTTCGGCACCGGCTACAGCGGCTATAATCGTTCCGTCGCCAGCGCGACCTACAACGCCGCGGCCAACCAATACAACTACACCTTCAACTCCAGCACCCTCGCCAGCCAGATCAACTTCACCGATCTTTCCCGCTGGCAGGTCCAACTCGGCGCCAAGCTGCAATTCTAATTTACTCAGTGTTCATTAGCTCAGGCGGCCGCGAAATTCGCGGCCGCCTTTTTTTCGCCGGCGTGCGCGGCGATTTTTTTGAGCCTTGCACCAATCTCCACGCGCGTGCGTCTTCCCTCCCATGGATGCCCCGTCCCCCGCGCTGCGCGATCCTGACGACTGGTGGTGGATCTTCGATCCGCGACAAAGTTTGCGCGCGCGGGCGGCGCTCATTTTCGGCGGCCTCGCGCTGGCGTTCACCGCGATCGTCGGCGGCGCGGCGGAAAGTTATTTTCGCCGGCACCTCACGCGCCAGCTCGGACCACACTTCGAGACGCTCGCGGTGCAACTCTCCGAAAGGCTCGATCGTGGACTCGCCGACCGGATGCGCGCGTTGCAACTCGCCGCACACCTCTCCACCTTGAAAACCCCTTCTGCTGCGGTGGCCACCCGCCGCGCCGCGCTCGATGCGCTGCTCGAAGCCATGCCCGACTCCGCCTGGATCGGTTTCGCCGATCGCGAGGGTCGAATCGTCGCAGCCTCACCACAACTGTTCGAGGGCACGTCCGTCGCCACTCAAGCGTGGTTTCGCAGCGGCGCACGCGGACCCTTTGTCGGAAGTCCCGGCGAGTTTCCCGAACTCGCCCGCGCCCTCGGAACCATCGATGAAGAAACGCTGCTGTTCGTCAATCTGGCTGTGCCGGTCGCGGACGAGGCGGGCGCTCCGCTCGGCGTGCTCTCCGCGCAGCTGCACTGGTCGTGGGCGCGTGACACGCAGCGCTCCGTCTTCCCCGACACCGCGCGTCGCGATCACATCGGCGCGACAATCTACGCGGCGGGCGGCGAGGAACTGCTCGATACCCACGCGAGCGGATGGACGCATCCGCCCGAGGCGCCGTCGATCGGCGCGAAAGCCGGCGCTCACGGTTACTTCGTGGAGAGCGTGCCGGGCGACGCCGAGTTCTTCACCGGTTACGCGCGCTCGCGAGGCTTTCGTGATTTCCGCGGCACGGGCTGGCTCGTCGCCGTGCGCCAGCCGATCGCCGACGCCGTCGCACCCGCGCGGGAGTTGCACCGGCAAATCGTGTGGCTTGGCGCGGCCTTGATCACCGTCATCGCCGTCGCGAGCTGGACGATCGCAGGGCGGATCGTCCGGCGGATAAACGCCGTCGCGACCGCCGCCGGCCGCATCCGCGGCGGCGACGTGCTCACGCTGATGCCGCGCCCACGCGATCGCGGCGAAGTCAGCGCCATGTGCGGCGCGCTCGGCGAGTTGGTAGACGACTTCCGCCAGAAACAGGAAATACTCGAAGCAGAAAACCTCCGGCTCCGCCGCGAGCAGACGCAGCGCGATCGTTAGTTCGCCACCCCCTCGGCTCGCTCCGGGGTTGCACTGCGGCGGTCGACGACTCAGCGTCGTCGACTCCGATGCCTACGACGAAACTGCCGACGACGCCCGCCGCCTACCTCGCGGCGTTGCCGGCGGAGCGGCGCAAAGATTTGAAGGCGCTGCACGCGGCGATTCTAAAAACCGCGCCGCGCCTCAAGCCGCACCTCGCCTACAAGGCCACGATGATTGGCTACGGCCCCTACCACTACAAATACGCGAGCGGCCGCGAGGGCGACTGCCCCATCGTCGCCGTCTCCAGCCGGGCTCAATACATCAGCCTCTACGTGCTCGGCGCGCGCGACGGTCGTTCGCTGGTGCAGGCCGCGAAGTCGAAGCTCGGCAAAGTGAACTGCGGCGGCGCATGCATCCGTTTCAAAAAACTCGCCGACCTCGATCTCCCCGTAGCTTTGCAACTCGTTCGCGAGGCCTCCGTCCTGCTCGACAACGGCAGCACGGACTTTTCGCTCTGAGTTTTAGCCCGCATTTTTTCCCTCATGAAATTCGAACACGTCGCCTTCAACGTCCCCGATTCACAGACCCACGCCCGCTGGCTCATTGAGCATCTCGGCTTCACGCTTTATCGTGCGCCCGACGGTCCCACGCGCATGCAATTTCTCGCCGACGAGACCGGTCGCATCGTGCTCGAGCTCTACACCAACACCGCCGCGATCATTCCGGACTACAAGGCGCAGAGCCCTCTCGTCACGCACTTCGCCCTCGCCACGCCCAACGCCGCCGCCGAAAGCGCTCGCCTCCAGCAGGCCGGCGCCACGCTCGTCTCCGACGACACCGCGCCCGACGGCTCTCGCCTCGTGATGCTCAAGGATCCGTGGGGCTTCGCGCTGCAACTCTGCCAGCGCGCCAAGCCCTTCGCGATGCCCTGATTTTTCGCAACCGTTCCCGCGTTGGAGCGTCTCCCGCTCCAACACGGACACGTATCCCAGTTTGATCGTGTCCCCGCCCCAAACCCCATGTCACTTCTCGCCGTCCTCCCCGCGTCGCCCGGCCGTTTCGGCCGTGCCTTCCTGATTCTCGCCCTCGGCGCTTTTGCCCAGGTGCTCGCGCAAACACCGACACCACTGATCGCGCCCGCTCCCGCGGCAGAGCCCGACCTGCTGTTTTATCTCTCCGGCGAAAACGGCACCACCGCCGACATCGCCGCGCCCGGCACCGCCACGCCGACGTTCGTCGCCGAGGTGGAGAAAATCGCCGACGGCGCAAAAGGCGCCGCACTCCAGTGTGGCGACTACCAACGCCTCGCCTACACCGCACCCGGCAACATCTACGCGCAACGCGGCACGCTCTCGTTTTTCTGGCGCTCGCGCTATCCGGTCGGCCCGACCGCATTTCCGATCTTCCGCGTGGCCTACGCCGATCACTCGAGCTGGGACCAAGTCTGGCTCCGCATCGATTACAACGGCCACGGCTTCGACGCGTTCGTCACCGACGCCAGCCTCTCCCGCGTCCGCATCTCCGTGCCGGTCGAGAAATTTCCCGATCCGAAAACCTGGACGCACCTCGCGCTCGCTTGGGACGAGACGAGTGGCATCCGCTTCTACGTAAACGGCAAACTCGCCGCCGAAAACAAAACTCCCGCCGTCCTCGACGCCGCCCTCGATCAATTTGGCCCGCACTCGCGCATCATCAGCTCGTGGCAGGTCCAGAGCGACTACAACTTCACCCGCGGCGGCGACATCGACGAAGTCCGCATCTACGATCACGCCGTCAGCGATGCCGGCATCGCACTCCTCGCCAAAGCTAACAGCGCGCCCCTGCCCGCCGAAGCCTTGGCGAAGGCGGGTCCCCGTTCGCTGAACGATTCCACCACGCACGACGAATGGTTCTGGCGCTACGGTTTCAAAAATCCCATTCCCGCGCTGCCCGAGGGAAAATCTGTTTCGATCCGCAAGATCGAGATTCACGACGCCCGTGACATTAAGCGCTGGTGGTGGAAGGCCAACGACGGCATCCGCGAGACCACCTGGCCCGGCGTCTACAACCGCTCGCGCCTCCCCGGCCGCAACGACTACTTCCAACTCCCCGACTGGGATTGCTACGTCGACTCCGGCAAAGCGATTTCGTTTCAGATGCCCAACGAGCCGTGGAATCACCTCGAAATCTCCGGCGCCGCCTGGGGCAAAATGGAACTTCTGAAACCCGGCACCGACATCGAAAACGCCTACGCCGCGCCCGCGGATTCGGTCCTATTCGAACGCGCGAAGGGCAACGAGCACACCGTCCACGCGCTCGCGTCGCGCACCGGCGGCCAGATTCGTTTTACCAACATCGCGCAGGAAGAACCGATCGGTGAACTCGCCGCCTATAACGTCACCGCCGGGACCGAGCCCGTGGGCAGCACGAAAATTTCCCTCCGTCTCGTAGCGGCGAGCGCCAGCGAGCCGACCGACGCCGCGCTCGCGCCGCTCCAAAAATTTATTGCCGGCCGCTTCGCCACCGACGAACGCACCACCCTTGTCGCCCAGCCCGCCGCGTCCCCTTCCTCACCTCCGCCCTCTGCGTCCCATCCTTCGCTACCCCTCGTCCACGTCCTCATCCCCGACACCTGGGATCAACTCACCGACGGTCTAGACGGCCTCGCGTTCGATCTGCCCGCGCTGAACGCCACCCCCACGCACGACGGTCGCATCGCGCTCAACGTCCAGGTCAAAGATCCTCTCTGGCCCCTGCGCGCCATGCTCGACTTCACGTTCACCGTGAAGCCCGGCGACGCGAAAACGCTCTGGCTCGATCTCCGCGACCGCATCCTGCCCGCGAAAAAAGGGTTCTGGCTCACCATCGCCAGTGCGAGCGCCGACTTCAACGCAGCCGCACTCGAAGGCGCCGAACTCCGCCTCGTCTTCAAACCCCGCGAGGCCGCCCGTCCCGAGCACGAGCTCGATCGTCTCACGCAGGCGAAGGACACCTACGCGATGCTCGTCGAAGAGCACCCCGCCAGCCCGAAGCTCGCCATGTGGGTTCGCTTCAAGGGCGATCTCGACGATCTGCTCCGCGTCAATCCGGAGCACGTGCTCGGTCAACAATACGCCGCCGCTGCGATGCCGCAGACGGCGCCGCGCCCGAAATTCACGCAGCCCGTCGCGCCCGAAGGTGTGCCGCTCTGGGCGTTTCGTCAGACGTATTTACTCGGGCAGGTGCGGCGCTTCGTCGAGTTCTACATCGATCACCGCCAGTCCGAGTTTGGCGATTTCGGCGGCGGCATCTCCGACGACGTCGATCTGTTGAACACCTGGCCGGGCGTCGCGCTCATGGGCGCCGCCCCGGAGAAAATCATGCTCTCCGATCACCGGCTGCTCGAAGCCGCGTTCAAAAACGGCATGTTCACCAACGGCTTGCCGACAATTCAGGCCGATGAACTTCACAGCTATGAGGAAGGCATCAACACCCTCGCCCAAAATCTCATCGGCGACTTCGGCAACCCGCAGCAAATCGAGCGCGCGATGGTCACCGCGCGCGGCGTCGAGTGGCTCAGCGGTGTCAACGCCGCCGGCCACCGTCACATTCGCTCGTCGTATTACAACGGCCTCAAGATCGCCGAAGAGCACCCGTGGGGCTGGGCCAAGCCCTATTCGTATCTCGTCTGCCAGGTGCCGCAGCTCCTCGTCGATTTCAACGGCAACCCCGCCGCGAAAAAAATCCAGCTCGAACTGACCGACGGCCTGCTCGCGCACCGCCATGTTGGCGAAAACGGCCGCGCCACGCTCGCAACCGCGATCAAATTTTCCGACGACAGCGAAGGCGACTACGGCCGCGGCTATTTCCCGTGGCACATGTTCTGGGGCGCCTACCAATGGACCGGCGACAAAAAATATCTCGCGCCGATTCTCGACGGCGGATCGACGATGCAGGTCAACGCCAACGTCTTCGATCTCCTCGATCTCCGCAAGGACTGGGCCGCGCGCAACGCGCCCGCCGAGGGCGGTCGCCGCGGCGACGATCGCGGCGCGCTCCGCCCCGGCAATCGGGCCGCCGGTTTCCGCGGCTCTGCCAGCGATCACTTCGCATGGCAGGCCGACGGCGACAAATCCCACCTTGAGCGCCTCTACGGCGCCCAGATCGAAGGCTGCGCCGTCAATGACTACATCGAGACCGAGGGCAGCCTCTGGATCGATCGGGTGGGCGCGCCGACGACCGAACTGCAGCGCGCGCGCCTCGGCGGCGTCGCGCTCGTGCGCAACGCGCTCTACCCTGGCCACGTCGTGAGCTGGAAATTCGCCTCGCCCGCCACGGGCGAGAGCGTCGCGATCCTTGTGCCGAACGCCACCCGCACAAGCTTCAAGGTCATCGCCTACAATGTCGAAACCTCGCCCGTCACCGCGACGATGACCGGCTGGAACATCGAGCCCGGCGTCTGGGAAATCACGCAGGGCGTCGACACGAAAAACGCCGACACCGCCGACCGTGATGTCACGACGCACGACGCGAAATTCGAGCGCAGCCGCTCGCTCAAACTCACGCTCCCGCCCCGCACGACAACCGTGCTCACACTGAAACTAAAATCGCCCGGCACGCCCTACTGGTCGCGTCCGGACCTCGGCATCAGCCGCGATGACATCACGCTGTCCACGTCAGCCGACGCTCTCACCGTGAAAGTTCACAGTCTCGGCGCCGTCGCGAGCCCCGCAGCCATCGTGGCCGTGCGCAACTCCGACGGAAAAATCATCGCCACCGCCCCGGTGCCCGCCCTCGCAGCGCCGACCGACCTTCTGCCGAAAATCGCCGACGTGACGATCAAACTCCCCGTGCAAGCCAACCTCTCCGGCGCAACGATCGAACTCGATCCCGACGACACCCTCGGCGAGATCACGCGGATGAACAACGTGGTGAAGTTTTAGAGTCCGAGGTGGGGACGGCTCTCCGAGCCGTCCGTCGTTGGCGCGGATACGGACGCCTCGGAGAGGCGTCCCTACCATCACTTCACCCGCTGCAACTTTTCGGCCGCGAGCGCGGCGGACGTGAAGCGCACTTCCTTGATTGCGCCCTTGAACCAGTAAACCTTGTTCTGCCGCACCCCGAGCGAGATTTTTCCGGGACCGAGCGGACCGAACTTCACGCCGGTCGCTTCCATTTCTTTTTCGCCATTGATGAAGTGCGTCATCGTCGAGCCATCGTAGCGCACCGCCGCCCAATACCACGCGTTCGTCGGATGCGTGCGCTTCGGATCGATCAACGGCGTGCCGCCGCCCTGGCTGCCGAGGTAGCTGTCGAGCCACCAATGTCCGTGGCCATCGAGCCGCGTCTCGATCATCACGCGCCACGTGCTATCATCTTGGAGGTGAAAAAAACGCTGCGCCTCGGGTCCGCCCTCCGCGGGTGAAAACAAAATCTCGATCGTAAACTGCGCCGCGCCCGCGAGCGGAATCGCCGGCACGAACACGCCATCATGCGCGCCGTCAAACATCGCCGCGCCGTCGACGACCCGAGGAACGCCGATCACTTCGGTTGCAACGCCGCCAACCGTTTTCGGATCGGCCAGTCGCCATACGGTCACAGCGGGCTCGGCGGCGCGAGCCGTCGCGAGCGTGAGAGCTAGGCAGACCCACCAACCAAAACTCAGACGCCGAAAGAAGCGGGGTAACATGCTCCGAACCTGTGCGCCGAGCCGGCGCGCCGCCAGCCCGATCTGCTAACGCGTCAGCCGGGCCCACGTGAAGCGAGGGCGGCGCTCTCCGCTAGTCGCCCGGCGAATCCAGAGCAGCGCCAACGGCTCAAGTTCGCGCGCGGCGCGCAGTCCGCCCGCGTCGAACGGCTCGAAGCCGATGTCCACGGCCAGCCCCGCGACCGTTTCCTTGGCCGCGCGATCATCGCCCGCAAAACACATTACGGGCTTCAGGCTCGCCGCATTCGGATAATGAGGGTCGGCGAAATTTTCACAGCCGTAGGTGTTGAACGCCTTCACGACCCGCGCGCCCGGCGACCACCGGGCGACATTTTCGGCCCCCGAGTCGCTGAAGCCCAGCGCCAGCTCCAGCCCGACTCCCGGCGCGAATTCCAAGGGATTCGTGCAATTGATCAAGATCTTGCCGGCGAGGTTGCCGGCTGAGGCCAACACCGACGCGGTGACGTTCCACGGCGTCGCGAGTGCGACGACGTCAGCCGACATCGCCGCCTCCACCATCGGAGCGGCGGCGGCGGCGTTGCCCGTTTCGGCGAGCAGCAACCGTGTCTTGTCCGAATCCGGCTCCCGCACGCCGTAATAAATCTCGCGGCCGACCCGGGCCCAGCTCCGGCCGAGTGCGCCGCCATCGTTTCCCGCTCCAATGATGGCGATTTTCATGTGTGCCTTATTTTCCAAGTGCCTCGATGACGAGGCGCGCGGCGGCTGCGCCGGAGTGTTGCTGCTGGCCGGTGATGAGCAGGCCGTCGCGCACCGCAAATTCCTCGAGCGCGTTGTGCGTGATGAAATTGCTGCCCGGGATTTTTTTCGCCTCCGTTTCGATCCAGAACGGCTGAATTTTGGAGCCGACCGCCGTCTCAGCATACTGCTCCTCGCTATTCGCGAAGCCGGTCCACGTTTTTCCCTCAACCATAAGTTTTCCGTCACTGGTCCGCACCTTCAGCAAGACGCAGGTGCCGTGGCAGACCAGCGCAACCACCTTTCCGGCTTCGTAGGCCCGGGCGACGAACGCGTGCAGCGCGGTGTCGTTGATGAACGTCACCATCGGCGCCTGGCCGCCGCATACGAAGAGCGCGTCCAACTCGTCGAGCGTCACGTCCGCGACACGCTTCGTCGTCTCGAGCATCGCCGCCATGAACGGCGTCGAGAGCATGCCCATCGAGATGATATCGTATTTCGAGTAGCCGATCGGATCTCGCGGATCGCTGTAGCTGTCGATCGCGGTCTTGCCTCCGTGCGGACTCGCCAGACTAGTGTCGTAGCCGGCCTTCACGAATTCGAGCCACGGGTGCGTGAGTTCGGCGGCCCAGAAGCCAATCGGCCAGCCGGTGACGGGAGAGACCGCCGGGTTGGCGACGATAAAGAGAACGCGTTTCGCGGGGGAGTTGGTCAGGGAAGTCATGCGCCCACCCTAACGCGGGTCGCATGTCGCGAATAATACAACTTTCCTTCCACTGCCATACCCGCCAAGTATCGCCGCATGGAGCTCCGCCATCTCCGCTATTTTGTGACGGTCGCGGAAACCCTGAGCTTTTCGCAGGCGGCGCGCCTGCTGCATCTGGCCCAGCCGCCGCTGAGCGCGCAGGTGAAAACGCTCGAAGGCGAGCTCGGCGTGCAACTCTTCGAGCGACATTCACGCGGCGTCGCCCTCACGAAAGCCGGCCGCACCCTGCTGCCCGCCGCGCGCGATGCGCTGGCCGCCGCCCAGCGCGCCGGCGACGCCGCCCGACTCGCCGCCAGCGGCAAGACCGGCGTGATTCGCTTCGGCATCATCACGCCCGCGGCCACGCCGGACATCGCGGCCCGGCTGAAAAAATTTCACCGCGCCTTTCCGCTCGTGCAGCTCCGCGTTCGTCAGGAGCCCGTCGCCACGCTCCACCGCCTGCTCGAGGCGGACGAGCTCGATCTCGCGCTTACCCGGCCGCTGCGGGCCAGCGCCGGGCTGCGCCAACACACGCTCGGGGAGCAGGAGCAACTCCTCGCTCTGCCGCGCGATCATCCGCTGGCGCGGCTCACGCGCATCCCTCTGTACGCGTTGCACGGCGAGCCACTGCTGTTAATCAGTCCCGAATTCAACGCCCACTACGGACAACGGCTCCTCAGCCTCTGTGCGCAGCGCAACGTCCAGCCGACGATCAACTACGCGGCCGATGACTTGTTCAGTTTGATCTGGCTCGTGTCCGCCGGGCTCGGCGTGTGCCCCTACCCGTCGTCGCTCAACGCCACGGCCCCACGCAGTGTGGTGTTTCGCCCACTGCAGCCGCGGCTCAATCATCTCGAACTCGCGCTGATGTGGTCGGCCCGCAACAACTCTTCCGGCCTTCAATCCCTAATCGATCAACTCAAAGCCTGAACTCGCCCCATGTCATCCCGCCCGCGCATCAAAATTTGCTGCATCAAATCCGTCGCCGAGGCCCGCACCGCCGTGGCGCACGGCGCCGACGCGCTCGGTCTGGTCTCCGCGATGCCGAGTGGCATCGGCATCATTCCCGACGAACGCTTGATTCCGGAAATCGCCGCCGCCACGCCACCGCCGGTCGCGAGTTTTCTGCTGACCTCGCTCAACGACACGGACGCGATCATCGCGCAACATCAGCGCTGCCGCACGAGTACGCTTCAACTCGTCGACGCCCTCACGCGCGGCACCCACGCCGATCTGCGCGCGGCGTTGCCCGGCATTCGGATCGTTCAAGTCATCCACGTAATCGATGAGGCTTCCGTCGCAGAAGCAATCACCGCCGCGCCGCACGTTGACGCGCTCCTGCTCGACTCCGGCAACCCGAAACTCGCCGTCAAGGAACTCGGCGGCACTGGCCGCACCCACAACTGGGCGCTCTCGCGCCGCATCGTCGAGAAAAGCCGTCGCCCTGTCTTCCTCGCCGGCGGACTCCGCGCCGATAACGTCGCCGCCGCGTGGGCCGCCGTGCACCCGTGGGGCTTCGATATTTGCAGCGGCGTGAGGACCAACGACACTCTCGACGACGCGAAGCTTGCAGCATTTTTCACCGCCGTCGCGGAGCTGCGTTAGGCCGCCGCGCGCTCGCCATCATCCCGAATGAAACACCACGGTCCTCGGCGCGAGTATTGGTGGATTGCCGTGTGGATCGGAGCTCTCGCTTTTCTGGCGCTCGACAGCGGCATGAAGTTGCGATCGTTCGATGCTGTGACCGCGTTCGCCGAGGCCGCCTGCCCGCCGCCGCCTCGCGACCTAAACTCGCCCACCGGGTTTGTCGCGGGGCAACGCAACGGTCTCCTCGATCCCGGCGACAGTTACCACTGGGCCATGCAGACTCAAACCATCGCAGCCGGCGGAGGACTGCGCACGCGCGAGGTCACCTACGACAACGCTCCCTTCGGCCGCGAGGTTCACTGGAGCTCGCCGCTGCGCTGGTGGCTTGCGGTCGTAGGCTGGATCCACGGCAAAATCACCGGCCAACCGTGGCCGATCGCGATCGAGCAGGCGGCGCTGTATGCCAATACCCTCCTCTTCGCTTTCTTTCTCCTTACCGTGGTGCCGATCACGGCCTGGCGGTTCGGCAGTTGGCCGGCGGCGATTCTGGCGGCAGGTCTGGTGACGGTCGCCCGCTTCAATGCCGAATACGCGATCGGCACCTGCGACCACCATGGCATCGTAAGTTCGTGCGCCCTGCTCACGGTGCTGTTTCTCATCGCGGGCGGCGCCGGCTGGATCCGCAGCGCGGAACTTCACCGCAATGCGTCCGCGTGGGAGCCGAACGTGAAGAATGCGCGCCGTTGGTTCGCGGCATCCGGTGTGGCGGGAGCCGCCGGGCTGTGGGTCAGTGCAGCCACCGAGGTGCCCGTATTGATCGGCGTCGGACTCGGCGGCCTGGTCGCCACGGGATGGCTCGGGCGAGAAACGTCAGACAAGCCCACCGCGCTGCCAGTGCCCGAACTCTGGCGTTGGTGGGGCGTCGTCGGCGCAGCGGCGAGTTTCCTGTTTTATCTCGTGGAGTATTTTCCTTTTCACCTCGGCTGGCGACTGGAGGTGAATCATCCGCTCTATGCGCTCGCGTGGCTCGGGGCGGGCGATCTGCTGTGTCGGGTCGCGCGATCGTTGCATCGCCGTCCAATCACCGAAGTTCCGATCGACTGGCTGGGTGCAACACTCAGCCTCATCGCATTGGCGGCGCCCGCGGTCGCAATCGGGGGATGGCCGCAGCGCACGTTTCTCGTCGCCGACCCTTTTGTCTGGTCGCTGCACGTCGGCTACATCGAGGAGTTCTCCAGTCAGCTCACGATTCTGCGGCGCAGTTCGCTGGCCGATGCGGCGATCCACCTGATCGTAAACGTGGGCATTCTTCACCTGCTGTGGCTGCCCGCGATTGGGTTTTTAGTGTCGCGCCGATGCCCGTTGCCGGGGCGCACATTGATCGCGCTGAGCCTGCCCGCCGCGCTGATCGCGAGTGTGATGGCGCTGCAACAGACCCGCTGGCTTAGCCTGAGCGGGGCGCTGTGGCTGGTGGTGTTGGTCGCCATGGCCCACGCGACGGGCAGATGGTCCAGCAACTTCCGCTGGACGCGCACGTGGAAAGCGATCGCCGTCATCATGCTCACGCTCAGCTTTCTGCCCTACCCGACCGTCGAGGCGCGGGAAATTTATCGCGCGCTCGAATCGCGGATCGCGGCGCCGGTCACCACGGTCCAGCAGTTCGTCGCGCGCGATTTTGCCTTCTGGCTTCGCCGAAGAGTTGGCCGCGATCCCGCGGTCGTGATGAGCGGACCGGGCACCATGACGAGTCTCATTTATTACGGCGGATTTAAGGGCGTCGGCACGCTCTACTGGGAAAATCGCGATGGCCTGCAATCCACCGTCGACGTATTTGGTGCGCCCACTCCCGACGAGACCCTAAAGGCCCTTCAGCATCGCGGGGTCACCCATCTGATCATTTTCCCGTGGGATCCCTTTGCTCGCGTCGCCGCTCGTCTGGAGCGTGGCCCAGCCTCGGGCGGTAATCCGCGTTCGTACCTACTCGACGTCCTTGAGCGTGGACGGGCACTGCCGCGCTGGGTGCGTCCCCTGCCCTATTACTCACCCATGCTGGAGCACCTCCACGATCAATGGGTTCTGGCGTTGGAGATCGCGCCCGATCAAACCGAAGACGAGGCCACCGTGCGGCGCGCGCAAATCCTCGCCGCCAACGGCAGCTCCGACGCCGCAAGCACACTCCTGCAATCGGTGCTGAGGCAGAGCCCCGACCACCCACCGGCGCTAATTGCGCTCGCGCAGGTACAATGGCGCACGGACCAGCGCGAGGCCTCCCGCACCACGCTCTCTCACCTGCTCTCATCGCTACCTGAGACAGCATCACTCGACCTCGGTGATCGAATCGGCTTGGCCCAAGTGCTCGACGCCGCCGGCCAACCCGACCTCGCCCGCGATCAACTTGCGCACGCTTGGCAAGCCGCCACCGAGCACGCGTTACGCAATCTGGGCGCCGACGAACTCAACACCTTCGTCAGACTTACGCACACCCTTTCCGTTCCTGGGGTCGCGCCGGAGCAAGCTGCCCTAAGTAATAGCCTGCTGGCGGAGGCCCGGCTCCATCCGTGACGCCGCCGCCCCGCGCGCCTGTCGTTTGACTCGCGCCGGCGGGGGCCCTCAAAGTGATCGGCGCGGAACGATTCAGGTCGCCCCGTTCTCGTCACCTCGAGCCGCTCGGCGACATCGGATTTTCCACCCCGAATTCACCTCAAAACCGAAACTCCCCGCCATGAACCTCCCCATCAGCCGCCGCCGTTTCCTCACCACATCCGCCCTTTTACCCTTCGCCGCGAGCCTCGCGCCCACGAGCGCCCGTGCCGCCTTCGCACCGATTCCGCGACACGGCGGCGCCCTCCTGCGCACCTCGCTTAACGCTTACTCGTTCAACGAACTCCTTATCTCCAACGCCAAGGACAAGTCCCAGGGCGTCGACTTGTTTCAAGTTTGCGATTTCGCCGCCGAGCTCGGCTTCGATGCGATCGATCTGACCGGCTATTTTTTCGCCGGCTACCCCAAGGCCACCGAGGACAGCACCATTTTCCGTCTGAAGCGTCACGCCTTTCAGCTCGGCCTCGATATCAGCGGCACCGGTGCCCGCAACGATTTCACTGCCGCCGATCCCGCGATTCGCGCCGAGGGCGTGGCCATTCTCAAAACGTGGATTGAAGTCGCCGCCAAGCTCGGCGCGCCCACCGTCCGCGCCTTTGCCGACGCGCAGTCTCCCTTCAAAACCTGGCAACAGGCCTCGTCCAATGCTCCCCGCGAAAAGGTCGAGGCCTGGATGGCCGAGTCGATCCGCGAGTGTGCGGAGCACGGGAAAAAATTCGGCGTCATCCTCGCCGTCCAGAATCACGGCGACTTTATCCGCACTGGCGCCGATCACCTCAGCCTGCTTAAACGCGTCGATCACGACTGGTGCGCCGCCCTCGTCGACACCGGCAAATACCTCTCCGACGATCCCTACGCGGACATCGCCGTGATGGCTCCTTACGCCGTCAACTGGCAGATCAAGGAGACGATGCAGAGCACGCTGAAGTCGCCCCGTGTCGATTTCAAAAAGCTCGTCTCGATCATTCGCCGGTCCGGCTACCGCGGCTACGTGCCGATCGAGACCCTATCGATGGGCCGCAAAGACTACGATCCCCGCGCCGAAGTGACCACGATGCTGTCGGGATTGCGCGCGGCGCTCGCCGAGGCGTGAGAGGGCGCGTCTCAGTTTCTTGCACGCATACGAGGAGCGGCTGTTTCCAACCGCGACCGGCACGGCGGCACTAGGAAAAGTGCCCCTCCGTCAGAGCCATGCAAAAAAATGACTTGCACCTGGCGTTACACACCCACCGCCCCGCGCTTGCACCGCCTCCGCGCGCGGGACTGAATCACCGGATGGATTCTGACGCACTGCGCGATCTTCTCATCTCCTGGGCCAACCTCAATTCCGGCTCGGCAAACTTTGCCGGACTCGATCGGATGCGTGCGGCGCTCGCGACCGAGTTTTCCCGGCTCGCCAGCGCGACCATCGAACACGTCGCGCTCGTTGGCACGCCCGCGCAGGCCCTGCGCGTGCGAATTCGCCCCGACGCACCGCAACAGATCCTCTTTTCCGGCCACTACGACACCGTTTACGGCGTCGATGATCCCTTTCAGTCCTGCACACTCGTCGATGAAAAAATCCTCCGCGGCCCCGGCGTGACAGACATGAAGGGCGGGATCGTCGTGATGCTCGCCGCGCTGCGGGAACTTGAAAAATCACCCCACGCCGCTCGCCTCGGCTGCGAAGTGCTCCTCACCCCCGACGAGGAGATCGGATCATTTGGCAGCGGCCCGCTTTTCGAGGCCGCCGGCGCATCGAAGAGATTTTCGCTCGCACTCGTGTTCGAACCCGCCCGGCCCAACGGCGATCTGGTGCATTCGCGCAAGGGCACCGGAAATTTTGTGGCGACCTGCCACGGCCGTGCCGCCCACGCCGCAAGCCCCACCCGGCAGGGCCGCAACGCCATCGCCGCGCTCGCCGAATTTCTCGTCGGCGCGCACCGCGTCCCGAAAGAGCTGCCCGGTGTGATGCTCAACATCGGCAACATCCGTGGCGGCGGCCCGGCGACCAACGTCGTGCCCGACTTTGCCGAGGCCGCGCTCGATCTCCGGATCACGCGCGCCGCCGATAGCGAGCCATTCCTTGCCCGCCTGCGCGAACTCGCCGCGCCGATCAATGCGCGCGAGGGCTTCCGCCTCGAGATCACAGGCGCGTTCAACCGCCCGCCGAAGGAATGCACGCCGGTCGAGGAGGAGGCCTTCGCCGCGATCCAGCAGAGCGCCCGAGATCTCGGCCTCGCGCCGTTCACGTGGGTACACACGGGTGGCGCGAGCGACGGCAACAACCTCTCCACCGCCGGCCTCCCCAACCTCGACGGCCTCGGCCCGATCGGCGATCGCCTGCACAGCTCGGAGGAATTCGTCGTCTGGCCCACGCTCGCCGAGCGTGGGCGACTCTGCGCGCGTTTCCTGGAAAAAGTCGCGACCGGCGAAGTCGCGCTACCGCGCTAGCGACGATTCGCCCGCGCCCTCCTGCGCCAGCTCACGGCAGCTCTTTCACGCGGATGCGCCGGAATTCCATCTGGCCGTGATCGCTCTCCAATCCGATCGGGCCGGTCGCCGGGACTGGCAACGCATCGATCAACACCTCGCCATTGCACAGGCAGTGCGCGAGGCCGCCCTTCACCGTGATAACGACTTCGTTCCAGTCGAGGGGTCGGTAGCTTTTCAAATTCACGTAGGGCCCGGCGATGAGGTAGTCGCGACACTGCAGCTGCGGTTCGCGCACGAAGATGCCGCTGTCGGCGTTGGGACTGGCGCGAAACTCCAGCTTGAGCGTGAAGTCGCGCGGAAACGTTTCGCTCGTCCAGAGCTTGCGGTAAGCCCGCTCCACGCGCGACACGGTCACAATGATCCGACTGTTCTTCGCTATGAACCGGCCGTCATCCGTCGCAGTTTTGCCGTCGAACAACGGTCCATCCGTATAGCCCCAACCGGTGAGATCGCGGCCGTTGAAAAGGCTCTTGAAGCCCGGCTCGGGTGTGAAGTCGTCAGGCCATGCAGCGGTGAGCCCGGTCGACTCCAGCATCGGTCGCAGCGCCGACTCCCACTTCGCGTAGCCGATTGCATTCGGGTGCAGCAGATCGGGAAACTCCTCCGGCTTCGCCTCGCCCTGTCCGTTGGCGAAGAGGGCAAACGTGTCGAGCAACGTGACCTGCGGCTGATCCTTGATCGTCGCGAAATAGAGCCGGTTGATCGCGCGGATCTGATCAACCGGGCGCTTCTTCGTCGGCGAACTCGGAAACACGTTGCAGAGGATGACGGGCATCGTCGCGCTGTGCTGCCGCAACGCTGCGAGAATCAACGCGAGATTGCCCGCCGTCGTCTCGGGGATCGCACCCTCCTCGAGATCGTTCGTGCCGATCAGGAGCACGACGCCACGCGGGTTCAGCGCGAGCACGTCTTCCTGCAGCCGGATCAGCACGCCGCGCGTGGTATCGCCACTGATGCCGCGGTTGGCGACTTTCACTCCCGGAAACATGCTGCCCATGTTGTCACCCCAACCCTGCGTGATCGAGTCGCCCAGAAAAACAATCGCGCCTTGATCCCGCTCGATGCGCCCGGCCCAGGCCGAGCGCCGATCGTTCCAGAGCTTTTGAAACCATTCGAACCGCCGAATCGGGCCCGCTCCCGGCAAGCCGTCGTCCGTCGCTGGAATTTGAAAGCGACTCGGCACTGCCGCCGCGGCGGGTGCGGCAGCGGACACCTTGTTGATGGCGGGCGTTTGCGCGTGGGCGATTACCGAGATCGCAACCAGCGCAATGCCACCGAAAGCCGAAAGCAGGGTAAGACGTTTCATGGGGTAAACGAGGGAGGGGCACTGGCACGTTGCCCAAACTCTTCCGCACGGGTCAAACGCGAACCATGTCAGGGGAGCGGCCGTCGGGTCCAGTCGAGGCGGCTTATTTAGTCAGCGTTGCGCCCGCGAGTTTGCGGTTGAGTCGCGCCGCACCCGCCGCCGGACTGCTCGCATTGCGATGAAACCCGCCGCCCGCCAGCCCGCTACGCTCGCCGCCCACGCCGTCGGCTTTTCCGATCCGATCCACGGCGCGATCGTGCCGCCGATCCATCCATCGACGACCTACGAACGCGACGAGGACAACCAGCTGATCAATGCCGCGCGCCTCTATTCGCGCGCCGACAACCCCGGTTACGACGCCGTCGAGTCGCTGCTCACGCAACTCGAACACGGCGCCGCGTCGCTTGTGTTCAGCTCCGGTATGTCTGCGGCGACGGCGGTGTTTCTCGCGTTGCAGCCCGGCGACCACGTAATCGTGCCGCCGGTATTTTACTGGGCGCTGCGCAACTGGCTCTCCGACTGGGCGACGCGCTGGGGCCTCAAGGTCGAAGCCGTCGACACCGCGCAACCCGCTCTCGTTGCCGCCGCAATCAGGCCTGGCACCACAAAACTCCTCTGGGTGGAAACGCCGGCAAATCCGAATCTGGCCATCGCAGACATCGCCGCGCTCGCCGAGATTGCACACCACGCGGGCGCACGGTTGGTCGTCGATTCCACGTTTGCGACGCCCGTGCACAGCCAGCCGCTCACACTCGGCGCCGACCTCGTGATGCACTCGGCCACGAAATATCTCAACGGTCACTCCGACGTCATCGCCGGCTCGCTCACCACGCATGTCGATGATGACTACTGGAAGCGGGTCCGCCTCATGCGCAACCAAATCGGCACCGTGCTGGGCCCATTTGAGGCATGGCTGCTCCTGCGTGGGATGCGGACGCTCTTCGTCCGCGTGCCTGCGCAGAGTCGCTCCGCGCTCGCCCTCGCCGAAAACTTTTCCAGCCATCCCGCGATCAAGACCGTGCTCTACCCCGGCCTCGCCTCTCATCCCGGCCATGCAGTCGCGGCGAAGCAGATGCACGGCGGCTTCGGCGGCATGCTCTCACTGCGCGTGAACGGCGGCGCGCCCGCCGCACTCGCCCTCATGCGCAAACTGCAGATTTGGAAACGCGCCACTTCGCTCGGCGGAGTCGAAAGCTTGATCGAACACCGCGCCAGCGTCGAACCCCCCGCCGGAGGCACGCCGGACGATCTGCTGCGTCTCTCCGTCGGCATCGAAGATGCCGGCGATCTGATCGCCGATCTTGAGCAGGCGTTGGGCTGAATCACATTTATGCCAAACCGCGACACCATCCGCTGGGGAATCATCGGCTGCGGCGACGTCACCGAGGTGAAGAGTGGCCCCGGTTTTCAAAAAGCCCGCGGCTCGCAACTCGTCGCGGTCATGCGCCGCAACGGCGCGCTCGCCGCCGACTACGCCAAGCGCCACGGCGTGCCGCGCTGGTATGACGACGCCCGCGCCCTCGTAAACGATCCGGAGGTCGATGCGGTTTACGTCGCTACTCCGCCCGGCGTGCATCTTGAGCACGCGCTGCTCGTCGCTGCCGCCGGCAAGCCCTGCTACATGGAAAAACCCATGGCGCGTCACACCACCGAATGCGACGCGATGATCGCCGCGTTTGCACAGGCGAAGCAAAAGCTCTTCGTCGCCTACTATCGGCGCGCGATGCCGCGCTTCCTGAAAGTGAAAGAACTTATCGGGAGCGGCGCGATCGGCCAACTCACCGGCCTGACCTACCGGCTCGCTTGGTCCACGCCGGCCAACGCCGACCCCGCGAACAACGCATGGCGCGTCTCCGCCGAAAACGCCGGCGGTGGTCTCTTGCTCGATGTTGGTTCGCACCTCCTCGACTTTCTCGATTTTTGTGTCGGCCCGCTCACCGACGTCCGCGGCCAAGCTGCGCGACTCGCGACGGCCGCAGACGTAGAGGACGCTGTTGCGATGACATTCCGCACGGCGTACGGCGTACCGGCCGTAGCGTCGTGGAATCTTTCGAGCTACGCCAAGGACGATACGCTCGAGTTCTTTGGCACAAAGGGCCGAGTGTCGTTCATGGTTTTCAATGAAACGTCGGTGCGACTTGAAACCGAACGCGGCACGGAGGAGTTCGCGATCGCAAATCCGCCGCACGTCGCGCAACCGCTCATCCAAACGATCGTCGACGAACTGCTCGGTCGCGGCACGTGCCCGAGCACCGCCGAGTCCGCGCGCCGCACACAACTCGTCATGGATCGCGTGCTCGCTGACTACTACGGCGGTCGCGAGGATAAATTCTGGACGCGTCCGGCCACGTGGCCCGGTCGTCGCAACCGCCATGGCTAAGTCCAAATTTCCCGGGCTCCTTGGTTTTCTCGGAGCGACCTTCGCCGCCGGCGCCATCGGCAGCGCCGCCACGTTCACGAGCGTGACGACGTGGTATCGCACGCTGCACAAGCCGGCGTGGAATCCACCGGACTGGCTCTTCGGTCCGGTATGGACGCTGCTCTACGTGTTCATGGCCGTCGCCGCTTGGCGCGTGTGGCGCCACAGCGAAGCCAGAGCCGCGCGCCGCACGCTGATCTTGTTCGGTGTTCAACTTGCTCTCAACACGATCTGGTCGGTGCTGTTCTTCGGCCTCCGCCGGCCTGATCTGGCGTTCGTTGAAGTGATCGTATTCTGGGCTGTGCTCGTGGCGCTACTCGTCCGCTTCTGGCACGCCGATCGGATCGCAACTGCGCTGTGGGCGCCCTACGTGGCGTGGGTCAGTTTCGCCAGCGTGCTCAACGGCACCGTCTGGTGGCTGAACCGCTGAACGCGCGCGGTTGACGCCGCCTGATAGTTATCAACGCTCGCGCGCCATGAGCAAACTCCTCGGCAAACGCGCGCTTGTCACCGCCGGCGCGCAGGGCATCGGACTCGCGATCAGCCAGCACCTGCTCCGCGCGGGCTGCGACGTCTTCGTGCACTATCGAAGCAGCGCCGACGGCGCGAAAGTGCTTGAGGCCGAGGCGAAACAACTCAGCCGCCGTTTCGCCAGTGGCAGCGCCGATCTCACCGAAACGGAAGGCTGCGATGCCATCGTCGCCGAGGCCGTGCGCTTTCTCGGTGGGCTCGACATCCTCCTGAACAACGCCGGCTCTCTCATCGGGCGTCGCTCGTTCGCCGAAGCCGACGACAGTTTCTGGGCCGAGACGATGTCACTTAACGTCGGCAGCGTCCGCAAGGTCACGCGTGCCGCGCTCCCGCACCTCGCCGCTGCCGGGAAAACGCGCGGCGGTGCAAGTATCGTCAACCTCTCGTCGCTCGCCGGCCGCAAGGGTGGCCACGCCGGCTCCCTCGCCTACTCCACCGCCAAGGGGGCCGTGCTCACCTTCACGCGTTCGCTTGCGAGCGAGATCGGCCCGCTCGGCATCCGCGTCAATGCCCTCGCCCCCGGCCTGATCCTCGGCACGAGTTTTCACACCACGCACACGAAACCCGAGAGCGCCACCGCGACGATCGCGACGATCCCGCTCGCGCGCGCGGGCAACGCCGAAGACGTCGCTCGCGCCGCCGTCTACCTCGCGAGCGAGTTCGATGGCTTCATCACCGGCGCCACGCTCGACATCAACGGCGGCGTCTACGGCTGCTGAATCGCTTTTGAACTTTTCGGGCCAAGTCGTCTGGATCACCGGCGCGTCGTCTGGCATCGGCGAGGCCGCGGCCATCGCGTTTGCGCGAGAGGGCGCGAAACTCGTCCTCTCGAGTCGCCGCCCCGCCGAACTCGAGCGCGTGCGCGGGGGCTGTGATCGCCCGGACGACCATCTCGTGGTGCCGCTCGATCTCGCACGCTACGAAACATTTTCTGCGATCGTTGCCGACGCGCTCGGACGCTGCGGAAAAATCGACGTGCTCCTCAACAACGGCGGCGTGAGCCAGCGCGCACTGGCCGGCGACGCCGCGCTCGACGTCGAGCGAGCATTGATGGAGGTCGACTATTTCGGGCCCGTTGCGCTCACGAAAGCCGTGCTGCCGTCGATGCGCGCGCGGCGCTCCGGCCGAATTGTCGTCGTGAGTAGCGTGATGGGCTACGTCGGCACACCGGGCCGCTCGACCTATGCCGCCGCAAAGCACGCGCTCCATGGCTACTTTGATTCGCTCCGCGCCGAGGTCTGGAAGGAAAACATCGGAGTCACGCTCGTCTGCCCCGGCTACGTGCAGACCGCCGTCTCCGACAACGCCGTCGGCCCGCGCGGCGAGAAGCACGGACGCACCGACGCTACGCACCAGACCGGCATCACCGCCGAAACCTGCGCCGCCGCGATCGTGCGCGCCGTGGCGAAGGGCCGTGAAGAAATCTACGTCGGCCGCGAAGCCTACGCGATCTACATCAAGCGTTTTTTTCCTTCGCTCTACTCACGCCTCGTGCGGCAGATGAAATTTTCGGTGCGCACTTAGCTGTAGGACGTCTCACTTGCAGACGCTGCCCGCGGGCAAGACATGCGCCCGAGGATTAAGGCCGCAGCGCAAACGCCACATACGCGTCGCCCGACTTCGTGCCGAGTTTGCCGCCGCCGCACGCGATCACCACGAACTGTTTTCCGCCGACTGAGTAAGTCGCGGGCGTCGCGTAGCCGCCCGCCGGCAGCGGCGCCTCCCACAGTTTCTCACCGGTCCTCGCGTCGAACGCGCGAATCCGCTCGTCCTTCGTCGCCGCGACGAACAGCACCCCGCCCGCCGTCACGATTGGGCCGCCGTAATTCTCCACGCCGGTTGGCGGCACGCCCTTCGCGGTCAGCGCCGGAATTTCGCCGAGCGTCTTTTTCCAGAGAAACTCCCCCGTGTTCAGATCGATCGCGTTGAGCGTGCCCCACGGCGGACGCAGCGCCGGATAACCGTCGGGATCGAGAAACTTGTTGTAGCCGGTTGAGACGTAGGGACTGCGGATCGCGCTCGGTGCCGCGCCCCCGCCCGCCTCGCGTGCGCTGGCCGCCTCCTCCGCCTCGGGCGAAATCAACCACCGCACGAGGGATTCGCGGGCCGCCGGCGGCAGAAAACTGAACGATGGCATCATGCCCTTGCCGTTCCGCAGCAGCGTGCCGATTTCGTCGGGTTTCAGCCGCGTCCCAACGGTTGTGAGATTCGGGATGTTCGCGGCGGGATTGCCCTCGCGAGTTACTCCGTGACACGCCACGCAGAGCTGCGCGTAGAGCGCTTTCGCCCCCGCGCCAAACACCGCCGTCGGCACCATCTGGAGAATCCACGCCATCTCGTTTGCGTTCACATAGAGCACGCCGCGCGGATCGACTGCCGCGCCGCCCCACTCCGCGCCACCGTCGAAACCCGGCATGATAATCGTCCCGCGCTCGCTCGGCGGCGTGGACGGCGCCGACGGCTCCAGCGTCCGGAGCTTTTGCAGCACCGCCGCATGCGCTCCGGGAGAAAGATCCGTGACTTCCTCCTCAGTGAAACGCTGCCGCGCGAACGGCGCCGGCTTCAGTGGAAAAGGCTGCGTCGGCGACGTTTTCTCGCCCGTCAAATTTGTCTGCGGTACCGACACTTCGCGCCATGGAAACAGCGACTCACCCGTCTCGCGGTTGAAGACCCACACGTGACCCGATTTCGTCGTCTGTGCGACCGCTGCGATCTTTTTTCCCTCGCGGACGACCTCGCAGAGCACCGGCGGCGCCGGCAAATCGCGATCGGTCAGATCGTGGTGGACGAATTGAAAATGCCACTTGAGCGCGCCGGTCGCCGCGTCGAGCGCAAGCAGGCAGTTCGCGTAAAGATTGTCGCCGAGCCGATCGCCGCCCCAGAAATCGAACGTGGCCGAGCCCGTCGGCACAAACGCGAGCCCGCGTTTTTCGTCGATCACCAAGCCGGCCCAGCAATTCGCCGCGCCCGTCTTCAGCCACGAATCCGGCGACCACGTCTCATGACCCGGCTCGCCGGGAAACGGAATCGTGTGAAAAATCCAACGCCGCTTTCCCGTTCGCACATCATAAGCGCGGATGTGTCCCGGCGCCGCCGGCCCTGGCCCCTCGCCCTCGCGCATCGGCATGATAATCAAATCGCGGAAAATCGCGCCGGGCGTGTTGGCCGCGAGATAAAGCCCCTTCGTGTCACGATCGAGTCCGTCGAGGAGATCGATGCGGCCGTGGTCGCCAAACGAGTCGATCGTCTTGCCCGTCGCCGGATCGATCGCGTGAAGAAAATTGCCGGCGGAAAACATCAACCGCCGCTCGGCCCCTTCACTCCACATCGTCAGACCGCGGTTCAGGCCGCTCGGTCCGCCGCCGCCCGCCTCGCGCTCCGGGATGAAGCGCCACAACTCGCGACCGGTTGCCGCGTCGAGCGCGAACAGCGCAAGGTCCGGCGACGTGCCGAAGAGCACGCCATCGATCACGAGCGGGTTGCACTGAATCTGCGAGCGGTTCTTCGGATCGGCCCCGCCCGCGTGAAAAGTCCAGGCCGGCTGGAGCTTCGCGATATTCGCCGACGTGATCTGCGTGAGCGACGAGTAGTGCGTGCCGCCCGCGTCGCCGAGATAGGCCGCCCAATTCGCATCGGCGGCGGCAAAGAGCGATTGCGCGGCACAGACCAAGGCAAGGCGGGCAGCGGCCGGACGAGGGGGCATAAGCGGAATTAGGTGGATTTCGCTTCCGCCCGCGAGCCACGAAATGCGAGGTAGGGGCGCGGCTCGTCCGCGCATTGCTCGAAAAGACGCGCACGAGGCGTGCCCCTACGAAATGTACGAAACTCAGATGCAACCGTCAGCGCACCAGCGCTCGCGTTTCTTCGAGCTTCGCCTGCACACGCTTCACCCAGCTCGTGACGCGAAATTCGTCGGACAAGCTCGCGAGAATCTTTTCCGCCTCGTTCAAAACCGATCTCGCATTCGCCTTGTCACCTCCGTCCGCTTGTGCGCGGGCGAGCGCTACGAGCGCAAAACCTTCGGCCAGCCGCGTCGCTTGGTCAGAACCGTCACCGCGCGCGAGCTGCCGGCGCTGATAGTCCACGACAGCCTTCGCGAGGATAAGCGCTTCGTCGGCTTTGCCCAGTTGGTGGGCACAGACCCAAGCCAGCCAAGTTTGAAGCTCCATCTGCCATGCTTCGGCTGAGAATTCGGCGGAGAGTGACGATACTATGCCGGCAGAGGCGACAATGCGGTTTGCCTGCTCCCCGGATGTGCGTGCCTCGGAAAGCTCGGTGCGAAACACGGCCTCGGCCTCGGCCCAGTTGCCCTGCTCGGTGGCCGCCTGGGCCAGAGCGTGCTGCGCATTGCGGCGCATCAGAAGTCGGCTCGTTTCCACCGTTCCCCCGCTCGGCGGCAGTGCCGCCAAAGCGGTGAGCGATTTGTGGGCGGAATCGCGGACGCGATTGAAGTCACCGGACGCCAGGGCGACCGAACGCTGCACGCTCGACAGCCGCTCGATCGCAAGCGTGCAACCGGGTGATTCTGGGCGCTGCATAGCGATAAGGTCTTTTGCCAGTGTCTCGACCCCTGCAAGCTCATCGCGCGCGCCCCGTTCGCCTGCGACCGCAGCCAGAACTTCCGTGCGTGCCGCGCGGAGGCGCAGCAGGTTGCCCTTGTTGAAGCCGGCTGACGACTTGGAGCTAACGTCGGTGCTCGCGGTTTCAGCCAGCGCCGAGAGCGCGGCAGAAATTTCACCCTGACGGAGCGAAGTGTAGGAATCGTAGAAACGACCGATCATGACGTTGTTATTCGTGCCACGGTTCGTCGGATCGATCTTTAGCATGGCCTCGTCCACGTCGGCGCGTCGACGATCAGCGTCAGCGGCGTCGAAGAGCTTGCCCTGGTCGCGATAGGTTTTGGCGAGCTCGCGGTATGACACGCTCAGGACATCGAGCACCCAACCGTTCGTGGGGTCGCCGGCCCGGATCTTTGTGTTGAGAATCACGCCCTCTTTTGCCCGAGCCTCGACTTGATCACGCAGACCAGCCCGGCTCGCCGCGTAGGCTCCATAGGCGACGGCTGTCGCTATCCACGATTCAGCACGCTCTTTGTTTTCATCGTCGACGAGGAGGGAGCGGGCCAGGGCCGCACTGCGGTCCAGAATTGTGACGGCCTCGGGATTTCCATTGCGTGTGAGCGAAAAGCCAAGGATCCACGTCGCACGGGCCCCCAATCTCCGGGCCTCGACCGACGGATTGGGACGCGAGAGCAACGGATCGAGCACCGCCAGCGCCTTGCGGCAAAGCTCCTCGCTCGTGTTGTAATCTTGCTGCGCCTGATCCGCGATGCCGGCCTGCGTGAAGAGAATCTCCGCTCGGGCTTCCGCTGTCTTGTCCGGATCGCCGCGGGTGCCCGCCGCCGCGAGGGCGGCGATCGCCTTGGTCACTCGTTCGTCGGCCTCGGCAGGAAGATCCAACTGCGAAGAAATCCACGCGGCGCGCGCGTTGCCGATCGCCTGGTTGATCAGCGTGTCCGGGGTGACGAGCCCGGGCGGCAGCCGGTCGTAGTAGGCAAGTGCCTGCCGATAGAGATTAGCCAACAGTCCCAGTCGACCGACAGGCAGTAGGTCTTGAACCAAATCAACGACGAGAAAGTTGACGACGCGTTCCGCTTCGGCGCGCGAGGCGAACGCAAGTTTCTCATTTTCCAACGCGCGCCTGGCGCTCGCCTGCGCGGCAACTTCGGCGGCGCGGGCGCGGCGCAGATTGAGGTAGCCAAAAATCGCGCTAGCAATCGCGCCGACCGCGAGCACCGCGCACACGGTTGCGATCAGGCGGGCCTGCCAGAGCGAACGCTGCGTCGCGGCTTCCTTCGCACGGGTCTCGGCGAGCTGGCGTTCGATCGCTTCCGTGCGCTCGCGGGCCTGGCGAACATCGCGACTCGCCTTGACGACGCCGACCAGCACGTCGTGCGTCAGCTCCACGCGGCGCACGTCGAGGCGCTCCTCGACGCGCAAGAGGCGGCGATCGATGAGTGTCGCGAGCGATTCGGCGCCCGCTCCGGCAGCGATGAAGCCTTTATTCACGCGCTCCTCCGCGATGCTCTCGCGGTAGCCGGAGTCGGTGAGCAACTCATCCTCGATAAACGCGCGCACGCCGGCGGGCTGATCGGCAAGCGTCCGCTCGTAGAACTCGGTAAGAATCGTATCGCGCGAACCGGCAAGCAGGTCGCCGGAAATTTCCGCGTGGCCCTTGGTGCGGCGCGTCTCGTTGAGCTCGCGGCACACGAGGCTGAGCAGCGACGGCTCGACTTCCGCGCGTTCCAGTTCCGCCCCGCCGGCGACAAACCGCACGATCGAACGGGCGACTTCCTCGCTCACGAGACCTGCACCAGGCCGCGTGACGGCCGCGAGCGCCTGAGCGCCCGTCATGCGCGCGAGCCGCATGCGGTTTTGCGTGACCGACGGCATCGCGTTCTTCAGCCCCTCGAGGTGGGCGAGGTAATCCTCGCGCAGCGCGATGAGAATGCGGTAGTCGGCGCGGCCAAAATCGAAACGCTCCATGCCTGCCTCGTCGGCCTCTAGCCGCGCCTCGAGCGCGCGCGGCGCGCGGTTCTCCACGAGATCGGCAAGTTCCTCCAGAAAAAGTGCGGCGCGCTGCCGACCAAAGTCATCGCCCTGCGCCAGCGTGAACACCTCCTCAAACTGATCGAAGATGAGCAGCGGGATCAGTTTCCGTCCGGTGCGATCGCGGAGCAGGTCGTCGCGGTGGTGGAGAAATTCCCAGAGCGACTCGCCCTCCTGCGCGATGCCCGTCTGCGTCCAGTGCCCTGCCTCGCGCGTGGCGCGGAGGATCGCGTCCTTGATCTGCTGTGCCGGCGGCGGCGACTCCTTGCCGTAGTCGAGCCGCACGTAAACCGGACAGTAGCCGTCGGGCCGCAGCCGCGGCACGATGCCCGCGCGAAGGATGGAGGTTTTGCCGAGACCAGACTGACCGAACAAAATGGTGAGGAGTTTGCGCTGTACGCGCCGGCCGAGCTCGGCGACCTCCTCATCGCGGCCGTGAAAAAATGCCCGCGTCTCCTCCGTGAAGGATGCGAGACCGAGCCACGGATTTTGCGGATCAATCGCGGGCGCTGCCGAGGCGGGAATCTGGCTCATGCGCGGCGGCCTCCCGTAAGTTCGAGCAAGCGGCGGGCGAATTCCGGCGGGGGTTCACCGCTAGGAATCCGCGTGAAGTGCAGCGCCTTGAATTTTTCGGGCACGAGCGCGGCGGCTTCGGTCGTGTCGTCGATACACACGGGCAGGATGAACACCGCGCCCTCGGCAATGTTGCGCGCGCGATCGGTCGCGTAACTCCACTCGCGGCGGAAATACGCCTCGAGCCGCCGCTGCGTCGTCGCCGAAATCACCGGCACGAAGAACGCGCAGCGCGAAATATTCGTGCGAATCTTCCGGTCGTAGTCGTCGCCGCTTTCGAGCCGCTCCATGTCGAACCATGTGGTGACCCCGGCGGCGTCAAGCGCCGCCTTCAGCCGCTGCACGGCGGGCAAATCCTCGCGGGCATAGCTGATGAAAATGGCGTTGTCGGGCATCTCGCGCGCGGGCGGGAGAAACCGCTGCACCGCGAAGGCCGGGAGCGTGACGTCCTCATGCCCGCGCCGTTGCATCCAGCGGCGATGCAACTCGGCGACAAATTTCTCCGCACCGTCGAACATCCGCGTGCGTGCACTCACCTGCTGGAGAAACGAGACGAGGCGGCCGTCGCGCAGCGAGGTGTCGTCAGCCAGCACCTCGCCCACATCGCGCGGGTCGGAGAGCCGGCGGCGCTTCGCCATGCGGAGGAAAAAACGGGCGAGCCAGTTGGAGAAATTCCCCCCGATGAGGAGAAGGTGGTTGTGCTCGAGCTCGTGAAAAAGCTTTTCCGGTGTGAGATGCTCGCTCTGCAGCGCGCAGATGAACTCCAGCGTGTCCTCGTCGGAAATGACATAGGTCGGCGACGCCGAGAGTCGGCCAAGCAGGTGATAGACGACGGGCCGCTGCTGGTGTTCGCGCTCGACCGTGAGATCGGCCACGCGATTTGGCGAATAGGCGATCACCTCCGTCGAGGCCGCACCGCCGAAGCGCTCGGCGTTGATCGCCTGCTCGAGCAACGGGTCGAACGTCGTCGTGACGTAGAGATTGAAGTCAGTGATCTGGGCGAGCTGCTTCAGTGCGGGTGGGGTCGCAAAATTTGTTTCGCGCAGAATCGTGCGCAGCCGCGTGTAGGCTTCCTCGCGCCGGCCACGCGCGGCAAGGAACTGGCAGACGACATCGTTGAGCGTGAACGGCGCCGGCAGCGTGCTCGTCGCGACGTTGAGCCGCGCAGCGAGTTTCTCCGCCAGCCAATCGTAGAGCAGGCGCGGACCGGCGTCGGTCTCCACGCGGAGCAACTCCGGCCCGACGATCGGGATAACACGCTTCTCCTCGATATAATTGAGGAGATCTTCCCACGCGTCGTCGTCAAGAGACGGAGCAAGACCGTTTGAATCGACTGGACGGAGAGTCGTAAGGTCCATGGGCACGCGGGGGGACGCGGCCGAGAACTTGCGTGTTGTGCATCGGCGCGTCGAGCAGGGAGTTGCCGAATAAGCATCTCACCCTAGACGCCCATCACGCGTAGCTGCCGCCCTGCACGATGCCCAGCGCCTTACGGCGGGCGCGGCGATCGGTGGTAGCATTCTTCGCGTAGCCAGTGCGGCGATGCTCAGCGAGCGGATCGGCCGGAAGTTTGTTCGCCTTGCGCCATGCTGCGATCGCAGGCGAGACGTCGGTGAAGAACGCCTGCTTCAGGATGAGTTCGGCGTCGACGACGTTGTTCTTAGCCTGTGCGCGACGGAGCGCGTCGTGATCGACGATGGCGGCCTTCGCGAAGAGTTCCTGCGCCATGACGACGGTCTGGATCGTCGCCTCGATCTTGGGTTTCTCGTTGTGCGACTGATCAATCATGTAGGCGATCTTCGGGGCGCGGCCGCGGTCGGCAGCGAAAAAGTGAATTTCGTGGAAGATGCGAAAGACCTGGTAGGGATCGATCGATCCGAGCGTGAGATCGTCGTCGGCGTAGCGGCGGTCGTTGAAGTGGAAGCCGCCGAGCATGTCCTCGTCGAGGAGCCACGCGACGATCTGCTCGATGTTTTGCGCGGAATAGTGGTGGCCAGTGTCGACGAGCACCTTCGCGCGCGGGCCGGCCTTTTTTGCGAGCAGCAGCGCCATGCCCCAGTCGGCGATGTCGGTCGCGTAGAACGCGGGTTCGAACGGCTTGTATTCCACGAGCATCGTTTGCTTCGGGCCGAGTTTCTTGTGCAGCGCGCGGAGCGATTCCTCGAAGGTGTGCTTGCGACCGCGGATGCTGCCCTGCCCCGGATAGTTCATGCCGTCGGCGAACCAGAGCGAAACATACTCGCTGTTCACCGCCTTGCCGATCGCGACAGAGTCGACGCAGTGCTGGAGCGCACGCGCACGAACGCCAGCGTCGTTATTGCCGAATGAACCCCACTTGTAGCACTGATCCTGAAAGAGATTCGGGTTGATCGAGCCGATCTTCACGCCGTGTTTGCGGGCGAGCCGCGCGACTTTTTTCGGATCCTCGCCGGGCTTGAAGTCCCACAGCACGTGGACCGCGACCGACGGGCAGCAGCCGGTGAGCGCATGGACGTGACCGGCGTCAGCGAGTTTGTCGCCGAGATCGATCGCGGAGGCGTCCTGAAAAAATTTTCCGAAGCGCGTGCCGGTGTCGGCAAAGCCCCAGGAGGGCGTTTCGATGGCGAACGATTCGAGGGCGACGCGGGCGCGGCGGAGTTGGGAGGAGTTCATAGCAGGGAGAATTTTTGTGCGGGTTGCGGAGCGGAATGTCAGTCCGGAAAGCGCGCTGACAGTCCGTCACCGCTGGCGGCGCACCTGCTCGAGGCGGGCGCGAAGCTCAGCGTCGTCGGGCTTGAGCCGCGCCGCCGTTTCGTAGTGCGCGAGAGCCTCGGAGGCGCGGCCCAGTTCGACAAGGGCGTCGGCGAGGCAGTAGTGGGCTTCGCCGGAATCCGGGTTGAGCCGCGCGGCCGCCTCGAAGTGGTCCGCGGCCTCGCGCATCTGCCCCGCCGCGGCGAGCGCGTTGCCGAGGTTGAGTTCGGACTCGAAGGAGTTTGGCTGGAGGCGCAGCGCCTCGCGATATTGCGCCATCGCCTCGGACAGGCGACCGGCGCGGACGAGGGTGTTGGCGAAATTGTGACGGACGTCGGGTAGACCCGGTGCGACCCGCACTGCGGCCCGGTAATGGGCAATGGCCTCGTCTAGCCGGCCCGTGATGGCGAACGTGTTGGCGAGGTTGAAGTGCGCATCGGCCGAGTCGGGCTCAAGGCGCACGGCCTCACGCTGCTGGGCGAGCGCCTCATCGAGGCGGCCGAGGTGCGCGAGGGCGCTGCCAAGGTTGGTGTGGGCGGGCGCGTCGTACGGCCAAAACCGGATCGCCGCCTCGAGTTGGGTAGCGGCCTCGGCCCAGCGCTCCTGTTTCAGGCGCAGCGCGCCGAGGTTGTTTCGCGCCAGCCAGGCTTGGGGATTGCGCTCGATCGCGAGCGTCCAGAGCGCTTCGGGGCCGGCAAATGCGGCGGCATAACTCCGGCTCGTGATCGCCAGCGCGCCGGCCGCACCACTCAACGCAAGTGATAGAGCCCACCGCCGAGTTGGCTCGCCCCGCGAAGCCAACGTCTCGCCCACAGCAACGACCAAGCCCGTCACGCCGAGCAACGACACATACGCAAAATGATCCGCGACGGGCGCGATGTGTTGATAGGACATCGGGACCAAGCCTAAGACGGGAACCAAATTGATACCGAAGAAACCCAGTCCGAGCAACGCGTGCCGCCCCCACGTCGCGCGCGCCCGCCAGCAGACGACCACCATCGCCGCGATCGCCAGCCATGCCGCCACGCCCGCAGCCAGCGCGTTACCCTCGGACCATCGTGTATAGATCGGCGCGAGCGCGTCGGGCCAGAGACACTTGCCGAGGTAGAAGGCGAAGGCGCGGCCGGCATTCGCCACGCACTCTAGCACGCCCGACTCCGGCGGTTGCCAGCCGCTCATTGCGCGGCGTTGGAACGAGATCGTCACGAGGCCGAGCAGCAACGAAAACAGATAAAACGGCGCAAGGCGGACGGCGTCGAGGCGACTGATCCGGCCGCGTTTCCACCACGCGAGCAGCCCGAGCACGACCGGAAACATCACGACGGAGCTTTTGCTGAGCAGCGCGGCAAGAAACCACAGCCACGCGCGCACGTAGGCCGAACGAACGGCGCGCTCCTCGAAATCCAGCCACGCGTCGAAAGCCAGCAGCAGCAGCGGCAGCGAGAGGGCGTTCTTCAGTTCCGCGATCCATGCCACGGACTCCACCGCGATCGGATGGACGGCGAATAGCAACCCGCCGAGCCACGCGAAGCGTAGGCCGAGCCGCCGCAATATACGCCACGCGAGCAGCGCACTCGCGAGATGTAGTGCGACGTTGGCGAGATGGTAGCCCAACGTCGACGCTCCACCCCACGCGCGCCACTGGAGCCACTGCACGTCCGTCTTCAGCGGAAAATAATCGGGGCCGGCCGGTGCCACCCACGCGTGCCACCAGCCCGCGGGATCGCGTAGCTCGCGATTGGTCGTGATCTCGGAGTTGTCGTCCCACAGCCAGTCACCGTGCAGCGCGGGCGCGTAGATCCACCATACTGCCAGGGCCAGCACGGCCACCCGCGCGAAGTCGAGCAGGCGCAGCTTCGCCGGAGATGGAGCGCCGCGGGTCACACGGACGGGGCGACGCGCCGCCGGCAAATCTCGCCGACTTTCGCGAACACGAGGTCGACGCTGAGACGCTGCATGCAGATGTTGTCACGGCACGCGGTTCGGCGGTTGTTATAGGCGTTGACGCACGGGCTGCACGGGATGCCGGCCCAGAGCGGATGGCTGCGCGGCCCGAGGGCGGCGAACAACGCGGGTGTCTCCGGCCCGAAGAGCGCAACGACATCGATACCGGTGAGCGCCGCGAAATGCGCCGGACCGCTGTCGTTGGTCACGAGCACGTCGGCCCGCTCGTAGACGACCATGAGTTGGCGGAGTGAAGTGCGGCCGGCCAGGTCCACGCACCGTGGCGAGTCCACCGCTCGGACCAGTTCTGCGGTCGCCGCCGCCTCCTCCGGCGAGCCGGTAAACGCGATCACGGCGCGATCGAATTCCCGGAGCAGGCGTTGCGCGAGCGCGACGTAGTTGGCGCCGGCCCAGCGGCGGAGCGGCAGGAGATCTCCGGCGTTGGCGTTGAGGAGAATCAGCGGTGCGTCCGCCGGGATGCCTGCGGCGGCGAGCAGCGTAGAGACCTCTAAGCGTTCGGCGTCGGTGGTGTGGAAGCGCGGCAACTCTGCCGCGACCGCGATGCGCGCGTCCAGCAGTGGCATCTTGTCCGGATCGGCATTGAGCGCTGCGAGCAGCGAGGCGAAGGCCGCGCTCGTGTGCAGATGCGGATTGTAGAGCACGCGGTGCGTGAGGAGGTCGCCGCGGTAGGGGCCGTCGCCGAACCACGTGTGAAATCCGCTGCGCCAGCGGGCGCCGGTCAGATAACTGATTGCCGCCGAGGAGCGCGCGAAAAATTCCAGGTCCACGCAGGCCTCGATGCGCCGACGGCGCAAGGCGCGCAGTTGCCGCAGCGCGCTCACCGCCATCGTCCATGGGGAACGCGTCTGGATGGTGAGGACGTTCTCCGGCGGGAGGAGACCGAGCACGTCAACGATGAAACGGTTGTCCTCGAACACGAGAATGAAGACACGGGCGCGGCCGACGCGATCGACGGCGGCGCGCAGAGTCGCCGCTGCGAGCACGGTCGAGCCCTGTTCGGCCAGCTTGACGAACACGATGCTGCGCCAACCTGCGCCCGACGGCGCTCCGGGTCCGAACGCATCTCGCACGCGCCGCGCACCGGTGAGCAACCAGCACAGCGGCAAGCCGAAGCGGTGATCGAGCCACTGGAGAGCGCGCGCGTGGCGGCTGAAGGTTTTCATCGGCAGGCGGAGAGGGCAGAGCGTTCCGCAGCGGACGGCGCTTGGCAATCACCCTGCGCCGTTTGCGCGGACACAAAAAACTCTCCGGCCGGGCGGCCGGAGAGCAAGGGTAAGCGCCGCGGGGGCGGCGTAGTTAGAAGTCAAACGTCGAGGAGAGCACGAACTGCCGCGGGTTGATGATGCGGAAGTTGAAGGGTGAGCCGTCTGGGTTGACGCCGACGGTGCGCAAGCCACCGTTTTCAAACGCGTTAGTCAGGTTCAACTGGATCTTCGCGCGGACTTTGTCGTGGTAAAGTTTCATCGTGTAGTTGACCCAAAAGTCGGCCGCGTAGCGCGAGGGGTCGTAGACGCCCTTGTTTACGTCGAGCGTGCGGACGATGCCATCGGCGTCGGGCGCGCCGGCGAGGTAGCCGATCACACTCTTGTCGTCCCAGCGCACGGCACCGCCTACGGAGACGTTCTTCAACTTGCCTTCGGAAAAGCGATAGGTGCTGAGAAGGCGCCAGGTGTATTTTTTCACCTGCGGGTTGGACTTGCCGAGTAGCGCCTGATCGAGGCGAATGGGAACGACGACGTTGACGTTGTAGAAATTCTGGGCCGACGAGGTGCCCGTGGGCGCCAGCGGGGACTTGCCATCCCACCACGTGAGCCCCTGATCATCTTTGACGTTTTGCCAGAAGGTCAGTCGCGAATCGATGTAGCTCTGGAGATTGTTTTCGATAGTTTTGTTGATCGATTCGGTCTGCGCGCCGGAAAACTTGATCGCCCAGTTGTTCGTCGGGTTGTAGGTGAGCTCGAGCTCGGCGCCTTTCGCCTCGGTGTCAGCGGTGCCGCGGATCGCGGCGCCGGAGTTGCTGGCTGCGACCGCGTTTTGAATGCCGGTCGGAAATTGGGTGACGGTGGCGGCCACGGCGTCGATTTGCGCCTGACTCGCGGAGTTCCCGAGGCGTTGCTTCGCGACTGCCTGGCCGAAGTTGTAGAGACTGAACGTGTCCGCGCTCGTGCCGGCTAGGACGCCGCCTTCCTCGATGCGCGCGATGCGACTGCCGATCGTGGAGTTCGAGGTGCGGTCGTTGGCGATCGTGGTTTTGTAGAACTTGACTGAGAGGACGAGCTTGTTGCCGAGCAGATTGACAAACGCGCCCGCGTCCTGGCCGTGCCCGTAGGTGTTGGGCAGCAGGTTGTCGAAAAGATCGACGGCCTGCGGTTGCGGCTGGAACGAGCTCGAGCGGCTGTAAGTGAGGCCCAGCACCCGGGTGTGGAACGGATAGAGCACGCCACTGATGAAGCGCGTGGGGCCGGAGGCGTAGGTCCAAGGACCCCAGTTTTTCAACGCGTCGTAAGTGAAGAGGCCGGTGTTGCCGTCCACCACCGCGCCGGTAAGGGAGTTGCGCGTGCGGTAGGCGTCCTTGCGGAGCCCACCGGTCACGACCAGATAATCCTTGAACAGACTACCCTGCCACGTAGCGGAATGTGTGGTGGTTTCTTGCCGCGTGAGACTGGTGATATAGGGCAGCGTATTGAACGCGGCCGGCTCGCTCACCCACTGGTTGGTCGCGCCGTTGAACCAGTTGAAATTGAAATTTCCAGCGACGCCAGACTTCGGCGGCGTATAGCCGGGCGTGTAGCCGACCGCGCCGGTGGGCCCGACGTAATAAACATAATCCGGGCGGCCAATCGCGGCGCCGTTGGTGTAATTGATGGCGCCGGGCGTCAGCCAGATGTGATTCGGATCGGAGACCGCCTCACGGTAACGGAACGTGCCTTGCGTGACGAAGCGGCTCTCGTAGTTCGCACCGAGCTGGTGGCGGCCGAGCCAGCCGAGCACTCCCGGGCGCTGCGAAAGATCGAGGCTGTAGGTAAGCGCGGCCTGCTTGGCGTCATTGTATTCCGGCAGACGGAAGATCGACGGCTCAATCGAGGAGATATACGGTCGCTGGAAATAGGGATTCGCGCGGCCGTCGAGCAGGAACTGGTTAACATCAACCTGCAGCGTGGGCGAGGTGATGTTGCGATTATACTCCACGGAATCTTCGAGATGCCACGCGGCGCGGAAATAAAGCGTGTCGTAGATCTTCTGCTCGAGCTCGGCGGTGTAGAGCGCGGCGTGATCGTAATTCCAATTGGTCGGGACGGCGTTGATCGAGGTCCAGTCGTAGAGCGACTTGTTGGTGATGCCCGGCGTGGTGTAGAGCGTATTAGAGTTTACCAAGCCGCGCATGTAAGCGGAGCCGGAGGCAAGCAACCGCACGTTGCTCGCCGTGGAATTGTTCGGATTGTTCGATGTGCCGAGACGGTTGATTTCCCAGAGCTGCACCTGTCCGCCGTCGATGAAGAAGCTGGGGCGCGTATAAGTCGTGGTGTTGACGTAGAGGCCGGCGGGAAACGCAGCGGTGTTATCCTGCGCGGCGGTGAGGACGGTCTTGGCGCCGTTGCTCGTCGTGGCGGTGAACGTGAGCGGATTCCACGTCGGCTTGCCCGCGGCGATCCATTCGCTGACGCCGTCGCGCGGGGTGAGCGAGTTCGGCGCCTGGCGGCTTTCGGCGTAGTGCTCCGCCCTGAGATTAAGGGTCGTGAACTTAAACGGCTTGTAGGTCAGCGTGCCGTAGATGCGCTTCGTCAGATCGTAGGACGGCTTTTGCTTGTATTCCTGATCGCCGTAGAGCGCGGCGACACGCACTGCGAGTTTGTCCTTCCAGAGGACGCGGTTGAGATTGAGGCTCGCGCGGTAGCCGCCGTAGCTGTCGGCGCGAAAAACGGCTTGGTTCGAATCGCGCCTGAGGTTGGCGGGTGCGGTGTTTTGATTAATCGTGCCCGAGGGGCTGCCGAGGCCGGCGACCGACGAATTCGGCCCGCGGCTGATCTCGACGGAGTCGAGGATGTAGCTGTCGATCGGGATGCGCGCGGTGTGCGTAAAATAGTCGATGGTGATGTTCGGCGCCGTGAGGCCGCGAACGCGCGTGGCGAGCTGTGGGCCACCCGAGGTGGCGGAGCCGCCCTGGATGATGTCGGCCGTCGGAGAGGAGGTCGTGATCGCGGTGAAATCGTAGATCCCCTCGGTGTTCGCCTCGTATTTGAAAATGTCGTTGATGTCGATCGAGGCAGTGTCGTCGAGTTGCGCCTTGGTCACCACGGTGATCGAGCCGCCGAGATCCTGCACGCGGGAGTTGAGGCGGGTGCCGGACATCGTGTTCGCACCGAAGTAGCCGCTGTCCTTAGAGGCATCCACCTGAAAGGGAGTGAGCTCAACAACTTCGTCGGTGCCTGGCGATACGGTCGCAGGCGGCTTGGCTGGGACCGGCTGGGCTAGAGCCAGATGGGGGAGCAGGAGGGACGGAATAACGGCGAGCAGCGAACGGCGCTGCCGCCAGAGGACGGACGGAGTGGGATTCATGGCTTGGTAAGGGTTTGAGGTCAGGCGCCGCCACGACGCCGAGGTTTGCGACCGCGAAACGATACGGGGCTTGCGCGAGCGGCAACTCGCCTGTCATGCATATCAATGCACAAAGATGCTCGGCCACCCCACGCCCCAACCCGTCCGCATGCAGGACGTCGCCCGCGCGGCCGGCGTCCATCAGACCACCGTCTCCCGCGCGCTGCGCAACGATCCGCGGCTGCCCTCGGGCACGCGCCGGCGGATCCAACGCCTCGCGGAGAAGCTCGGCTACCGTCCGCACCCACTGGTCTCCGCCCTCATCGCGTTGCGCCGGACACGCCACCCGCGAAGGATCGATTTGGCGATCGCGTTTGTCGCGCGCTCGGCGCTGGGCGACTCCGGCCAACAGCATTTTGACGGCGCCCGCGTGATGGCCGAACAACTCGGCTACCGGGTGGAGTTGTTCGTCCTTGGGGCCGGCAACCTGACCGAGAAGCGCCTCAGTTCCGTCCTCCTCGCCCGCAACATCCGGGGCGTGATCATCGCCGCCCTCCCCGAGGCACAGGGCCAGTTCGAGTTGGCGTGGGAGCAGTTTTGTACCGTGGTGATCGAGTATACCTTCGTTTCCCCCACCTTCGATCGGGTCGTCCATGACAGTTATGACGGCATGCGCATGATCCTGCGCGAATGCCGCCAGCGGGCAATCCGGCGCGTCGGACTCGCCCTCACGCGGGTCGCGCACGAACGTACGGAGCGGCTCAACGGCGCCGCCTATTGGATGGAGCAAAAGTCCGATCGGTTCTTCGCCGCGATTCCCCCGCTCGTGCTGGAAGAGTGGGACGCCAACGCGTTCGCTGCGTGGCACCGGCGCTACCGCCCGGAAGCGATCGTGACCTCGAACGCCCTCCTACCCCAACTCACCGCGTGGTGTGCGCATCATCGGCTGCGACTCGGACGCGATCTCCAGTTAATTAACGTCAACGTGAATCCCCACGACCACGTCAGCGGCGTGTTTCAAAACCACGTCGCCATCGGTGCCACCGCCGCGCGCATGATCGTGGAGAAAATCGTGCGCAACGACACCGGCATTCCTAAGCCACGCCACACTACGCTCACGCCCGGCACCTGGTTTGAAGGCGCGACGCTAAGCCCCGCACCAGCGGCACGGCTCACGTCGTCCGCGGCAGACTGACGCGCAGCTTCTCCGCCCACGCGGCCAAGGCAGGCAGAATGGCCGGATGCAACTCGACGCCGTGTGCGAGTTGATCGGCACGACGGCGCAGACCGTTCTCACCGGGCAGCCGCACGCGCTCGAAGCCGACGCGCGGTGGCGTCGCACGGCACGCCGCCGCGGTGTGTCCGGTCTCGCGCCGGAAATCCTTTTCTCCCGCGAAGAGCGCAGGCGACAAAACTTGGATGAACACACTCGCGCCCCAGCCCTCCTTCGGATCAGCGCGGCCATGACCGGCGAGTCCGCCAGTGAGCGCCTCGACGAGCAGCGCGAGCGCGTAGCCTTTGTGCCCGTGATCGAGGCCGCCGGTTGGCAGGAGCGTGCCCGCCGGCGTCGTGAAGAGTGCGTTGGGATCATCCGTCGGCAGACCGGTCGCATCGATCGCCCACGGGCCCGGGAATTTTTTCTTTTCGGCGCGCAGGCGGTTCGTAAGCGCATTGGTCGTGATCGATGCAGAGAGATCGAGCATCACCGGAGCGCCGTCGGTGGGCCACGCCGCAGCGATCGGATTGGGAGTATAGACGGCAGTGCGGCCGCCGTGCGGTGCGACGCTCGCGATGTTCGGATCCGAGCAACTGAGCAGCATCATCAGGCCTTCGTCAGTTACGCGTTTCAAATAGGCGGCGAGGCACGCGATGTGGTGGCTGCGACGGATGACGACGGTGCAGGTCCCATGGATTTTCGCGCGCGGGATCGCGAGCTCGAGCGCGCGAACGGTGAGCCACGGGCCAGGCAGACGCCGGCCATCCCACGTGATCGCGGCGGGCAGATCGGCGAGCACGCGCGGCTCACCGGTTTTCGTCATCGAGCCTTTTTCGATCTCGGTGAGATAAGGCGGGAGGAGCGCGAGGCCGTGCGTGGTGTGGCCAAGCAGATCGGCTTCGACAAGAATTTCCGCGACGACTTGTGCTTTCTCGTCGTCGAGTCCGACGTGAGACAGGAGTGTCGTGGCGAAGGCGAGGAGCTTATCGGCAGGGAGGCACGCGGACATGGTGCCAGCAAAAGCAAAAACAAAAAACTCTCCAGCCTTTCGGCGGGAGAGTTGGGGAGCGAAGGAAGCGCGTTGAGGGCAACGCACCCTACCTCGGTTAGAGATCGAACGTGGCGGACGCGATAAACTGCCGTGGATCGATGATACGGAAGCGCCACGGCGAGCCGTCGGGATTGACGGCGGTGGGCTGGAGGTGGCCGCCGGGCTGCATCACGTTGTTGACGTTGAGTTGGAAGGTTGTGCCGATGCGCCCGCGAAAGAGTTTGGTGCGGTATTTGCCGAAGACGCTCAGGCTGTCGCGCGCCTTGTCGTAGACCGGCTTGTTCGGATCGAGCGTGCGCACGACGCCGTCGGGATCCGCCGGGCCGGCGAGGTAGCCGATTGCGCCGCGGCTGGACCAGCGGTAGCTGCCGCCGAGGGTGACATTGCGGAGCCAGGGATGGCCGTCGGTGAACCCGGCCAATCCGGCGAGTTGATAGCTCGAGACGTAGGCGAAAGCATATTCGCGGGTCTGCGGCTTCTTCTTTCCCTGGGTAGTGATGGCAAGATTGAGCGGGGTCTGGATGTTAAGCGTGTAGTAGTCGACGGGGCGGCCGTTGCTGCCTTGGCTGGTCGTCCACCATAGCGAACCGTCGGGCCCCTTGACGCTGGTCCAGATGGGCAGGCGCTGGTTGATATATTGCTGGATGAAGAGCGAGATATTGGAGTCGACCGCCGCCTGCTTGTTGCCGGTGAGCTTCATCGTCCAGTAGCGGGTGGGATTGAACTGCAGTTCGAGTTCCCAGCCTTTGGACGCTGCGTCGCTCGCATCGGCGATGGTCTTGCCGCCCGCATTATTAATGAAGTCGAGCGTGTAACCGATCTGCTTCGCGGCGGCATCCTGTGCCTGTGTGAGGCTGTATTCCGGATGGAGTTGCTGCTGCCAGCCGGTTGTGGCGTCGAAAAGGTTGAACGTGAGGTTCTGGCCGCCCGGGTGGAAATCCATGCCGAGCACGCGCGTGGCGATCGTCCCGGTGCCGGCGCGGGTGTGAATCTGCGTCGTCTCCTGGTGCGTGAGCCGGAGCGAGAACTTGTTATACATGTTGATCGTGAAGCCAAACTCCTTGCCCTCGGAGGTCGGATTGGGGAGCGGCGCGAGGAAGAGGTTGTAGGCAAGATCGGCGGGCAGGAAGGTGTTCGACCGGCTGATGTTGAAATTGAAGCCGCGGATCGCCTCGGCGACGAAACTCGCGAAGCCGTCGTTCGAAGCAGCCTGGCGATCGAGAAACGGAATGCCGCGGAATGGCTTGATTACCGCGCCCTTCGCGCGCGTCACGCCCGACAGGTATTTTTTGTTGATGCCGAAATTGTCGAGGTTGCTCAGATCGTAGAATCCGTTGCTCAGGTTGAGCGGAAGGTTGTCCTGAATGTAGGTGCGGTCCTCGCGCTGGCCGAAGGTCGTGACGAGCCGGCCGTCGAGCCAGAAGTCCTGAAAACTGGCGCCGAGCGTGCGGACGATTTTCTTTTGTTTCCCCTGTGAGAAGTAGACCTCCTGCTGAGTCGTCGGCTCACCGGTGACCCACTGATTGGTGGTCGCGTTGAAATAGGAACCGACGGTCGTCTTGCCGTTCGGATTAACGGGACCGGTGTTCGCGTATTCCACGCCACCGCCAGGGGTCTTGCCGTAATAGTAAAGCGGGAAGAACAAGCCGCCGTTGTTCGCAGTGAAGTTGGACGTTGGCGTCAGGCTGAGGATGCCCGTACCGAGGAAATTCGGGTTGTCGACAACCGTGTCGTGGTAGCGCAGGCTCGTGGGCGCGTAGATGCGCTCGCTGGTTTCGCCGTAGGTTGTCCAGCGGTGGGTGCCGAACCATTTCTTCCAGCCGCTGTCGCGCGAGAAATCGAGCTGGTAGGCAAGTTGCGCGCGATAGCTATCCGTGAAATTCGGCTGCACATAAACCTGCGGCGCCAGGCCGCCAATGAACGGATGGAGAAAAAACGGATTCGGCCGACCGTCGACCAGCCGGGCGTTGGTGTCGACCTCCAGCACCGCGGGCACGCCGTCCTGCTGTGCGATGAACTGGCGCTTGTAGTCGAACTGATTCTCACGCCGCCATGCCGCATTGAGATCCATGCGGCTGCGCTGGGTCTGGAAAATTTCCTGATCGAGACTGAGATTGTAGAGACGAGCGTTCTGCAGTTCGTAGTTCTGCGCGCCAATGTTGTATTTGGTCCAGTCGTAGATCGAGCGGTCGGTCGTGCCAGGGAGCGTGTAGAGTGGGCCCGCAGCGGAAACGCCGGCGCTCTCCGTGAACTGATCGATCGCGGAGGCGGTGTTGTTCGGCTGGCCGCCGCGCATGAAGGCCAAGACCTGGCCGCCGTCGATGTATTGGACGTTGCGCGCGTTGGAGCTCCCGAGGAGCGCGATGCCATTCGGCACGTTGTTCGTCATCGTCGTGATTGGAGCCTGCACGACCCCGTTGATCGTGAAGCGTCCGCCGGTCGCGGTGCCATTCGCCGCGAACGCCCCCCCACCCCAGTCGTAAGTTGGGCTGCCGGCGGCCCGCCAGCTCGAGATCGTGTCGCGCGGCGTGAGGGCGTTGGCGCGCTGGGCGTATTCGTGAAACATCTCAAACGAGCCGCTGAACGTCGTTTTCTTAAACGGACGGTAGGTGAGCGCGAACTGCTGGCGGTTCGTGCGATCGACCGAGGGTTTCCGCACATATCCGGTCTCGTTGTAGACGGCGGAAAACCGCAGCGCGAGCTTGTCGCGGATGACCGGGCGGTTAAGATCCATGCTCACGCGGAAGCCGTCGTAGCTGTCGACGCGAGTGGAGATCGTGCTGATGTTGCGGGAGAGATTGCCCTTGCTGATATTGAGATTCACAGTGCCGCCGGCGTCACTGAGGCCGGCCGTGGTCGAGTTGGGGCCGCGGGAGATCTCGACCGAGTCGATATTGTAGGCATCGATCGGGATGCTGCTGCTGGCGGCGAAACCGCCGATTAGAATGCCCGCCTGCGCGAGGCCGCGGATGCGGTTGGCTCCGGTGGGGTTGCCCTGGACGTTATCGTAGTTGCCGCGGCCATCGTTCGTCGGATCAGTGAACTGCGCGGTACCCTCGGTGCCGACTTCGTATTGGAAGATGTCGTTGATATCAATCGCTGCGGTGTCGAGGAGCTGCTGCTTCGTGACTACGGAAATCGAACTCGCGATATCCTCGAGCTTGGAGTTCAGGCGCGTGCCCGACATCGAGCTGGAGGCGGCGTAACCCTTGTCGTCGGCGGCGTTGACTTCAAACGGCGAGAGCGCGACGACCTCGTCACCGAGGGAAGTCGGTGTGCCCGCGGGAGCAGCTGCGACCGCCTTGGAGGCTTTCGCCTCGTCCGCCTGCATCGCGGCGAGTTCCTCGGGATCGAGTTTGCCGTTTCCATTCTTGTCATATTTCGCGAGCGCCTTGGCGTCCGGCGTCGCGTTGGAGGCGGTGGATTGGGCGCGGACGGGGGCGACTGCGAGGGCGCAGCAGGCGAGCGCCAGCAACAGGCGCAGCGGAAGCAGACACGGGGCGGTTGGGTGGTTGGACATGGGGATCGATCAGGTTGGCAGGGGTGGGAACGCGATCACTGCTGGCCGGGCGTGCTGGTGCAGACTGCTCAGCCGTGCCGATCACGGGGGGGTAAAGCGAAGCCTTGGAGGGGCGGTAACAACCCAAAGCTAGAATCGTCGCCTTCGAGGGCAAAAGGCGATCCGTCTGACAGTCCGCGCGGCGCCAACCGCGCGGCGACCGCTCATGACGCGGATTTTTCCGGCGACGGCGCGGACGCGTTTTTCAAAATTCCCGCGCCGAGCAACAACACTGCGGCGCACACCGCCACGAACCAATCGCCGTGCTCGACGTAGAAACTATTCTGACCGATGAGCCGCGAATCGCGCGTGACCGAGAGTACGCGGGAGCCGCGAAAATAGATGCTGCCCTCGTCGTTGGTGAGGACGGAGCGCACGTTGCCAAACTCATCGATCCAGCCCGACCAGCCGGCGTTGCCGCAGCGCAGCACGGGCCGGCGCGTCTCGATCGCACGCAGCACCGAGTGCGCCGCGTGTTGGATCGCCGCGCCGCCCTCACCAAACCACGCATTGTTCGTCAGCACGACGAGCACGTCGGAACCGGCGATCGCGCTGCGGCGCGCGAGTTCGGGAAACGTGTCCTCATAACAAATCAGCGGCCCGAAAACCGCCGACTTGTCGCGCAGCGGCACTACCAGCGGCGACGAATCGACGCCACGCAACGGATCATCGTCGCCGATCGGCGCGAATTTCTTGATCCAGCCGAGCAGCGGACGCAGCGGCACGTATTCGCCGAACGGCACTAGCGTGCGCTTCAAATAATGATCCGCTTGCAGGCCACCCGCGGGCGTGACGAGAAACGCGCCGTTGAACCATCGCTCGTCGGGCTGGCCCGCGTGCTCGAAGCCGAGCGACCCGAGCAGCAGCGGCGTTTTTGTGCGCTGCACGAGCGACTCGATCCAGGCCTTGGCGCTGATGTCGCTGTTGATTGCAAACGGCGTGACCGCCTCCGGCCAAAGCAGCAAATCGGGTTTCGTGAGCGCGGCGGCGAGTGTAGTTTTTTCGAGTGCATCGAAAATCCCTGGCGCCTTCGCGGGGTCCCATTTGATTTCCTGCGGGATGTCCGGCTGCACGATCGCGACGCGCGCGAACGACACAAGGAAACGGCCGCGGTTGAACGTGTCTTGCACGTGAATCGTCAGGCACACGATGAGCAGGAACAGCGCGAGGAAAAACTCCTGACTGCGTTTGTTGAGACCCTTCGCGCCTTCGCGAAAAAGCCGGTGCGCGTATGCGGCGAAGCCAACGTTCACCGCAACCAGCACAAACGACACGCCATATGATCCGGTGTAGGCCGCGATCTGTAGCACGCTCACGCGCTCCCACTGGCTCGCCGCGAGCGGCAGCCACGGAAATCCGCCCAGCAGCCACGTGCGAGTCCACTCGATCAGCACCCACGCCGCCGCGAGGGCGAGCAGCGCGACCAGCCGCACGATGGTCGGCTGGCCCACGATGCGCGGCATCGTCCACCACGTCGCGAGATACCACGAGCCGATCCACGCGCCGACGAACGGCCCGAGCAAAATCAACCCGACCCACGTCACGTGATGCAGCCAACCGAGAATGATCGTCCACGCAACGGCCTGCGCAGCAAAGATCGTCCAGGCGAAAACCTTCAACCGCGGCTTCGTGTATGCCCAGTAAATTCCCGGCACGAGCATCGCGTAGGCAAACTCCGGCGCCTTGAACGGCGGAAACGCCAGCACCGCCAGCGCCGCCGTCAACGCGAACACCACCGCCGCTGCGACCCACTGCGCATGTCGCTGCACGAACGACGGCGGCACGTCATAGGGATCGGGGGAAACGGCGGTCGCTTGCGACATGGCGCGTCGGGCTCAACGAGCGAGCGCGTCGCTCACTTGCCATGGCACTGCTTAAACTTTTTGCCGCTGCCGCACGGGCACGGATCGTTGCGGCCGACCTTCGGCGTCTCGCGACGGATTGTGACGGTGGGCAAAACAATTTCCGGCTCGGGTGCGGGTGCGCCGCCCACCGGACCGCTGCTCGTGACGGTCGTTGAAATCTGTGGCGGCGGCGCGGCCGGCGCAGGTGCGTCGGTCGGGCCGACGGCCTTCGCAGTGCGGCTGAGCAGCGCGAGCATGTTTTCGAAACTTTCGAGATTCGAAGCGCTGCGGAAGAGGCCCGTGCAGATTTGCAGCCGCACGTTGTTCATCAGCTCCTCGAAGAAGCGGTAGGCCTCGCTCTTGTATTCCACGAGCGGATCCTTCTGACCGTAGCTACGTAGACCGATCGATTTCCGGAGATCTTCCATCTCGGTGAGATGTTCCTGCCAGTGGTGATCGATCGCGTTGATCACGACGTAACGTTCGAGACCGCCGAGCGATTCCGGATCCTCGACGGATTCTTTCACCGCATAGGCTTGCTTGATGCGTTCAAGGATGAGTTTCGCGAGCGGTTCGGGCTCCGTGCCAGTGAGTTCGTCGACGCGAATGCTGATCGGGAAGTGGGCGTTGAGCCAGCCAACGAGGCTTTCGATCGCGGTCTGAGTGGCGCCGCCTTTTTCGCCAAAGCCGGCGACCGCGAGCCGATTCAACAACTCTTCCTCGATCTGCTCGAAAATGATGTCCTTCGGCCGCGCGGCGTGGATCGCGGCGTTGCGGATGCCGTAGACGACTTCGCGCTGCTGGTTGAGCACATCGTCGTATTGGAGCAGCCGCTTGCGGATGGAATAATTCTGCTGCTCGACCTTTTTCTGCGCGCTTTCGATCGAGCGATTGAGCCACGGGTGCTCGAGTTCTTCGCCTTCCTGCATCGAACCTTCCATCAGGCGCGACGCGAGGTTGCCCTGAAGGAAGAGGCGCATCAGGTCGTCCTCAAGTGAAAGGAAAAACTTCGTAAGACCCGGATCACCTTGGCGCGAGCAACGGCCACGGAGCTGGCGGTCGATGCGGCGAGACTCGTGGCGCTCGGTGCCGATGACGAAGAGACCGCCAAGTTCGCGCACGCCTTCGCCGAGCTTAATGTCGGTGCCGCGACCCGCCATGTTGGTCGCGATCGTGACGGCACCGCGCTGTCCAGCGCGGGAAACGATTTCGGATTCCTGCTGGTGAAACTTCGCGTTGAGCACGGTGTGGATCACGCCGGTGCGCTTCAGCATGCGCGACAAAACCTCCGACGATTCGACGCTTACCGTGCCAACGAGCACGGGCTGGCCGCGCTTGTTGGCTTCCTCGATCTGTTTCACGACCGCAGAGTATTTGTCGCGGCGCGTCTTGAAAATGGAGTCGTTCCGATCGACGCGGATGCAGGGTTTGTTTGTCGGGATGACCTGCACGGAGAGACGGTAGATGTCGTTGAACTCCGTCGCTTCGGTTTCCGCGGTGCCCGTCATGCCGGCGAGCTTTTCATACATGCGGAAATAATTCTGGATCGTGATCGTCGCATAGGTGCGCGTTTCGCGCTCGATCGCGACGCCTTCCTTGGCTTCGACGGCCTGGTGCAGTCCGTCGGACCAGCGGCGACCCGGCATCACGCGGCCGGTGTTTTCGTCGACGATCATCACCTTGCCGTCCGGCGTGACCACGTATTCGACGTCGCGTTCGTAGAGCGAATAGGCTCGGAGCAACTGCGAGATGGCGTGGATGTCCTCAGAGACCTCGGCGTAGCGCTGCTGCGAGGCGAGTTTCTTGGCTTCACGTTCCTCGGGCGGAGTGGATGTGTCCTTGTCGAGATCGGAAAATTCTGTCGCGAGATCGGGGAGCATGAACGCGTCGGGATTGTCCGGACGGAGCCGCGTGCGGCCGATTTGCGTGAGGTCAGCCTGGTGCTGGCGCTCGTCGATGACGAAGAAGAGCTCCTCCTTGATCTTGTAGAGTTCGTCCTTGTTGAGATCGGAGTTCATCTCCGTCTCGATCTTGTCGAGGAGCTTGCGCCACTGGCCGTTCTCCATGAGGCGGAGAAGCTGCTTGTTCTTCGGATGCCCCATTTTCACTTGGAGCATCTTGTTCGCGGCGAGCAGGCGATCGTCGTCGGTGGCGGCGGGCTTCTCGAGCAGCTCCTTGGCCTCCGTAATGATTTTGTTGCAGAGTCGAATCTGGTCGTTGACGAGCTGATCGACCGGCGGGCGCAAGCGCGTGAACGGCTGCTCGCGTTCGATCGGCGCGGGGCCGGAAATGATCAGCGGCGTGCGGGCTTCGTCGACGAGGATGGAGTCGATTTCGTCCACGATGCAGAAACAATAGTCGCGCTGGACTTGGTCTTCCTTGCGCGTGGCCATGCCGTTGTCGCGGAGGTAATCGAAACCGAATTCGCTTGCGGTGCCGTAAGTGATGTCGCGGCCATACATGTCGCGGCGCGCGTCGGGCGACATCTGCTGCTGGATGCAGCCGACGGTGACGCCGAGGAAGTTATACAGGTGCCCCATCCACTCGGAGTCACGGCGGGCGAGGTAGTCGTTGACGGTGACGAGCTGGGTATTCCGGCCGGTGAGGGAATTGAGGTAAAGCGGGAGCGTGGAGACGAGGGTCTTGCCTTCGCCGGTGGCCATTTCCGCAATGCGGCCTTCGTGGATTGCCATGCCACCGATGAGCTGGACGTCGAAATGCACCATGTCCCACGTAAGTTCGTGATCGCACACGATGATCGTGCGGCCGACCATGCGGCGGGCGGCGTTTTTCACGGTGGCGAAGGCCTCGGGGAGAATCTCGTTGAGCGCGGCTTTCTTGTCGGTCGCTGCGGCGATGCGGGCGCGAAACTCGTCCGTCTTGGCGCGGAGCTGATCGTCCGTCAGCGACTGATAGGAGACTTCGAGCTCGTTTATGCGCGCGACGATCGGACGGCACTTCTCGAGAAACTTCTTATAGTGCCGGCCGGAAAAGCGTTTGAGTATAAACGAGAGCATGAAAGGGACAAGACCATAGGCCCGTCAGGGGGCTTGGCAAACGACAAATGGGGGACAGGCGGCAGGCGCCCTTGTCCGGCGGAAAACTTAGATGTGTTTCGAGTCGGCCTCGTCCTTTTTGACGTAGCCGCTGTCCTGTCGCTGATGGTTCACCGCATTTTTCTTCAAGTAAGCCTGGTAGACATCATCGGCCGTCATGCCGAGCGTCTGCGCGAGCGACACGAGGAAGTGAAACAGGTCCACGACCTCGACCTTGGCGTTTTGCTCGTCGAACTTCTGGTATTTCGCCCACCATTTCCAAGGCACGCTGTCGATCAGCTCGGCGGTTTCCTGCTGCATCGCGCGCGTATAGTTAAGGATCCACTTGGCCTTCTCCTCGTCGGTGGGCGGCGGCAAGTTGACACCGATGCGCTGGTTTAACGCGTCCTGCATACGGAAAATTTCCTCAAGTTTGTCCATGCCCGCGACGCTGCAAACCCGCCCGGCCGCTGGCAAGCCCGGCTTGTAAACCACGCGGGCGGGCGCCCACCACGCCGGAATTTGCAGTTGCCCCCGGGGCGCCATCGGGCGACAATGCCTGCTTCATGCCCGCGTCGAGCGCACTCTCTGTGCTCCGTGCGTGCCCAACAAAACCGGCTGTTCTCCCGCCTGCGGGATGAGCGCCCGACAAAGAACACACACCACATGTCAGATAACAACCAGCCCGGCGCGTCCTCTCCGACGCCCGGCGCCGCGAACACCGGCGACAACCCCGGCTTCGGCGTTTTCGCCGCCAACCGTGGTTCCGGCCTCGCGCGCGGCAAACGCCCCGCACCCGCCGCCGCCGCCAGTGCCGCGCCCGCTGCCCCCAGCGGCTACAAGCCCAGCTCCCTCGAGGTCATTACGACGAAGAGCGAGTATGTAAACCCGTTCACCGGCGAAACCGCCGTGGACGCGCCCCGTGCCAACGAGCCTCAGCCCGCCCCCGCGCCCGCGCCGGTGGCAGCACCGCAGGCCGCTCCCGCTCCCATCGCCGTCGCTCCGATCGCACCCGCGACAATCGAATCCGCGCCGACTGCGCCCGCACCGCAGGCCGACCTATTTCCGCTGGATGCGCCCGCCGTATCGGCTGAAAAAGCGTCGCTCAACATTCTCCCCCCCCAAGAGGCCAAGCGCCCCGCCGTGAGCTGGGAAAGCTCCGCTGGCGCGCCCGCCGCGCAACCGCGCCGCGAAGAGCGGCCGTCGTTTCAGCCCAATCGCGAGCGCCGCGACAATCGCGAAGGTCGGGAAGCAAAACCCTTCGAGCCGCGCGAACCGCGCCGCGACGAACGCAAGTTCGAGCCCCGCGACAAGCAAGCCTACCAACCCCGTGATCCGCGCGACGAACGCCCCGACCGCGCCCCGCGCGCCGAGTCACCCGCAACCGCACCCGCGAAAAAATCCGGCGGCTTCTTCGGTTGGCTGAAAGGCCTCTTTGGCGGCGGCAAGTCCGCTGAGACGCCTGCCACCGGCGGCGGCGAGCAACGCAACGATCGCGACGGCGAACACGGCGGACGTCGCCGTCATCGCGGCGGTCGCGGACGCGGCCGTGGTGGTTTCGACGGCCAGAATCGCGGCGGTGGCCAGCCCTTCCAGCACCCCGATCCGCGTGATGAGACGGGCACTCCGCATCAAGGCGGCGACCAACATCACGATGAACCGCGCGGCGAACATCACGGCGAACACCGTGACAGCTACCAAGGTGGCGGAGGTGGACGTCGTCGCCGTCGGGGCGGTCGCGGACGCTTCCGTGGCGAAGGCGGTGGCGATCGCGGTCCGCGCCCTGAAGGCCAGCAGGGCGGCGGCGCGATCTAAAGTTCGCGCGAAAAAAATTGCCAACGCGCGCCACACTGCGCGCAGTTCAAAGGCGTCCGTTCGCGGACGCCTTTTTTTGTGCGCAGCACAAATCCTCCATCGCATCGGCGAAGGGGGATATTCCCGCCATCCTCAAACCTTTCACCTTCGCCCGAATGTCCGACCTCATCGTCCACGGCGGCAAGCCGCTCTCCGGCACCATCACGCCGTCGGGCAACAAAAATTCGGTGCTGCCAATCTTCTGCGCCACGCTGCTCACCGACGAGCCCGTCACGCTGAAAAATGTCCCCGACATCACTGACCTCAACAAGCTCGTCGCCTTCTTCCGCGAGCAGGGCTCGCAGGTCGAATGGGATCACGCGCGCGGTGAAATGCGCGTCGATCACTCCACGTTTCGCCCCGCACTCGCGGATGGGGAACTCCCACAGGACATGCGCTCTACCGTGCTCCTCTACCCTGCCCTGCTCCACCGCCTGAAAAAAATCTCCATCCAGTCCAATACGAAAGGCTGCACGCTCGGTGTCCGCGAACTCGATCCCCACCTCGACATCCTTGAAAAACTCGGCGCAACCGTCACGCACAACAGCCACGTCGAGATCGCCATTCCGGACGGCTTCCGCGGCGCGCGCCACTGGCTCGACTACATGAGCGTGACGGTCACGGAAAATTTCGCGATGGCCGCCGCCCTTGCTTCGGGCACATCCACGTTGATCAACGCCGCGAGCGAGCCGCACGTCCAGGATCTCTGCGCCGCACTCGTTGCCATGGGCGCAAAAATCGAAGGCCTCGGCACGAGCCGCCTCGAAATCACCGGAGTCGAAAAGCTCCACGGCGCCACCATCACGATCAACACCGACTACCACGAAGTTGTCACCTTTCTCGCGCTTGGCGCAATCACTGGCGGCGAAGTCCGCGTCGAAAAATCGCTCCCGCACCATTTCGACCTCATCACCCGTGCGTTCGCCAAACTCGGTGTGACGATCACCCACGAGGGCGACACCGCGATCGTGCGCCGCGGCCAGTCGCTGAAAATCGAGGAGCCTTACACGAGCAATCTCCTCGCGAAGATCGAAGCCGCCCCGTGGCCGTATTTCTCTGTCGATCTGCTGCCGCTCATGATCGCACTCAGCACGCGCGCGACGGGCACGATACATTTCTGGAACAAGGTTTACGAAAACGGTTTCTCGTGGATTCCCGAGCTCGCGAAATTCGGCGCGCACGCCGTCGTGAGCGATCCGCACCGCATCGTGATATTTGGCAACCGCCCGCTGCATGCCGCGACGGTCGATTCGCCCTACGTCATCCGCGCGGCGGTCGCGCTGACGATGGTCGCCGCCTCAATTCCGGGAAAATCCATCGTCCGCAACGCCGAGATCATCAAGCGAGCGCATCCCCGTTTTGTCGAAAATCTCCGCAGCCTCGGTGCCGAGCTCGACTGGAAATAACATGTCCACCGACGAAAAAACAGCGAAAGGTCTCGGCTTCATCAGCAGCGCGCTCGCCACGCCCATCTCGCAGGCGGAGGCCGCGCTCCGCCCGCTGTCGTTCGCCGATTTCACCGGCCAGCTCAAGACGGTCGAGCGACTCCAAGTCATGGTCGGCGCCGCGAAAAAACGCGGCGAAGCGCTCAACCACATTCTGCTCTCCGGCCCGCCTGGCCTCGGCAAGACCACGCTCGCATTTATTCTCGGCAACGAGCTCGGCAAGAGCGTCCGCGTCACGTCCGGCCCCGTGATCGAAAAAGCCGGCGACCTCGCCGGGCTGCTCACGAATCTCGAGGAGGGCGACATCCTCTTTATCGACGAAATCCACCGTATTCCGAAAACCGTCGAGGAGTACCTCTACAGCGCGATGGAGGACTTCCGCCTCGACATCATGATCGATCAGGGGCCCAACGCGCGCAGTGTCCGCCTGACGATCCCGCGATTCACGCTGATCGGCGCGACGACGCGCAGCGGCCTGCTCACCGCGCCGCTTCGCTCACGCTTCACGCTCCAGACCCGCCTCGACTACTACGATCACGCAACGCTCGAAGGCATTGTGCGCCGGAGTTGCGGCCTGCTCAAAGTTGAGATCGATACGGGCGGCGCGCAGGAAATCGCCACGCGCGCCCGCGGCACGCCGCGCGTCGCGAACAATCTCATCAATTTCTGCCGCGACTTCGCCCAGCAACGCGCAAAAGGAAAAATCACGCAAACCGTCGCGGCCGCCGCCCTTGAACTTCTGGAGATCGACGCTGCCGGCCTCGATGAAATGGACAAGCGCATGCTCCGCGTGATGGCCGAAAATTATCGTGGCGGCCCGGTCGGCATGAGCACGATCGCCGTCGCCGTCGGCGAGGAGGCCGAGACGCTGGAAGAAGTCCACGAGCCGTTCCTGATCCAAGAAGGCTACCTCCAGCGCACCCCCCAGGGCCGCGTGCTCACCGCGAAAGGCTATGGGGCGATCGGGCTGAAACCGACGAGTGCCGAGCAGGGTTCGCTGCTCTGAATGTCGTTAATCGCCACGAAACATGATCTTCGTGCTACCGGGAATGGGAGCCGATCACTCCATGTATTCGGGGCCTTAGAATTCGTGGTCCGATTGCCACCTCCTCGACTGGCCGAAATATACGGGCGAAGCCTCTATCGCCGCCATCGCCGAAAAGGTTGTTCGCGAGGCGGGAATTCGCGACGGTGACATTGTCATCGGTTCCTCGCTCGGCGGTATCGTTGCTTGCGAAATAGCGATGCAACTCCAATTGGCTCAACTGGTCCTCGTCGGCAGCGCAAAGGAAAAGGCCGAGATTAACGGACTGTTATCCGCTCTGCATCCGCTGGTCGATCTGGCTCCAATCGAGTTCATTCATATAATCTCTGGCACGGTCCCACACGAGCTAGCCACGGTATTCAGACGTGTCAGGCGGATTTTATGCGCGCAATATGCCACGCAATTTTCACTAGGGAGGGACTCAACGAAAGCCGAATCGAACCCGTGCGCTTACACGGCCGGAAAGACTTGGTAATCCCACTGCCGTCCGGCGTAGATGAGGTTCTAGACGGAGGTCACCTCATCGCGATGAGTCACGCCGAGGAATGCGTAAACTTCATTCGCTTCACGCTACCTCTGCCGGCTTGACCGCACCCCGGCGTATTACCATGGTAACACCATACCCACCCTCACGCTCAAAGTCTCCGCCGAGTTTCAGCGCCGCCTCAGGCGGACTGCCCGTCAGCGCAAGCTGCCTGTCTCGGAGGTCGTGCGCGCCGCGGTCGAGAAGGAACTGCCCAGGGAGGGCAAGGGCTGGCTGCTCGGCAGCATGAAGCAATACTCCGTCGACCCCTCGATCTACGATCCGGCGGCGCCTGCGTTTGCGGAAAGCGACTGGGATCATCTCTCCGGCAAGTGAAGTATCTGCTCGATACTCATCTCGTGGATTGGGCGCGCAACGCCGACCATCGCCTCTCGCCGCGGGTGCGTGACATCCTGAGCGAATCCGTGCCGGGCGATCTGGCCATTGCCGACACCACGGTCTGCGAACTGGCCCAGCATTTGGTTTCAGGGAAAATTCGCGTCAATCTGGCTTCGGACACCTGGCTGGAAGCGGCCATTGCCAATTTCATCGTGCTCCCCGTGACGCCTGCCATCGCGCTGCGCGCCGCTTCGCTTGAATGGAAACACCGCGATCCCTGCGACCGGCACATCGTGGCGACCGCCGCAGAGCACAAGCTGCCGCTGCTCACCATCGATGAAAAAATGCACGACCTCTCCGGTGTGCGCGGGTTGATGGTCGTGTGGTGACATCCTGATTTCCTCCCATGTCCACATCCGCTCTCCCCGCCCAGCTGTTCGACCTTGCCGACTACGAGCGCGCCGCGCAGCGGGTGATGTCCACGGTCGCTTGGGAATACGTCGCGGCTGCCGCGGCGGATGAAATCACGGCGCGCGAAAACCAGATGGCGTTCACCCGGCTGCGTCTCGCGCCGCGGGCGCTCGTCGATGTGTCGAAACTCGACACGCGTGTGACTTTGCTCGGACGCGAATTAGCGCATCCCATCCTGCTCGCGCCCACCGGCTATCACAAACTCGCGCATCCCGAGGGCGAACTCGCGACGGCGCGCGGCGCGGCCGAAGCGCAGGCGACATTCGTCCTCAGCACCGTCGCCACCGTCTCGATCGAGGAAGTCGCCGCCGCGACGGCATCGCCGCTGTGGTTTCAGCTCTATGTGCAAACCGACCGCGGTTTCACGCGCGAACTCGTGAGTCGCGCCGAGGCGGCCGGCTACGAGGCCCTCGTGCTCACGGTCGACACGCCCGTGCTCGGACCGCGTTACCGTGAGTTGCGGGCGAACTTCAACCTGCCCGCCGGCGTCGAACGCGCCAACTTCCGCGGCCGCGTGGGCGCAACCGGGAGTCACCGGGCGACCGAGGGCAGTATCTTCAGCGCCACGCTCGACGCCTCGCTCACGTGGAAGGATGTCGAGTGGCTGCGCTCAATCACCAAGCTGCCGGTCTTGCTCAAGGGAATCATCAACCCGCTCGACGCCGCACTGGCCGCGCAATCGGGAGCCGCGGGCATTATCGTGTCGAACCACGGCGGCCGCAATCTCGACACGGCCCCCGCCACGATCGAGGCGCTGCCCCGGGTCGTCGCAAACGTGGCGGGGAAAATTCCCGTGCTCGTCGACGGCGGAATTCGCCATGGCACCGATGTTCTAAAGGCACTCGCGCTCGGGGCCAACGCCGTGCTCATCGGCCGGCCCTACGTCTACGGGCTGGCAGTCGACGGCGCGCGCGGCGTCGCGCGCATCGTCGGCATGCTGCGGCGCGAACTCGAAATGACGATGGCCCACTGCGGCCGCCCCACGATCGCTTCGATCGACTCGTCAGTGCTCTGGCGCTGAGCAAACGGGTGAACTTAAAGGTCGCCGAGTTGCGGCCGCAGCACGATCTCTTCGATGACGGTGCGGCGGCCGAGGCGGTAAACGTCTAGGAACGCGCGCGCGACATCCTCGGCGGGCATGATGCGCTCCGGCTGCACGCCGCTGCCGCTCCACGACGGCGACCAAGTCGCGCCGGGATGCACGCAGCACACGCGCACACCGGATTTTTTTGTCTCCGCACGCAAAACCTTCGCGAGCCCCGTCACGCCAAACTTCGCCGCGCAATACGCCGCGCCACCCGGATATGCGCCGAGCCCCGCGATCGAGCTCATAAAAAACACGTCGCCGCTTTTGCGTTTCAACATCGCCGGGAGAAACGCCCGCGATACCAGAAACGCGCTCCGCAAATTTGCCGCCACGATCCGATCGAACTCGGTCACTTTCGTCTGGGCGAAAGGCGCGCTGGCGAACACGCCCGCGTTGTTGACTAACACATCGATGGTGCCGAATTTTTTCGCGACCGCCTTCGCCATCGCCATCACAGCCTCCTCGGTGACCACATCGCACGCGAAGATCTCGACCACCGCACCAAGTTTGGCGCAGGCGCGCGCCACCGCGCCGAGATTCGTCGCATTGCGTGCCACGAGAGCAAGCCTCACGCCGCGAACTTCCTTCGCAAAGACTTTCGCGATCGCAGCACCGATGCCTTGCGATGCGCCAGTGATGAGGACGATGGGAGGTTTCGCGGCCATTTTCAGCAGACCAGCGATCCAAAATCCATAAAGTCAGCGTTGAACCCGCTTTTCACACCCTTGCAGATCACACTCACGGCGTCGTGCGAGTGGAGCGATTCGAGGTGCGAGCACGCGACCTGAAAGTCGGCGATGCGTTTGTCGCCCGCCAGCTCGCGATAGAGCAGGCGCGCGGCGTCTTCGACGAACTTGATGTTGGCGCCGTTCAACTCGGCAAACGCCTGCTCGTCCTCGCGCTTCACCATCACCTGCGTCTCCGTTTTGAGCGCGTTGGCGCAGTGTCGTTGGAGATCCTCGATCGCGAGGTTTCGGCCGGGTGAGAGTTCGACACGCACGCGGGCTTTCGAACGCTGCGCGTGCGGCGTCGCGTAAACGCCACGCGTCTGTCGCGCGTGCTCCGCCAGTTCAGCACTGCACGGACACGTTGACGAATAAACGAAATCGAAATCGATCATCCGGCGAAATTTTCCCGCGGCATCCATCGTCGCCTCGAACGCCACGCGGTAGTACTGCCAGCCCGCGAGCCCACTCCGCAGGCTGGGCTGCAACATCGGATAAGAAAACGAGAGGCGGATGCGCGCGTGAAACGAGTCGATCTTACGCTGGTATTTTTTCAGCAGACGGCGGAGCAAGTCGAAGGTGAAGACCTCGTCCTCGTGCTCGTAGAAGGCGCGCATGATACGGCCCATGTTGATGCCTTTGAGGCCGGCTTGGAGCGACACCGTGCCGGTTACGCTCGTCTCCAGCGTCACGATTTTTCCCGCCGCGGTGCGATACTGGAGCGGCAGACGGAAATTTGCGCAGCCCACCTGCTGAATCGGCACGCGCGCGCCCTCGGCAGCGTTGACGGCCTCCATCATGTCAGGGAGTGAAGCGCGGTAGGCGGCGTCGGACTTAAACTTCGCGTCGAAGCGGCGGTTCACGAGCGGCGGCACTCCGCCGGCGGTCTCGTGCAGGAACATGGGTTTTTTCTTCATGTCGTTTTTAGTCGGAGCAATCGGCAGGGCGGTTGGGGACGATAACAACGCCCGGGCCAAGTTCGGCTGGTAAGAGAAAATTTATTGTGGGCCGCCGGTGCCGTAGTAGTCGGCGAAGTTGCGCGGCGTCTCAAAGAGACGCACGCGGTGGAGTTGCGCAGCCGGCGGCAAGTGCGGCGCGATTTCGCTCCAGAACGCGATGACGAGATTTTCCGTCGACGGGATCAGCCCGCGAAGAAACGGCACGTCGGTGTTCAGATTCTTGTGATCGCAGGGATCAACGACGGCGCGCTGGAGGATACGCTTCAACTCGCCGAGATCGATCACGTAACCCGTGTCGGTCGCCGGCTGGCCCTTCACCGTGACTTCGAGGACATAGTTGTGGCCATGCCAATGCGGGTTGGTGCAAAGGCCGTATTGTTTCTGGTTCCAGGCGAGGCTTTTCGTCGGATTAAAGAGCCGGTGCGCGGAGTTGAAATGCACCTGCCGTGTGATGAACACGGTGCCCGACAGCACGAGCGGGCGTCGTGGAGCGGTTGGGCGGCGGGCGGTTTTCGCAGGCATGGAGGGTCAGAAGTAGCACAAAAGTTCACTCGGTCAACGCCAGCGCGGTGATTCAGATTGCGGCGCCATCTGCACCTACGCTGAATCGGCGCTCCACCTGCCCCGTCATGCCCATCCGCCAAGCGCTTGTCACCGCCGCCAATCCCCGCCAGCGCACGCTGCCGCTCCAGACGCTCATCGATCAACACGGTGAGACCAAATCCGCGCTCCAGATCATTCTCGAGGAAGCTGCGGGCGCGGGCATCGAGGAATTTTGCGTCGTGGTGTGTCCCGGCGATGAAACCGCCTACGCCGAGGCCTGCGGCGCGTTGCGCCCGCGCGTGCGCTTCGTCGTGCAAAAGGCGCCCCACGGCTACGGCCACGCGGTGCTGTGCGCCCGCGAATTTATCGGCGACCAACCCTTCCTCCACCTCGTGGGTGATCACCTGCACGTCGCGCAAGGCGTGACAAGCTGCGCGCGCCAGCTGATCGAGATCGCCGCTGCGGAAAACGCCTCCGTCTCCGCGGTGCAGCCTACCCGCGAGAGTCTGCTCACCTCCTATGGCGCGGTCGGCGGCCGGCTCGTCGGCGGCGATCGTCCGCTCTACCAAATCGACACCGTGCTCGAAAAACCGACGCCCACCGTCGCCGAGCAACAGTTGATCGTGCCGGGGCTGCGCGCTGGATTCTATCTCTGCTTCTTCGGCCTGCACGTGCTCGGGCCGGAAATTTTCACGTTGCTCGACGAGCAACGCGCCACGGCGCCCGACCGGCCGCTGGGCCTTTCCCCGGCGCTGCACGCGCTCGCCGCGCGGCAGCGTTACCTCGCATTTTCGATCGCCGGTCGTCGCTACGACATCGGCGCGCCCTACGGCCTGCTGCTCGCCCAACTCGCGCTCTCGCTCTCTGGCCGCGATCGCGACCGTGTGCTCACGCAACTGATCGAACTGCTTGCCGTCCGCGCTGACTGACCATGAGCCCGCGCGTGATCGATCTCATCGAGTCGGCCGATGCCGCTACTCGCGACCAGGCCATCGACCGTTGGTGCGAAGGAAAGTCTGTCGCCGCACTCCTCGCCGCCTGCGCCGAACTCGACGCCTACCGCCGCCGCGAAACGAATCTCTACCGCCGCGTCCGCGCACTGTTTTTCCTCACCGCGATCCAACGCTACCATCTCCCCGCGCGGGCAGATTTTCCGCGGCTCGGACGTGTGCCTTACGAGGGTTTCCGCCACCTCCTGGAGCGTCGCTTCGAGGAGGCGATCGCGGTCTTCGACGCCGCCCAGAAATCCGCCGGCCCAAGCGAGACCCTCGCCAGCGCGCTCGCCGCGGCGCATCACGCCCTCGCATTCCAAACCCTCGCCGATCAAGTGCGCCGTACGGTCCGATCCACGCGCGGCAACGCGTGGATGTTCCGCCTCGGCCATCCCGTGGACCAGCCGTTGCGCGTGCGCGGCGAGCTCACGGCTCGCGAGCAACCCACTGCGCCCTACCCGATCCTTCGCGAACAAACTCCGGTCCGGATGGACCTCACGCACTGCGGGTGGAGCGATATCTTTTTCCTTGGGATGGATTTCCCCGAAGGCGCACGCGTCCTCAATATCTCGATCGATCTCGGCGTGCACGGACGCGATGCCGCTCCGCGGCCGCCGGTCGAGGCGTTCTTCCGCGTGATCGACGAGCCCGTGATCCGGCTAGCAAGCGTCGATCTCGAGACGTCAGCGTGCGTGACATCGCTCGACGAGGTCTTTGATTTCGGCCGCGACTACCTCGGCCTGCTCAAGGCCGCAGTGATCGCCGCGGGCTTCGTTCCCCCGGGCATCGAGCGCTCGGGTGCCAAACTCGCCGACCTTCTCGGGGCGATCTTCGGCGCGGGCCGCGGCTTCGAGCTCATCAGCCACGTCAATCGCATCCCAAAAGGATCGCGGCTCGCCGTGTCAACCAACCTCCTCGGCGCGATGATCGGATTGCTCATGCGGGCGACCGGGCAAATCCGCTCGCTCAGCGGCCCGACGACCGAAAGCGAACGCCGCATGGTCGCCGCGCGCGCGATCCTCGGCGAGTGGCTCGGCGGCTCCGGCGGCGGCTGGCAGGACTCCGGCGGACTCTGGCCCGGAATCAAGCTGATCGAGGGCATCACCGCCCAACCCGGCGATCCGGAGCACGGCATCAGCCGCGGCTGCCTGTTGCCCCGCCACACCTTGCTCGGGCTCGACCGGATTTCAGCCGAGGCACGAAAAAAATTGCAGGATTCGCTCTTGCTCGTGCACGGCGGTATGGCGCAAAACGTCGGCCCGATCCTCGAGATGGCCACGGAGAAATATCTCCTGCGCTGCGCAGCCGAATGGCAGGCGCGGCTTCGGGCGGTCGCCACCCTCGATCAGATTCTAGCGCTGCTCGCTGCGGGCGACATTCGCGGGCTCGGCCGCGCGCTCACGGAAAACTTCTCCGGGCCGCTCCAAACGATCATCCCGTGGGTCAGCAATCGCTACACCGAGCAGCTGATCGAGCGCACGCGGGCCGCGTTCGGCGAAGACTTCTGGGGGTTCTGGATGCTCGGCGGCATGTCGGGCGGCGGCATGGGTTTTATTTTCGCCCCGCACCGCCGCGCCGAGGGTCAGGCGAAGCTCGCGGAAATCATGCTCGCGACGAAACGCGAACTCGAATCCTCGCTGCCGTTCGCAATGGATCCGGTCGTCTACGATTTCGCGATCAACGAGCATGGCTCGGTGAGCGAACTCCTCACCGGCGCCGCGGCGCTGCTCCCCGTCGAATACTATCAACAGGCCGTGCCCGGCTTCCTCCGACGGGAAGCGCGCGAACTTTCACCCCGAGAGCAAAACGACCTCGGCCAGTTCACGCGCGCCGCACGCACTTCGCCGGCGTTCACCGCCGCGCTACCCAAGCTGCTTGATCACCTCTTGCCCTCGGGCGAATCGTCGGATCGCACCGGCCGGCGTCTGACCGATTTGCTCGCAGAAAACGGTTTCGATCGCGCCCAGCACGAACAAATCCGCGCCGATCTGCGCGCCGGTCGCATCGGGCTGGCGATGAATCGCCTGCCCGCCACCGCGAAGATCGAGGACGTGGCCGCGAGTGAACTCTTCAAGTGTCGATCGGGGACAAACCCCGACCTGCAGCAAGCCGGCGAAGCGGCGTTACAGCGCGGCGAACTCGCCGTCGTGACCTACGCGGCCGGGGTCGGCAGCCGCTGGACGCAGGGCGCGGGTGTCGCCAAGGCGCTGCACCCGTTCGCGAAGTTTGCCGGCACGCACCGGAGCTTTGCCGACGTGCATCTCGCGAAGTCGCGCCACACCGGCGAGCAATTCGGCTGCACGGTGCCACACGTGTTCACGACGAGTTATCTCACCCACGCCCCGATCGAATGCCACCTGCGGGCCCGCGCTGGCACGGAATTTGATCGCACGGTGTTCGTCTCGCCCGGCCGCTCGATCGGGCTGCGTCTCGTGCCGGCGGTGCGCGATCTGCATTTTGCCTGGCAGGAAACCGCCCAGCAACGGCTCGACGAACAGAAGGAAAAAATGCGCGAGAGCGTCCGCGCCGCGCTGACGAACTGGGCCCGCACCGTGGGCGAAGGCGCCGACTACACCGACAACCTGCCCGGCCAGTGCCTCCATCCCGTCGGCCACTGGTTCGAGATCCCCAATCTCCTGAAGAATGGTACACTCGCGCGGCTGCTCGCTGAACGTCCTCAGTTGAAGACGCTCGTCGTACACAACATCGATACGCTTGGCGCCACGCTCGATCCGCAGCTTGTCGGCTGGTTCCAGGCAAGCGGCGCGACGTTCGGGTGGGAAGTCATCCCGCGGCGGATCGAAGACCACGGTGGTGGACTCGCGCGCGTGGACGGCCGGTTGCGTCTCGTCGAGGGCCTCGCGCTGCCGCGCGAAGCGGACGAGTTCAACCTCACCTACTACAGCACCAACACCTGCTGGATCGATTTGGATCGCCTGCTGCAACTCTTCGGGCTCGCGCGCCACGAACTGGCCGACGCCGAGCGCACGGCCGCCGCCGTGCGCACGATGGCCGCGCGCATGCCGACCTACGTCACGTTAAAGGACGTGAAGAAACGCTGGGGCCACGGTCAGGAGGATATTTTTCCGGTCGCCCAGTTTGAAAAACTCTGGGGCGACATGACCGGGCTAGCCGATGCGCGCAGCGTCTTTGCCGTCGTGCCGCGCGCCCGCGGCCAGCAGCTCAAGGATCAGGCCCAACTCGACGGCTGGATGCGCGACGGTTCGTCCGCCTATGTGAACTCGCTCTGCGCGTGGTAGGCCGCCGCCTCGCGAGAAACCGCTTGCGCCGCCGCGCTACGCGGCGGACAACGCACGGCGCATGGCGATGAGGTTTAGCATTCTCGGCAGCGGCAGCTCGGGCAACGCGGCGTTGCTCGTGACCGAAAGCGCGCGCGTGCTGATCGACGCCGGCTTTTCCGCGAAGAAACTCGGCGCGCTGCTCGCCGCTACGGGCGAATCCTTCGAGAAAATCGACGCGATCTTTCTCACGCACGAGCACGGAGATCACGCCTCCGGGATCGACGGGCTCAAAAAATTTCCGCACATCCGCGTGTTCGCCAACGAGCCCACGCGTCGCGCCGTGCAGAGCGGTCTGACGTGGCGCGCCGACTGGCAGGTCTTCGAGACGGGATCGCGCTTCCGTTTCCGCGATCTCGAGATCGAGAGTTTCCCGGTGCCGCATGACGCGCAGGAGCCGGTGGGCTTTCGTTTCACGACCGGCCACGACGGCGACCTGTTCGCGCCGCGACGTTCGCTGGCGTTTCTCACCGACCTCGGGCACGCGCCGCAAAACGTCCGCGAGCGCATCCGCGAGTGCGAGGTCGTCGTCGTCGAGGCGAATCACTGCCCTGAGTTGCTAAAGGCCGACACGAAGCGCCCGTGGTCGACGAAGCAACGCATTAGCGGCCGACACGGTCATCTCTCGAATGAAGCCGCGCGCGAACTTCTCGCGGCAGTCGCGAGTCCGCGCTGGCGACGCGTTTATCTCACCCACCTCTCGCGCGACTGCAATTCACCCGCCGCGGTCGAACTCGCGCTCTCGAGCGTGCGCGCCGCGCTCGCCGCGTGCGAATTCGCCGTAGTCGCACCCGGCGAAGGCACGCCTTTCTACGAGCTGGCGTGAGTCTGGTTTGGCTGTAGGGTGTCTGTCTTGCAGACGCTGCTCCGTCCGACCACGCACCGCGGCGTCAGCAAGACTGACGCCCTACGTTCGGATCGATTAACGGATCAGTGCGTCGCGCCCTTCTTCAGGCTTTTCCGGTGCGCGATCGAATACATCATGATCGCGGCGAGGATGCCGAACGGCACCAAATACGGGAAATACCAGCTCCAGCCCTTGTTATCGAGGACCCAGCCCAGGCCCTTCGTTGCGATGGCCGCGCCGAAATACTGGAATGAATCGATTACGCCCGAGGCAAAAGCCGCCATTTTCCGGCCGCCGATGTCCATCGCCGCCGCCGGCCCAAGCAGCGAATGCGTGGAGTTCACCGTGAACGCGATCATCACAAAAAACGCGAGTGCCCAGGCGAGCGTAGTCACCTGTGTCGCGCAGAGAATCACGATCACCTCAATGACGTAGATGGCGCAGGCCACGGGCGCGCGGCGCGAATTCGCGAACCGATCCGAAACCCAGCCCGAGAGAAGTGAACCGGCCGAAGCGACGAAGGGGATCGCGAAACCGAGCCACTGAAACTGCGGGCCGGTCATCGCGAGATGATGCACTTCCTGAAAATACACCGGAAACCACTGGTCGATCGACTGGCGCACAGCGCCCGTGCACGCATAGGCGATCGCCATGATCCAGACGACGTGGTTGCTCACGATTTGGCGAAAGACGTGCCAGAGTTCCGCGCGCACATCCTGATCATCGTGATCGGATTCACCGCGGAACATGCCCCTGTAGCCGCACTCCTCCGGCGTGTCCTTCACCACGATCGCCAGCACGATCGCGACGAGGGTCGCGACGCCCGCGGGAATGAAGAACAGCCAGCGCCAGTGCTGCGGTGGGACGTTCCACATCGCGAGAAAGGTGAAGCCGGCGAGCAGCGCGGGTAGCAGCTTGTTCGCGAGAAGCCGCCCAAGGTTGATCATGCAGCCGAAAATGCCGGCAAACGTGCCGCGCTCGCTCTGGCTGAACCACGCGCTGTTGATTTTGATGAAGCCCGGCGAGCCAAATGCCTGCACGTAGCCGTTTATCCCCCACAGCAGCGAGAACAGCGACAGCAGCCCCCAGAACGACGCCGCGCCGAAAAGCAGATTCGTCAGCACCGTGCCGGCTGCGCCGATCAGCATCGCGCGTTTGCCGCCGATGCGGTCGGTGATCAGGCCGTTGATGATCTGACCGCAACCGTAGGCGACAAAGTTCACGGACAGGATCGTGCTCATGTCCGACTTCGAAAAGTGAAACTCGTCCGCGATCGCCTTATTCGCGTAAGAGAAATTATACCGGCACAAATAGTAGCTGGTATACGTCAGGCCGACCACCGCCCAGTTGAGTCCACGACGCGGACGAAAACCTTCCGGCAACTGACGAGGAGACGTCGCGGTAGGCGACACGTTGGGGTTTCCCATCCTCCATGGAATTAGGGAAAACGCGCGGTCTTGCACGAACAATTCACCCAAACGTAACACGACGCGCGAGCGGCGCCCCATGCGCCCGGTTCAGCCCACGCCGGCCGGCTCGGGCTTGGGTTTTCCCTCGTGCTCTGCAATGTATCTCTTCGTCGCCTCCGGCAGCTCATTCCAAATCCGAAAAGCGATGTAGGCGCCCAGGACCGCAAACGGCACCAAAAATACCGGCCACCAACGCCAGCTGTGGCCGGACCATTTGTCGCTTGTGAGAAAGCCGACGCACACCGACTGCACGGTGCTTCCGAGGTAAACGCAGCCGTCGACGAGGCCCGAGCACGTGGCGGTGGCTTTGCGCCCGCCGAAATCCGCCGCCGCCGTGCCGGACGTGAGCGAATGCACGCCCGTCACGCATGCCCAGATCAGGAGCGCGGAAAGGCCGACGACGTAGGGCATCGCCCGCAGCGTCATCGCCATCACCGCCGCCATCATGACCATGAAGCAGCACAGCATCGCCGCCGGCGGACCGCGCCGCGACTGGAAAAATTTATCCGAGATCAGTCCGCCCGCGAAACCGCCGACGATCCCGAACACGCAGAGGAGCAGCCCCCAGTTTTTCGCGATGATCTCGGCACCGACCTGCGGCTCCTGCGCGGCGAAAATCGTATACCAGTTCGAGATGCCGTTGCGCATCACGCCCGCGGTGAGTTCGATGCCGCCGAGCATAAGCATGAGCGGGCTGAGGAAAACTTTCTTCAAAAGATCCTTCGTCGAGTAGTTCTCGTGCATGTGGCCCGACGAAGCGTCGTGCGTGTCGAGGTGCGGGAAGCCCGCGTCCTCCGGCGTTTCCTTGATCAGCCACCAATCGAATAACGCCCAGCCGAGCAGAATCGCGGCGGGCACGAAGAAGACCGACCACGTCGCGTCGCGCGTGCTGCCGGCGCCGACGAACACCCCGCGCACGACCTCGCTCAGCCAGGTCACACCGGCCGGCGTCTTCAGCGTCGTCATGTCAGCGACGGCCTTGCCCCAGTCGAAGGCGAAGAACACCCCGAACGAAATCAGCGTGCCGAAGATCGCGCCGAAGAGCCCGCGCTCCCGCACGTGAAACCAGTTCGCCTTCACCTTGATGATCGAGACCGCGCCGTAGCTTTGGAAATACATATTGAGCGCGTAAAGCGTCGCGCAGACGCCGAGCAGCGGCACGTGCCACCGATCGGTCAGCACGAGCCACGTCACAATGCCGAGCCCGATGTTCGCCACGGCCGCGCCCGTCGCCGCGATGATGATGCCCTTCTTGCCGCCAATTTTGTCGACGAGCGGCCCGTTGACCAAAAACGACAGCGCGTAGACGAACGTCCCCGCCCCCGAAATCAGCCCGAAGTCCTCGTTGGGCATCAGCGACCCGAGCGCGTTCTTCGCTACCGAGAGGTTGTAGCGCCCCATGTAGAGGAACGCATACGTCATCCCGAGCGGAAACCAGTTGATGAACCGCCGGCTCAAAAACCACGCGCCGTGTTTGAGCGGGTTGTTGTAAAAATAAACGAAGATGACGACCGCGAGGCAGAGGGCGACAATTCCAGTGGACGACATGAGGGCGCGAGGGAGGGAGAAAGCGGAAAGTTGAACGGCCGGCCAGCAGGGGCGGTGCCAGCAAAGTCGCGACGTTTGCGAGAACCGCGCACGCCTGCACGGAAAATCCGCGCGCCCAATGTTACAAAAAATCGCGCCGCCGCCGGCATGACGAGCGCCGCGCTTGCGCCCGCGGCCCGTTTCCTGCACGAACGACCCTCGCATGAGCGCCGACTCCTCCCTTCGCCGAACCAAAATCATCTTTACCCTCGGTCCCGCGACCGAGAGCGAGGAAATGCTGGAAAAACTGTTCCGCGCGGGCGCCGACATCGTCCGCCTAAACATGGCGCACGCCAAACACGACTGGACGCGCACCGTCATCCGCCGCATCCGGGCGGTCTCGAAGAAAGTCGGCCGCGAGGTCGCCATCATGATGGACATCAAGGGCCCCGAAATCCGCACCGGCGATCTCGACGTCCCGATCGAATTGAAGGTGGGCGAAATCTTCGACTTCACCGTCAAACCCGGCATGACCGCCGAGCGCGGCGGCAGCGACGTCGAGATCAAGTCCGTCGACGTGAACTACCAGGACCTCGTCAAGGACATCAAGGTCGGCGACACCGTGCTCGTCGACAACGGCCTCCTCCGCCTCGAAGTCCTGGCGAAGGACGAGGCGCGCATTCGCTGCCGCGTGCTCATCCCGGGAGAACTCAAATCGAAGCGCCACATCAACCTCCCCGGCGTCAAAGTAAACCTCCCTTCCTTCACCGAGAAAGATCGCAAGGATTCGATCGTCGGCCTCGAAGAGGGCATCGATTTTCTCGCGCTCTCCTTCGTGCGCATGGCGCGCGACATCGAGGGCCTCCGCGAATTTCTCCGTCTTCACAAATCCAAGGTCCGCATCATCGCCAAGATCGAGGACCAGTCCGCCATCGCCAACCTCGACGAAATCGTCGCCGCCTGCGACGGTCTGATGGTCGCTCGCGGCGATCTCGGCATCGAGTGTCCGTTCGAGGAGCTGCCCGTCATCCAACGCCGCGCCGTCCGCGCATGCCTCGCGCAGGGCCGCGCCGTGATCGTCGCGACGCATATGCTCGAGTCAATGATCACTCAGCCCGTGCCGACCCGCGCCGAAATCACAGATGTCGCCAACGCCGTCTATGAACTCGCCGACTGTGTGATGCTTTCCGGCGAGACGACAGTCGGCAAATACCCCCTCGAATGCGTGCAGATGCTCGACAAGATTGCCCTACGCATCGAAGCCGAGGAGGCCGAAGTTGGCGCGCGCGAGACCGCCGTCTTCACCGGAGATCGCATGAAGGTCCTCCACTCCGCCGTCGTGCTGGCGAATGAGATTCCCCGCTCGATTCTGCTCACGTTCACGCGCCACGGCTTCATGGCGCAGGGCCTCGCCGCGCTCCGCCCAACGCACGCCCCGATCATCGCGTTTACACCCTCGATCGAGGTGCAGCGGCAGCTCCGGCTGCTCCGCGGCGTGGAGCCGTTCCTAATGCCCCTCGCCTCCGAGCCCGACATCACGATCGAAAATGCGATCACCGTCCTTCGTCGCGAAAAACGCATTTCGTCTGGCGACAAACTGATCGTTGCGACCGATATCGTCTCGCAAGACCGCCTTGTCGACAGCGTGCAGTTGCGCACGGTGCGGTGAGGCGCATTCGCTGGGTAAGCCGCAAGAAGGCGACCACTCCCGCACAGGCGAAGAGAGAAATAGATGTCAGGCGGCGTAACATCTAAGTAACAACCGCCCGCCCATTTCGTGAATTATTCGTTAGCCATGCGCCTCCTCGGTGGCTTTTGTGACCGACGCCGCCATAAGGCGTCTAAGGTGGTGTAGACTGAATTTTTGACTGCTCTCTCCGGACTCATGAAAACCCCTCGCTGTGTCACGCTCGCGATTGCCGGCCTAGCCGCATTCGCCTCCGCCATTCCCTCAATGGCACCCGCTCAGGAAGCGCGCCTTGCTGATCTCGCCACCACGGCGCAGGTCGGCTCAGGCGGCAATGTCCTCACTGTCGGTTTCGTTATCACGGGCACCGCGAAGAAGACGGTGCTCATCCGCGGCGTCGGCCCCGGCCTCGCGGCCTTCGGCGTCGGCGGCACGGTCGCCGATCCAAATCTCACGCTATTCAACTCCAGTAACGTCGCGATTGCCACGAACGACAACTGGGGCACGCCCGTCGGCGGAACGCTGACGATCACTGCGGCAACATTTTCCTCCGTCGGCGCATTTGCGCTCCCAGCCAACAGTAAGGACGCTGCGATGCAAATTGCGCTCGATCCGGGCAACTACACCGCGCAGATGAGCGCGGGCACAGGAGCCGCGGGACTCGGTATCGTCGAAGTCTACGAAATGGACTCAAACGGCGGCAAACTCACCAACATCTCCACCTCCGGCCAAATCGCGACCGGCGGCAATATGATCGCCGGCCTCGTGATCGCACCAGGCACGAGCATCCGGAAGCTTCTTATTCGCGCCGCCGGCCCCGGCCTAGGCGCGCTCGGCGTCCCCGGCACGATCGCCGATCCGCAGTTCAAGATTACCTCGGCCGACGGAAAGACCACCTTTGCCACCAACGACAACTGGGGCACGCCCGTCGGTGCGACTGCGCTCGACGCCACGAACCTCGCGACGATCGCGCAGTTCGCGGGCGCGTTTGCATTTCCCAGTGGCAGTAAGGACGCGATGGCCTACATCGAGCTCGGCGCCGGTTCTTACACGGTGCAGGTCACCGGCACCGGCGCGGGCGGCCTTGGCATCGTGGAAGTTTACGATCTCACACCGACGACTCCGCCGGTAATAAACGTCACGGCCACCAAGGCGAACGCCGACGAATCCGGCACCAACAACGGTGAGTTCACGTTCACGCGCGCGGGCGACGTGCGCGCGCCGCTCACCGTCACCTACGCCACCGGCGGCAGCGCGGTCAACGGCGTCGACTATGCCACCCTGCCGGGCAGCGTGACATTCCCCGCTGGCGCGACCTCGGTTATTGTGCCGCTCGTCGTCATCCCGGATCTTCAGGCCGAAGGCCTCGATCCCGTCGTACTCACGCTCACAAATTCGTCCTCCTATACAATCGGCTCAGCTAGCAGCGCCAAAGTGACGATCGCCGACAGCGTGGCGACGCTTTACATCGCCACGCTGCGGCCCGCGAAAGGAGCGAGCGGATCCACTTCGTCCGGCACCGCCTCCATTCTGGTCGCGTCGAGCGGCACGATTGCCGGCATCAACGTTTCCTTCTCCAACCTCAGTTCCGCTGAAGTGACCGCGCATCTCGTGCTGGGAGCCAACCAAGATTTCGTTTTCAACCTGCCGCAGGGCCAGGTGAACGGCGCGTTCTGGAATTTCGCACCCACTGGCCTCTACGCCAGCAGCGATCTGTTAAACGCGCTCAAATCCGGCAACCTCTCCGTGCGAATCGATACCGCGAACTATCCGTCAGGCGAAACTAGCGGCACGTTTGTCCAAGGTGCCGGCTCGCTGTCATTCAGCCCGCCCGCAGCTCCGCCAGCCGTCACTTTGGGCAACGTCACCGCCGCCGACGCCGCCCGCCTTCTGACACAGGCGACATTCGGCCCAAAGCAAAGCGAGATCGATGCGCTGACCGGAGGCAACATCGACACGTGGATCGCCAGCCAGATGGCAATGCCCTTCACCTCGCACCGCACCGCCATCCAGCAGGATCAGTCAACCTATGGCGGCAGCGGAAGCTTCACCAACTGGAACGCGATCACGCTCTCCAACCGTCAGGCTGCGTGGTTCAAAGTATCTCTAACCGCGCCGGATCAATTGCGGCAGCGCGTGGCGTTCGCGCTCAGCCAACTCTTCGTAGTTTCCGACGTTTCGCTCGGCGACGATAACCAGACCGAGCCGCTGGCCGCCTATTACGATATGCTCGGCAACGGAGCTTTCGGCAATTTCCGCACCCTGCTAGAAAATGTCACGCTCAGCCCAATGATGGCAAATTATCTCAGCCTGCTGCGCAACGCGAAAGCGGATCCCGTCACCGGCCAGACCCCCGATGAAAATTACGCGCGGGAAGTCATGCAGCTGTTCACCATCGGACTCAATATGCTGCAGCCCGACGGTACGCTGCAACTAGGCACCGATGGCCTGCCGATCGCGACCTACACCCAGCCGACGGTCACAGAAATGGCGAAGGTTTTTACGGGGTGGGCTTATCCCTCCACCAACGCCAGCGCATTTCGCACCGCCTCGACAAATTATTTTAGTCCGCTGCAGCTCTATCCAGCGTTCCACGATGATACAGCCAAGAACCTCAACCTCGCCAGTCTCATTACCATCCCAGCGAGTCAGGGCGGAACGACAGACCTGAAGCTCGCACTGGACGCCCTAGCCAATCACCCCAACACGGCGCCGTTTGTCTCGAAGCAGCTGATTCAGCGCCTCGTGTTGAGCAATCCGAGTCCGGCTTACGTTTACCGGGTCGCGCAGGTTTTTGCGAACGACGGAACCGGTGTGCGCGGCAACCTTGGCGCAGTCGTCCGCGCCATTCTGGAGGACTACGAAGCCCGTTCTCCGGTCGTTGCAGCCGGCGTCGCGTACGGTAAGCTTAAGGAGCCGGTCCTGCGACTCACCAATTTGATGCGCAGCTTCAACGCCGCCGCCCCCAATGGCCGCTACGTCGGCTTTCAAGTGACCGTCAACGGCACGGTTATCACCGGCACCACCCCAAAGCCCACGGATGCCACGACAATTGGATCGATCAGCGCTTCGACCCGGCTCGACTTTACGCAGACGCAACTCAATCAGGCCGCGCTGCGCTCGCCCACTGTTTTCAATTTTTACCACCCAGGCTATGTCCTAGCCGGTCCGCTAGCCTCCGCCGGCCTCGTCGCCCCTGAGTTCGAAATCACGGACGCAACCTTCACAATCGACGTGCCAAATGACCTTCGCACGTTCGTGTTTGCGACTGCAACCGGCACAAGTAGCAGCGTGCCTGTAACCATCGCGCCCGATTTCACGCTCGAACAGACGCTGGTCGCGCCCCCCACCAAACTTCTTGATCACCTCGCAGCCGTGCTGTGCCAAGGCAACATGCCTCAGGCGACCCGCGATCGAATCACGACTGCACTCACCGCCTTGCCAGCGACCACGTCGGCGCTCGAAAAGGTGCAAACCGCCGTCCTCCTCACCCTAACTTCGCCGGCTGCCGCCACCCAAAAATAAAATCTCCGCGCCCCATGAACAAAAAATCTTCCGTCCCCGATCTATCCCGCCGCCGGTTCATTGGTTCATCCTGCTGTGCCGCGGTTGGAGCCACTGGGTTGCTCTCCTCGCTCGCGAGCCTGCGTTTGATTGGTGCGGCCGCGAGTCCCAGCAATGGCCCGCAGCCCGCTGTAACCGGCGGCGCGATAGCACCGGATTTCAAGGCCCTCGTTTGCCTCTTCCTTCAGGGCGGAAACGACGCCAACAACCTCATTATCCCGTCCGACGCAACAAGCTACGCTGCCTACGCAGCCGCTCGCTCCAATCTCGCACTGCCGCAAACGGGCTTGCTGCCGATCAAATCTTCCGATGGCCGCAGTTGGTCACTTCACGCCGCAGTGCCTGAACTTCAGTCGCTCTACGGCGCTGGCAAAGCCGCACTCTTGGCGAATGTAGGCACGCTCGTCTACCCGACCAGCAAGGCACAATACACCGCCTCTTCTGTGCCGCTCCCCCCCCAGCTGTTCTCGCACAACGACCAGCAGGTCCAATGGCAGAACAGCGTTCCTGACAAGCCCACGACCACGGGTTGGGGTGGACGCCTCGCTGACCTAGTAAATGCGTTCAACTCGAACAACCAGATCTCGATGTCGATCAGCCTCGCCGGCACCAATTATTTTCAAGTGGGCAGCACGGTTTCAGAATATGCGGTCACCACGAATGGCGGCGTCACGTTTACCGGAAGCACTTCAAGCAAGACGTCCAACGACGGCATCCGCTACCAAGCCCAAAAGGACCTTTTCACCGCGTCCCAGCCAGGGCTTTTCGACACCGCATTTGCGGGCATTTCCGGCTCCGCGCTCAATGACACGGATGTGCTCAACGCGGCGCTCGCCACCGCTCCAACTCTTAACACGGTCTTTCCGACCGGACTTGACGGCAAGACGCTCACCACCGCCGCCTCTCAGCTCAAGATGGTCGCACGACTGATTGGTGCTTCCTCAGCGCTCGGATTGAAGCGCCAGGTGTTCTTCGTGCAGCTCGGCGGCTGGGACACGCATGCCGCGCAGCTCATCAACGCGGCGCCCACAACCGGCACGCACGCTCTCCTCCTTGCTCAAATCAGTCAGGCCGTAAACGCCTTTTACAATGCGACGATTGAACTCGGCGTTGCAAATCAAGTGACGACGTTCACCGCGTCTGATTTCGGCCGGACTTTCCGATCAAACGGTGACGGTTCGGACCACGGCTGGGGAAATCACCAGCTCATCGTCGGCGGCGCGGTCAAAGGCGGCGACATTTTCGGAAAAATGCCCACGCTCACAATCGGGGGACCCGACGACACCGGCCTTGGGCGCTGGATTCCGACGACGAGCGTCGACGAATACGCGGCCACGCTTGCGACATGGTTCGGCGTCAGCGCCACCAACCTCTCCACCGTCCTGCCCAACATCGGCCGCTTCGCGCATCCGAGCCTCGGCTTCGTGTGATGAGCCCCCGTCGCGCCATCGTCGCGACGCTGACCGCGCTGCTGCTCGTCGGCATCATGTGGTTTTTGTGGCCCCGCCACGAAATCACAGAGAAGGAGTCGTCACGCGGGCCCGCCCGCGCCGCGAGCGCTGGCGGCTTCGCGGCCGATAAAAAGATCGCGCCACCCATAGCGACAGAAACCTCCCACCTCGCCGATCAGCTCAATTCACCGAAGGGCAATATCACCGCTGATCTTCATATCGTCGGCGACGTGCTTGAGAATTTCCGCAGCAACTTTCCGCGCGATGGAAACCCCGTCGGATCCAACGCCGAGATCACAGCTGCTCTGACCGGTAAAAACAAACTCGGCTACGCAGTGATCCCTCCAGACCACGCTGCGATCAACCGCAACGGCGAACTCTGCGATCGCTGGGGCACCCCGTTTTTCTTCCATGCCGAGTCTGGCAGGCACATGTCTATTCGGTCGGCCGGCCCCGACAAAAAAATGTGGACCGCCGATGACGAGGAATTCACGCCGTGAGCCGGAGTGAGTGTTGCCCTTAGCACGCGTTTCTGGCCCGCCCACCGGGAACATTCGCCTTGCTTCCCTCCTCCAATCTTCTGTGAGTTAATTTCAGTAACGTCAGAGTTCAGATGCACGGTTGAGATCGTGGTTTGAGTCCGACAGCGAAACAGTCGTCAGCGTTATTGCCTCCAGTCGTCAGCGAAGTCCGAAATCGTCCGCGTTTCGATTCAGGTTCGTCGTCTGTGACCGATTGTCCGTGATAGGTTCAGGGATCGCCGGCGTCAGTCCGCCCGGCGGTCGCGATGCTCCGCCGTGTTTTCGTCCGCGAGTCAGCCGCAGGAAAGTCGAGTTGTTCAACCATCAACCGCTCCAAGGAACTCCCATGAAACTCTCCCTCCTCCTCAAGCAACGCGACGCACTCCTGCGTCACGTCCGTCTCGTCAACCTCGCCTTCGCCTTCGCGAAGCTGAGCGATTTCGCCGCGCGCATCACGCGCGCCCGGCTGCGGGGCGCCATCCAACTCCGCCAGCCCACCCCCGACGCCGAGACCGGCTGGCTGCCGCTGGTCGCGCTCGAGGGCAATCCCTCGGTCATCGAGGAGCACTTCACCGACGAAGACCTGACCGATTTCGCCGACGCGATCGCCTTTGTGATCGGCGAAAGCCCGCTCGATGTGACCTTCCCGATCGAGGAGCTGGCCGAACGCTTCGTCGCGCCCTTGCGGCATCAACTTGAGCGCGCGGGCGTCGTCTTCGATCACCCCGCGCCTGCAGTTGAGGAGCCGCACCACGACAGCTCGGCCGGTTAGCTCCCGCGCGGCGGCGTGCGCCGCTCACCGCCAACCTTCGGCGCGTCCCGCGCCGGGCGAGTTTTCGCCCATATCATTTTCACTTCTGCCGCGCCGCCGGACCCGCCGGCCGAGAGTTTCTACTTTCTTCTTCCCCGCTTTCGGCTTTCTCTCTGCCCCGTGCGTCATCGCGTTTCCCTCGTCTTCACGCTCGCCGCGTGGCTTCTTGCCACGGGGAGCCAGTGGGATTTGGTACAGACGTTTGCTTGGGCGAGGATGTTCGCGATCAACTCAGCAACGCTGTCGCTGACCGAGGCGGCAGAGCGCACCTTCAGCCCAGAGGGCCGCTGCCCGATCTGCGAGGCGGTCTCTGGGGCGAAGCAGCAACAAGAAGACGCAGCCACACTCCCCGGCGGCAAACCCAACGCAAAAATCCAACTCGCGTTTGAACCCGCGCCATTGCCCGTCGTGGCCGCGCCCGATTTTTCCCCGTGTTCGCTGAGCGACCCGCTCGTCTCCAGCCTGGCGCGCTCCGCGCCGCCGGTGCCCCCGCCGCGCGCCTAACGCGCCACCGCACCGCCGTGTCCGCGCAACGCGAGATTTTCGCGCGCGGTTAAAACCGATCCGTTCGTTCGCCCCATTGGCGATCCACGACCGTGCGTCCGCGTGCGCGCCGCCGTGTTTTCCGTTCCCACGCACTTCCCATGATCTTTTCTCTCTTTCGTTCCCACCTTCGTTTCATTCGCCGCGGCGTTTTCGCCGCCGGCTTCGCGGCCACCACCGCGTTTGCCGCCGATCCCACTCCCGTGCCCATCGAAAAACTCGCCCCGTTGATCGTCAACGAGGCGCCCTCGGCCGCCGACAAATACCTGCTTCCACAGGTCACCGAAAGCATCACTGCGGCCCGTGCCGTGGAAGTCGTCAACGTCGTCGATACCGAGGACGTGTTGAAATACATGCCGAGTATTTTTCTGCGCAAGCGCAACTACGGCGACACGCAGGCCGTGATGGCCTCGCGCGTCTGGGGCGTGAGCTCCAGCGCCCGCACGCTCGTCTACGGCGACGGTGTGATTCTCACCGCGCTCATCGCGAACAACAACAACATCGGCGCCCCGCGCTGGGGCCTGATCGCACCCGTAGAAATCGAGCGCATGGACATGATGTATGGCCCGTTTGCCGCGCAGTATCCCGGCAACTCCATGGGCGCCGTCCTCGAAATCACCACGCGCATGCCCGAGCGCCTCGAAGGCTCCGTCACGCAGACGACCGCGTGGCAGGATTTCTCGCTCTACAGCACGCACCAGCACTACCTCATGTCACAGACCGCCGCCACCATCGGTGATCGCGCGGGAAAATTTTCCTACTGGGTCAACGTGAACTACCAAGACAGCCACTCGCAGCCGCTCACCTACGTGACCAACGCCACCTTCCCCACCGGCACCACCGGCGGCTACGCGGCGAACAACAAGCTCGGCGCCGCCGCTGACGTCGTCGGTGCTTCGGGCCTCCTGCACACGCAGATGACCAATTCAAAAGTGAAGCTCGCCTACGATTTCACGCCGACCTTGCGTGCGAGCTACACGTTCGGTGCGTGGCGCAACGAGGCCCACTCGGACGTCCAGAGCTATCTCACCAACGCCGCCGGCGCGCCCACCTTCGCCGGCCTCGCCGGTTTCGCCAGTGGCTACTACAATCTCATCCAGGATCACTCCGCGCACAGCGCCACACTGCGCTCCGATACGCGCGGCGCCTTCGACTTCGAGGCCAGCGCCTCGCTCTACCGCTTCGATCGCGATGAGCAGCGCTCGCCCAACACCGCCTCCACGACCGCCGCCGCGAGTACGAGCTTTGGCGCCGCGGGCAAAGCCGCCGTGCTCGGGGGCACCGGCTGGAGCACCCTCGATCTCAAGGGCACGTGGCGGCCCGACGGCACCAAAAATTCGCCGCACCTCCTCACGTTCGGCGCACACGACGATCGCTACAAACTCTACAACCCCACCTTCAACACCGCCGAGTGGACCGGCGGCGACTACACCTCCATCGCCTCCGAAGGCGACGGCAAGACCCTCACGCAGGCGCTTTGGGTGCAGGATGCGTGGACGCTCATGCCCGACGTGAAGCTCACCCTCGGCGCGCGCTATGAGGACTGGCGCGCCTACGACGGCCTCAACATCAACGGCGCCACCACCGTCCGCCAGCCCACGCTCAGCCGCACGAACACCTCGCCCAAAACAACGCTCGCGTGGACGATCACTCCTCAGTGGAGCGCCACGCTCTCCGTCGGCAAGGCCTACCGATACGCCACCGCCGCCGAACTCTACCAACTCGTCACGACCGGCGCGACGTTCACCTCGCCAAATCCCGATCTGAAGCCCGACAACGTCACCTCCACCGAGCTGAAAATCGAACGCAAGCTAGACGCTGGCCGCATCCGCCTCTCGCTCTTTCAAGACGACATCCACGACGCGATCATCTCGCAGTTCAACCCCCTCGTCCCCGGCAGCGCGACGCTCTTCTCCTTTCTCTCCAACGTCGATCATGTGCGCGCCCGCGGTGCCGAGCTCGTTTTTGAAGCAAACAACGTCTTCATCCGCGACCTCAGCCTGACCAGCACGCTCACGTGGCTCGATGCGAAGACGCTGGCGCTCTCAGGCCGCGCCAGTGCCACCGCCGCACCCGGCGCCGCGGTCGGGAAGAAGCTCCCGAACATCCCCGACTGGCGCGCGAGCTTAATCGCCACCTACCGCATCGGCAATCGGTGGACGTTTACCGCCGCCGGCCGCTACAGCGACAAACTCTGGACAACGCTCGACAACACTGACGTCAACCCAAACATCTACCAAGGCTTCGCCGCGTGGTTCGTGGCCGACGTGCGCGCGCACTTCCGCGCGACCAACCATTGGACCGCCTCGCTCGGCGTCGACAATATCCTCGACCGAAAATATTTCCTCTTCCACCCGTTTTTGCAACGCACGCTCGTGGTGGATGTGAAATTTAATTTCTGATCCTCGCGTCGACGCCGAATCACTTCTTTACCCGTAGCGTCCAGCCGATCAGCAGCAGCCCGGTCGCGGCGATCCAACTGCCGAGCACGCGCGCCACGATCCGGGTCCACGGCTGTTTGAAAATCTCCAACAGCGTCGACGGATAGATCGCCGCAAACGCCGCCGACGCCACAATCCCACCCAGTTGCGACAGCCCTGCCCCGAACGTCTCCGGCTGCATCGCGACGCCGTTGAGGAACCCGTGCATCCCGCCCAGCAGTACCGCGAGCGCAAGGACCAGCGATGCGGGCAGCGCGAGACTCAGCGCCGCCAGCAGCCCGCCGATCAGGAGCGATGCGGCCGACAGCAACTCCGCCGCACGCACCGGTTCATTGAATGCCAGACCGGCCAGGCCGCCCAGCAGCCATGCCGTCGGCAACGCCCAGAATACTTTGTTGCCGGCCTTGGCCAGATTCTGCGCCGCCACGATCCCGAGCGCCAGAGCCGCCAGCACATCGTCGAGCGAGAGAAAAAAATGTTTGATCCCGCCGATAAACGGACCGCGCGTCGAAAAGACCGCGTGCGCCTCGGCGCGCGTGGCCGCCAACAGAAACACCAGTCCGACCATCCACGGGAACGCGCGGCGCGATTTCATCATACGATCAGTGCGGCTGTAGGCTACCCGTCGAGACTGCTCCCGGCTCGGATTGGACCTCCGGTCTGAACGCCTGCACCAAAAAATAAACTCCCGCCAGCGCAATGACCACCCCCAGCATGCGCAATACTTTCGCCCCTCCGCTCCAGCGGCGAATCTCCCCGATCGCAATCCCGCAGCCATGCAGCACCCCGGTCGCGATCACGAAGCCGAGGCTGTAGAATAACCCATTTTCGCCCGGCGGCAGTTCCGTGCCGTGCGCGTGACCGTGAAAGAGTCCGAAGACGCCGACCAGCGCCGCCGCCCAGATCAAATTTTTCGGCCGGATCTCCGCGGCCACCGCGATCCCGAGCAGCAGCGCCGACGCGCCGATCCCGATTTCGGTTCCCGGCAGCGGCACGCCGATGAGCCCGAGAAATCCCCCGACCGCCATGACGAGCGGAAACGCCACCGGCAGCATCCAGATCGCAGGCGCGCCGAGCTGCGCGCCCCACAACCCCACCGCGACCATCGCCGCGATGTGATCGAAGCCCGACCACGGATGCTTGAACCCGCTGCCGAATCCGCCGGTGGCGTCGCCGTTGACGTGAGCCAGCGCGAGTGGCGCGCTCACGAGCCAAATCGCTATAATCGCCAGCCGCGATCGCGTCCACGTCGGATTTGGATGAGGTATCATCGCAGCGATCTTGTTACGTTTCGCGGACGGCCGAGTCGAAACTTATCCAAGCGCTCCGCTACCACACCCTTGCTCTGGCAAAAAACGCCCAGACAACCGCAGGTCCTGCGCGGGAAAACGCCTTGCGCGAAACGCCCGCGTGCACGACTGTCCCTACATGCTTCGTCGTCTGTGCACCATTCTCCTCGTGCTCGCCTGCGCGTTCGCGCCGGCGTTACCAGCGATCGAGACGGCCGCCAAATCCGACGAATGCGGCTGCTGTCAGCAATGCTGCGGCACCAACGACTGCGCCCCACCGCCCGCGACAGCGCGCGCGACGACGACGCTTACGGTTGTTGGTGCCGTCGAGGCCCGCGCCACCGTGGTGCGCCCGGCCCGCAACGCGGTGGCGAGCCTGACGTTTTCGATTTTCAGAAACGATTCCGCTTTGCCTGTGCGCGCCAAACACGCGCTCCGCGTGGCTGGCGCTGCTGCGAATGCACCGCTTTACCGGGTGCACTGCACATTCCTGATCTGAGGCCGGCACGGCCTTCCTGTGTCCGCGTCCGGCGATCGATCGCTGTTCGCATCTTTATCCGCTGATGCCCAGAGCATCGCGTCCCCATCACTCGCCCGTGCCCTCCTGTCATGAAAATATTTTCCCTTCGTCTCCCCCTCTTTCTGTTTGTGCTTGGCGCGACCGCGTTTGCCCGAGCCGCTGCTTCGCACGTCTTCCAATGCCCAATGCACCCGTGGATCAAATCCGATCATGCGGGCACGTGCACCGTCTGCGGTATGGAACTCGTCGAACTCGCCCCCACCGCCCGCACACCCGAAGGTGTCGTCGCTCTTCCCGCGTCGTCGTTGACCGCCATCGGCGTCGAGACCACGACCGTCGCGCGCCAACCGCTCCTCCGCACCGTGCGTGTCAATGGCCGCATCGACGACGACGACACGCGTCACCGTATCCTCTCCGCGCGCGTGCCGGGCCGCGTCGAGAAACTCGGCATCGATTACGTCGGCGCCGAAGTCGCCGCCGGTGCGCCGCTCGCCACGATTTACAGCCCCGAGATGCTCACAGCCCAGCGCGTCTACCTTGAGCGCCTAAAAGCCGGCGCTCCCGCCTACTCGTCCGCCGAGCTCTCCGCCGCGCGCGAACAACTTCAGTTACTCGGTCTCACCGCTGACGACCTCGCGCAACTCGATCAAACGCGCACGCCCTCCGCGATTGTCGTAGTGCGCGCACCCTCCGCCGGCACCGTCGTCTCGAAATCCGTCTACGAAGGTCAATACGTCCAAGCCAGCGATCGCCTCTTTGAAATCGGCGACTTTTCGCGCATGTGGTTTGTCTTCGAGGCCTACGAGCAGGACATCCCGTGGATTCACATCGGCGAGAAAATCGAAGTTACGACCCGCGCCGTTCCCGGTGAAATCATCCACACCACCGTCGAGTTTATCGATCCGAATTTCAACGAGACCACCCGCACCACGCGGGTGCGCGCCACGCTGCCGAATCCGCACTTCAGCGTGAACGGCGAACCCCACCGCCTCCCGCATCGCGTGCTGGCCGAGGGCACCGTGCTCGTCGAGTCACCCGCCGTGCTCGCCGCGCCACGCTCCGCCGTGCTCGATAGCGGCCGCGGACCCGTCGCTTACGTCGCGCTCGGCGACGACCGGTTTGAACAACGCGTCCTCACCCTCGGCCGCCGCGGCGACTCACTGGTCGAAGTTCTCTCGGGTCTTAAGGAAAACGAAAACGTCGTGACCACCGGCGCGCTGCTCCTCGACGCCCAGGCCCAACTCGTGCGCGAAGCCAGCACGCACGACCAAGCAACCGCGATGACGATGCCCTCCACGTACTCGCCAAAAGGCATGGCTGCCACTCCCGCACCGACGGACAAATTCTCCGCGCTCGCCGTCGCCGCCCTTGATGCCGCCGATGCCCTCGCGAGCGATGACTTCGCGCGCTACCAAAAACTCTTCCCGTCTCTCGCGCCCGCCGCCGATCGGTTTCCAAATCTGCCGAAGCTCACCCTCGGCGATTCGCTCAAAGCCGCACGCCGCTCGTTCGAGCCGTGGAGCACCGCCGTCGCCGATGTCTTGAAGCCACAGCGCACGCAACTCGGCCTGAAAATCTTCCAGTGCCCGATGGCACCCGTCCTCGGCAAAGGCCGCTGGGTGCAGCGCAGCCAACCGGTGAAAAACCCCTTCTTTGGCGCCGCGATGCCTGACTGCGGCGAGGAGGTCCCATGATCAGCTGGCTCATCAAATGGTCGCTGGAGAACCGGTTCATCGTTCTCTGCGCCACGCTGCTGCTTTTCGCTTGGGGCTGGTTCGCGGTGCGTCACGTGCCGATCGACGCGATCCCCGATCTCTCGGAAAACCAAGTAATCGTCTTCGCCGACTGGGAGGGCCGCAGCCCGCGCGAACTCGAGGATCAGGTCACCTACCCGCTCTCCGTAAATCTGCAGGGCCTCGCCGGCGTGCGCAGCGTGCGCGCGACCTCGATGTTCGGCTTCTCGCTCATCACGGTAATTTTCGAGGACAAGCTCGACAACTACTTCGCCCGCACGCGCACGCTCGAGCGCCTCAACTACCTCGGCAACCTCTTGCCCGCTGGCGTCACGCCCCGCCTCGGACCCGACGCCACCGGCCTCGGCTGGGTTTACCAATACTACCTCAAGGACACCTCCGGTAAAAACGATCTCGGGTCGCTCCGCGCGCTCCAGGATTATTTTGTCCGCTACCAACTCGCCGCCGTGCCAGGTGTCGCCGAAGTCGCCGGCATCGGCGGCTTCGTGCGCCAGTGGCAGGTCGAGGTTTCCACGCTGCGGATGAAGCAATACGGCGTCTCGCTCGACCAAATCTTGACCACGATTGCCAAAAACAATCTCAACGTTGGCGGCCGCACCGTTGAGGAGAACGGCATGGAGTTCATCGTCCGCGGCCGCGGCCTGATCAACTCCGCGAGCGATCTTGAAAACATCGCTCTTACGACGCGCGACGACGTGCCGGTCTATTTGCGCGACGTCGCCACCGTGCAGATTGGCGGCGACTCGCGCCGGGGCGTGCTCGATGTCGACGGCCACGAGGTGGTCGGCGGCACCGTCATCATGCGCACGGGCGAAAACGCGTGGCAGGTGATCCGCGACGTGAAAGCCAAGCTTTCCCAAATCGGCGCCGGTCTTCCGCCCGGCGTAACGGTCGAGCCATTCTATGATCGCAGCGATCTCATCGATCGCGCGATCGACACGCTCAAGCACACGCTCTGGGAGGCGGTCATCCTTGTGACGCTGATGCACGTCATCTTCCTCTTCCACTTCCGCAGCATCCTAATCGTCACGCTGCCGCTGCCGGCCTCGATTCTCGTCGCGTTTATTTTGATGAAGGAGTTCGGCATCCAGTCGCACATCATGTCGCTAACTGGCATCTGCATCGCGATCGGGGTACTCGTCGACGCCGCGATCGTGATGACCGAAAACGTCATCCGCCACTGCGAGTTGGAAGAAGCGAAACTCGGACGCCCCATCACCCGCGATGAAACCTGGCACGTCACGCTCGCCGCCTCGCAACAAGTCGGTCGCCCGATCTTCTTCGCGATGGGGATCATCATCCTCGCGTTCATCCCGATCTTTAATCTCACCGGCCAGGAAGGAAAACTCTTCCACCCGCTCGCGTGGACGAAAACCTTCGCAATGATCGGCGCGACGATCTTCGCCGTCACGCTGGTGCCCGTGCTCTGCACCCTCCTGGTGCGCGGACCGTTTCATGCCGAAAACAGAAACTGGGTCATGCGCGCCCTCCTCGCAATCTACGACCCCGTGCTCGACTGGGCGCTGCGCTGCCGTAAAACCGTCCTCGCCCTCGCCGCATCGCTGCTCGCGTTCTGCATCGTCATCGCCTTTGGCCTGCCGAGCGCCATCGCGGACAAACTGCCGGCGCGCATTGCGCGACTCGGCAGTGGCTTCGGTTCCGAGTTCATGCCCACCCTGCAAGAGGGATCACTCCTCTTCATGCCCGTGCTGCTCCCGAGCACCTCGCTCACGGAGATCAAACGCATCATGGCATGGCAGGATCAGACGATCCGCGCGACACCCGAGGTCACCAGTGTTGCCGGAAAACTAGGTCGCTTCGATACCGCCACCGATCCCGCACCCGTCGAGATGATCGAGACAACGATCATGTTGAAGCCGCCCTCCGAGTGGCGGGCGGGCATGACTAAGGAGAAACTCGTCGCCGAACTCACCACGAAACTCACGCAAATCCCCGGCTACGTCCCCGGCTTCCTTCAACCGATCGAGAATCGCGTGCTCATGCTTTCCACCGGTATCCGCGCCCAACTCGGGATCAAAATCTTCGGCAACGATCTCGATGCGCTCCAGCAAAAGGCATTCGAGGTTGAACAGGTCGTGAACCAGATTCCCGGCGCGACTGGCGTCGCGCCGTCGCGCGTGCAGGGCAAGCCCTACCTCGAAATCACGGCCGACCGCGCAGCCCTCGCGCGCTACGGACTCAGCGTCGAGGACGTGCTCTCCGTCGCCGAAACCGGACTCGGCGGCAAAGTCGCCACCACGACGATCCAAGGCCGCGAACGCTGGCCCGTCCAAGTCCGCTTCGATCGGATCGACCGCGAAGACCTCGAAAAATTTGGCGCGCTCCCCGTCGCGATCCCCGACGCGCGCGATCACGGCCTCGGCGCGAACAGCGCGCCGATGCGCTACATCCCACTTGGCCAGGTCGCGACGATCCAACGCGTCGTCGGCCCCAATGAAATCGCCAGTGAAAACGGCCGGCTGCGCGTCTACGTGCAAGCCAACGTCAACGGCCGTGATCTCGGCAGCTTCGTCGACGAGGCGAAAGCCCGCATCGCCCGGGATGTCCATCTCGACCCCGGCATGACGATCGAGTGGAGCGGCCAGTATGAAAATCAAATCCGCGCGCGGCAGACCCTCCAGCTCATCATGCCCGCCGTCCTGATGATCATTTTTGTAATCCTCACGTTGACGTTTAAATCTGCCGCGGAGGCCGCCCACGTGATTCTTGCCGTGCCTTTCGCCCTGACGGGCGGCGTGTTGTTGCAGTGGTTCATGGGCTTCAATTTCAGCGTCGCCGTCTGGGTCGGCTACATCGCGCTCTTCGGCACAGCGATTCAGACCGGTGTCGTGATGGTCGTTTACCTGGAGGATGCCGTGGCAAAAAAGCGCGCCGAACGCGGCGCCGCGTTTGGCCACACCGACCTGATCGCGGCCATCAAGGAAGGCGCCCGTCTCCGTCTCCGCCCGAAGGTCATGACGGTGGCCACCGCGATCGCGGGTTTGGTGCCCATTTTCTGGAGCACCCGCACGGGCACCGAAGTTATGAGACCTTTGGCCGCGCCGGTGGTCGGAGGGATGTTGTCCTCGCTCATCCACATTCTCGTCGTCACGCCGGTCATCTTCGCGTGGCTGCGTGAGCGCTATCTCGCCAAAGGCACGACCTGATGCATCCACCCACCCTTGCGGATTCATCGGCCGATGCACCCGTCTACATGGGGTTGCCGGATGAGCACACGCTGCGACCAAAATTTTTTGTCGCCACCGCACTCACGCTGCCCGTCCTCGTCCTCTCGATGGGCGAAATGGTCTGGCCGCATCTGACCCATCAAATCACGCCGCACCTGTCAGGCTGGCTACAGTTTCTACTGACCACTCCGGTGTTCTTCTGGAGTGGCGCTCCCTTCATCCGGCGCTGGTGGAAATCGATCGTCGAGCGTGACACCAACATGTTCACGCTCACCGTCACGGGTACAGGGGCCGCCTATCTCTACAGCGTCGCAGCAATGACGCTGTCACCGCGGTTTCCTGAGGTTTTTCACGGCCCCCATGGTGTGCCGCTCTATTTCGAAGCCACGGCCTTCACGACCACGATCGTGCTCCTTGGACAAATCCTGGAGCAACGCGCCCATGCGCACACCGATCTCGCGATTCGGGCGTTGATGAACCTTGCGCCCAAGACGGCGCACCGCGTGGCAGCCGATGGCAGCGAGCAGGATATTCCGGTTGACGAGGTGAAACTCGGCGACGTGCTGCGGGTTCGACCCGGGGAAAATATTCCCGTGGATGGAGCCGTGCTCGAAGGGGCGACGAACGTCGATGAGTCAATGCTCACCGGGGAGCCCGTTCCCGTCGAAAAAGCCGCCGGCAGCAAGGTCAGCGCCGGCACCGTGAACACGACGGGCACCTTCACGTTTCGTGCCGAAAGGATCGGCCGTGACACATTGCTCGCGCAAATCGTGCGGCTCGTCGAACAGGCGCAGGACAGCGAAGCACCGATCGCGCGCGTCGCCGATCGTGTCTCGGCAGTTTTTGTACCCGTCGTCCTCGCGATCGCGGCCGTGACGTTGGGCGCGTGGGCCGTCTTCGGGCCGCCTCCCGGTTGGATCTACGGCCTCATCAATGCCGTCGCCGTCCTCATTATTGCGTGCCCGTGCGCGCTCGGTCTTGCCACCCCCGTCGCGCTGGTGACGGCGATCGGCCGCGGCGCCCAGGCTGGCGTGCTCGTGCGCGACGCTGCGGCGCTCGAACGCCTCGCGGGCGCCCACACGCTGCTGATCGACAAGACCGGCACGCTCACCGTCGGCCGGCCGAAGATCGTTCAGATTATGCCCACCCCAGGAACCACCGAAACGGAACTCCTTACGCTCGCCGCCGCCACCGAGGCCTTCAGCGAACATCCCCTCGCCCGCGCGATCGTCTCCGCCGCACAGGAGCGCACGCTGACCTTGCCCGCCGCCACGGAGTTTTCCGCCGAGCCCGGCATCGGCGTTCGCGCGCGGGTGAAAGGGAAACAAATCGCGATCGGCCGCGCCCCCAACAATCTCGGCCTTCTCGCCACCGCGACGATCGTCGCAGTCGCGATCGACGGACGCGCCGCCGGCACCCTCGCACTCGCAGACGAGATCAAGCCCACCACACCCGCGGCGATCCGCGAACTACAGCGCCTCGGTTTCCGCGTCGTCATGGTCACTGGCGACCGCGAGCAGACGGCGAGCGCGATCGCAACCCAACTTGGACTCGACGGATTTCACGCAGCCGTGTCTCCCGCGAGAAAACAAGAGCTGGTTCAAGAGTATCGCACGCGCGAAGGCGGAGTCGTTTTTGCCGGCGACGGCTTGAACGATGCCCCCGCCCTCGCCGCCGCCGATGTCGGCATCGCGATGGGCACCGGCACCGACGTCGCGATCAACAGCGCGGGCCTGGTGCTCGTGCAGGGCGATCTCGCGGCACTCGTGCGGGCCGTGCACCTGAGCCGCGCCACGCTGCGCAACATCAAACAAAACCTCTTCTGGGCTTTCGCCTACAATCTCGCCGGCCTCCCGATCGCCGCGGGTGTGCTTTTTCCGTTCACCGGCATGCTGCTCAACCCGATGTTCGCCGGCGTGGCGATGAGCCTCAGCTCGATTACCGTCGTCACGAATGCTCTCCGGTTGCGCCACATTCCGCTCTGAAAAGCGGAAAATTCGCAGGCCCATCGCGCTGCGCGGTTGTCTCGCGCGTCGACTCACGCCACGCTGCCACCATGAACTGGCTCACTTGGTCGCTGCTCTCCGCTTTGTTCGCGGGACTCACCGCCATCCTCGCCAAGATCGGCGTGACCGGCATTGACTCGAATCTCGCCACGGCGGTCCGCACGACCGTCGTGCTCGTCTTCGCCTGGAGTGTCGCGCTTGTCACCGGGCCGGCCGGCGCGGTGTTCACCCTGTCGCGGCGCACATGGCTCTTCCTTGTGCTCTCCGGACTCGCCACCGGGCTCTCGTGGCTGTGCTACTTCCGCGCGCTCCAACTCGGCGAGGCGTCAAAAGTCGCGCCGATCGACAAGCTCAGCGTCGTCTTCGTGCTCGTCCTCGCCGCACTTTTCCTCGGTGAACCCCTCACGCTTAAAACCGGGCTCGGCGGCTCACTCATCGCCGCAGGCGCTATCGTCCTCGCACTCAAGTGATGCGCCCCCGCCGTTCGATCCATGTATAACCCACCCCATTTCGAGGAAACGCGCCCTGAAACCCTTCGCGATCTGATCGTCGCGCATCCGCTCGGTGCGCTCGTCACGCTCGGTTCGACCGGGCTCGACGCGAATCACGTCCCATTTGAGTTCGCGACGGGCGACGGCCCGCACGGCACTTTGCGCGGTCACGTCGCGCGGGGGAATCCGGTGTGGAGGGATTTTTCCCGCGACGTCGACGTCCTCGTGATTTTCCAAGGCCCGAGCGCCTATATCACGCCGACGTGGTATAAGACTAAAAAGGAAACAGGCAAAGTCGTCCCGACCTACAACTATTGCACCGTCCACGCACACGGTCCGCTCATCGTGCACGACGACCGTGAGTGGCTGCGCGGCATGGTCACGCGGCTCACGCAACGCTTCGAATCCACGCGCCCCGCGCCGTGCGCTGTCACGGATGCGCCCGCCGACTTCATCGACAAGCAACTCGCCGCAATCGTCGGGATCGAGATTCCCATCGCGCGCATCTTCGGCAAATGGAAGGTCAGCCAAAACCGTCCCGGCACCGATCAAGCCAAGGTGGTCGACGGCCTGTGCGAGCGCGGCACCCCCGAATCCGCCGCGATGGCCGATCTTGTGCGCAACTTCGGCAGGCCCAATGCTCCGCATTAATCCGCCATGAAACGCCGCCTCTCTGTTTTCCTCGTCGCTTCACTCCTTCCCTTTGCCGGATGTTCGAAGCAACCCGCCACGCCCGCCGCCGGCGCGCCGATCGCAAAACACGAGCATCACGCGCCTCACGGCGGCACCCCCGTCGTGCTCGGCGACGAGGTCTACCATCTTGAACTCGTGCGTGACGCCGACGCCGGAAAGCTCACCGCCTACGTGCTCGACGGCGAGATGGAGGAATTCATTCGCGCCAAGGCCGCCACCTTTGAAATCATCGCGACCGTCGGCGGCGCGAAGCAGACGCTCACGTTTCATGCGGTCGCCAACGCCGCGACCGGCGAAACCATCGGCAACACCTCGCAGTTCGAGGCATCCGCCGACTGGCTGAAAACCACCGCCACCTTCGACGGCGTGGTCACCGCGATCGAGATCAAGGGCACGACGTTCGCCGCGGTTGCCTTTAATTTTCCGAAGGGCAACGACAGGGACTGATCCTGCACCTCCAGCCGTCTAAGTCGAAAACCTAAGAACTAACAATAATTCGTCAGATTTGGCGAACTATCTCTATAAATTACTATAACTCGTCTTAAAAGAACTTTTAAAAGTATCGCTCTACTCGTCTTATTAGTCTACTAAATTGACAAACGCCCTCTTTTCGCCTTCCGTGGCGAATCATGAAGATCACGCGCGATGCCACGGACGATGCCATCTTGGGCGAACTCGGCGGACGCCTGAAACAGGTGCGGCTGGAGAAGAATCTAACTCAGGCACAACTGGCGACGGAGGCCGGTATTTCGAAGCGCACTTTGGAGCGACTCGAGTCAGGCGAGCTGGCCACGCAGTTGTCGGCATTGTTCCGCGTCTGCCGCGTACTCGGCTTGGTCGAACAATTCGAAAATCTGATCCCTGAGACCGCGCCGAGTCCGATGGCCCAGTTAAAGTCGCGCGGACGCACCCGCCGCCGCGCCTCGACCAAAATCATTTCTGCCGTCGGCGAGCCTCCGGTCCCCTATGGCACTCCGGCCAAGCCGCCCGGCCCGTGGACGTGGAACTAAATGAGTACCCTCGCCGAAGTCAGACTCTGGGGCCGCACCATCGGCGCCGTCTCGCTCGAGGACGGCGCAGACTTCGCTTCGTTCCAATACGAGCCGGCGTTTGCCCAAAGCGGAATCGAGGTCTCTCCACTCACGATGCCGCTGAGCGATCGGGTCTACACGTTTCCCGCGCTGCCGCGAAACACGTTTCACGGCCTGCCTGGCCTGCTCGCCGATTCCCTGCCCGATAAATTCGGCAACGCCCTCATCGATGCGTGGCTCGCGACCCAAGGCCGCACGCCCGAGAGTTTCAATCCGGTCGAGCGCCTCTGCTACACCGGCACCCGCGGCATGGGCGCGCTGGAGTTTCTGCCCGTGCTCGGTCCGCGTGCCCGCACCGCGCAGAAGATTGAAATCGACGCCCTCGTCTCGCTCGCTTCGGAAGTGTTGAGCCAGCGCGCCGGACTCAACGCCACCCTCGCCGATCCCGGACACAAGGACGCGCTTAACGACATCCTGCGGGTTGGCACCTCCGCCGGCGGCGCCCGCGCCAAAGCCGTGATCGCGTGGAATCCGACGACCAACGAGGTGCGCTCGGGCCAGGTCGCCGCCAGCCCCGGTTTCGGCTACTGGCTGCTGAAATTTGACGGCGTCACCGAAAACAAAGATCACGAGCTCGCCGACCCCAAGGGCTACGGCGCGATCGAATACGCCTACTATCTCATGGCCCGCGCGGCCGGGATCACGATGAGCGAGTGCCGCCTCCTCGAGGAAAACGGCCGCCGCCATTTCATGACGCGCCGTTTCGACCGCCGCGACGGCGGCGAAAAACTGCACATGCAGTCGCTCTGCGCACTCGCGCACTACGATTTCAACCAAGCCCGCGTCTACGCCTACGAACAGGCGCTCCTCGCGATCCGCCAGCTCCAGCTTCCGATGGAGGCCGTCGAGGAACAGTTTCGCCGCATGGCGTTCAACATCGTCGCCCGCAACCAGGACGACCACGTGAAGAATATCGCCTTCCTGATGGACAAAGCCGGCCACTGGACCCTCTCGCCCGCCTTCGATCTCGCCTACAGCTACAACCCAGCCGGCGCCTGGACCCACCGCCACCAGATGACCCTCAACGGCAAAAGCGACGGCATCACCGTCGCCGATTTCGTCGCCTGCGGAAAAACCGCCCTCATGAAGCGCGGCCGCGCCGAGACGATACTCGACGAGGTGACCGCCGCCGTCGCGCGCTGGCCCGAGTTCGCCCAACCGGCCCAAGTGCCCGAAGTGTGGCAGACGCAGATCCAAAAAAATCTCCGGCTCGACCTCGCCCAAGAATGAACGCCGGTTTGCCATTCGCACCGCGGCCTGCACCTTGGACCCAATCGAAAATCCGCAATCCACAATCGAAAATCTGATGATTCCCGTCACTGTCCTCACAGGCTTCCTCGGCGCCGGCAAGACCACTCTCCTCAACCGCATCCTCTCCGAAAATCACGGCAAGAAACTCGCCGTGATCGAAAATGAGTTCGGCGAGGTCGGCGTGGACAACCAGCTCGTCATTCAGAGCGAAGAGGAACTCTTCGAGATGAACAACGGCTGCATCTGCTGCAGTGTGCGCGGCGATCTCATCCGCATCCTCGGCCGCCTCCTCAAGCGCAAGGACCAGCTCGACGGCATCCTCATCGAGACCACCGGACTCGCCAACCCCGCGCCGGTCGCGCAGACGTTTTTCACCGACGACGAGATGAAAAACGCCTTCAAGCTCGACGCGATCGTCACCGTCGCCGACGCGAAGCACGTGCTCCAGCATCTCGACACCGAGGACGAATCCGTCAAGCAGCTCGCGTTTGCGGACGTGATTCTCCTCAACAAAATCGATCTCGTCACGCCGGCTGAGCTCGACGCGCTTGAGGCCCGCATCAAGCGCATCAACGCCGTCGCTAAAATTTATCGCACCAACAACTGCGACGTGAACCTCGACGCCGTGCTCGACGTCGGCGGCTTCAACCTCTCGCGCGCCACCGAGCTCGATCCGCAGTTCATGGAGCCGGAGTATCCCTTCGAGTGGGCCGGCGCCTATGCTCTCCCCACCGGCACGCACGAACTGGTCATCGGCCACTGCGATCACGATCACAGTCACGAAGGCCACGATCACGGCCATGATCACGAAGGGCACGAACACCATCACCACGGTAATCCGAACGAACTCGACGTCGTCGTGATGCCGGTGAAATCACTCGACGAAAACGATCTCACCGCCGCGACCGAGGCGGCCGTGCACGTGTTTGCCGACTGGGAATCAAACACCAAAGACGGCGATAAGATCGCGCCCGGTGCGACGCTCCACCGCCTGCTCCTCGCCGACGGCAAAGGCAAATTCAAACTCAAGCTCGACGCGCCCGGTTTCTATCTCGTCTTCGAATCCTGCGGCCATGATCCGCTGCACATTCACGTAATGGGCGAAATCGCGAAGCCCGGCTGGCAGCGCGACTACCACGCCGCGCACACCCACAACGATGCCGTCACGAGCGTCGGCATCAGCACGCCCGGCGATCTCGACGGCAAGAAGCTCAACGACTGGATCAGCGAACTCCTCCGCACGAAAGGCGGCGACATCTACCGGATGAAAGGCGTGCTCGCCGTGAAGGGCACCAACAAGCGCCTCGTTTTCCAAGGCGTGCACATGCTGTTTGACGCCAAGTTCGATCGCGAGTGGAAGGCCGGAGAAACGCGCACCAATACGCTCGTCTTCATCGGCAAGAACCTCGAGCGCACAAAGCTCACCGAGGCCTTCAAGGCCTGCCTCGCCTAACGCGTCACGGCGTCAGCGCCGCGACTTTCATCGCGCCGCCGTCGCGCTCGGCGGCGGCGATCGCTTTGAGCGCAGCCGGATCGGCGAGGAGGTTCGCAAACGCGACCGACAACAGGTCGCGCATCGCCGCATCATCCTTGCCGACGATCAGGAAGGCGGGGCGCGCACCGGCCTCGGGATCGAGTTCTCCGCAGAGCGTGAGGGCATCAATGCGGCGCAGCACCACGGGGCGATCGTCGCCGAGGATGAGCACGGCGTCGCATGCGCCGTCGTTGAGCCGAGAGCGCGCGTCAGTCGCGACCACGTCGTGCGCGGAAATTTCGATTGGGCTGCCGGCGCGTTTGGTCGCAGCTTCCGAGAGCGTCGCGACGCACGCACGGTGGAGCGCGTCGCGCGTCGGCGAAGGTTTACGCGAGTCGACGATGACGAGCCGCAGGCCGCGGCCGGCTTTCACCTCCATGGTCCACGCCGAGCCCGCGATCACGAGGCCAGCGATCAGCAGCAGCAGGAGCGTGACAGATTGGGAACGAATATGAAGGGTCGTCATGGCGGGCCGGGATAAAACGAAACAGCTCCTCGCTCTATCGGCGCGACCGCCGCGCGGTTGAGCGTAAAAACACGCAGCGCTGCCCGGAAAAGAAAAACCCGGCGAACGCGCTGCGTAGTCGCCGGGCGAAAAGAGCGCGCTTGCGCCGGACTCAGGCGATTTCGCGCGGCGACCAGCCTTTGCGATATTTCGGATAGAGCAGCGCGTCGGCCTCCGGCAGGTTGGTGCGCAGCGCGGCCGCATCCCATGTGAACTTCTTACCCACGCGGATCGCGACACTGCCGAGGCACACCATTTCGGAGAACGGCACCGAGTATTCGAAGTTCGATCCGGCGTGGCTCGGATCGCCGGCGCGAATCGCCTGCGTCCATTCCTTATGCGGATTGCCGATCGGATCGGGTCGGGCGAATTTCTTCGGCGGGAGCATGCCACCTTCGACGAGCTGCTTGTGGAAGGATTCCGGGATGAAGCGCGGACTGTTGCAGTAGTCGTTGCCGTCATAGACGGTTCCCTTGCTGCCGACGATGAGCTGGCCTCCCTGCGCGAGTTCGCGGTTCGCCTCGAGCAGCGCGGGCTTTGCCGGCTTCTCGCCGCCTTCGTGCCAGGTGAGTTTCACGGGCGGCAGGTTGCCGCGCTGCGGAAAGTTAAACTGCACGATCGCGTGCTTCGGAAACGAGATCGATGTCAGGCCCTCGATCTTCGTGGCCTCGACGCTTTCCGGCGCGCCGAGTTTCAGACCCCAAAAAGCGGCATCCATCAAGTGACACGCCATGTCACCCAGCGCACCGCAGCCGTAGTCGAAATAACCGCGCCAGTTGAATGGGTGAATCTTGGTGCTAAACGGGCGGTCCTGCGCGCGGCCGAGGAAGCAGTCGAAGTTCACGTTGCTCGGCACCGGATCGGCCGCGGGCCACTGCTCGATGCCCTGCGGCCAGACAACCGAGCGCGTGGTCGCGGGACGGTTCGTCCAAATGAGGGCTTCGCTCACGTCGCCGAGCAGACCGGCCTCGAACCACTCGCGGACGAGGCGGATGCCCTCGCCGGCATGGCCCTGGTTGCCCATCTGCGTGCAGACGCCGTTGAGCCGCGCGAGGCGGAGTAGTTCGCGCGCTTCGCCGACCGTTTGGGTGAGCGGCTTCTGCACGTAGACATGCTTGCCCATCATGATCGCCATGTAGGCCGGGAGAAAATGCATGTGATCCGGCGTCGCGACGCCGACCGCATCGATCTGATCGTCCATCTCGATCAGCATTTTTCTAAAATCGGTATAGCGCTTCGCGTTCGGAAACTCAGTCATCAGCTTCTGCACGTTCGACGGCGCCGGAACCTGTTTACCTTCCTTGTCGCGTGTGGTGCCGGGTTTGCCCACCCAGTCGATGTCGCACAGCGCGACGACTTCCTCGTCCTTGTGCGCCATGATGTCGGAGAACCCCTTTCCGCCGCAGCCGATCTGCGCGATACGGATTTTGGCGCCGGCCGCGATTGGGCGCGGCTTGCGAGGATTGGTTTGGAGATTCGCGCAGCCCGGCAGACCAAGCATGGCGGCGGCGACGGCAGTGAACGCGAGAAACTCGCGACGATTTAGGGTGACAACGTTATTTTTCGACATGGGGTGAAAGGCTAGGAGCTGGGACCAGCACGCGAGACGTTCGCGCGACTCAAGGGGTTTCGCAGCGTGCGAAGAAATCCCGCCGGAGAAAAGACAACATTTTTGGTCACGTTGCAGCGCGCGCTTGCCGCCATGCGAATAGGTCGCGCATCGTATCGCATCCTCCCCACCCCGCCATGATTGCTTTCGCCCGCCTTGTTTCGATCGCCGCGCTCACGATGTTCACCGCCGGCGCACTCACCGCCGCACCCCTGCGCATCCTGCTGCTCACCGGCGAATCCAACCGTTATCACGATTGGAGGAAGAGCAGTCCACTCGTGAAAACCTACCTGGGGCAGACCGGGCTCTTTGCAATCGACGTGGTCACCGCGCCCGCGAAGGGCGTGGAGACGTCCGATTTTCAACCCAGGTTTTCCGATTACACCGCGGTCGTGATGGACTACGAGACGATGGATTGGCCAGCCGCGACGAAGGCGGCATTCGTCGATTATATGAAGGGCGGCGGCGGCCTCGTCACTATCCACGCCGCCGACAACGCGTTTCCAAATTGGCCGGAGTTCAACGAAATGATCGGCATCGGCGGCTGGGGCATGACGCCCACCGGGGGCGTCAACGCCCGCAAACCCACTGACGGCCTGAAAATCCGGTGGCGTGACGGCCATACCGTGACCGACGCCACGCCCGGCGGCTACGGCCACCCCGCGCCGCACGATTTCCTCGTCGTCACCCGCACGCCCGATCACCCGATCATGCGCGGTCTGCCGGCGTCGTGGCTGCACCCGATGGACGAAATTTACAGCCAACTCCGCGGCCCAGCGAAAAACGTGACCGTTCTTGCAACCGCACTTGCCGACAAAACGAAATATCCGACGGCCAGCGGCGAACACGAACCGATGATCATGGTCGTCAACTTCGGCAAAGGCCGGGTGTTTCACCTGACGCTCGGCCACGTAGGCCCGAAGAGCGTGCCGCCGTTTCAACCGCTCCTGTGCGCCGGCTTCATCACCATGCTCCAACGCGGCACCGAGTGGGCCGCGACCGGCGACGTCACGCAGAAGATTCCCGCCGATTTTCCGACGGCGGATAAAATTTCACTGCGCAGCCCGTGACCTCTCGCGCTCCTCGGCTTCATCGATCGAGCGCGGCCAGTCGCCCTTGAGTAGCCGCGACAGCGATCGATCGGCCAGTATCTTTCCGCCCGTCTGGCAGCGCGGGCAGTAGTTCACCTCGTTTTCCGCGTAGCGAATCCGCTGCACCGTCGCGCCGCACATGAGGCACGGCTGCCCGAATTTACCGTGCACCGCCATCTCCGTGTGAAACGCCGTCACCTTCGTCGGAAACTTCCCACCGGCTTCCGTGCGCAGTCGTTCCGTCCAGGCGCGCAACACCGTGCGCACCGCGTCGTGCAACCGGGCGATCTCCGCGGCGGACAATCGCTGTGTGAGTGTGACGGGCGAAAGCTTCGCCGCGTATAGAATCTCGTCCGAGTAGGCGTTCCCGATCCCGCTAAAAAGGTGCGGGTCGGTGAGCGATCGCTTCACCGTGTGGTTCTCCCGCGTGAGCGCGGCGCCGAATTCCTCCGTCGTGCAGGCGAACACGTCGATCCCGCCGCGATCGTGGGCGCGCAAAGCCACTTCGCCGTCGAGCACGTGCAACGACGCGCGTCGCTTCGTGCCGGCCTCAGTCAGTGTCAGCGTGCCGTTCGGAAAAAAGAAATGCGCAAGGGAGTTCACCTTCTTCGGTTTCGTGTCCGCTTCGACCCACTGGAGCCGCCCCGCAATCATGAGGTGCAGCACGAGCCAGCGGTCGCCCTCGAAGCCAAACGCGAACCGCTTTCCAATCCGCCGCAGCGCGACGACACGCTTGTCGTGCAGCGAATCGATTGGCGGAAGCGCGGTGCGCAGAACAAAAATATTTTCGAGCCGAATTTTTTCCAGCACCTGCCCGACCACGCGCGCCTCCAGCGCTTCGAGGTAAACCGTGATGTCGGGCAGCTCGGGCATGCGTTCAGTTGAAGCGAATAGCTGACGAGGCGCAAAGCCCAGAAATTTTCGCTTGGCGTTTCCGCACATCTTCGCGTCTTTGCGCTCCGCCAATGCAACTCACCAAACACTGGGCCGCCCAACTCGACGACTACGCGATCGATCTCGCTTGGTCACCCGACGGCGGGACGCTCGCCGCCGCCAGCGCCGCGGGTCCCGTGTCGCTGTTCGCGGCCGGCAATGGCGCGCGGCTGCACACTCTGCCCGGCCACGACAACGGCACGAACTGCCTCGCGTGGTCGCCCACCGGAGGCGCACTCGCCACGGGCGGACAGGATGGCGCCGTGAAATTCTGGGACATCGCCGCGGGCCAGCACACCGCCACCGCGCCACTCGGCAACGCATGGGTCGAGCATGTCGCGTGGCGGCCGCAGAAAAGCTCCGCACCGCTCCTCGCCGCGTCGGCGGGACGCAAACTAGTTTTCCTCAAACCCGACGGCGCGCTCGCTCACACGTTCAAAGACGCCGCGAAAACGATCACCGCCCTCGCCTGGGATCCTGCCGGCGGCTGCGTCGCCGCGGCGTGCTACGGCGGCGTGACGCTCTGGGACGCGGATGATTTCCTCGCGCAGAAAGAATTCCCCTACGCCAACGGCATCCACGCCCTCGTCTGGTCGCCCGACAGTCGGTGGCTTGTCTCCGGCAACCAGGATCCGAGCGTGCACCTCTGGATCCCGGAAAAAGACATCGAGCTCCACATGAGCGGCTACGAAGGGAAGGTGAAATTTCTCTGCTTCGATCAAACCTCGCGCTGGCTCGCGACGAGCGGCGGCCGCGACGGCTGCGTGTGGGATTGCAGCGGCGACGGACCCGAGGGCCGCGAGCCCGTGATGCTCCCTCACGATGCGCCAATCTGCGCCGTGAAATTTCAAAACACTCATGGCGTGCTCGCGACCGGCAGCGCCGACGGCGTCGTCCAACTCTGGAGCGTCGATCGCGCGAAGCCGCTCCGCGCCACCGTGAAGATGCCCGTCGCCGCGACGCAGCTCGCGTGGTCACCTGACGACGCCCTTCTCGCGATCGGCTCGGAGAAGGGCGCGGTCTACGTGCTGAAGTGCGAGGCGTGATCGACGAAGCGCCGGCGCGAATTTTCCACTGGCACTCGTGCGGCACGCGGCGGCGGCGCATCAACCCGACAGTGATCGGCTCGCCGCAGATTCAGACGTGAAGATTGTCGTGTGCGTGCTCGGTGCCGCCTCCGGGTCGATGATGCCGACGAGCCCTGTCTTCACTTGCTGCATGAAGAGCACGTATTCGAACATCACGTTGTTACGCGAGCCCGCAGTTTCGCGCGAGACCGGCGTCAACCCCGCCTCGGTCTACTTGATTGGAAGCCGCCTCACCCGGCAGATGAAGAACGAAGTGGCCGCGCTCCGCGCGCAATTGGAGCACGGCTAGGGGGACCTCAACATTCGCCAGGCCTGCTCAAAAATCCAGCCCGAGCAGCAGCTTAAGCCGCGTCAAGTCCGTGGCCGAACCGTTCGGCAGGTTGCGGCGGATTTCCTCCTGCGAGGAGATGCTGAGGGTTTCGGTGAGTTTCTTGCTCAGTTCCAGATGGTTTTCCCAACCGTCCGGCTGGTCCTTAATCGGATACCACACGCCCCGCTGCGTGAGCTTCATCCGCCATGGCAGCGTCCACTCAACCTCCTCGAACGCCGAGGCAGCCCCATGGGAAACGTGGTTGGGCGTCGGCGCCGAATTCCACGCATCAAAGAGATTTTCCGAGACGCCGACGCGCAGCGCGCGGCCCGGCCGGGTCACCACATTAAAGCCCACCCCGATTGACTGCTGGAGCACGACGTAGTCATCCCGCACGCCATTGAGGATGCCGGCGCGGTTCCACTCCAGCGTCGGCCGATACTGCACAAACTCCAGCCGGTTGAAGTCGTGGCGCCACGAACCCGTGGCGCGCAGCAAATCCGTGGTCTTAATCTCGCTGGCCACTGCATAGTCGTAGTGAGCCGTGATGAGCACGTCGTCCTGCGTCCACTTGCGCTGCAGTTTCAAGTCGAACGAATCGTCGCTACGTCGCGCCGTGTCGGTCACGGTCTCCGTGGAGACCGCGATGCGGCCATGCCACGGGCCGAAGAATCTCCGGACATCGGCCGTCAATTTCGACGGAGAGAATCGCTCCCAGCCCACCGCGTGCTCCTCGTCCTCGCGCTCCTCCGGCGCCACTGCGGCGGGCGCGGCCGGCTTGGTGGGGGCAGCGCCGGCCACGGCGGACGGGGCGGCGGTCCGCGGGTTCGGCGCGAGCGTCACATCCGCCTGGTCTGCTGGCACGCGCAGTTCGCCAAACCGATCAGCTTTGAAGACAATCGCATCCCCGGTGCGCGTGATCAGTTGTCCCTGCACGCGGTCTCCGTCCTTGTAGACGAGCACGTCACGGAGGCTCACGGAGCCCGCGGTGGCATCCGCCGCCCGCGCGCTCCCACCCCAAACCAGGATCAATCCAACCCAGACAAGCCGCATGCGCATTATTTCCAGCATTGTCAGTTCGACGCCCACCGCACGTCGGCGTTTCAATTAAAACGCAGATCAGTAGCATCCCATAGAGCGACTGCATAAGGGTGCGATGCGGCTTTTCCCGAGGGAAGAGCGCGGCGGAAGGGCAAAAGACGATGCAGGATTTTTGGTCGGACGGCGGAGTTTCGGGGCTGGCGGTCACGCATGCTGTCC
>CAITWF010000107.1 GCA_903896015.1 uncultured Opitutia bacterium | reverse complement strand
TGGAAAAACGCGCGCGTGGCGACGCCCACCGCCATCACGTCTCCTGCCGTCGTCGCCTGATTCCATCAGCAGAGTCTAACCGAAATCGCTCGCGGCGTCCCCCTGTCGGAGTTGAACGCTTACGAAAAGACGACTATGAATTCACGAAAACCGATTGGCTCGGGCCTGTTCACCTTGGTGTTCGGATTAATTTTAGCCACGCCCGGATGCGATGAGGGTAAACACGAAGCTGGTCTCAAATTTTCTGACTGCCCCACTGCCGTACAGAAGACGATCATTGACCATGCTGGTGGCATCCAATTCTCCGGGATTGATAAGGAGTCCAAGAAGGATGGCCGCGTCGTTTACGAAGCCAAAGCAAAGAAGGCCGACGGCAAGGAAATCAAAATCAAGGTCGCGGGCGACGGGCGTCTGGTTGAATTTAAAGACGAAGATGGCAGTTGATTGCGCCGACCGGCCGGAACCAGAGGACCCGCGATCAAGAGGGAAACGCAAACGAGGAGCCTGCCCAAATTTCCGTCACCTGACGGTCCAGGAGATCATAATCCCGCAAACATCCATCATGAACGAACTCGCAGTCATATTGCTCCCGGTCGCCGCTATCGGCTATTCAATGCTCTACCTCATTTTCGGCGGTGGCCTTGGCGGCGCTTTCGTAATTTTCATCATCGCAAAGTTTCTGGGCAAGTGAACTTGCTCAACAAAATCTACGGTGATACGAGCACCTATGCGTTGTCCTTCAAGTTCCACGGCAAATGAGGGCGAATTCGAGGTGACACTGCTGATCCCGAGCCTGCGGTCATTTACTCTTTGCCGCGGCCTTCTTCAATTCCGACACCGCATCTGCGTTCGACGCGAGGTCAGCGACTGAGGCGCTCAACTTCACGCTCCTGTCGTCAAACACGAACGCGCGTGCGGACAAGTATTGGCCAGTGCCCACGCAACGCACGATTACTACAATTGCAGGGCGCCCATTCAAATCGGTCAATGTGACCCGTTCGATGTAACCGTCCCGGTCTTGGATTGTCCCGGCGACAAAGAAAGTGGTGTCGTCTCCCGGTTCAGCAGCCTGCGAGGAATACAGCCGCACGCTAAAGCTGCCGATGGAGCGAGCCTCAAAGTCGCCCTCGGCGACAACAGCGGTGAGTTCTGGAGTCAGCTTCAACTTGGAGACGAAACGGTCAGAGGCATCACCCGCCAGAGCGTTCGTCACGACCATCACGCCAATCAAAAGAGCAGACATCAATTTCATCTTCCAATGGTGCCAAGGCTGCGCTCCGTCGTCCACCATGGAGCTTCGTGACGGTTGTTGCCGGCGGTTGCTTTGACACAAAAATCAACCCAATTGGAGATTCGCGCAATCTAGGTGCTTCGGCCTTTGACTCGTACGGCCCCACCTGGTACGGCACTTATTTTCGAACCTCTGAGCCATGTCGGACAGCCAGCCAGCAACCGCCCAACCGTGCCGTGTTCGTGAGCTAGGCGTCCCAAGATGCTGAGGCATTGCCGCAAAGCCTAACGAGACGGCGAACTGACGGTCTGCGCCCCGCGCTGCGCCTCATGGTTTTGGGTTGGTCGGCTTGGGCTTGGTGATCATCTCGAAGTCGTCCGTGCGGAACGGCGTGACAGGCAGGCCGTCGTCCGAGAAGAGGTTACACACGGGATTGTCGGCCCACGCGTAACGCACCGCGACCGGCGCGGCGACCGCTTCACTGGAGACTTCCACTCGATCTTTACCCATGACCTTGCCTTTGGCCCAGTGCCAAACGTGGTCCGCCCCACACACGGCGAAGCCGCGGGCCTCAGCCACATCAAACGCGCGCAGGCTGCTGCCGAAGCAATCGAAGGTGACCGTCATCTTCTCGCCTTCAACCGCGAGGCTTTTGAACTCGGGACTGCGATATGGCAATTTCATGCCGTAGTCTTTGGCCAGCGCCCAGCGCACGAGCCGCGCGGCGACATCATGCTTGTTACGCGGATGAATGTCCTTGCCCTCACCGAGATCGATGATGACCGCTTGGCCCGTGTTCGGCATAGCGAGCGTTTTGGTCTGCGCCTCACGCAGCTCTGCCCAGTCGCTGTCGCCCGGCTCGGGCTTTTCTAGTTTGTAGTCGGCGAGTTGCACCCAGTAGAATGGGAAGTCGCCCTGCTGCCATTCCTTGCGCCACTGCTCAATGAGGAACGGGAACAATTGCGTGTACTCGTAGGCGCGGCCAGCATTGGACTCGCCCTGATACCAAATGACGCCCTTGAGGCCGTAGCCGAGCGTGGGGTAGACGACGCCGGCGAAAATGTTCCCTGGTCGCGCGTTGCCAGTGAGCCACGCCTCGGGGTTGAGTGGGGCTGCCGGCGGGTTCTTGCCCTCGGCTTTGGCAGCCTCGGCGGCGAATTTCCATTTTGTCGTGGCGGCCTCGAAATCGGCCTTCGCCTTTCCCGTGGCGATCTCCGCCTCATGCTTCGCGACGGAGGCCATGGTGGCGGCGAACCGCGGGTCCCCAGCGATCGTCTCGCGGCGAATCCACGCCTCGGCGGCTGACCCGCCCCAAGCGTTGTCGATCAAGCCTACCGGCACCCCCAGGATCTGGTGCAAGTAGCGACCGAAGAGAAATCCGACCGCACTGAAGTTTTTGGCGCTATCGCCGTTGGAGAGGCGCCACTGGCCCTTAAAATCCGGCTTCAACTCTTGGGTTCCGACCTGCGGCACCTTGATGAGCCGAAGAGTCGGCAGGTTCGATGCCGCGGCCTCGAGGTCACCGTTCCAGTCGCGGCTGAGCTGAAAGCCCATGTTCGACTGGCCGGAGCACATCCACACCTCACCCACAAGCACGTCCTGAATCTCCTGCGTGGTGGTGCCGGCGATCGTGAGCCTCTGCGGCGTGCCACTGGCGGGCGTCGCAGCCAGCTTCACGACCCACTTGCCATCGCTCCCAGCGGTTGCGGTCTGCGTCTGACCGGCGAACTTCACGGTGACTTTCGTGCCGGGAGTGTCCCATCCCCAGATGGGATTGGCCTGCTGCTGTTGCAGCACCATGTGGTCCCCAATGATGGCAGGGAGCTTGAGCTCGGCGCGAAGCGCCGAGGAGAAAGCGAGAACTAGTGCAAGGACGAGAGGGGATTTCTTCATGGGGCTGGGGAGTAGTTGGCGAATCGTCGATCCTGATTCAAACACTCTGCTCGTCCGCCGCAAGCAAGCCTCGAGGCACTCGTCGTCGCCGCTCTATCCATGGTTTCCATTACAGTGAGCAGAGCGCCCACCTTCTTCGGTGGGCGCGCTTCCTTTTTAGGGCTTAGCCCACGCGGACAACGCGACGAAAGGCTCATGAGAGAATGAGATCGACTCGAATCCCTGACGACCGAGTGGCCACCGGCGTTTGACCTGCCTGCAAGAAAATTTGGGATTGAAAGCGACAATCGAAGACATTGGGCCTTGTTGGTAATGCAGAGATGATTCATCAGTCCGAAATCGACATGGCAGGCTATTTGGGGCCTCAATTGAGAGCGCAAATCCCGTGAAATTCCGTCAGCACATTCTTGTACTATGGCTGGCAATGTGGTGTGCCGGCCAGGGGTGCCGATGCAGCGTGGCAGTTGATCTGGTCAGATGAATTTGACCAAGCGGGTTTGCTTGATCCGAAAAAATGGGACTACGAAACCGGCTTCGTGCGTAACAAGGAAAGCCAGCTCTATACTGCTGCGCGCCCGGAAAACGCCCGGGTGGAAAACGGGCACCTAATAATCGAGGCGCGAAAGGAACGCTACGCTAGTCCCTCCGCTCGATCCGACCTCGCGGATTATACTTCCGCTAGCGTCATCACCCGGGGCAAGGCCGAATGGAAATATGGCCGCTTTGAGATCCGCGCCAAGCTCCCGGCAGGCCGCGGCATTTGGCCTGCAATCTGGATGCTCGGCACCAACCGTGGCAAAGTAAAGTGGCCCGAATGCGGCGAAATCGATGTGATGGAATTCGTCGGATTCATGCCTGGGACCATTCACGGCAATGTGCATCTTCCGGCGCGATATGCACCCGGCGCCAATCCGATTGCGGCGAAAATGAAAGGCACCGTTGATGTTTCGAAGCCGTTCGAAAGCTTTCATGTCTACGCCGTTGAATGGGACGCGGAGCACATCAGTTTCTTTCTCGATGAGAATTGTTATCTGACCTACGCGAACCCGCACACGGGCGTGGCGGCTTGGCCTTTCGACCAACCGTTTTATCTCCTCCTAAATGTTGCCGTGGGCGGTTCGTGGGGCGGACAGAAAGGAATCGAAGAGTCCATTTTCCCGCAGCGCATGGAAGTAGACTACGTGCGCGTCTACCGCCGGGCAAACTGAAGAAAGATCAGCAATGTCTCCATCGCTCCAATTGCTGACCGGAGCGAGCGAACGTCGATTTGGTCAAAAGGCTGCTCGAGCCTCGACTGAGGCTCAATCGCCCGCGTAATCCCGAGTCGTTCCCTTGTGGCACGCCCAAAAAAAGCCCCGCGATCAAGGCGGGGCTGATTACCGAAAAACTCGAACCAAAAACTCAGGCGCGGGCGAACCTGCGGCGCAGAGCGGCGATGCCGACCAGCGCCAAACCTAGCATCCCAAGCGTCGTGCTATCGTCGGGCACACTGGCGGTATCGACGATCGTCTGCGACGGCGTGGCGTTTGCGACAGCGGAAAGCTCGAGTTCGTGTTCTCCCGTAGTCATGTCGAGAGTACTGGGGGTGAATTGAAAATATTGGTAGCTACTGGCAAAGTGGAAATACTCTTCGTAGCCGATGCTTCCCACGCTAGAACCTAATCCGGGTGTGACGGTGTCGTTCAGCAGCGTCGGTGCGGTTCCGTCCCAAGTATTCAGGGTAAACGCGACGTTGACGTTGGGATTATTCGCCTCGTTCACCGTCTTCGGGTCAAAGAGGAGTGAATAGCTTCCAGCCAGGCCGGTCGCACTGCCATAGATCGCGTATTGGAAAACGTCCCATGCGTACCCCAGATGGTCAACGTTATCGAAAACGAGGATGTCAGCCGTCGCACTGGAAAACGATACGTCGATCGGGTGGGGGACGTTCCCAATCACCCGATCATAGCCGGCGGCCGAGAGTCCGGCGGTGGTCGGCGTATAGGGGTGACTTGGGTCTATGGCGACGTTCAGTCCGCCGGGGCCATTGAGGCTGGAGCCGGAGGTGAACGTTCCGTAGGAACCAGGGGCCACCGTGGCTGTAAAGTCCGACAAGGTTGGGTCCTGACTGTAGATGACCGTGTCGGCGTGAACTTGGGTGAGACTACCACCCACCAGGCCGATAAGCACGCCGGCCAGCGCCCAATTTTTGTTCGGAGTTTTTTCCCCATTCATATTCATGTTAAGTAAATTTGGTTGATGAGCTGATTCGTCGGGATTGAGTGCATTTCAAGAAGCACATACGATGCCCAAGCGTTAACGTTTTTATAAGTATTTATTGTATAGAAAGATAAAGATTTCTCAAAACTATGGCGCCACTTAGGTGGATATCAAAGTGTAAGAAAGACCGACACTTTCATCCCCTAAATGCCGGCTCCGCGCGGGGCGCCAAGAGCGAGGGTATTCCACCCAAGCAAAAGGGGATTTTGGGCTTGCCTCGAAAGAATGGACACCAATTCAGGCGGCTTTGATGTCTTTCGGTTGTTGTTGTATTTCGTAGGCCACAGGTGAGATCTGACCGAGCGAGCTGTGGCGTCTCGTCGGGTTGTAAAACGTCTCG
>CAITWF010000106.1 GCA_903896015.1 uncultured Opitutia bacterium | reverse complement strand
GGACAGCATGCGTGACCGCCAGCCCCGAAACTCCGCCGTCCGACCAAAAATCCTGCATCGTCTTTTGCCCTTCCGCCGCGCTCTTCCCTCGGGAAAAGCCGCATCGCACCCTTATGCAGTCGCTCTATGGGATGCTACTGGAGTATTTTTTTGACGTGCTGGATACTAGCTTGGGCGGGAGTTCCCCCCGGACCCAGCAAAACTAGGGTTTTATACTCACCGTGTCTATGTGAAATTGACTATATCAGTGTTAATACTCAACCCGTGATGCGTAAAACTACGCGACTGGTTTTGCATGGGAATATAAAGAGTAGTCTCCCTCGTATTTTCTCCAAAATTCACTCTTTTCGATGTTTCAGAACGTTGGGAAAGCTAGTGGATAAAAGGCCTCTTTCAATTTGTAGGTATATAACCCTATCTTTAGTTGACACACTTGAGCCGATCAGCTGATACTTTCCATTAAGTTTGTAGCTATGAATCCCCAGCTGAAAAATATTCACGCGCCCGAGGGCGCGAGCTGGATTAGAATTTTGGGGAGCAAAGCTGCATTTCGTCAGAGCACGGCGGTACGTTTTGTTTCCACCTGCATCCCCGCTTTCGTTGTGCTGAGTGGAATCGCCCTCACACCGATTCGCTCGCTGGCACAGACCTGGGTTGGTACTGGAGCAAACTCATCGTGGGCCACGAACGCGAATTGGAGTGCAACCCCCTCGAATCCGAGCGCGGCCACGATGATCTTTTCAGGGGCACCGACGCAAACGACTCCTTTTGTGAATACGGCCTGGACGGTCAATGCGTTGAGTTTCACCGGAGCCACCAACTTCACCCTTGGCGGAAATTCGACGCTCACGATTGCCACCTCGACCGGCATCGCCTCAAGCGCCACAGGCAATGAAACCATCACTGTGCCGCTCGCTCTTTCCGCGAGCCAAACGTGGTCCACGTCCAGCACGGGGACTTTGAGCATTGGCGGACCTGGCACGGTCAGTCTCGGCTCCAGTAACCTCACGATCAGCGCCGGTCCTTCCGGGGCCATCTCAATCGAAAATGCGATGAGCGGAACGGGTAACGTTACGTTGAGCGGGGCCGGGGTCACCACGCTGCGCGGCGATAATTCGTTCAGCGGCGGAGTGAATGTCGGGGGCACCAGCACTCTGGCGATCAACAGCGGCACGGCACTTGGCACCGGTACGCTCACGCTCGCCAATGGTGCGAAGATCGATAATACCAACAACGCCGCGCTTACCAACGTCAGCGCTATACGCGACACGAACAACAACGCGCAAACGTGGGGTGACGGGTTCACCTTTACCGGCACCAACAACCTGAATCTCGGCACTGGCGCGGTGACGATGAACGCCACCACGACCATCACCACCACGGCGAACATCCTCACCGTCGGCGGCAATATCGGTGGCGCGTTCGGTCTAACCAAAAGCGGTGCAGGCACGCTTGTGCTCGCGGGCTCGAACAGCGGCTATACCGGCGCCACGACGCTCAACACCGGCACGCTCGCCATCAATAGCGCGAAAGCCATCGGCACCGGCACGCTCGTGCTCGCAGGTGGCACGCTCGACAACACAAGCGGTGCCAACATCGTTCTCGCCAACAACAACGCCCAGACTTGGAGCGGCGATTTCGCCTTCACTGGCACCAACGATCTCAATCTCGGCACCGGTGCCGTTACGCTGGGGGCGAACCGCATTGTAACCGTCAACGCCGGCAACCTCACCGTCGGCGGCGCGATCAGTGGCACCAACATCGGGATCACCAAGGCCGGCGCCGGCACTCTCTTGCTCTCAGGCACTAGCACTTACACTGGGCAAACCGCCATCCAAAGCGGCACGCTTTCGATTAACAGCATTGCAAACGCCGGGACAAATTCGGCCATCGGCGCTCCGGCTGTCGCCAACGCCACTATCTCGCTCGGTTCCGGCACCAATACCGGAACGCTGCAATACACCGGCACGACGGCGACCTCGAATCGCAATATTTCACTCGTCGGCAGCACCGGCGGCGGCACCATCGACGCGAGCGGCACGGGCAGCCTCACGCTCACCGGCACGATCAACTCCACCCTTGCGGGCACCAAGACACTCACGCTCACAGGCAGCAACACCGGGCTGAACACCGTCTCCGGCATCATCTCCAATCCCACGGGCACGCTTGCACTCGCGAAAACCGGCACGGGTGACTGGGTCCTCTCCGGCGCCAACACCTACTCGGGCGGCACCACCCTCACCTCAGGCACGCTCACGCTGAATAACGCAACGGCGATCGGATCCGGCGCCTTCGTGATCAACGGCGGCACCATCGACAGCACCAATACCACGACGCTCACATCGACCGGCGCACAAACATGGGCCGGAAACTTTACGTTCGCGGGCACCACCAATCTGAATCTCGGCACCGGCACCGTCGCGCTCAGCGGCAACAACACGCTTACGACGACCGCCAACACCCTCACCGTCGGCGGTATCATCAGCGGCAATAGCACGCTCACAAAAAATGGTTCGGGCACCCTCGCACTCACGGGGGTCAACACGTTCGGCGGCGGTGCGAACGGTCTAATCCTCAGCGCCGGCACCGTGAAGATCGGCAACAACTCCTCGCTCGGCGCCGGCACATTCACCGTCAATTCCGGCAGCCTCGATACTTCGGCCGCCGGCCTCACCGCCGCGAACGCCATCAGTTTCGGCTCGAACGGCAGCCTTTCACTCATCGGCACTAATGCCTTCACGCTAAGCGGCGGCGTGACACTCAACGGCACCAACACCATCAGTGTCATCAGCCCGACCAACACGCAGACTCTCACCGGAGTAATCGGCGGCGGAAGCTCGGGGCTGACCAAGGCGGGAACAGGCACGCTCGCGCTCGCCGGGGCGGCCGTGAACACCTACACCGGCAACACCACCATTAATGCCGGTACGCTGAGTCTCGCTTTCAGTGGCCTCGGAACTCCAACCAACCTCATCAACTCGGGTTCGGCGCTCGTGCTCGGCGGCGGCACGCTCTCGGCCACCGCGAAGAACAACGTGGCCTCCAGCCAGACCTTCAACGGCACCACGATCAATGCGGGACTCTCCTCCGTCAGCGCAACAAACACGGGAACCGGAGGAATGACCGTCAACCTGGGCGCCATCACGCGCAATACCGGCGGCATCGTGAACTTCACGCTACCCGGTGGCACCGGGAATATCAGCACAACCACCGCGAATACCAGTGGTATTCTCGGCCCGTGGGCGACCACCGGCTCCGGCACCACCCTGCAATACGTCACGGTCACGGCGGGCAACCTATCGTCCTATGGCGGCGCCACCGCTGCCACCGCCAATCTCGGCAATGTCACGACTTCGACGACAAACTATTCTTATAACGCGGCGGCCACCACGGCGGGAAACACGTCTGCCAATACCCTTCGCTACACCGGCGCCGCCTCCACCACCGCGCTCGGCGCAAACAGTCTCACGTTGAACGGCCTCATGAATGCCGGCACGGGCCAACTCACAATCACTGGCAACGCCGGCAGCGCAGGCTTGGTCACCGGCAGCAGCGGCGAACTCACTCTTCTCACCAACACGCAGGCCATGGTCATCAGCAGTGTGATCAGCGGCTCCGGCAACGTGAGCTTCACCTCGGTCGGCGGCACCGGTGCGCTGACGCTGAGTGGCGCCAACACCTATAATGGAGGCCTAACGCTCAACAGCGGCACGCTGAACCTAAACAACGCAGCGGCTCTCGGCCTGGGCACCTTTAATTTTAACGGTGGCACACTGAATAACACCAGCGGTGCCGCCATCACCTTCAGCAACGCCCTCACGCTCGGCAGCGACTTGACCTACGCAGGTAATGCCGCGAACCAAAACATCACGCAGCAAACCGGCGCCGTCACCCTCACCGGCAATCGCACGATTACTGCGAGCAGCGCCGGCGGCACCCTGGCCCTCAACGGCGTCATCGGCGATGGCGGCAGTGGCTACGGCCTTTCCAAGGCCGGCGCGGGCATCCTCTCACTCGGCGGCGCCAACACGTACTCGGGCGACACCAACGTCTCCGCCGGCACCCTCACGCTCACCAATAGCTCCGCACTGCAAAACAGCACCGCAAATATCACCGGCACTGGCGCTCTCTCGTTTGGCGCGCTGACGAGCGCCTCGCTTGGCGGTCTCGCCGGCACAGTCGCGATCACCAACGGCCTCACCTCGGGCAACGGCCTGAGCGTCGGCAGCAATGGCGCCAGCACCACCTACTCTGGCGTCATGTCCGGCACCGGTGCCCTCACCAAGACCGGCACCGGCACCCTCACTCTCAACGCCACCACGAGCAGCTACTCTGGCCTGACCACCGTGCAAAACGGAACGCTCGCGATCAGCAACCTCACCAACAGCGGCAGCAATTCCTCGATCGGCACCAATGCCACCATCGCGCTCGGCGCCGGCGGAACCTCTGGCATGCTGCAATATCTCGGAGGCACCGGCTCGACAAATCGCACCATCAGCATCGCCGCCGGGGGCGGCGTGATCGATTCGAGCGGCACGGGCAACCTCACGCTCAGCGGCGGCGCGTCAGCCTCCAGCGCCGGGACCACCAGCCTTACTCTCACCGGCAACTACACGACCGATAACAACACATATTCCGGCGCAATCACGAACGGCAGCGGCACGCTCGCCCTGACCAAGGCTGGCACTGGCTCCTGGGTCCTATCGAGCGCGAGCAACACCTACAGCGGCGGCACCACGCTCAACGCCGGCACGCTCACCGTGGCGAGCGGTTCCTCGCTCGGCGCAAGCACCGGCAACCTCACCGTCAATGGCGGTGCGCTCAACCTCAACGCCACGACTACCGTCGGTGCGCTCAACGGCAGCGGCGGCGCGATCTACCTCGGAAACGCCACCTCGCTCACCACCGGCGGCTCCGGCAGTCAGTCTTACGCCGGCACCTTCAGCGGACCCGGCGCGCTCAACTTCAACGGCAGCGGCAACCTCACTCTCACAGGCAGCAGCACCAACACCGGTGCCGTCTCAATCAGCAACGGCACCGTTATCGTCCAAAACGTCGGTGCACTCGGCAACGGCACCGCCGGAACGACAGTCAACTCCGGCGCCACGCTCAATATCGACGGTGGCCGCAGCCTCTCCAACGGCGACCTCACGCTCGCAGGAGGCACACTACTCGGCACCAACGGAAACAATAACTGGAACGCCAATCTCACCCTCACTGCCAATTCCACGATCACTAACAACGCGCTCGCCGCGAACTATCTCGCGATTGGGGCCCAGGCCCACACCTACAGTCGAGCCAGCGACCCGGCGGGTCCGCAGCTCATGCCATCCACCCTCGATCTGGGATCCAATACTCTCACCATTAGCAGTCCGACCAACGCCAATACCATCTACGTCAATGCAGGGATTAAAGGCACGGGCAACATCATCGTCGATACTGCCGGCACCGTAAGCTACTCGTCGCTCGTTAACACCTATACCGGCAACACCACGATCAACAACGGCACGCTTACCTTCATTGGTAACCCAAACAATTCCGCCCCCAACGATCCGGCCACTGCCAATTTCAATTTCATCCACGGCAATGTTACGATCGGTGACGGCACGGGCGCGGCGGCGTCGCTCCTCATTCCCGCGGGAGCTGGCGGCAGAGAGCTCTTGGCCGCAACGACCAATGTCACCCTCAATTCCGACGGTACCTTCAACAACAACGGCTCGCAGAGCATCAATGCGCTGACCTTCAACGGCGGCACGGTCGACCTCGGCACCGCTGGCGCCCTGTTCCTCACCAACACCCTCACCGTGAATTCCGGCAACGCCACTATTACCGGCTCCGGCAGCGTCCCCTACCTCGATCTAAACATCAACCAAGCCGCCGGCAGCGGCCTCATCGCCAACGTCCAACGCTCCTTCGTCGTCAACGGAAACCTCACCATCAATACCCGTATCAACGACGGCGGCATCAATCTTACCGGCACCGGCACGCTGATCCTCCAAGGCGACAGCAGCAGCGGCTACGAACTCAAGACGAACATCGCCAGCGGCTCCACCCTCGTCGTGCAGCACAACAACGCCCTCGGTCTTGCCACCGACGCCACGATCACGTCATCCGACGGCACATTCGTCGCCTCCGGCGGCACGCTGCAACTCACGAAGCTCACCACCGATCTCACCGTCGCCGGTGAATCCCTCCACCTCGCCGGAGCCGGACTGGCCGGCGCGGGCGGCGCCCTCGAAAACGTCAGCGGCAACAACACCTGGGCGGGCAACGTTTACCTCGACGCCGCCTCCACGATCAAATCCACCTCCGCGACCGATACACTCACCCTCAACGGCACGACCAGCGCGGTGAGCGCCACCAACTACCTCCTCACGATCGCCGGAAACGGCACCACCGACTACAAGGGCGCGATTAACACGTCCAACGGCGGCCTTACCAAGGTCGACAACGGCCTGCTCATCCTCGAGGGCAATAACGGTTACGCCGGCACCACCACGATCTCGCAGGGCACGGTGCGCGTCACGAATAACAACGGCCTAGGCAGCACGGGTAACGGCACGAGCGTTGCCACCGGCGCCGAACTTCAACTCTCTGGTGGCATCACCGTAGGCTCCGAGGCGCTCACGCTCAATGGCTACGGCTACGACCCGGCGCACGGCACCGCCGGCACCACCGGTGCGCTCAACAATTATTCCGGCAACAACACGTTCGGCGGCGCGATTACCCTCGGCTCCGCCTCAAGCATCCAGTCCACCAGCGGCAACACGCTGACACTGAGCGGCGGCATCGACATTTCCACTCCGTCGCACAATGCCCTCCTGATCGCCGGCGCTGGCAACATCACGGAGACCGGCAAGATCAACATCGGCAATGTCACGACCGCGAGCGGCAACATCACCTCGACCGGCTCCGGCGGCGTGCTCACGAAAAACGGCACCGGCACGCTTTCAATTACGGGAGCCAACACGAGCGCGCTCGACGGGATCACGATGACCCTTGGCAACATCACCGTTGGCGACGGCACCACCACCACCCTGGTGCAGTCGGGCCCCCTCAGCTCCAGCACCGCGACCAACACCCTCACGATCAATGCCAACAGCACCGTGCAGGCTTTCTACGCGACCGGCACCACCACCACATTCACCGGCATGATGGCGGGCGCAGGCACCTTCCAAAAGGACGGCGCCGGCACCCTCGTCTTCAACACCAGCTTCAACGCCCAAGCCGCCGGTCTCACCCTCATCATCAGTGGCGGCGAAGTCGATCTAACGAACAGCGCCCACATTTTCGTCGGCACGATTCATATCACCGGCAACACCATACTCGATTTCGATTCCAGCTCGTCCACGTGGTTGCAGTCGAGCACGCTCATCATCGACCCCGGTGTTTCCGTCACGGTCAACAACTGGGCGAGTGAAACGGACTTCTGGATGGTGCAAAGCAGCGGCACCCCTTCGGCCCCGGGCACGGCCGGCGTATTCAAGACCGGCGTAACGAATGCAGTGCAAAACGCCACCGGCGTGAACCCCGAGTCTACCATCACCTTCGCCAACTGGAGCAATCTCAACACCACGTGGATCGGCGCCTCCTACGGCGGCTACACGACCAACGAAATTCGCCCGATCCCGGAGCCGTCGACTTACGGCGTATTATTCCTCTCAAGCTGCCTCGCGCTGCTCGGCTGGCGCCGCTACTCGCGCCGCACGGCGGTCGGAAAAAACTGATCCTTTCGGTGCGTCGGGTTCGGCGCTGTTTTGCTGGTGTGTCGCGCGAATTTACTGTTTGGCTTCGCAGCTCACGCGCCCGGGTGGCGAAATGGTAGACGCTGGGGACTTAAAATCCCCTGACCGCAAGGTCGTGCGGGTTCGAGCCCCGCCCCGGGCACCAATCACTTACGAAAGTAAGCTGTTTGGTCAATGCTTGATCTGTGTCCAGTTTCTGTCCAGTTGTCTCACTCGTGGCCAGACAACACGAACCCCAGAGGCGCGATATTTTCCGAGGCAAGGGCAATAATCGCCGGCACGTCGGGTGGCGGGTAGACTGGTATAATGCCGTAGGAAAACGGGAGCGTCCCTTCTTCAACCTAACGCAAGAGAACGAGGCGAATCTCTTTCTCGAGAAGAAGCGCCGGGAGTTCGCGCTGGCCGACACCGGCCTAAATCTCGTCGCGACCAAACTGACCGACGTCCACCTGCGGTATGTTGAGCAGGCTCTGGCGCTCCTCGAGGAAAAGGAATTCCTCCAAATCTCCAGACCGGACACCACCAAGGAGCTCGTTGAGCTCGTTCGCTGGCTCGTCGATAACTACGATAAACGACCGGATGAAATGATGACGGTCGCGCAGTTGATTGCCCTCTTCCTCACGGCAAAAAAGGTGAAAGCCCCGGCGACCCAAGTCGACTACGCCAAGAACCTGAACATTTTTGCCCGGACTCCGTGCGACAGGGACCTACATCCAGGCAAAAAGTATGGCGACCTCCGCGTGGACGAGGTGACCACCAAGGACGTCGCGGCGTTTTTGCAAAGCCGGGTGATAAACAAGACAACCGAGTCCAAATACTACGGTGCACTCCGGGCGCTTTTTTATTTCGCCGCCCGCACCTCAGAATATCTCGAGGTGCCGCTGCTCACGGATAATCCGGTGCTGGGAATCCTCCATCCGGCGAAGCCGACGGACCCGAAACGGCACCGCTACACCGTGGATGAGATCAAGCGGCTGATGCAGGTCTCGATCTATCTCCGGTGCGCGCCCCTCGTGATTGTCCGACTGTTCACGATGCTTCGCCAATGTGAGGCGTCCCGGCTCATTGCCGGGCCCAAACCTACCGGCGGCCGCGGGCGACCGGTGAAGTATGATCCGTGGGAGAAGTTCGAGTTGAAAAGGAAGGCGCCGAAATTGCCCTATCACGAAGCCGATGAGACAGATTCGGCCGCGCGCGATATCACGCTCTATACGGCGCTCGTTGCTTGGATTGAAGTCTTCCAGAGACTCGGCGTGCCGCTGCACGACACTCGCCGGGAAATCGACGCGCGGCGGATCGCGGTGCCGCAAAAATTTGATGGCGAGTTCACGAACTTGATCCGCCACACGGCCATTTCATTTCGGGCGTCGATTTGCGACTCGTTGCTCGAGGTGGGGACGGAAGCCGACACCACTGAACGAATCATCAAGAAACATTACCTGCATAAGGTAGAAAAGCCGGATGCGGAGGAGATGTATTGGCTCACGCCCGATAAGTTTGACCTCCGCATTTACGACGATTCCAAGTTCCCGTCCGCCACCGAACTCAAGGCACTGAAAAAGGAATACCCGGGAATCGGCGAATTCCTCCGCGCGCGCAGCTGACCCGCGGGGTCAGGCGGCAACGATCTGCCGAAGCGGCTTGGGCTCCGGCAGCAGGTTACGGCCGAACTTCTGCGCGTGCCACTGCAGGACCTGGTCCACGGGAAACGTGAGGTCGAATTTCCCGGGCGCACCGCGACGTTCGATGGCGTAATGCGGCATATGGCCCATCTGGGCCTGCCACTTCACCCATTTCGGCTGCTGGGAAAGCATCGCGGCGATCTTCCGGAGCTTGGCGATGTTGTCCTCACGCGGGACGAACTGCACGGGCGGCGGAACCAACGCACGCACCGGCAGAGGTGCACCGACGACGCAGGGAATGGCGCGCCGACGAAACGAGTTGGTTTGAAACGGCTGTTTGCGGAGAGCCGGGCGGAGGGTGAGCAGCGAATTATTATTGTTCATTCACCGCAAAGCTGCTTTCTACATCCCAGGCCCTTTCGGATGTCATCCATGCTTGAACTCGGACCGCGTCGGTTAGGACAAAAGCTGCAACTTCGTCAGCGGGTTCATGGACGCGGGGGCCGGTGGGCTCAGCGCACGACCCAGCAACATTAACTTGCTGAGCAACGCGCCGCCGAACCCATGGCCTTCGACAAGCCCAGTGAAATCGTGTGGTCACGCCTGACCGAGGCCAGAATCTACCTGCGATCAGCGTCAGCGATGCAGGGTGATATTCCTCCTTCCCAGCGAATCGATTTCACGCGCCTAGTTGGACATCTTGAAGTCCTCATCAAATTGGTTCGAGCCGGCGACTTCGGGGGTGCCCGAAAGCTACACGAGGATTACTCCACCATCCCGCACGCTGAATGGCTTGGGAGCCGCAAGAAATCTAAGGTTGAAAAACCCAGCGCCAAAAAATCTGCCGCGGCGCGCGTGAACGGTCGCAAACGAGCGTCGGGGTCAGGATGGCACCCGCTCGAAATCGAGCCTCCGCTGTCGATTGATGGAGGCCGTTGGCAGCACCAGCAAGCCGTCGCGCTTCTCACCGCCATCCAATCTCAAGCCAATGGAGGCGAAGCGAAATCCACTGCTCTGGCGGCGGTGGTTAATCATACTGTTTCCGTCCGGGTCGAGCGGGCTATCTTCCACCTTCTTCCTCAACCTCAGTTCGGCGCCGCCAGAGATCTTCTTCCTAGCCGCTGGCGGGTTCGCCCAAGCAAGTCACAGCTAAAAAGTCTGACGCGACGACGCATCAAGTTCCTGCGCCAAAAAGCCGCGGCTTTTTGCGACGATAAGGAAAGCCAAACCGTTGTGCTCGAAGTGTGGAAACACGGGGCGAACACGCCCACCCTCTACGGGACCTTCCGCCGCGCCAATGAGATTGAGGGCCCCGTAGATGTCTACGACGCCACACGCGTTTGCGTGAGGATCGACGGCATCAGTTTCGAGCTGCCAATCCAGATTTCCAAGGAGCAGCGACAACTTCGTCAGATGGTCAGAAAACTGGTCGGCCCCAAGAAACGGATTTTAGTTCGGTTGTTTTGGCGAGGCTCGAGCAAAGAAGCCAAATACGGACCTTTCGCTTCGGCGGCAAAAATCGCGGTGCCATGGAGCCATCTGCAGGAATCCGAGGTCTTCGTTCGCGCGGTGGATTCGCCCCCTCCGGACGAAGGTTGGGTTTCGATTCCCCTGCCGCTGCCAAAACGAGTCACGCGGTGATCTCCGCGAACCCAAGAGCAATGCTCCGACTCATGATTGTGGCGGGCGGGGCCTCAAACCCATTGAAGCCTGACGCAAAAATCTCTCGGTAATCGCAAGGCCGGTCTTTCGATTGCGTCCATCCGTCGACGCAGCGATATCCCCATCCCCGAGAAAAACCCAACTTTTCATAGTGAGTTGCCTTGGCCGCCAGGCGCTCGTCGTAGGCCACATTCTTACCCGGCTTGAAGCCGCGCACCTCGACAATTTCCAGTGAGCGACCCGCCGTGCCGGGTAGAATAATAAAGTCCGGACGATAGCTCCACTGCATTTCAGCACCGCCTTCGAATCCGAGCGCCGCGAGCACACGGTCGATTTCGTCCTCGCGGATCGGCTTCACGAAGGCCCGACCGTTGCGAATCAGCGATGCCGCGAACCGCGCCTCATAGGCGCTTTCGACCAGCACAAGTTTTTGCGCCGAGAGATAAACTTGGTGAAGGAACATGCGCCGAACGAAGCCATTGGATTCAACGGCCGCCACGACCAGATAAGGCGCGGCCTGCACGTTGCCAAAGACCTGAAGGTCAGCCAGCGCCGGAACCAGCGCGCAGCGCGGCACCATCACCAGTCCGTGGTCAAATGAACCGTTATTCCACCAGCTCACGCTGACCGGCAGCGGAAACTCCTCTGTCGCCAATTGACTGAAGATCAGCCCCACCCGCAACCTGGCACCGGTATGCTGAGCGGCGACATACCCGTTTGGTGCATCGCGGAAGGCGAGCATTCGGATCATGGCGTCGATACCGCGAAAAACATCGCGCGTTTCCGGTTGAGCGAACGGCTGGGCTGATGCCAGCCGCGGACTGTTCAGAGCGATGATCGCTTCGGCGACGCCCCACGAAAGGACTCGTCGCGCGTAGGCCGTGTAATCCTCAAACGCCGCCATCGCTCCATCCCACTCTCCGGGGTTAATGAGCCGCGACTGAGGTAACACGATAGATGGCGCCTCGAAAATGCGTGACGTCCTGACTGGCTCACGCGCGAACGCATCGCCAGGACGCCGAAGAAAACATCCAATCGGATGTTTTTCGATGTCTTCGCGCGCGACATAGTAGAGTCCATTTTCAACTTTCACGACCACCGGGAGCTCCAGCCCGAGCTCTGCACCGCAACCACAGAATAATGAGCGCGGCCGCCGGTGGTGCTCCCGCAACAGCCGCTGGATGTCCGGCCGCACGAGAACCGCTCGGGTGCAAACCGGCATGAACCGGTAGGGACTTTTGCTGATGAGCCCGTTCTCCATTTTAGTTCCAACCCAGCTTGATTCGCTCCAGCCGGGGAGGTGTGTTCATGCAGGGCGCTGCAACACCGTCACCGCGCGTAGGGATAGTATCGGTCGCTGTGCTGACCGGCTTCGACGAGGGCCTCACTGAAAGGGTCGGCGAAACAGGGGGGGCGTAGCTGTCGTGGTTCGCGAGATCGGCGGAATGGCCCGCGCTGTCAGCGGCGGCGCCGAGGTCGGCTGCGGCGGCGGCCTTGGCGACGGCGGTGGCGACAGTGGCGTCGACGGCGGCACCGAAACGGCGGACAGCTTGCTCAAATGCTCGAGGATCGCGTGCTCCAGGTCCGACTTTCGCCTGACTTCCGACATGAAGCTCAGCAGTTCCGCGCGCGTAGGCAGATCGCAGATTATCGTCTCCAACCTGCCAACCCGCTTGTCCCATGCGGCAAAGAGCTCCGCGTCGTTTTCGTGCTGCGCCAAGAGCGAGGTCCGCGTCGCGTCGATGGCTTTGCCCTCGCTCGACAATTGCCGCGAGAGCTCGTCCAAGTCGGAGCAGGCACTCGCAAAGCGCGTATAGAAGTCTTCCAAGTTTTTCATAGTTCCTCCCAAAAATTACGAGCGCATCAGTTTGATCCCCGCTGCGATGAAGGCCGCGAGCAGAACAATCTCCCAGAGCCACCGGAATGAACTCCGCCACGGCAGGCTCGCGGGATGGTTGGTCGGCGCAGTGCCGAACGTCGGCACCGGCGGCGGTGAGCCCGAAAGCTGGCGATTGATGTATTCCGTGATCTCGAACGTCTGCTGATCTCGGATCCGGACCAGCAACGCGCCAACGGCCTGCGCGGAATCGCCGCGCAAATCGCTCCGCCCGGCGGCGGCGCAGGTCAGCGATTCGCGCAGCATAATCATGATCTTCTGCGCGGTCGCTGTCGACAGCGCCTCGATGAAGATTTCGTTGTTCAGGGCCTGCAGCCGCTGGGGCAAAGAATTGTTCGGAATATTTTTTTCCACCGAACACGAAGTCGCGTCCGGAATATTGAATGGTGATTGCATGGGGTTTAATGGAGGTGATTGCCGCGCCGGCGCGTCGGAGGTGCTCGACGAGTGCCTCGCGGCTGGAAACAAGTCCGAGGTCCACTGCGTTGCAGACGTGATCGTCGATCTCACGGAACGTGCGCCGGTCTGTCGGTGACAGGTATTTCGGAGGCGGGGATTCTAGGCGGCGCCGTTCTTCATCTTCCGGATCCGACCAGCCGTTACGAAGGTTCTGGTCGCGCCGCCAAAACCACCAAAGTTTTTCGTCAAACGGGGAGGAGGTGTAGAAAGGGAAGCTCAATCCCAGCCGCAGGTTCATTGCCGCGGCAGCGAGATGGACGTCGAATCCGTCTGCGCGCTGGTGATAAACGGCCGTGGTTGCGAATTCGTGGCGGGGCAAATCAGCGCAGAAAAGATCAGCCGCGTCGCGCGCCACCCGCGTCGCTTCCTCAAGTGGCACCTTCTCGGCGGGCTCGGACCAACTAAAGTCGCAACTGAAGCCTTGGGTCGCGAACGGAGAAGCCGCCGCCAATTCCTCGACGGCAACCGGATCACCCCACAGCAAAATTGGCGCGGCAACCCTCGGGTCACCATTTGCAGATTGCGGGCCCATCACATAGCGCGCCCAGCCAACCAACGTGCGACGTTCAGCGATCCCCAGTCTCATATTCCACCCCCTCCTCCACACGGCGACATGTCGCTGCTGTCAGCGCCGACGAAACTTTCGGCCGCTGCATGATCGTGGGCGCGCCACGACGCGACAAGTCGTGTGACGCTGACGAGTCCCGCGTGGATGGACTCGAGTCGTGCGAGCGCGACAACTCGAAATGCCGTCTCGGACATGCCATTGGATTGCCGCCGACCGATGACGTCGGCGATTTCCTCGATCCGGTTGTCGACCAGCGTCAAGAGCAAGAGAACGCGGGTGAGCCCCTCGGCGCTTGCGCGGAGCTGGACGTATTGAGCGCCGCGTCCGTGCACGGCCTCCACGGCGGCGGCGACCAGCGCCGACATGTCGCATTTGTTCTCAGCTGCCATTCGCGCCAGGTGGCGCAGGCGTTTTTCGCCTAGTGCGACCGAGATCCGTTTTGCCCGCGGAGACTTCTCTTTCGACGCCGCGTGGGCTGGATGCCCATGCATATTCTTGCTGGGAACGGCGACCATAGCGTTCTCCGCATACCGGTTCGTCCGTCCGTTCGCACCAGCGCCAGAACACCCATCGCCGTCCTGGCCCCAAAGGCCCCGTTCACATGACGAAGGTGTCGCCTCGAATTGTCGCGCCTCCGGCCCTACCCCGCTCTGCTCAAACCAATGAGTCTGCACGTCGATCTGCTCCGGTGCATCCTCGACTGCGTTCAAGGGCGGGTCACCCGCAGGACGACTCCACGAAATTGAGGTGACATCATTCACGGTGGCCCTCCTGCCGGTTAATGACCGTGCTCACCGCATTGACGGATCCAGCTTTTGCATCATGCAAACGCGAAAGGCATCCCTGCATCGCTGCGACGTGTCGCTCATGGCGGTCTGAATCGTCGCGGCTAAGAAAAGCCGCGCGAGCGGAGTGAACCTGCCAACCCAACGTAGAAAATAGCTGCCTCAAACCCTCCCGTTGCGCCGAGTCGAGCCAGAGCTGGCTCGCGGTAATTCCAGCTCCTTTTGCAGCCGCGCGATCCTTCGCCTTCTGTTCTCGATCAACTCCGCGTTTTGCTACCAACCCTTTCCGGGAACGCAGCCGCTGCGGTCTCGCACTTACCGCGGCGACGCGTTTCTCCGCGCGATCAGCACACGCAGAGGAGGTCGCAATCTTTTGAGGTGCGACGGATTCTGGTTTGATCGCGGCAACTTGTGCACCCCCTCCGTCTTTCGATTCTCGGCTGCTAGTGGGCGCGACGCCGCGACCCAACGTTGAGCGCCGAACGCGTTGGGACGTGGCCGACGCGGGTTCCCCGGGCGCAGCCGACGGAAGCGGGACGATTGCAGAGACGGTCTTCGTCGACTTCGAATTCTCGCCAGAGCGTTTCCGTCTTATCGGAACGACCGGCTCTTTTGACGGAGCCCATGGCGTTTCGACAACTCCGTAGAAGGGGTCGCAGAGGAAGTCGGTCTGAAGAGCGGTCGACGATGCCATACTACTATCATACCATGTCGAAGTCACCCCGGGGGCGCGGCTCACGACGGGTGTGGCTCTGCCGCTTTCTCCGGCTCCGCGCGCACAGCCCGCATATCAACTTAGTTCAGCGACGGATCGATCCCTCCGCGGCGCGGCAGGTGGACCGTCGGCGTTTCAATGTCGCTCCATCCCGGATGCGCTGCCCGGAGCTCATCACGGATGAGAGCGAACTCCCGGATCCTACTGGCGTGCGCTTCGAAGTCGAAGCCACCACCGCCCACGGCATGTTGAGCGTAGCGCTTCACGTCGACCGTCAGAAACCGCGCGAGATTGAAACCCTCGAGAGGATGCTGGCGCATCTGCTCGCACAACTCGGGGAACGCCTCGCCACACGCGTGCGTGGCAACTTCGTCCCACGGGGCACACATACCCACCGGGATTCCGTCCGGCTGCTGGTAGATTAACGCCACCGGCACGGGTTCGTTCAACCGCGGCCCAAGCGTCCCTACATCGAAGGGCACCAATCCACGCTTGGCGTCCGCCGAATCGACCCGCGTGTAGCCGGTGACGTAGCCTTTGTCGCCTCGCGCCGTGAGCAACATTCCGTCGTTCGTCTGGAAAACGGGTTCGAATAAGCCGAACCGAGGGCATGTCCTTACGCCGTGCATGGCGGATGACTGACTGACAACGCCGACCATGGTGGGAAGGTGATTGAGGATGGGCATGGCAATAGGTGGGCTGAAGTTTCTGGTGAGGTTCCCTTCTGCGGGAGCACTATCCGGATTATACCATCCTAGCCGGCGGGTGTCGGCATTTGCCGGCCAAGGGAGTGGGTTCTCAAGGGCCCGCGCCTCCCTAAAAGGCGTTGAAGGCGCCCGCGACCGAGCGTGTTTTTGGGCTCTCGTGCGTGACCGGGCGTCACTGTGTTGAACCATCACCTACATGAAGTTCCGTGCGAAACGCAGGGTGCTGCTGGGCATCTGCGTCGAGAATTTGAGCCGTTGTGGTATAATTCTCCGTGTTAGCTCACTCCCCTCTTCTCACCTCATCGCAGGGCCCACTTTGCCTTTTCCGGGCTGACTTGGATGAGGCCGTGGCGCGGCCGGCGAGCGGTTTGAATCCGAGTCCGGCAAGCACGTCAGCCATGCTGAGCGCTTCTCGTTCTGCGGGCCGCTCCTTCCGCCGTTGGCTCTCGGCCGCTCTGACCCGCGCCTCCAATTCCGCGAATGGTTTCATACGCGGGAAGAGCTGCTGCAGTCCGCTCCCAGCACAGGCGCGTTTATCCGTCCTCGCCCATTTTCCCTGCCCCGCGAAATCCGTCGGGCCGGTCAACTGACCCAGCACCAAAATCCCATGCCTACTCCCATCACCGTCAAAATCGGCCGCTTCACCTACCGCAGCGACAAGCTGCCCTCAGACCTCCTCCTCTGCGCCTGCGAGATGATCCTGAACGCCGCGCGGCGTCGCTCCCCGCATGCGCTCAAGATCGTTCGCGCTTGGCACGATCCCCATTTGGCGGGCGTATTGCTTTCCCCCGAACCTCGGGTCAACCGGATCGCCGAGTGGGCGTTCGGGAAATTCATTCTTGCTGGGCAAGACCGGGACCTAGGTTTGGTCAAACTTCTCGTCGCCGCCCGCCTGCATGAAATTGCCCGGCTGCCCGGCGGCGGCGATGCGGCGCTTCACGCCATGGTCATGACTAGGTTCGGCCCCGGAGTGGACGCCCTGCTGGAGGCCGGTGCTGATGTCGCTGGCGTGGACGACGCAGGACAAACCGCCCTGCATTGCGCGGCCTACACGGGCAACGCCGAGCTCGTCGGGGCCCTGCTGGCTCATGGGGCCCCGATCAATGCCCGCGACTACGATAGGATGACGGCGCTGCACTATGCCGTGCAACAAAGCCCGGCCAGTCGCCTGAACGTTGCCCGCCTAGTCGCGGAGGGGGCGGACCTCACGGCCAGGACCAGCGGCGGGGAGACGCCGGAGGACATCGCCCGGCGCCGGGGCAATCGCGACGCGGCTGACTACCTCGCCAGCCGAGTCGCCGCCTGAAGGGACCAATTACACCAATGCAACTCGATCTTCCCATCACCCCTTTCGGCCGCGATTTCGACTGCGACTTGGAGCATGACGATGTCCATGCCGCGTGCGACAAGGTGTTCGCGGCCTACTGCGACTCCTCGCTGCTCTCGTCCGAGCTCTTGGATCAATGGCGCGCCGGTCACTCTCTCCTCGGCCTAGTATCCTGTAACATTCATACTTTCGGATAGACGTGCTTGAGTTTGATCCGGGCGTCGTCGGTGGTGAACTGCCAGTCGATGGTGGACTGGCGATGATTGCGGTCGGTTTCCCAGGTGTGAACCTGCGTGCGCATGGCCTCGAGGCTG
>CAITWF010000105.1 GCA_903896015.1 uncultured Opitutia bacterium | reverse complement strand
GGACAGCATGCGTGACCGCCAGCCCCGAAACTCCGCCGTCCGACCAAAAATCCTGCATCGTCTTTTGCCCTTCCGCCGCGCTCTTCCCTCGGGAAAAGCCGCATCGCACCCTTATGCAGTCGCTCTATGGGATGCTACTGGGAAATTTTCTCCTCGAAAATTTCCAGTGGCTGCTCGCGCGGGTGGGCGTCGCGTATCACCCGCCGCACCTCGACGTGTTTCTACCGATTGGCATTTCCTTCTACACGTTTCACTCGCTGTCCTACACGCTCGACGTGTATCGCGGTGCGACGACCCCGACGAAATCGCTGCGCGATTTCCTGCTCGCGGTCTCGTTCTTCCCTCAACTCGTCGCCGGTCCCATCGTGCGCGCGGCGGATTTTCTGCCGCAACTGATCGCGCCGCGTCCGGCGGATCACCGCCGCTTCATCTGGGGCCTGCTGCTCATGACGCTCGGCCTGTTCGAGAAAACTGTACTGGCTGACACGCTCCTCGCGGGCACCGCCGATTCGGTGTTCGGCTACGGCGGACCGCTCGTCGCGCTCGATGCGTGGAGCGGCGTGATCGCGTTTGCGGGACAAATTTTCTTCGACTTCTCCGGCTACTCCACGTGCGCGATCGGTGCGGCGCTTTGCCTTGGGTTTCACCTGAAGGATAATTTCCTCTTTCCTTACGGCGCGGTGGGTTTTTCGGATTTCTGGCGCCGCTGGCATATCTCCCTCTCTACATTCTTGCGCGACTACCTTTACATTCCGCTCGGTGGCAATCGTGTTGGCCTCCAGCGCGCGGCGGTGAATCTCATCATCGTGATGTTTCTCGGCGGACTCTGGCACGGGGCGGCCTGGACGTTTGTCGTGTGGGGCCTAATCCACGGCGCCGGTCTCGTAATCGAGCATGTGCTGCGCAGTCTCTACAAAAACATTCAGTGGACCTATACGTTCGGCGGACAGTTACTCCTCGCTGCGATCACCTACGTGGCGGTTTGTTTTGCTTGGGTCTTTTTCCGGGCGGCGGATTTCGTTGGCGCGGCGCGTCTCTGCCGATCGATGCTCGGTGCCTCAGGCCACGGTGACGCGATCCTCACCACGCGCGAACTCTGGCAAGTGGGCCTTGTGACCGCCGGACTCCTCCTCGCTCACTGGAATCTGCGCCAGACCTCCATCGAAGCGGCGGTCGCACGGCTGCCGCACTGGTTTGTCGGCGCCTTGTGGACGGTGATGCTCTGCGCCATCCTTCTCACTCAAAGCAGCGGCAATGCCTTCATCTACTTCCAATTTTGATTTCGAGCGGCCGGTCCCGGAGCTCCCGTGGCGCGGGCTCGTCATCGCCGTCGCCGTGCTGACGCTCGTCGCGGCGGCCGCGTGGGAGTTGCATGCGCGCGCAGTCGGCTACGCACCGACGTTGAACGACACGCCCGATCTCTGGGCGCAGCAGCGCGGCAAGGTCGAGCCCGATTCGCTCGTGATTGTCGGTGATTCGCGGCCGCACTTCGATCTCGACCTCGATGAACTCGAGCGCGGGCTCGGCCAGCGGCCGATCCAGCTCGCGCTCGACGGCAGTTGCGCATTCCCGATTCTCGCGGACGTCGCGGCCGACGAGAAATTCCACGGCACCGTGATCTGCAGCGTGGTGCCGCTGATGTTTTTTGCGCCGGGCGGGCCGTTGTTGGAAACTTCCGAGAAAGCGCTGAAGCGTTACCACACGTGGACGTGGGCGCAGCGCACGAGCCACGAACTCGGCATGCTCGCCGAGGAGCACCTCGCATGCATGAAGAACGACGACCTAACGCTCAGCGCGCTCCTCACGAGCCTGCCGATCGCCAATCGGCCCAACGCGCTCGTCGGGCCGGCGTTTCCGCCCTACTTCAATTCCCTCGATCGCGAGCGGCGCGCGCGGATGGTCGAGGCGTGCGCCAAGCCCGGCCCGCTGCAGGAGCGCGTGAAAACCGGCTGGCTCCCGCTGTTCACGCCGCCCCCGCCGCCGACCTACGTGCCGAAAGAAGCGTTTCTCGAAGGCGTGAACAAAGCGATCAGCGCGCGCTTCCAAGACACCGCTTCCGCGGTGGCGAAAATCCGCGCGCGGGGTGGTAAGGTGGTCTTTGTTCGTTTCCCCAACGACGGAGAACTCCGCAAGCACGAGGACAATCTTACACCGCGCGTCGGTCCGTGGGATCAGTTAATCAAGGTGACTGGCGCGCCCGGGATTTACTTTCAGGATTACGCGGAGCTTTCGAATTTCTCGTGCCCCGAGTGGTCGCACTTGTCGGCACCCGATTCGATCGAGTTTACGAAACGGCTGTTGCCGCACCTGAAAAAAGCGCTCGCGCCGTGAGCTTGGTGGATCACGGGTTGATTAGATAGAATTTCTCCTGCCGCCCGTCGATCCACTGCCACTGGCCGTCGGCGCCGAGCGCGGCGTCTTCCTCGAGTGCGAACCGCACCGCCTGGCCGCCCCATTCGGGCACAGCGTGTGTCACGTTGAGTTCGATCGATTCCCAGGTGTTCGCGTGAAACGTGTAATCGCCGCGCACTGGCACGCCTTCCTGGTAATCGACCATCCCGATCGGCGGGCCGGCGGCGTGGCCGTGATATCCGATCGCGTGGCAATAGATCTGCGGCGTGAGGCCCTCGGCGTGCGCCTGCTTCAGCGCGTTGGCGAGCGCGGTATTGCCGGAGACGCCGGGCTTCGCGTGGAGCAGCGTGAGTTCCTGGAGGTGGTTCGCTTCCTTCAAGCCTTCCTTGAGTCCCTGCGGCGCGTCGGTCTCGCCGGGGCGTAACACGTAGGCGTTGTGCTGTGTGTCCGTGGAAAATCCGAGGTAAACGACGCCGAAATCCACGTGCAGCATGTCGCCGGGCTGGATGACACCGCCTTGCAGCGTCACGACTGAATCGCCTTTGCGCCAGATCGTGACGGTCGGCTGAAACCAACTGCCGAGCCCCATTTCCGCGACGCGCTGACGCATCCACCATGCGACATCGAGGTTGGTGGTCTTGCCGGGTGCGACGATCTTGTTCGAGAAGCCCTCGCGAATCACGAGGTGCGCGACCTTCATCACGTGGCGATACGCTTCGAGTTCGGCGGGCGTTTTCGTCTCCAGCCAGCCGACGGCGAGGAACTCGGCGGACTTCACGCGCGCGGAAAATTCCGGTCCGAGCGCGGCAAGCAGGCGGCGTTTTTCGTTGGCGGTGATGCCGTCGGCATGATTCCATGCGTCGGATTCGTTGATGCCGATCACCCTTGGATTTTTCTCGGCGACGAGTTTCGCGAGACCGTCGTATTGGCCATCGTTCGAGGTCGGCACCGCTGTGTAAACACGATCGTAGTCGAAGCGGCCGATCGAGTAGCGCTCCACCGGCAGGCCGCCGCCGGGATTGAAAAACACGAGGATGGTGCGCCGCCGCGACGAGAAATAACTGATCGGCGCCATCGAGCGGAAGACGGGGTCCTCGTTGTATTCGCGCGTCGGGATGATCCACATGTCGATCCCTTCGCGGGTCATGAGTGCGGGCAGCACCGTGTCAAAGCGCGCCTTGATCCATGGCGTGATGAGGTCGTTTTGCTCGCGGTGGGTGAGCACGCGTTGCGCGGGGTCGGGGAAGTCGGTGGCGCGGGCGGCGGCGAGGATGAGGATTAAGGTCAGAGACAGGTGGCGGAGTTGCATGAGCGAAGCGGAGGCAGGTGAATTTATCCGGGACGCCCGCACGCAAACGCACACGACGCCCCGCGGCGATCCCGGATACGGTGCGAGATTCGTGCCATTCCGGCATTGTTTACGCTGAGGGTTCGGGCTTCGTTCCTCCCACCATGATCCTTCGTTCTTCCCCGGTGATTCGCGTTTTTTCGTTGGCTCTGCTGCTCGCGTTGCCGTTGCGCGCGACGACCGTCGCCCTCAGCGACGCGACCATCCCGCAACTGCAGGCTGCGATGCAGTCCGGCTCGCTCACCGCCGAAAAACTCACGCAGCTGTTTCTCGCGCGCATCGACGCCTACGAAAAATCCGGCCCGCGCCTTCACGCTTTGATCACCGTCAACCCACACGCGCTCGACGACGCGCGTGCGCTCGATGCCGAGCGCAAGGCCGGCAAAGTCCGCGGCCCGCTCCATGGCATCCCGATCGTTTTGAAGGACATCATCGACACCGCCGATCTGCCGACGACGGGTGGATTCTACGGGCTGCGCGATTCGATCCCGCCGCAGGATTCGGAGCAGGCGAAACGGTTGCGCGCCGCGGGCTGCATCATTCTGGCGAAGGCGAATCTCAGCGAATTCGCGAGTGCCGGTGCCGTCAGCACGCTCGGCGGTATCATGAAAAACCCGCACGCCCTCGATCGCTCGCCGAGCGGATCGAGCGGCGGCACGGGCATCAGTATCGCGGCGTGGCTCGCGGTCTTCGGGCTCGGCACCGACACGGGCGGGTCGATCCGCGGTCCGTCATCGGCGTGTGGCATCGTGGGGCTCAAGCCCTCCTATGGCCTCAATGGCCGCGGCGGCATCATGCCGCTGGCGCTTTCGCTCGACACCGTCGGCCCGATGGCGCGCAGCGTCACCGACGTCGCACTCGCGCTCAACGTCATGGCCGGCCCCGATCCGCGCGATCCGGCGACGAAGGTCAACGAAGGAAAAATCCCCGCCGACTACACCGCAGGCCTGAAGCTGGATGCGTTGAAAGGCGCGCGGCTTGGCCTGCTCCGTGACTTCATGAAATCCGATCCGGCGGTCGACGCCGTGATCGAGTCGGCGGTCACGATGCTGCGTAAACAGGGCGCCACGGTCGTCGAAGTGAAGATGCCGCGCTACGTGATCGGCTTGAACGGCGATCTCTACGAAACGATCCGCGAAGCGGAATTTCACCCGCAGATCGAAGACTACCTCGCGACGCTCCCGCGGAAGGACCTGCCGAAGAAACTCTCTGAAATTATCACGATGTCGGAGAAGGTGCTGCTCAGCGAAGAGGGCTGGGAGCCGAATCGCGCGCGACTGGAGACGATGAAACGCAGCGTGAAGGCCGGCCCGCTGGACGCCGAGCCGTATCTCAGCGCTGTCAACGAAGGTCGTAAAATGATCCGGGACAATCTGGCAGCGCTTTTCGCGAAGGAAAAACTCGACGCCTTTATCACGCCGACTTCGGGCCGGCCGGCCGGTTTGTTGGGCCGCGAAGAGGGTGGGGCGCCCCCCGCGGACGGCGCGAGCGCGGGCCGAGCGGGCGCGGCGAGCGGTGCGACTGGGGCAGGAGCAGGTGCCGGTGGCTACACACGCCTGATCGACTTGAGCGGCTGGGCCGATCTGATCGTGCCGGCGGGCGTGACGTCGGATCCGATTTTGCCGGTTGCGCTGTCGTTTCTCGGGCCGCCGTTCAGCGAGCCGCGATTGCTGTCGCTTGGCTATGCGTTTGAGCAGGCCGTGCCGGCGCGAATCAATCCAGCGAAGACCCCCGCGTTGAAGGACGAGACGATCACTTATTGAAGGCGGTTCTCCGTCGCGGAAGACTTGCCAGACCCGGCGCGCCAACCACGCTGCGCGTCATGCAAACCTCCCCGTTTATTCCGGCGGCGCGCACCCTCGGCGCCGCGTTGTTAATCGCCGCTGTGCCATTGTGCGCAGCCGAAAACCCGCTCCTCACCGAGAGCACGCTGCCATTTCACTATCCGCACTTCGATCAGATCAGGAACGAGCATTTTTCGCCCGCGTTCGAGCACGGCATGGCGGAGCACCTCAAGGAAATCGAAACGATCGCCAACAATCCGGAAAAGCCGACGTTCCAAAATACCATAGTCGCGCTGGAAAAAGCGGGTGAGCTGCTCGGTCGCGTGAGCGCGATTTTTTCCAGCCTTACTGGCTGCAACACGAACGACGAACTCCAGGCGCTCCAAAAAACGCTCGCGCCGAAACTCGCCGCGCATCGCGACGCTGTCACGCTCAACCCTGCGCTCTTCGCGCGCATCGACGCGCTCTATACGGCGCGCGACACGCTGGGTCTCGACGCCGAATCGGCGCGGCTCCTCTGGCGCTACGAGCGCGACTTCGTTCGCGCCGGCGCGAAGCTTTCCTCGGCGGACAAGGAGCAGTTGAAGAAATTCAACGCTGAGCTCGCCACGCTCTCGACGACCTTCGGGCAGAACACCCTCAAGGAGCGCGGCGCCTCATCCGTCTTCGTCGCCACCCGCAAGGAACTCGCCGGCCTCACGTCCGACGAAATCAACACGGCCGCCACGCTCGCGAAAAAGCACGGCCACGACGGCAAATTCGAGATCGTCCTCGAAAACACCACGAGTCAGGCGCCGCTCACGAATCTCACGAACCGCGCGACGCGTCAGAAGGTCATGGAAGCGTCGCTCGCGCGCAGCAGCCACGGCGGGCCGTTCGACAATCGCGCCGTCGTTTCGCGGCTCGCCGCACTCCGCGCCCAGCGCGCCGCGCTGCTCGGCTTCCCCAATTTCGCTGCCTACTCGCTCGAGGACCAGACCGCGGGTTCGGTCGAGGTCGTGAATAAACTCCTCGCGCAACTGGGGCCGCCCGCCGTCGCCAACGCGCGCCGCGAAGCCGCGGACATGCAGGCGATCATCGATGCCGAGCACGGTGGTTTCCAACTCGCCGCGTGTGACTGGCAACTTTACGCGGAGAAAGTCCGCAAGGCCCGTTACGCGTTCGACGAGTCGCAGCTCAAACCCTACTTCGAGTTGAATCACGTGCTGTTCGACGGCGTTTTCTTCGCCGCGGGCAAGCTTTATGGCCTCACGTTCAAAGAGCGCCACGACTTGCCGGTCTACGAGCCGACCGTGCGGACCTTCGATGTGTTCGACGCCGACGGAAAGCAACTCGCGATTTTCATCGGTGATTATTACGCGCGCTCCAACAAAAACGGCGGCGCGTGGATGAACTCTTACGTCACGCAAAACTCTCTGCTCGGTCGCCAGCCCGTGATCGCCAACCACCTCAACATCCCGCTGCCGCCCGCTGGCCAGCCCACGCTGCTCACGCCGGACGAGGTGAAGACCGCGTTTCACGAGTTCGGGCACGCGCTGCACGGGATGTTTTCGCACGTGAAATACCCGCGCTTCGGCGGTACCGCCGTGCCGCGCGACTTCGTCGAGTTTCCTTCGCAGGTGAACGAGATGTGGGCGGTTTGGCCCGAAGTGTTGAAAAATTACGCGAAGCACTACCAGACCGGCGAACCCGTGCCCCCCGCGCTGCTCGAGAAATATCTCTCGACGAAAAAGTTCAACCAGGGCTACGCCACGCTCGAACTCGTCGAAGCCAACCTGATCGATCAGGCGTGGCACCAGCTCGCCCCCGGCAACGTGCCCGGCGCCGACGACGTTGCGGCGTTCGAAGCCGGCGTGCTGAAAAAGGCCGGCGTCGATTTCGCCCCTGTGCCGCCGCGCTACCGCAGCACTTACTACGCGCACGTTTTCTCCAACGGCTACGCTGCCGGCTACTATTCCTATTTCTGGAGCGAGGTGCTCGATGCCGACACTGTCGAGTGGTTCAAGACCCACGGCGGTCTCACGCGCGCCAACGGCGATCGTTTCCGGGAAAAACTCCTCTCGCGCGGCGGCAGCGAAGAGGCGATCACTCTGTTCAAGAATTTCACCGGCGGCGATCCCGACATCACGCCGCTCCTCGTCCGCCGAGGTCTCGATGCCGCCCCGGTGGCCGGCAACAACTGATCGCTCCACCAGTCGACGCTTGCTCGATCGAGGCCCCGCAGCAGCGGGGCCTTTTTCTTGGACGCATCGTTTTTCGCAAGAGTCGCGCAGCTTCCGCCGTTGCCTTGGCGGGGATCGAACTTTCTGCTGGCGCGCCTCTCTCTCGTGAAACCCGGCTTCGCCCGCACTGCCGCCCTTCTTCTTGCGATGCTCCTCGGAGCGCTCGTGCCGCAGGCGCACGCGCTCTCTTCGGCGATCCGTGTGCTCGTGATGGCGATGCTGTTCATCGTGTTTCTCGAGACACAGCCGTCGCGCTCCGCGTTTCGTCGCAGCCACGGCTTCCTGCTCGCTGCGAACCTCGCGATCGGTTTCGCCGCGTGGGGCCTCGGCTGGCTGGTGGGCGGACGTGAGGTCGCGCTTGCGGCGTTTTTCGCCGGGATTACGCCGACCGCGATCGCTGCGCCATCGATTGTGAGCTTTCTGCGCGGGCGCGTGGACTACGTCGTCGCGGCATTTTTCCTCACGAACCTCGTGGTCGCCGCGCTTCTGCCGCTGATGCTGCCGCTCGTACTTGGCCGTCCGACGCCGCATGCGTTCGCCCAAGTGTCGCGCAGCGTCGGACTGATCGTGTTCATTCCGTTCGCCGTCGCGTGGCTCGTGCGCGCGGTGCACGCTCCGGCGGCCGCGTGGCCGGCCCGCAACCGAAATCTCTCGTTCGCGATGTGGGTCATCGCGATCTTCTTGATCACCGCAAACGCATCCGACTTCATCCGCCGCCAGACCACGACGCCGCACGCCGTCCTCGCGCAGATTGCCGTCGTCTCGCTGCTCGTCTGCGCCGCAGGATTTTCGATTGGTCGTGTGATCGGCGGACGTAAGTTCGCCCGCGAAGCGAGCCAGTCGCTCGGTCAGAAAAATACCACCTTCACGATCTACCTCGCGCTCACCTACGCGAGCCCGCTCGTGGCGCTGGGGCCGACCTGCTACGTTGTCTGGCACAACCTCTGGAACTCGTGGCAACTCCACCGCGCCGCGCGTGCGTCAGCCTGACGGAAGAGTTCAACGCGCGGGCTTGTTGGGCCGGGCCAGCGTGAATTCCCTTTGCGCCGCAACTTGATCGCCGAGCGCGAGGTAAACCTTGCCGAGATTTTCGTGCGCCGACGGATAGTCGGGCCGCAGTCGCAGCGCGGCCTCGAACTGTGCGATCGCCTCTGGGAAACGCCCCGACCTGGCGAGCGCACCGCCGAAATTGTTGTAACCTTCGGGGTAGTCCGGCGCGAGCCGTAACGTAGTTTCATAGTGCGCGATGGCTTCGGGCAGCCGGCTGCTTTGCGCGAGGGCGTTGGCAAGATTGTTGTGCGCCATAGCGAAACTCGGTTCGCGGCGGATCGCGTCTTCGTAGCGGGCGATCGCGCCGGTGGTGTCACCGGTGCGGACGAGTGCGTTGCCCCAGTCGCAGAGATTCGTGACGTCGTCGGGCCGCAGGCGTGCCGCTTCCGAGTAGTGCGCGATTGCCTCGGGCGTGCGGTTCAGGCGCAGCAGGGCGTTTGCGAGATTGTGGTGGGCTTTGGCCCATGTCGGCTGGAGCCGCACGGCCGCCTCAAGCTCAGGGATGGCTTCTGAAGCTCGATTGCGGGCGAGCAGTGCGCTGCCAAAGTTCACGCGCGCCTCCGCGTAGTCGGGTCTCAATCGGATCGCTTTTGCATAGCACGGCAGCGCCTCTTCCACGCGGTCGGCGGCGAAGAGTGCGTCGCCGAGGCTGCACTGCGCGCGGGCGTTTTCCGGGCGCTTCGTCGCAGTATCGCGCCAGATCGCTTCGACGGAGCCGTAGTCGGCGTTGCGCAACACAGTGCCAAACGCGAGACACGCTGCGGCGAGGCCGAAGAGCAAATAACTGCGCGTTGCGAACCAGCGATACCCGCCGATCACCACGAGCGTCACGACCACGGCGAGCGGCAGATACATCCGGTGTTCCGCGATTGTTTGGGTTGCGATCGGCACGACACTTGAGCTTGGCGCGAGCACGGCGAAAAACGCGGTACCGAGAAACCCAATCGCCGGCCAGCGACGAAGTGCGAGCATGGTCGCGCCCGCGAGTCCGAATACGAGCAGGGCACATGGCGCGATTACGGTGAAGTTGCGGATGATCTCCGTGCCATAGTCGAAGACGAGCGGTCCCGGCCACACCGCGAGCGCCAGATAGCGGACGACCGCGACGCATTGGGTGCGCGCGTAGTCCACGACGGAGATTTCCGTTGCAAAACCCGCCGTGCCGCCGCGACCCGCGGTGGACAACACCAGCAGGCCGAGCACAAGCCACGTGGCGGCGAGTCCGCCGTAAAGCGTGGGGCGCCGCGTCAGCGCGGCGCGAAATGTGCCGCTCACAAACGTGCGATCATAGAGTAGGACGAGCAACGGTGCCGACACCATGACCTCCTTGCTCATCATGCCGAGCGCGCAGGCGCCGACCGCCAGCCACGACCACGCCAGCGAGGCATCCGCCTCCACGCTCCGCGCAAACGCGTAAAGCGTGAGCAAATAAAATAACGCCATCAGCGACTCGGTCCGCTCGACCGTGTAAGTGACCGCTTCCGTCGCGAGCGGATGCGCGAGCCACAGCAACGCGGTGAAAAACGCCAGCGGCCGTGCCGCGTCGCCAAATTGATCGCGGAGGGTGGGCATCAGCAACGTGCGCCGCGCGAGCCCAAACAGCGTGAGCGCGACGGCGAGATGGAACGCGAGATTCACGAGGTGATAGCTCCATACCTCCGTGCCGCTGACCGCATAATTCGCGGCGAAGGAAAAATTCGCGAGCGGCCGTCCGCTTACCGGCAGTCCGCTTGCGGCGGGAGGGATGAGCCCGCCCGCGAGCGTGCGGATCGTCGGGTTGTCGCGGATGGCGGGAAGGTCGTCGAAGACGAACGGCGCCGACAAGCCATTCGCGTAGATCGCGACCGCCACGAGGCCCAGCAGCCCGAGCACCACCAGGTTTTTTCCAGATGCGGCCGCCCCGGGGGAGGGGAGTGGCGGCGTTGAAGGCATGATTTTCACGCGGAGCGGCGCCTAGCAAGCGCAGCTGATGGCGAATTCCAACCATGGATTTCGGATGTTTTCGGGCGCGAGGTGGGGCGTGTGCTTGCCGAGTTGATGCGCGTTTTCCGAGGTGAATCTTTCCGCGTCAAACTGCGCCAGATACGAGAAGAATTGCCCGGATTTTTTCTGATAAAAATCAGGAAATTCCGATGTCGGAACGGCAGGAAAGTCCGGTTTTCAGAGGTAAAGTTTCGTGTCACTGAGCAACGGGGGTAAGTTTTCCCTCGGTGCAAAGTTTCGTGTTTTGCGGCAAGAAAAAACGCGCGAAAAAATTAACACATTTCTCGCCACAAACTCATTGACGGCAGAAACCGCGAGTCCCATGGGTTGTGGTCACTGCGGTGAGGGACCACAGCCTGTTGTGGTCAACAACGCGTCAACAAGTTCTAGCAACTTTTGTTCGCTTAGGGCTTGGGCGCGTCAAAAACACCCGGTTTCCATTCCTTTTTCCACCCTCTAAATCTCCCGGCCCCGTGCAAACGACCTTCCAAGTTGGCGCTAAGACCTTCGTCCTCGATCAGGACAAGGCGGAGGCGGCGTTTGCCGCCAAGAAAGTCATCAACGGCCGTGAGACGATGTGCTTCAATCTCCTCCCGCTGAAATACCAGTGGGCCTACGATCTTTACCGCAAGATGAAGGCCAACCATTGGGAGCCGGAGGACATTCCGATGGGCAAGGACATCGAGCAGTGGCGCGATGAGAAGGCGGTATCCGACGTCGAGCGCTGGATCATCCGGATGGGCATTGGCTATTTTTCGGCCGCGGAAGGCATTGTCGGCGATAACATCCAGCACGTCGTCCGCGAACTCGTGACCGCCCCCGAGCTCAAGCTCGTCCTGGGTCGCCACGCGCACGAGGAAAACATTCACGCCGACTCGCTACTCTACATGATCGCGTCGCTGGGCATCAACCCCCACGAGTGCGAGGCGATGTTCGAGGACATCCCGACGATCGTCCGCAAGAATGAGTTCGTCACCCGCGTTTCGAAGTCCCTCCGCCGCGACATCGATCTCACGCAGCCCGAGAACAAGAAGCTGCTCGCGAAAAACATCTTCGTCTTTGGGCAGTGCATGGAGGGAACGCAGTTCTACGGCCTCTTTGGTATGGTCCTTTCGCTTTACCGGCAGAACAAGTTCCCCGGCATCGGACAAATGTTCCGCTACACGCTCCGCGACGAGTCCAACCACATCGAGGTTTTCCGGAATCTCTTCATGGATCTCGTCGAGGAGAACCGCGAGATCTGGACCACCGAATTCAAGGAAGAGCTCCGCGCGCTCATGGCCGAGGCCATCACGCTCGAGAAGGAGTTCATCCGCGACTGCCTGCCCGTGAACGCCGTGGGTCTCGCGATCGACGAATTTCTGACCTACATTGACTACATTGCGGATCGTCGCCTCGAAGGCTGCGGTCTCGCCCCGTTGTCGCCCGGCGCAAAAAACCCGCTGCCGTGGCTCGCCGAGATGATGGACATCAAGAAGGAGCAAAACTTCTTCGAGGGTCGCGTCACCGAATATCAAAAGGCCTCTTCCCTCAACGTCGCTCACGACGACGAGCTCTAACCCCCGGCTCGGTCGTTTTCGTTCCACACTGCTTCGTTCGCTTCCTCCCCACCGTCGTCTTCATTCGCAGCGATGCCGCCCCGCGCGCGCACCGCTGCCTTTTTGATCCATCCGCGCCCGCATCACTTTTGTTCCGTTTCCGTTAACTTCGCCGTTTATTTTCATCACTCTCCATGAGCAGCAATCCGTCTCTCGCCCACGATCTCGCGCTGAAGCGCACCGTACACACGCCCGTTGAACAGAAACCCCACTTCGCCTGGCGCGATGTCCTCGCCGGCGAATCGATCGAGCTCCCGGCCATCGCCCTCCTGTGCCCGCACGGCGAGGAGCGCTTCGTCCTCACCGAAGTCGCCGACACGCTGGGCAAGGCGCTGACTAACGTTTGCCTGTCCCGTGGCGAGAAGGATATCTTCACAGACGCCAACCGCGCTTGGGTCGCCCGCATCTGCCGCGAAGTCGCCGCCAATCTCACCGGCCTCTCCCGCACGCACTCCGCCACGCCCCTCCGCATTTCCCTCAATGATCTCTATGAGCTGATCGAGAAGACCCTCGTCGACAACAACGCCTACTTCGTCGCCAAGAGCCTCCTCCTCAACCGCGCCCGCAAAATCTCCATCGATCGCGACACTGCGGCCGTCTCCACCCTCCGCGTCATCCGCCGAAACAATCAGGTCGTCCCGTGGAGCGAGCAGAAGGTCGAGATCGCCGTCCGCAAGACCTTCCTTTCCCTCCAGCGCGACTCCGCCCCGGCCGTCGGCATCACCCGCGCCGTCTCCGAGCGCGCCCACGCCTCGAAGCAATCCTTCGTCCACATCGAGGAAATTCAGGACATGGTGCAGGAGGAGTTGATGAAGGGCGGCCACTTCAAGGTTGCCGAGGCCTATATCCTTTTTCGCGCCCAGCGCGCCGCCTCCCGTGAACTCGGTGTCGACACCGAGTCCGATGTCTCCGCTCCCGCCGCGACGCCCGCCCCCGGCCAGGCCACGATGATCCTCGTCAAGCGCGCCAACGGCGAAAACGTCTTCTGGGACGGCGCCGATCTCCGCAAGCGCATCGAGTTCGCCCGCATCGGACTCGAGCTCTGCCTCTCCAACGACGAAATCGAGGCCGAGCTCCGCCGCTCCGTTTACGATCAGATTTCTCAAAAAGACCTCGATTCAACGATCGTCCTCAACTCGAAGACGTTGATCGAAAAGGACGCCGACTTCGCCAAGTTCGCCGGCCGCATCCAGCTCACCTATATCTATGAGGAGGTGCTTGGCTGGAGCATCGATCGCGATGGCATCGGCTCGCTCAAGGCCGCCCACCAGCGCGCGTTCAAGAAATACCTCGAGCACGGCATCGCCATCAAGCGCCTCAACCCCCGCCTCCTTGAGTTCGACCTCGCCAAGCTCGGCGCCGCCCTCGATCCGTCCGCCGACCTCGAGTTCGACTTCCTCGGCATCCAGACGCTCTACGATCGCTACCTCATCATCGACAAGACGGTGAAGCCGTCCCGCCGCATCGAGACGCCCCAGTTCTTCTGGCTCCGCGTTTCCATGGGCCTGATGCTCGATGAAAAGGGCGATCGCGAGTCACGCGTCACCGGCCTTTACGAACTCTACAAGAGCCGCCGCTTCTGCTCGTCCACGCCGACTCTGTTCAACTCCGGCACGCTCCACTCACAGCTCTCCTCCTGCTATCTCTACTACGTCGACGATACCATCGAGAGCATCATGCTCCGCGGCATCGCCGACAACGCGTTCCTCGCCAAGTGGGCCGGCGGCCTCGGCGGTTCGTGGACCGCCGTCCGCGGCACCGGCGCCTACATCGCCGGCACCAACGGCGAGTCACAGGGCGTCATCCCGTTCCTCAAGCTCCACAACGATCAGCTCGTCGCCGTCAACCAAGGCGGCAAGCGCAAGGGCTCCGGCTGCGCCTACCTCGAGACGTGGCACAACGACATCTTCGAATTTCTCGAGCTGCGCAAAAACACCGGCGACGATCGCCGCCGCACGCACGACATGAACACAGCGAACTGGATTCCCGATCTGTTCATGAAGCGCATGGAGGCCCGCCAGTCGTGGACGCTTTTCCGCTCCAATGAAGTGAAGGAACTCCACGAGCTCTACGGTGCCGCCTTCGAAAAGCGCTACCTCGAATACGAGGCCCTCGCCGAGAAGGGCAAGATTCAGGGCCAGAAGGTCGAAGCCCTCGAGCTCTGGAAGAAAATGCTGTCGATGATCTTCGAGACCGGCCACCCGTGGATCACCTTCAAGGACGCCTGCAACATCCGCTCCCCGCAGGATCACGCCGGCGTCATCCACTCGTCGAATCTCTGCACTGAGATCACGCTTAACACCTCCAACGACGAGACGGCCGTCTGCAATCTCGGCTCCGTTATCCTCGAGTCGCACCTCACCAAGGACGGCGCGATCGATCACCCGAAGCTCCGCGACACCATCCGCATGGCCGTCCGCGCGCTCGACAACGTGATCGACATCAACTTCTACCCGACGCCCTCCGCCAAGACCTCAAATCTCCGCCACCGCCCGATTGGACTTGGCGTCATGGGTCTCGCGCACGCGCTTTACCTGAAGGGCATTCCCTTCGCCTCGCCCGAGGCCGTCGACTTCAACGACGAGGCCATGGAAGCGATCGCGTTCTACGCCTACGAGGCCTCCTCCGATCTCGCGGCCGAGCGCGGCACGTATTCCTCCTTCAAGGGTTCGAAGTGGGATCGCGGCCTCCTCCCGCAGGACACGATCGATCTCCTTGAAAAGGAACGTGGCGTGCCCGTCGAGGTTCCCCGCGGCGGCAAGATGGATTGGACCGGCGTCCGCCAGAAGATCGCCACCCACGGCATGCGCAACAGCAACGTCCTCGCCATCGCGCCCACCGCCACGATATCCAACATCACGGCCACGAGCCCCTGCATCGAGCCGACCTACAAGAACCTCTTCGTCAAATCCAACCTCTCCGGCGAGTTCATCGTCCTGAATCCCTTCCTCGTGAAGGACCTCAAGGCCCGCGGCCTCTGGGATCAGGACATGATCGACAACCTGAAGTATTTCGACGGCGAGCTGAAGGACATCGATCGCATCCCCGCCGACCTGAAGGCCCGCTACCTGACCGCCTTCGACATCGACGCCAAGTGGATCATCGATGCCGCCGCCCGCCGCCAGAAGTGGATCGATCAGGCGCAGTCGGTGAATCTCTGGATCAAGACGCCCGACTTGAAGACGCTCTCGCACATGTATCGCCAGGCGTGGCATGTCGGCCTCAAGACGACGTATTACCTCCGCAGCCTCGGCGCCTCCAACATCGAGAAGGCGACTGTCGGCGTGAAAAAGGAAATGCGCGGCGCGGTGAGCGAAGGCTCAGCCGGCGGCCAGAACAGCGGCGATGCCGGCGGCACGCACAGTGTCGAGCAAGTCAAGGCCGACGCCGCGACCGCCACCGCCAAGAAAACCTTCACCGCCGAACAGAAGCTCGCCTGCAGCATCGAGGCTATGAGAAACGGCGAAGCGTGCGAAGCCTGCCAGTAATGTTTTAACTCAGGCCGCGGCTTAATCGCCGCGGCTTTTTTATTCCGCCAGCCCCGTGCGCCCGAAAAGCGATTCACGTGAGGAAGTCGAAATTCGATACTCCTTTGACCATCGCCATAGCTCGGTCCCTGCGCCTTGCCGCCACGGCGGCCCGCCCACGTTCGGCTCAGACGGGAGTGCCCTTGGTACTTTGGACGAATGGTCGCGTCATCTACGTGCCAGTTTCTGCGCCCAAACCACGCGAGCGCTTCATGTTGGTCTGATTGCTTGGGCGCACGCTAGATCACAGGCGGCCATGCCATGAATCAGTCCAACCCAAGCACAACGGCGGTCAGGATCTCAGGCGGTCGGCTCCGCGATGAGCCCGAGAGATGAAGCCCAACCACATCATCTGCGGTGACGCCGTCGCCAAGCTGCGCAAGCTGGAGGAAAACTCCGCGCAGGTGGTCATTGCCGATCCGCCTTACTGCAACGTTCTCTTGGAGCAGGACTGGGACACTCAGTGGAAAGCGGTTGAGGACTATGTCGAGTGGAGCGTCACCTGGGTCGCGGAATGCATGCGCGTCCTGTGCGACGACGGTCTCTGTTTTATCTTCGGGCAGCTCGGCAAGCGCGAGCACGGGTTCATCCACCTGATGTCCGCGCTCTGCCGCCGGCACCAGTTTCACGACCTGATCATCTGGGATCGCGTGGTCGGCTACAATGAGCGCCGCGACAGTTTCACGCCCTGTTACGAGATGATTCTTGTGCTGCGGAAGGGCGCCCAACCCAAGTTCCACAAGGGCGCGGTCCGGGAGCCCTACAGCAGCGAAAAGATCGAGACCTACCTGCGCGACAAGCGCTACCAGGATCGCGACGCCCGGATGAAGCATCTCCTTGCGGGGAAGTTCGCGACCAACCTCCTGCGCGTGCCGAGCCTCAAGGGTTCATCGAAAGAGAAATGCGGTCACCCTAGCCAGAAGCCGATCGAACTCATCGCCAAGCTCGTTGCCTGTGCCAGCGATCCCGGCGACCTCGTGCTCGATCCCTTCCTCGGCTCCGGCACGACGGCGGTTGTTGCCCAAAGCCTTGGGCGCAACTGGCTCGGTATTGAGTTGAATCCGAACTTCGTCGAACTTGCCAGCCAGCGGATAGCATTCGCCCGTGAACTTCTTCCGCGTGAAACTGTTCCTTAAAACGTGAACAAATGTGCTCGCGGTTTAAGCGAGCGGCACGGATTCCAGGCCCAGCCGCCCCATTAATCGTCCGCCGTCTGATCTCAGAGTGCTTCGAGCGATCACGCGCCGTTGCCCGACGGACTCTGGCGGGGGAAATTTTTTCCGGGCTGATTTGGCGTTGCCCTCGTCTTGCCCGGTTCACGCCCCTTCCGCTGCCAGACCCGTGCCTTCGGTCACCGGCCTTGGTGTTCCCCGCATCCCGTTTCGCCGTCGCCTCGCCATGAAAGCTTTCTTGATCGCCTTGGTGTCCGTCTGCTCCCTGCCCGTCGTTTCGCGCGCCGTCGCGCCGGTGCGGTCGGGCATCTTGGTCCTCGATGCCACGCAGTTTTTGGGCGAACTTCCCGAGGGCGACACTGCGCAAAACGGTCCGCCGCGCATCGGCGGCGGACGCCGCGGACCGGCTCCCGCGCCGACGGCCGCGCGTCCGGCGCCGACGTTCACGTTTGAAAACTTCGCCATCAACCTGGCCACGCCCACGCCGTTTTCCGCCAAGGCCGACATCCCTCAGGCGGGCACGTGGCACCTCTATGTGCGTTCGCGCAACCTGGCGGACGGGGGAGCGTTCCAAGTCTCGGTCGGCGACAAGCTCAGCGCTGGCACCTTTGGCGTGACGCCGGGCGGCGCGTTTCAATCTGGCGGCAGTTTCGAGCTCCCGCGCGGCCCGCTCAAGGTCACGCTCACCGACATTCATCCGGGAAGTGCGTTCGATGTCGTGCTGCTCTCGCCTCGGCCCGACCTCAAGGAATCCGATCTCGCCGCGCTGCAATACCCCGAGGACATCGTGCTGCTGAAGGAATATCCGTTGCCCGTCGCGATTGACGGGGTGAAGTTCGGCGACCTCAACGGCGACGGCAAAACCGATCTCGTCGTTCTCACCCCGAATTACTCGACCTACGCGTTCGATAATAGCGGCAAGGAACTCTGGCACGTCGACGCTCCGTCCGGCGGCAGCGAGCTGCGCTCCCAGTTCGAGGCGCCGGGCAGCGTGTGGGATTTCGATCAGGATGGCAAAGCCGAGGTCGTCGCCTGGGCCATGATCGATGGCAAGGAAACGCTCGCGATGTATGACGGCGCGACCGGCGCGATCAAACACCAGATCCCGTGGCCGACCCAGCCGATGCCGCATGTGTATAATAATTTTCGCACCGCCGTCGCGAAGCTGCACCCCGGCTATCCCGACAGCCTCATCGTCTACACCGATTCCGGCGGCACCGTCTCGATCAACGCCTACGGCCCCACGCTCAATCTGCTCTGGTCCTACAGCCACCCGCGGCTCAAGGATTATCACGGCCACTATATCTATCCCGTCGATCTCGATGGCGACGGCATCGACGAGGTATATGTGTCCCACGTGATGCTCGATGCGCGCGGCCACGAGGTCTGGAACAACTACGGACTCTTCCCCGACAATCACGACCACGTGGACTCCGCCCGCATCGTCGACCTGAACGGCGACGGTCAACTCAAGCTCATCGCCGGCCAGTCTGATGTCGGCACGGTGATGTACGATGCGACCACCGGCAAACTCCTCTGGCAGCGCTTCGCGAATCATAACCAGAAGATCGAGGCCGGCCTCTACCGCGCCGACTTTCCCGGGCCGGTCGTGGTCGCGAGTTCACGGTTCTATGTCGGCGGGCTCGGCGCGCTGCTGCGCTGGTATGATCCGCAGGGCAACCGCCTCGACATCTGGCCGCGCAACCCGATCCCCGGCAACCCGAACTTCGTCAAAGGCGACTTCCGCGGCGACGGGAAGAACGCGCTTTTCTGGCAGCGCTTCCGCATCGAGCCCGACGGCACGGGCACGATCGCATTTCCCGACGAGGTGTTTCACATGTTCGACTTCATGGGCACGGGCAACGATCAGATCGTGACCGTCGGCCGCAACGGCATGGTCCGAATCTACGGCTACAAAAACGCGCAGCCCAACCCGACCGCCGCGAAGAGCGACCCGGTCTATCGCGCGCACACGATCTCCAACCACACGCACTACTGAGGCGCCGATCGCCCGATGAACGCTTTCACTTCATTCACGAAAATCGCCGCGGGTTCGCTGCTGGTGGCCGCTGCGGCCGTCGCCGGTCCATTTTATCCCGCGGGGGCGACCACGCTGCATTTTGCCTTCGAGGGCAGCCCCAACGGCGATCGCCCGATCGTGCGGCCGCCGGCGATCTACCACGCCGACGACGGGTTCGGCTTTGTCGATTCGCCCCGTCTGATCGGGACCGCGCTCGGCGTCACCGCGCCGAAATATTTCCGGTTCGATGTCGACCTGCCCGCCGGCACCTACGATGTCACCGTCAAGCTTGGCGGCACGCGGGAGGAATCGGTGACAAGTATCAAGGCGGAGAATCACCAGCCGATGGTGTCTGACGTGCACGTCACGAGCGGGGAGAAAGTGGTAAAAACATTTACGGTGACGGTGAAGCACAGCGCGCAGGGCGACACATCGCTCGAGAGCGACAGACGGCTAACGCTCGAATTCGAAGGCACGAACCCGTCGCTGATGAAGCTCGACCTCAAGCCCAGCGCGAAGCCGGGCGGATGAGGCACGAGGTAGGGCGGGGCCGCCCCGCGCCTTCGGATCGATTGCAAATTCAAAGGACCAGCGGCGGCTGAGATTAACACTTATTCCCTGGCTGCGTTTTAAAAGATGCGACTTCGGTCGCGGCTTTTTCCCACATTCAAACGGCAGCGATCAATGGCGATGAGTGTGCGCCCGCTCCGGCGGATCTCATTTCGGTGAGACGGCGCCGGCATCGATCCATTCGCGCACGAGGCGGGCAAATTCTTCGCGAGGCATCGGCACCGGCTTGCGGCTGCCGCCGGGGTTCCAGCCCCAGCCGACCAATTGATCGTTCGCCATGTGATCATAGAGCGCTTCGAGCGATCGTGCGCCGTTGCGCGTCTGGTCCTTCAACCGATCCGCTAGCTGGCCATCGTCGAGGTCTTCCCACGCCATGCTCAGCGGAGCGAGCGCCCAGCCCGGCGCACCGGGCACGCCACGCGCCTCGTTGGGCTGATTGGCGTCGCGATGACACGTCTCGCAGCGCATCCCGACCACGCCGTGGTTGTCGGGTCCGCGCAGGACGTATTGATCGTGGCGGTGCCGGTCGTCGCCTTCGCGGGGAAAGTTGGTTTTCGTGTGGCAGTTCATGCACCGCGGATTCCGTAGCACGGTTGCGAGCGAGCGAAATGCCGCCGCGGAGCGCTCCGGATCGAGTTTATTTTTTTGGCCCGGGTTGGCTGTTGGCGACGCCGTCTGCGCGATTAATGCCGCCATCAGCCCCAGTCCGAGGGAGGCGCCGAGCAGAGAGCGATACGAAGGAAAAGGCGTGCGAGACATGGTATGGAAACGAAAGGAAAACGAGGAAGACGGATTCTTTCTCCTGCGACAGACCACGAAAACGGTGAGTCGGTCCGTGGTGCGCTGCGTTTTCCGCGGACTGCAATTTCCTTTTGGGGCGGCGAGGTGGTCCGTTCGGTGCCGGCGAAAGGAATCCGACGCTGCTATGATCGTTCTAAACGGATGGCCCCGGAGCAGCATAGCGGAGTGGGCCAGCGAGCCAGCGATAGGCGTCGTGTTTGGCGCGATTCGATCCTACGATCATGGAATGATCCAAGAACCTCCTAATAAAATCGCGCGGGTGAGTGTCGTCGATGCAATCGTTGCGCTGCCTCCGTTGGAGCAAGGTCTCCTGGCTGCGGGGCGGCGGGGCGCGAAGGCGAAGAAGCCTTTTGATCCCGTCTTCGCCACCGTGCGTGCCACGGCGACGATCGAGCGCGGGCGGGATGGCCGGAGCGTGCGGATCCCGGTGGGCTGCATCGCGGCGCAAGGGCGGGACGGTCGGATGGTCGCCCTGCCGGCGGGGTCGGGCAGTTTGCAGGGCACCGATGGCCGCATCGTCGCGATCCCGAAAGGCTATCTTGGCATCGAAAACGCCAAAGGCCGCATCGTGCCGAAAGCGCGCTGGTGATCCGGCTTCGAGGGGCTGGTGAAAGGATTGAACATTTACGGACACCGCGGGTATGAAGTGGGTGCACGGTTGCGCGCGTTCGCATGACTAAACTCCGCCCCCATTCAGGCCGTTCCCGCCGGCTGAAACTCGTCACCGCACTGATTGAGACGTTTGGGTTCAGCCCGTGGCTCGCGACGACCGTGGCGGTGTTTCTCCTTGGGCTCGGCGTCGCCGTGCTGCTGTGGATTTATTTGTCGGCGCCGCCGCGCGTGGTCACGATCATGGGCGGGCCGCCGGGCAGCACGTTTGAGCGCTACGCGCAGGCGTATCAGAAGGAACTCGCGCAGCACGGCGTCACCCTGAAGATCGTGCCGTCGAACGGATCGCTCGACAACTTGAAGCGGCTTTCAGCGCCGGGCACGGACGTCGATCTGGGATTTGTGCAAGGCGGGCTCGTCGGGGATGAGCCGCCGCCCGGCCTCGTGTCGCTCGGCAGCGTGGCCTACCAGCCGTTGTGGGTGTTTCATCGCGGCACGGATCGTCTCCGGCTGCTCGCGCAGCTCGGCGGTCAACGGATCGGGATCGGCGCGCCGGGGAGCGGTGTGCACGCGCTCGCGCGCGCGTTGCTCGAGGCCAACGCCATCACCGCGTCGCCCACGGTCCTCGACGAACAGGAATCGGCGGACGAGGCGAAGGCGTTTCTCGCAGGCAAACTCGATGCGATCTTTCTGACGGGCGATTCGGCGCCGACGCAGCTGGTGCGCACGCTGCTGCGCACGCCCGCCGTGCAGGTCTACGATTTCGCGCAGGCCGACGCCTACGTGCGCCGCATTTCGTATCTCCACAAGATCGTCGTGCCGGAAGGCGCGATCGATTTCGCGCACGATCTGCCGCTGGAAAACCTCTCGCTTGTGGGACCGACTGTGCAGCTCGTCGCGCGCGAGGGGTTGAATTCCGCGATTTCGGATCTGTTGTTGGACGTCGCGCAGAAGGTGCATGGCAAGGCGAGCCTGCTCGCAAAACCGGGCGAGTTTCCCGCGCCGCTCGCGCGCGAGCTGCCGTTGAGCGACGACGCCGCGCGCTTCTACAAGTCCGGCCGCGCGCTCACTTATCACCTCGTGGCCTCCTTCTGGCTCGCGAACCTGATCAACCGGCTGCTGGTGGTGATCGTGCCGCTGTTGTTGGTGCTGATTCCAGCGATTCGGTTCTTGCCGGTGGCCTATCGGTGGAGCGTCCAACTGAGCATCTACCGCTGCTATCGTCCGCTGCTTCGGCTGGAGCGCGACGCGGTGGCGCCGCTCACGCCCGCGCAAGCGGCGGATTTGCTGGAGCGCCTCGGCGCGATCGAGGCGGAGGTCAACCAGCTGAAAATCCCGGCGAGCTTCGCCGGCCAGTTCTACGATCTGCGCAACCATATCGCCTTCGTGCGCCAGCGGCTTACGCCGCCGCCGGCGGAGTGAACGCGAACGGTTTCAGGCCGGGCGCCCGCGCAGCGGGCTAAAACCCTTTCGCGACAAATTCCACGGCGGGATCGGTGACGGCGAGCTTCCGATCGATCGTGCCACGGGTGGTGCGGCCGAGTTGGTTCATCACTTCGGCGGCGAGCACGGGGAGGCTTTCGCGGAGACTCGTGTCGGAATCTTCAAGGCTCGCGCTCACTTGCCAGAGTTCGAGCGGCGGGCGGCCCTCGGCGCCGGGATTGTTTTCACGACACGAGACGGAGAGATGTTTTTCGCTGACGACGACGGGGACCTGCTCGGTGGTCGTGCCGAAGATGGTCCGGGCGTTGACGCCGCCGATCGGTGACGCGGTGGGCAGGTAGACGGGGACCTCAGTGGCGCGATAGACGACGTGGGCCGGCTCCATCGCGTAGTCGAGCTCGACGACCATGTCCGCGTTGGCGGGATCGGGTGTCTCCCAGAGACCGCGGCTGGAGAGGGCGGTCTTGAGGCATGCAGCGGCCTCGCGATAACGCAGCGAATCGGAATCGATCGCAGGATTTTTGTTTTTGATCGTATAGGAAGTTTGCGCGGAGGAGACTGCCGGCGTGCGGCTGATCGCATCGACGTGCAGGAGATAACTCGTGCAGCCACCGACGATCGAAGCGGCCGCAGTGGCTAAGAGCGCACGCACGACCGCGCAGAGCGGAAGCGTTTTCATGGGGTTTGACCGAAGGGTAACGAACGTGAGCGGCTTCGCGCTGGGTCGTCGGCACGGGGTGGCGCCGGCGGTGGGGTGGGTCGCGAAGCAGCGAGGGTTGCGAGGCAAAGCGAAAGAACTCCGCAAGCATGACAACGCCGCGCGGAAATGCAATGCGATCGATCACGCGGCGCGAGGGCCGCACAGAAAGTTCGACTCGCTGCGCCAGGGCGCTGACGGTGCGGCATGACAAAACCAAACACCTCCTCCGGACCGCGCGACATCGTGGTCCGCGAAGTGCCGATCGAACTGTGCAAGGTCATCAAGCTTGCCGGGCTCGCGGACAGCGGCGGCGCGGCAAAACAGTTGGTGGCCGAAGGCGGCGTGCGGGTGAACGGCGCGATCGAGACGCGGAAGCGCAAACAACTTCTCGCGGGCGACAAAGTCACCGTCGCGGGCGAGACGATCGTCGTGCGCGTCGAGTGAACCGGTCGCGTTTTTCGATCGCTGCCGCATGAATGAGCCGAACGCCCTGACGTTTACCGCGCTGAAACTTTCCGTGCCGCTGCTGCGTGCTGTGGTGGAGCAAGGCTACGACCAGCCGACGCCAATTCAGGCCGCGGCGATTCCGCCGATCCTCGCGGGCCGGGATGTGTGGGCTTCGGCGCAGACGGGATCGGGGAAGACGGCGGCATTTGCGCTGCCCGTGTTGCAGCGATTGTCCGCGAACCGGCGCGCGCCGGGGCGAATCGTGCGGGCGCTGATCCTCGTGCCGACGCGTGAGCTCGCGGTCCAGATCGGCGAATCGGTTCGGCGCTACGGCCGCTTTCTCCCGGAGGCGATCAAGATGCTCGTGGTTTATGGTGGCGTGTCGATCAACCCGCAGATGATGGCGCTCGGCGGCGGCGCGGACATCCTCGTCGCGACGCCGGGCCGACTGCTCGATCTCGTGGACCAGAACGCGGTTTCACTCGGCTCGGTCGGGCTCGTCGTGCTCGACGAGGCGGATCGCTTGCTGGCGCTGGGCTTCGCGGACGAGCTCGCGCGGATCATCGCGTGGCTGCCGGCGAAACGGCAGACGGTGCTGTGCTCGGCGACGTTTCCGCCGGAAGTCGAGACGCTCGCGAAAAATCATTTGCACGATCCCGTGCGCGTCGCGGTGGCAACAGAGCCGGCGACCGCGCCGGACATCGGGCAGCGCGCAATCGAAGTCGATCCGCCGCGGCGGACGCAGTTGCTGCGCCACCTGATTCAAACGCACGAGTGGACGCGCGTGCTCGTGTTTGTAGCCACAAAATACGCGACCGAGCACGTGGCGGAAAAATTGCGGCGGGCAGGATTGCAGGCGACGGCGCTGCACGGGGAACTCAGTCAGGGCGCGCGCACAGCGGCGCTGGTGGATTTCAAGGCATCGCGCGTGTCCGTGCTGGTCGCGACCGATCTCGCGGCGCGCGGACTCGACATCGTCGAATTGCCGGTCGTCGTGAATTTCGATTTGCCGCGGTCGGCGGCGGACTACACGCACCGGATCGGTCGCACAGGGCGCGCGGGGGAGCGCGGCGTCGCGGTGAATTTCATCAGCGCGGAGACGCACGCGCATTTCCGGCTGATCGAAAAACGAAACCGCCTCGCGTTGCCGCGCGAACAGATCGCGGGTTTCGAGCCGGAGCAGGTCGAACCGCCGGTCGCTCCGGCGACGGGCGGGGTGAAGGGGCGCCGCAAGAGCAAGAAGGACCGCTATCGCGAGGCGCTGGCCCGCGGCGAGCCGGATGCGACAGCGTGAAGAGGGATGACGTCGTGCAGGACAGACGCCCTACGAAATCGGCGCGAACTTCGCCGCGATTGAACTTCGGCTCAGCGCTTCTGCTCCGCGTTGACCGGCGGCGTGTAGGGCTGGCCGTTGATCGTGACGTTCATCGTTGTGAAATTTTCGATCGCGCCGAGCACGAGGCGATCGCGGCCGTTGGCGGGGTCGAGTTTCACGTCGATGTTTTCAAAGGTGAAGTCGCGCAGATCGTCGCCGGGATTTCCTTTCAGTGTGCCGAACGCGCCGTAGGTGCCGTGGACATTCTTCAGGACGATGCCGTTGACTTTGCGCGAGGGCGGCGGCTGGCCTTGGAGATCGAAGAACTGGGTCCACGGCGCGCAGTTGATCAGGCGGCCGGTGCCCTTGAGCGTGATGCCGTCGAGGACGATGTTCTCGTAGTGCTGCGGCGTGTCGGGGCGGAGCTTGAGGGTGAGCAGGGTGGCCCTGCCGCTCATCGTGCAGTTGCGCGCGACGACGTTGCGGACGATCGTCGCTTCGCTGCCGCAGGTGATGAGGCCGTTGCCGTCGCCGCACTCGGTGTTTTCAATCAAAATGTTTTCGACGGGCGGGCTGTCGGCGTCGTGGTCGGAGAGCGGGCCCTTGCTGCCCTTGAGCGCGATGTTGTCGTCGTTGTTGGAAATGTAACAGCGGCGGATGGTGACGTTTTGCGAGCTGTCGACGTCGATGCCGTCGGTGCTCGGGCCGCGGATGCCGGTTTTTGCCGACGCGGGGATGGTGATGCGCACGCCCTCGATCGTGACGTCGCGGCAACGGTAGAGGTGGAGATTCCAGAAACCGGAGTCTTCGAGCTGCACGCTATCAATTCGGACGTGCGTGCAGCGATCGACGAATAGTAGGCGCGGGCGCTCGACTTCGAGGTTGGTGCACTTCGGATTTTCTTTACGGCGCTGCCAGAACGCCTGCCAGAACGGGACGCCGTTGCCGTTGAGCGTGCCGGGGCCGGTGAGGCGCACGTCCTCGAGCTGCTGGGCATTGACGAGCGCCATGCGCCACGGCTCGAAGTGTCCCTCGATGCGCGTCTCGCGCTTCGGGTAATCCTCGATGTTGGTTGAGCCGAGGAGCACGGCGCCGGCGGCGAGATGGAGTTCGACGCCACGCTTCAAAAAGATCGCGCCGCTGAGAAATGTGCCCGACGGAATCTCCACGACGCCCCCGCCCGCGTCGGAAGCTGTGTCGATGGCTTTTTGGATCGCGGCGGTGTTGAGCGTGGTCGCGTCTCCCACTGCGCCGAAATCGGAGACGAGAAATTTCTTTTCGGCGGGGCGGCTCGAGGCGGGACTCGAATCCTGCGCGAGCATGGGAGCCGCAAACACGAGCACACTAAACGGAAACCACGAACGCAGACGGCTGGGGAAGAAAGCGATCATCGCGGGGAGGCTTCGCGAGCATCACACACAGTTCAAACCCGGAGTAGTCGTCACGTCAGAAAACCGCGAGTGCCGCTCAGCGATTGACCGCGGCCATGGAGTGCGCCGGGTAGCGCTCGCCGGCGGCCGATCCGGCGGGCAATAACGCGGCGATCTCGCGCAGCTCCTCCGACGTGAACGCGATCGGCGCGGCGCCGATGTTTTCCTCGAGGTAGGAGATTTTTTTCGTGCCCGGGATCGGGATGATGTCGGAGCCTTGGGCGAGCACCCACGCGAGCGCGAGCTGGCTGGGCGTGCAGGCTTTGCGCGCGGCGAGTTCCCCAATCTTGGCGACGACGTCGAGGTTCTTCTGAAAATTCTCGCCCTGAAACCGCGGCGAGTTGCGCCGGTAGTCATCGGCGGGGAGGTCCTCAAGTTTCTTGAACTGGCCCGTGAGAAAGCCGCGGCCGAGCGGACTGTAGGCGACGAACGCGAGACCAAGCTCGCGCACGGTGGGCAGCACGTCTGTCTCCACATCACGGCTCCAGAGCGAATACTCCGTCTGCAGCGCCGCGATCGGATGCACCTTCACCGCGCGGCGAATCGTCGCGGGCGCGGCTTCAGACAACCCGAGATGCCGCACTTTGCCGGCGCGCACGAGCTCCGCCATCGCGCCGACCGTTTCCTCGATCGGCACCTTCGGGTCGACGCGGTGTTGGTAGTAGAGATCGATGACGTCGATCTTGAGCCGGCGCAGGGAGGCGTCGCACGCCTCGCGCACGTAGGCGGGGTCGCCGCGCACACCGATAAATTCGCCCTTCGGCCCGCGGACATTGCCGAACTTCGTGGCGAGCACGACGGCGCCGCGACGCGAAGCGATCGCACGGCCCACGAGTCCCTCGTTTCGGCCAGAGCCATACATGTCGGCGGTGTCCAAGAAATTTCCGCCCGCGTCGAGGTAACGGTGGATGACGCGAATCGATTCGTCGTCGTTCATCTGGCTCGGCGAATAAAACTCACTCATGCCCATGCAGCCGAGGCCGAGGCTGGAAACCTCCGGCCCGTTTGCGCCCAGCCGGCGTTTAGCCGTGCCACCGAAAGAGAAAGGATTCATGGAGCAGACACAGTCCAGGTTGGCGCCAAACTCAAGCGAGCGCATGCACTTCGGCATTCTTTTCCGCCGTAATCCTGCTATCACCCGACGTTGTGATGCGTTGCGTCCCCTGGCCAAAATTTCTTCCCGGCATTGGTCTGCTGCTCTCGCTGCAGGCGGCGGAGCCGCCCGCGGTGAAGCTTACGCTTCCGCTGCCACGACCGCCAGTCGTCGAACCGGAGACTCCGCCCGAAGAAAAAGCGGCCGAGCCGGCCGCACCCGAGACCGCTCCCACCCCTGCGACCGAAGCTGCGCGACCCGTCGAAACCATTCTTGAGGTGCAGGTCGAATTGCACCGCCGCGGATTTTCGTGCGGCTCGATCGATGGAACGATGGGCTTGCAGACGGCGGCGGCGCTGCGCGCGTGGCAGCGCGCGAAGGGCCTCGGCGAATCCGGCTCCCTCGATGAGGCGACGCGCGCGGCGATCACGCTCACGGCGCCGGCGCTGACCGAGCATGTTTTCACCGAGGACGAATTGAGCTCGCTTCAGCCCGTGCCCGACACATGGCTCGAAAAATCCCGGCGAGAATCGCTCGGCTACGCGACCGCACTCGAACTCGTCGCTGAGTGCCACCGCGCAAGTCCGAAATTCGTGCAGCAGCTCAATCCCGACACCGACTGGTCTGTAATCACGGCGGGGACGAGCGTGCGCGTGCCCGCGGTCGATCGGGTGGCGCTGCCAAAAAACGCCGCACGGATTTTGATCTGGCTTGAGGCGCGCGAACTCGAGGTCGTCGATCCCGACGGGGCGGTGCTCGCGCATTTTCCGGTGAGCATTGCTCGCATGGTGGAGAAGCGGCCCGTCGGCGAACTGCACGTGGCGGTGGTCGCGCCCAATCCGAACTACACGTTTGATCCGGCGGTGTTTCCCGAATCGGCGGAAGCGAAGGAGCTCGGGCGCAAGTTGATCATTCCACCGGGACCGAACAACCCCGTCGGTCGTGCGTGGATCGGTTTGGATCGGCCGGGCTACGGCATACACGGAACACCCGATCCGGAAAAAGTCGGCCGCACGGAATCACACGGCTGCTTCCGGCTAGCGAATTGGGACGCGGTCGCGCTGCTGCCGATCGTGCGCGTGGGACTGCCGGTGATCGTGGAGCCGTGAGGCGTCCCTACCGCCGCCTCAGACTTCGCAGAGCTTTAACATCCGATCGAGCGTGCCGAGGGGATCGCGGTTCGGCGTGTATTCGTGCGAGACGAAACCCTTGTAGCCAAGATCGGCGATTGCCTTGCAGATGCCGGTGTAGTTCAGCTCCTGGGTGTCGTCGAACTCGTGGCGGCCGGGGACGCCCGCAGTGTGAAAATGCGCTATGCAGGCGATGTTGTCGCGAATCGTGCGGATGATGTCTCCCTCCATGATTTGCACGTGGTAGATGTCGAAGAGCAGCTTGAAGCGCTCCGAGCTGATGCGCTTGCACAGATCGACGCCCCACGCGCTGTGATCGCACATGTAGTCGGGGTGGTTCAGCTTCGAGTTGAGCAACTCCATGCAGAGCGTGACGCCGCGTTTTTCGGCGAGCGGCAACAGGCGCCTCAGGCCGACGGCGCAGTTTTCCATACCCTGCTGGTCGTCCATCTTTTCGCGGTTGCCCGAGAAGCAGATGAGGTTGGTGAGACCGGCGTCAGCCACCTCGTTGATTCGCTTCGTGTAGATTTCAACGAGGGTGTCGTGATGCTCGAGGCGGTTGAAGGCCTTCGTGATCGGCCCGACGGTGACGCCCTGCGGGGTCTTGCCGATGGGAAACGTGACCATTGCGCAGGTGAGCCCGTATTTTTTCAGGAGCGGAAACATCTCCGGCGCCTGCAAATCGATCCCGAGCGCGCCGGATTTTGCGACGGCCTGACAGGTTTCCTCGTCGGTGAGCTTGATACCGCGGAACACGCCGCGGCAGATGCCCTGCTTAAGCCGGCCGGGGCGCGGCACGGGCGCGGCGGGGACTTCGTCGGCCGCAAATGCGTGGGGGGCGGTGCCGCTGAGCAACGCGCAGGCGCCAAGGCCGCCGAGCGAGGCGAGAAAATTACGACGATTGAGAGAGGGGGAGTTGGGAGGAGTTTGCATGGGGAAAAGCTGACGGGTTGGGCGCTCAGTGATCCGAATCGCCCGGTAAAAGCTTTTGCGGGAGATCGCGCAAGCGCGAAGGGCGACCTTGCTCGAAATCCAGCACCCAAAGCCGATCGAAGGTTTCGTCGGCCCACTTTTTTGGGCCATTCGTCCAGCCGAAGGCCTTGAGCATTTCGGGGAGAACCTTGTGCTCCCAGCACACGATCACGGTTTTGCCTTCGAGCGACTTGTTCGTCCGGAGCGCGTTCACCAAGGAGTCGATGTCGTCGCGGTGATATTTGCTTTTGATCGTTAGGTGCAGCGCGCGTGCGGTGGCCTCCATCGTCTGGATCGCACGGACCGAACCGGGCTTCATGGCGTAGATCGCGGCGGCGGGGCCGTGCTCGAGCACGCGCGTGTCTTCGGCAAAGAGAGTGGCGAGCGCCTTGGCGCGTTCCCAGCCGCGGGGATTGAGTTCAGAACCTTCGGTGGGTTTCTCCGCGTGCCGCAAGAAGATGATCTCCGCGGGCGTCGCGCTGGCTCTTTCGCAGGCCGACAACATCAGGCAGATCACCGCAGCGATCGCGACGAATCCCCTGAGTTGTCTCATGGGTTCAATCAAGGAGGTCGGGCGGGCGGCGGCAAGCGCGGATCCACTCGCGGTCCGTCGTGCGTCGCACAGTTGTGACACGATTTCGCTCGTCTCCGGCGCGCGCGACAAAACGCTGGAGGGATGAAAAACATTTTGCGTTGGTCGGAGGGCCGTGGGTGGGCGTGGCGGCTCGTGGGTCTGGCCGCGGTTTTGATTTTGGGTCGTGCCAGCCAATCGGCCGCGACGCCGGTGACGTTTGTGTTTACGTCCGACGTGCACTACGGCATCACGCGCGGATCGTTTCGGGGCGCGGGCAATGTGGAATCGCGGGTCGTCGACGCCGCGCTCGTCGCAAAGATCAACCGCCTGCCGACCGCCGTGCTGCCCAAGGACGATGGCCTGCGCGCGGGCGAAGTCGTTGGCCCGATCGAGTTCTCGGTCATCACGGGCGACATCGCGAACCGGCAGGAGCTTTATCCGATTCACGTCCAGAGCGCGACGGTCTCGTGGGCGCAGTTTGAGGAGACCATCTTGAAGCCTTACGCCTTGAAGAATGCCGCCGGTGAAACCGCGCCGCTGTTTCTCGTGCCCGGTAATCACGATGTGTCCGACGCGATCGGCTCGCCGAGCAAGATGGTGCCCGAGCGCGACGCCACCTCGATGGCCGAAATCTACAATCACATGCTGCGCCCCGCCGTGCCGCTGACGAAGGACACCTACGACTATGCGAAGCACAAAATCTATTACTCCCGTGATTTCGGCGGAGCGCACTGCATTTTCCTGACGATGTGGCCCGACAGCACCGCGCGCGCCTGGATCGATAATGATCTCGCGCGGGTCGCGGCGGCGACGCCCGTGTTCCTCTTCTGCCACGACCAGCCCGACCTTGAGGCGAAACACCTCACCAACCCGAACGGAAAGCGCGACATCAACAGCCACGACAAATTTGAAAATGTCGTCGGCGACGTTTGCGCGGACGGGACGACGGTCGACGTGGAGACGGCGATCGAGCAGCGGGCACTGGTTGCATGGCTCAAAACGCATCGCAACATCACCGGCTATTTTCACGGCAACTCAAATTGGCACCAAGTCTACACGTGGACGGGGCTCGAGGGTGATCTCGCTTTGAACACGTTTCGCGCCGACTCGTCGATGAAAGGCAAGGACTCGGGCAAGGACGAGAAGCGGCTGTCTTTTCAGCTGATCACTTTCGACGTCGCGGCGCAAACGCTCACGTCGCGCGAGTGCCTGTGGAATGCAAAGGGCAAGTCCGACACGGACGACACTCCCGTTGGGTGGGGCGAATCGCACACCCTGAGCATCGCGCCGCGGGCGAAATAGCGGAGCGAGTTTGCGCAAGCGCGCCCGCGCGATTTTTTTCGGGCTGCGCCGGAAAAGTTCCCCTGAATTGCGGAGAATGATTAGCTTCGCAAGGGCACTTCATGGAACCCCGTGCGGTCATACTCACCGCACAAGCATATCACCATGCAAACGAGAATTCTCTCATCCTTCGTTCTCGCGGCCACCTTTCTCTCCGTCGGGGCCCACGCCCAGAACCCGGCCGCAATCACTGTTCCAGCCACGCCTGCCCCTGCGGTGTCCGCCCCGGCTGGGCTCGCTCCGAATCAGGTGATTTACTCGCCCCGACTACCCACGGTTGCCGAGCTCACGAGCATTGCGGCGGCCCAGGGTGTCACGATCACGCGCATCGAGCAGTCGGGCGCGCAAGTCACGGTGCTCTACCAACTCGCGAACGGTCAGATGCACACAGTCGCTTATCTCCTGCTCCCGGGTTCTTCATCGGTTGTGGCGGCTACTGCGCCGCCGCCCACGGTCGTCGAGACGGCGCCGCGCGTCGTTTACTACGAACCAGCTTATGATTATTACCCGGGGTATTATCCGTGGTATTGGTATCCGCCCGTGTCGGTGCGACTGGGTTTCGGCTATGGTTTTCGCGGCGGGTACGGCCACGGCGGGTTTCGTCGCTGATAAGCTCAACCCTCGACGTGGTTTTCACCGCCTTCGACCATGAATAAACAAATTCTCCTCGTCCCGGCGCTCGCGCTTTCGTTGCTCGGATCGGGCTGCGTCGGCACCGGGCCCAACACCCAGCGCGATGCCGTCACGGGCGGCACGCTCGGCGCCATTGCCGGCGCCATCCTCGGTCACAATAGCCGCGGCGGTGATGCGATCGGCGGCGCCATTCTCGGCGCCACGGCGGGCGCCATTGCTGGTGGTGCGATCGGCAACAGCGTCGATCAGCAGAACGGCACGCTCTACGGCTACCCGCCTCGTTCGTATCACGAACGCCCGCAAGCTCGGGGCGGGCCGCCGGCCATGCCGCCGCCGGCCATGGCCGATGTCGTCACGCCTGCGCCCGCGTCCAATGCACTGTGGATTCCGGGCTACTGGACTTATGACGGCGCGCGCTACACGTGGATCGCGGCGCACTGGGAAATGCCGCCACCCAACGTGCACGCTTACGTCGTCGCACACTGGGAGGATCGGGGCAACGCCTACGCGTTCATCCCGAGTTACTGGCGGTGAGCGCCGTGCGCTCGACGCCGTTTTGCGCTGCGCAAAAAAAACCGCCGACCCCCGCGAGGGAGCCGGCGGCTCGCTTTTTGAGTAAACGATTGGCTCAGGCGACCGCGTTGAGCGAACGGCCGGTGCTGTCATCGGCGTCGCCGTCGTTATTGCCCGTGCTGGCCGGACTCGCCACCGCCGTGCTGTCGGCTGCTGCGTGGTGGTGATGATGACCCTGCCGCGCTTGCTGCAACGCCGCGAACGCCTTTTGCGCCCCGGCGAGATCGCCGGATTGGAGCGCACTGCCGAGCGCGCCGAGCGGGGTGCTGCTATCAGCCGCCGCGGCTTGCGCGCGGGGCGGAAGGTCTTTTTGCAGCGTTGAGAACGCCTGCTGAGCATCCGACAGATTGCCGGACTGAAGTGCATCGGCCAGCGAACTGTAGTCGGCCTTCACTTGTTGGAACTTGCTTTGCCAATCGGCGGACGCGAGTCCGCTTGAGGAGGAGATGCCTGATACTGACATGGGACTGACCTTTCTTTGGATGTGGTTGGATTGACGACGTCCTTGTCAGTCGAAGCGGCAGAACGTAATTCGACTCGGCCCCGTATCACTTTAGCGAAACAGCCGAAAGTCCTCCAAAATAGGGTTTCGCCCTAGAGCACGATTTTCCCTGACGCTGCCTTCGCTGCGCCACCACCGAGCAGCGGCGCGACCACCGGAGTGGTCCCACTATACCAGCTTCGCGTCGAGCGTGACCGTCGCGTTGAGCAAGCGCGAGATCGGGCAGTTGGCTTTCGCTTTCGCGGCGAGTTCGTTGAATTTCGCCGCATCAATCCCGGGGATGGTTGCCTTCAATACGAGGTGCGAGGCGGTGACGGTCCAACCTTTCGGTGGGACGTTGTCGAGCGACACCTCGGCGGTGGCGTCTAGCGACGTCGGCGTGAAACCGGCTTCGCCGAGCGTGGCGGAGAGCGCCATCGCGAAACAGCCGGCGTGTGCGGCGGCAATCAGTTCCTCGGGATTCGTGCCGGCGCCGGAGGCGAAGCGGGAGCCGAACGAATATTCCGTATTCTTGAGCGCTCCACCGGGGGCGTTGAGCGAGCCGGAGCCTTCTTTGAGTGTGCCTTTCCAGACAGCGTTGGCGGTGCGTTTCATGGTAAGCGTTCAACTCCGACAGGGGGACGCCGCGAGCGATTTCGGTTAGACTCTGCTGATGGAATCAGGCGACGACGGCAGGAGACGTGATGGCGGTGGGCGTCGCCACGCGCGCGTTTTTCCACGCACGCGGGAGCAATTC
>CAITWF010000104.1 GCA_903896015.1 uncultured Opitutia bacterium | reverse complement strand
CAAGCGACCAAACAGCTACCCGTCAACGCGGGTGTCTGTGTCCACTAATTCGAGGCAATCTCACAGAGCCTATCCCCACTGTGGGGAGGGGTGTGGGGATACCCTAAACGGCTGGATTTTCGTCAAAGAATGTTCGAACTTTGTCCAATAGGCACCGCCATTTTTTACCTCTGAGGGCCAGACCTGACAGCCGATTTGCCAGTTGACGTGGCAAATCTGGCATGAATCACGCCGCTTCGTTCACAATCTCTGAATTCACGAATCCCTCCGGGGAGGTCGTTTTTCGCGTTTCCGGTTGGCTAGACGGAAAGCGCATCCGCAAGAATTTCCCCACCCGCGCCGAAGCCAAAGCTGAAACCGACGCCCTGGAGATCCAGCGACTACAAGGCGCGACCGGCCTGCGACCCACGTTTACGCGCCTGTTGGAAGACCAATTGCACGAAGCTGAGGCGACTTTCAAACGGTTGAGCGGAAAGTCGCATTCGCTGTCTTTCTATGTCGATTTCGCGCTGGCCAACTACCGGGAGCCCGCTGCTCGAAAGAACCTGAAAGAGGCTGTCGCGGCCTACGTGGCCGTAAAGGAGCACGAATTCGAGCAGGACCTGATTTCGGAGCCGTATGTCGTCCGGCTTCATCGCGAGATGCACCGGTTGCCCAAACGGTGCCCGGCTGTTTGGGTTTCGGATCTCACGCCCGCACGGCTCAACGCCTACTTTGAATTTGGTCAGGCTACGCGCAAAACCTACAACAATCGACGCGGCGTGATTTCGGGGTTTCTCAAGTTCGCGCTGCAACGCGATTGGATTGCCGACAATCCGCTCACCAAGCTTCCCGCACTGCGCCTCCGCCGCAAGCGCACCGGTGCCCAAACCCTGACCGCGGCCCAAGCGCAGGTTTTGATGGAATTTGTGGAATCGACCTATCCGAGCGCCGTGCCGTTCTTTGCCCTGTGTCTCTTCGCCGGCATGCGGCCGTGCCTTCGCACCGGTGAGATCGTCCGACTCAAGCCCGCACACGTTCGGCTCGATGAAAACATCATCCGTGTCGACGGAGAGGTCTCCAAGGTGAGGGAGCCCCGCACGATCGCGATCCAAGCGAATCTCGGCGCATGGCTCCGGGCCTATCCATTGAGCGAGTTCCCCATCATTCCGGTGAACCTTCAGCATCTGCGCGAAAAAGCCGCGGAGAAGGTGCCCCTCTCCCACGACGTCATGCGGCACACGTTTATCTCCATGTTCGTCGCCAAATTTCGTTCGGTCGGCGAAGCGGCGCTCCAAGCCGGCAATTCCGAGAGCATTATCCGCAAGCACTACCTTGATTTGAAGAGCGCCGCAGAAGCGGAGCACTTCTTCGGCATTGTTCCCAAGCACCGGGCCAAGGTTGAACGCCAGGTCACATCAACAGTCCAGCCGGTTGACGCCGCAGCATAGGCATGGAAACCACCGAAGCACCGCCTTCCACAAATCATTCGCTCACCGATGTGATCGGGCTCCGCGCCAGCGGCATTTTTCCCACCGGCAAGGAGCCGTCGATCCGCACACTCCGCTCGTGGACGAAGCTCCGCCGGATTCCCTATCACAAGGTCGGACACTTCGTCTATTACGACGCGAACGAGGTCGCGGTGCACATTCGCACCAAGCTCCGGGTGCCGGCGCGCAACTGATCGCCTGCGGGCTTCAGTGCTGCCCTCAGTTGGATGAAATATCGCGCGGTGGCGTTGCGATCCCATCCAGCGAGCGCGCTCTCATCACGTCGACGAAATCAACCAGATGCCGAAATTCCCTCAGTGCGAATTGCGCCGTGTTCGGCGCCCATTTCGACCAAAGCTCCCGTTCTCGAACGATTGATCGGCCCGTCGCACGCAGCTCCCGCATAAAGCGAAAAGTAGTCACGGACGCACCTATTGCGTTCGCGTGCCCATCTACGGCATCGGCAGCAACGGCCGCTCGGACACGGCGTCGCAGGGCGGATGTCGAAAGCCGCTCCGTTTCCGCTACAACCAGCCATCGTTTGATTTCGGCGCGATCGGAAAATGCGAGCCCGACCTCGCAATGGTGAGTCCAGCTCAGGGCGTCATGTCGACATGACACGGGGATTCGAGTGCAGACCATCTTGGCGTTCCGGAGCGTGCCGGCGTCCAGCCCAGCCGCCGCGGCGCATTCGGTGATGAGCCCGCGGCCTCGGTCGCCACCATAGGCGAGCGCGTCACCCAGCCACGCCGTCAACGTCTGGCGGGCACCGGTGGCGGTGCGGGCCAAGCCGGCGACGTGGGCGACGAGTTGTCGCCATTGCTCGTTTTCCATTCGTGGCGCCAGGGCCAGACCCAAGCGCGTGGCACGGTCAATTCCCGTGGCCGGCAGCGACGCCAGCAGTTGTTCGACCTCAGTCTGCATCGGATTGCTGCATGGCCCGCGGCGGTAGTCCAAGCCGGCGCTGGAGTTTCAGGACGTGCTGCCGAAACCCTTCGGGCGTGAGTCCGTGTTTGCGTGCGTAGTCACGCAGGCTGGTCAGATCGAATTCCGCGACACCCGTCGCATAGATCAGAACATCGACGGCGAGGTCACGGTTTTGCGCCCCGGCGAGTTCATAGACGAGATCGCGGACGGCTTGCAGTGAGGAGGCTCGCTCGTCGTGCGAATCGACTGCTAGCGCCAAGCGCAATTCGTCGATCAGCCCGTTTTCGGTGCAGTCCTGGATCACATCGGCTACCGTGTCGCTGGGCGCTCGACCGGCCGCAACGCGGCGACCGACGCGATAGTCGGCACCAACGGGCTCACGGAATCGATGGATGCTCGGCATGATCTTCTGCGGACAAGTATGCGACGGCAGATGCGGTCCAGTGAAGGCACCGCGGTGAACACGCCGGCTGTGCGGTGTTCGTCGGTTCGCCTTGACCAACTAAAATTGGCTTCGAAACCGGCACGCCGGCTGTGCCGGAAACCCCGGGCTTGTCCCCGCTGGTATAATTGCCGCCGAAGCCACCCATCGAACACCGACGAAATGAAACCACGCCCAGCCGAGCCCTATTGGCCCGCCGTCCTCACCGATTGGTGTGTGATTCAGGCTTTGGGCAAGGCCGGATGGCCACAGCGGCTCGGCGACAGCGGTGAATTGCAGGCCGCGTTCGTTGCCGAAGTGAGCTGGTATTTGAGGTTTCGCGCCCTCTACCTGCGGGAATTAGAGGCGGAGAATCTGGTCCTCAGCGCCATCGAGTCGGTTTACGCGGAACTGGGCGGCGTGGCCTACGCGGCGGCCAAGGAACAGACGGAGGCCGCCCAGTCGGTGTTTTTGTCGGCACTCGGCCGCAGCACTCGCAATAGCATCGGCGTGCTCCAGATCGTCGGCGAACCCAAGCGACTCCAAGAGCGGATGCGCTTACGCGCGCAGAACCTCGACGCTTGCCGGCGCCCGCTCTTGACCATCGCCCGCAATGCCGCGCACCAAGCGGCAGCGATATATTGGCGCCAGGTCTCAGCCTGCCGCCTCCCTGAGGGATTTTTTGCTCATGTGCCAGAGGCCGGTGCCATCGCCGCTATGCGTGCCCGGTTCGATATCTGGTGGGCCTTGTTTCTCCATTCATTGCGGGCCGTCCTCCGTGAAACCAATCCATCATATGCCCGACTGCTTCAGGCCCTGCCGCAGCTGCGGACTGACGCAGCGCGGCCCGGACAAAAATTTGTTCTCACCGCTCTCGTCCAGCAGTGGCGGGAAGCGAACGCCGCGCGGTTCGGATTGTTGAAAGACATTCATTTTCCCGTCGTGGAGCAGCGGGCATTCGTGAAACACCGCCAGGTGCAGGACTGGTTCGGTCATCACGCGCCCGGATACAATCACGAGGCAGCCACTGCGGCGCTCTACGCCGCACTGGGACGGGTCCTGCCGGCACAGCGGCAGGCTTATTGGAATAATTGATCGATTACGCCGGCCCAAGAGCTTTGGGCCGCGTGGATTAACACGTCAGGGTGTGCGGTGTTAATCCGCTGTCCTTGGTCGCAGATGGTTGCACGGACATGATGGCGCCATGTTCACGATGGCGAAACTGCGCGACGGCTCGACTTACCTAGAGGGGCATCTCACCGCCAACGACTACTACGCGGAGAAGGAATCCGTCACCGGCCGCTGGGTCGGACAAGCCGCCGAACGTCTCGGTCTCGCCGGCCGCGCAATTTCCGTGGAGGACGAGCCTTTTGAACGCCTGCGCTGCAATCTCCACCCTCTCACCGGCCGGCGGTTAACTGCACGCACGGGCGACGGTCGGATCGCGTTTCTCGATTTTCAATGCTCGGCGCCGAAAAGCGTCTCGTTGCTCGCAGTCACGTTCGGCGACGAACGGTTGCGGCAGGCACATCACGAAGCGGTCAGCGTGGCCTTCGCCGAGTTGGAGCGTTTTGCGGCGCGACGAGTGCGGGGCGGGAATGCCGCGTGGTCGGAGCAAGTCGCCTTCACGGGCAACCTCTGCGCCGCACGCTTCGAGCACGACGCCTCGCGCGCCCTCGATGCCCAGTTGCACACCCACCTCGTAACAGCCAACGCCACGTTTGATGCCAAGGCCGGCCAGTGGTTCGCTCTCACCGAGCGCGAAATGCTCTCGGCGGTGCGCTATGCCGGCAAAGTTTACCAAAACGAACTCGCACATCGCGTGCTCGCGGCCGGCTACCAAATCGAGTCGGCGCGCAACGACCGAGGCGTCATCGAGGGATTCGAGATTGCCGGCGTCACGGCTGCTGACCGCGTGGTGGCGTCAAAACGACGGGCGCAGATCGAAAGGGAAATTGCCGCGTTCGAGAAAAAGCACGGCCGCGCGCCCACGGCGAAAGAGATCCACGGCATCACGACCCGCACGCGCAGCAGCAAACTCGCCGAGATCACCACCGCCGAGGTCAGGAGTAAGCAACGAGGCGATTTCTTGCCGGAGCGCCTTCAGGCATTGGAGTCGCTCGTCTCTTCGGCGCGGAGTGCGGGCCCCGCCGCCGCTGCGCCAGACGGCGAACGGAACGCACTTCGTGAGGCCCGCGACCATCTCTTCGAACGGGCCAGCGTTCAGCGCGGTCATGAAATCATTGCGGAAGCACTCAACCAAAGCCTCGGGACCGCTTCACTCGAAACCCTGAAAGAGAAGCTCACCGCCGGACACGCTTCCGACTGTGTCGCGCTAAAGGACGGACTCGATTGCCTCCGGTCTGACTTCGCCACGCGGGCAGGACTCCAGCAGGAGTTGGACGCGATTCACTTCGTCAACGCCGGGCGCAATCTCTACACGCCGCTTTGCCGGATCGCGCTTCAGCCTGATCGACGGCTTTCCGCCGACCAGCGCAACGCGGTTCAGACGCTACTCGATTCCACCGATCGAGTGTGCGCACTACGTGGAATTGCCGGCACCGGAAAAACATTCACGCTCCAAGAAGTGCGGCGCGGAATCGTCGTCTCCGGAGGCACTGTTATCGCGTGTGCACCGACCACGTCTGCGGCCGGCGTCTTGCGCGCCGACGGATTCGCCAACGCCACCACACTCGCCGATCTCTTGAAGAATGCGGAGTCCCTGCACGGCCATCCTAGTGGAACCGGGAATGCAGCTCCAACTCGAATGCGACGAAATTCACAGCATCGGGCGCGGTGGCGACGATACCGTGACTTTTCGGTCCCTGCCGGTAGGTGACTACGTGTTTGAAGCCCAGGCGGCGGACGAGTTCGGTCGCGCCTCTGGTCCCTCGTTGCGTATTCCGGTCCACGTGCTTCCGCCGTTCTTCCAGACCACCGGGTTCAAAATGGCGGTCGCGAGCGTTGCGCTGGTGTTACTGCTAGGATTGTGGCGGTACCGCACGTGGCGTGAGATGCAGCGCCTGGAGCGGAAACACGCGATCGAGCAGGAGCGTACGCGCATCGCACGGGACATTCACGATGAAATGGGCTCGAGGCTGACGCAGATTTCGATCTTGGCGGCGCAAATCCAACCGAAAGGTGTCGGCGCGAACTCTGCGAACCCAGCCGTGACGGAGATTCAAAATGCGGCTCGCGATCTCGTGACCTCGCTTGACGAGATTGTCTGGGCGGTCAATCCGAAGCTCGATACGCTTGAAGGACTCGGCAATTACGTCAGCCATTACACAGATACCCTACTTAGAAGCGCTGGACTCCGGCTTCGGCTCGATATCCCGGCGCTGCTGCCGCCCCGTCCGATTTCCAGCGGTATCCGCCACCGTTTTATGTTGGCCGTAAAGGAAGCGCTGACCAACGTGCTGAAACACGCGGCGGCGTCTGAAGTGCGGGTGAGTCTAACCTTTGTCGACGATGCGCTGGAAGTAACGATTGGCGATGATGGGGCGGGTTTTGATGCCAAGCAAGTCGTCACAGGAAACGGTTTGGACAACCTCCGGCAGCGGCTCAGCGAAATGGGAGGGGCCTGCACGATCGAATCCGCGATTGGCAGAGGAACATCGGTCCGGTTGCGGCTGCCGTTGCCGCCGGAGGAGGCGATTACATGACGCCCCGGGTGATCGTGGTCGAGGACGACCGCGGAGTTCGCGAGAATCTCGTGTCGCTGCTGGCGGCCGATGGACGGCTGAAGGTCGTGGGCTCGTTCGGAACGGCGGAAGATGCGTTGAAAAAAGCTCCAGCCCTCCACCCCGACCTCGCGGTGATGGATATAAATCTTCCCGGCCTTTCCGGGATCGACTGCATCGCCCGCCTCAAAGACACGCTGCCGCACCTCCAGGTTCTGATTCTGACGGTCTATGAGGATGGAGACAATGTCTTCCGGGCGCTGAAGGCAGGCGCATCAGGGTATTTGGTGAAGCGCGATATTAGCGAAAGGCTCTTATCGGCGTTGCAGGAAATCCGCGAGGGGGGTGCGCCGATGTCCTGCCACATCGCCCGGCAAGTCGTGCAGTTCTTTCATCGCAGCGAAGCGGCGGCTACGAATTCCGTGGCACTCTCGCCCCGAGAACGCGAGATACTCGATCTCTTGGTCAAAGGTATGATTCTCAAGGAAGCGGCCGACCATCTCGGCATCGGCTTCGAGACCGTGCGCACGCACGTGAACCACATTTATCAAAAGCTGCACGTGCGCAGTCGCGCGGAGGCCGTGGTGAAGTACCTTCGAGGGTAGTTGACTCGCTGGCCGGCCGGTTGACTTACTGCGGCCGGTTCATGCGCGCAGCCAAACGGGGCAAGGCCAACCAAGATGATTACCTTCTTCGTTACCCTTAGTTGGGCTTCGTGCCCGTAACCTTGGCGGATATTTCTGTCGGTGCCCGGGTTCGCCGCTGCCAAGTGATCGAGCGGACGGCGCAAGCCAGCCACTGAATTTGTGGATTCACGCGCGGAAGCATTCGCCAATTGCTGCATCCCCCCAAAAGGGGATGCTGTGTCAGGCACCGAGTTGTTAATCTGCTGATTCCTCCCATGCCACTTTCTCATCCACGCACATTGCGCCGCCACAGAGGTTCAGTGCTAATCGTTTTAGTCACCGCGCTATTTTTTGCGTTTCGCGCGCAAGCGGTTGCAGCCTCGGAGCAATCGGCTCCGAACGTTATTTTCGTCGCCGCCGACGATCTCGGTAATTGGGTTGGCCCGCTTGACAGCGAGATCAAGGCGAAGACGCCGAACATGGATCGGCTCGCCGCGCGTGGAGTTACTTTCATGAACGCACAAGCGAGCGCGACATTTTGCTGTCCCGCTCGCTCGGCGCTGATGACGGGGCGGCACCCCGCCACGACCGGGTGCTACACGACGCAGGTGTATTTCCGCGAGCACCCTGAGCTGCGTCCGCTGCAGGTGGCAATGCAGCAGGCCGGGTATGAAACCTACGGCACCGGCAAGATCTTTCACCATCCCGCTGGTTATCTCGACTTGCGCGGCTGGACGGAATGGCACGTGAGAACCGAGGGGCAAAAGCAAACGGGTTGGCCATTGGATGTGTGGAGGCGCGGCGCGCCCTTGCCGACGCCTATCCCTTACAGCCCCTACGCTCAGGGCCAACATATTGGCGCGCCCAATCCCGGGTTCGCGGAATACGCGCCGCTTCCGAACGAGGCCGAAAAAAACATGTCGGATACCCTGTTAACCGACTGGGCGGTGGACGTCGTGAAGCAGACGCACGCTCATCCGTTTTTCGTGGCGCTGGGGCTGTATTCGCCGCACGAGCCGAGTTACGCGCCCCAGAAGTATTTTGATATGTATCCCTTGGATGAGGTCAAGCTGCCACCAATCAAGGAGGATGACAGCGCGGACCTCCCTCCGGCGGTCCGTAAATTCATGGATCACCGCAAGGCCACGATCACGGACAAAATTGTCGCGATGGGATTGTATAAGAACTATATCCAAGCCTACCTAGCGTGCACGACTTACGCGGATGCGCAGTTAGGTCGCGTTTTGGATGCGCTTGATGCCAGCCCCAACCGCGACAACACCATTGTAATCTTCTGGAGCGATCAAGGCTTTCACCACGGGGAAAAAGGTCACTGGGGCAAGGAAACGCTGTGGGAACGCACTGCGCATATCCCATTCATTTGGGCCGGACCGGGCATTGCCAGCAACGCGAAGGTCCGCGCGACCGTGAGCGCGATGGATTTTTATCCGACGCTCGTAAACCTTTGTCACCTCTCCCCGGACGCAGGCTTAGAAGGCGAGTCGCTGGCGGGCGTGTTGCGCCAGCCATCGACGGCGAAGGATCGCAACGTCCTGATGTGCCAGGTAGTGCGCGGGGGTTATTCGATCACCAATGACTACTGGCGTTATATTCACTACGCGGACGGTTCCGAAGAGTTGTACGACGAGGTCAAGGATCCGAACGAATGGACAAATCTCGCCTTCGATCCTGCGAGCTATGAAAAATATCGGCCAATGATAGAGGAAATGCGGAAGAGCGCTCCGAAAAGCTTCGCGCCGATCGGGCCGGAGGCGAACCAAATGGATCTAGTGCCCGCGGGCGACAGCTTTCATTGGGACATGAAGAAGAATCCGCCGAAATCCAAAAAGCGACAGGGTTCCGATGTCTCCCTCGATAACTGAAGCCGCTGACGGCGGCGCCAAACGCATCTGTGCCAAGTCGGCGAATATAACCCTGCGGTTGCACGATACTCGCGGGCATGTCCTCTTCGATTGCACCCGGTCTGCTCTTTGATGGACGCGCTGGCTGTAGCCAAGAATGCCGGATTGAATCATTTGCGCCATTCGCTCTGGTCGGCGCATTGGGTCAATGGGCCAAGCGCGTTTCCGCCTCACTTTTGTTGATTCCAGACCGGAGCTGAGTTACTCACGAAGCGATGCGGGCGTGCCGCCAATTATCTCGCCTCACGTCGCTCGCTTGTCTGGCGGCGACGGGCCACCTCTGCACTGCCCAGACTCGGGAGGCAACTGGTGCTCCCGCGGACAATCCCGATATCATCATTCAGGCCGTGACTGCGGGTGTAACTGAACACACACTTCATCTAGAGAGCAACGCAGACGGCGGGAGCCGATCCCGCACCAAGCTGGGCATATTGAAATACGCTCCCCTTGAATTTCCCCTTTCGGCACAGCCGCTCATCTTTCAAATTCAATCCGGCCGGCAGGGGCAACCAGAGCCCGTTCGCATCCAATACCGGCTCGACGGGTGGGACGAGGGATGGGTCGATCCCGAGAGCTTCATGTTTCTTCAGCTGCGGTTCTCTAATGAGGATGGTCGGCGCATTGAAAGCTTAAGAGTCCCGCGCGCAGGATCGAGCAAAGGATGGACGGGTGATCCGAAAACCTCGCGCTTCACCGTTACTTCCGAGAAATTCGTTGTGCCGGCCGGCGCGCGCCACATGCAGCTTACGTTTTACTCCGGCGGCTCGCCACGGACGACCGGCGTCTGGCTGGTGAAGCACGTCCGCATTGCGGTTGGCGATACAACCGGACGATCTCAGAGCATCCTCCTCGACGAGGCCTTCAACAGTGGCACAGGTCTTGGTGAACCCGAGGACACGCCTGCAGGCTGGATGCGAGAGGGTCCAAACCCGAGAACTCCACAGGTGTTCACTCTCGACCCAGCCACTCACGAGTACGCACTGGCACTGCTCGACACGAATGACCGCACGACCGACAGTTGGGCGGCAACGGGTGATCATGTTGTCGAGGTCAACCCGGGAACGACGCTCCTGATGCAGATCGAGGAGGCGTTCTCGATCGGCCGTGGCGGCTCATACGAGTGTTCGTATCGCCGGCTCACGGCGGGCCACTACAAGTTCAAAGTGATCCCGGTCGACGCGTTCGGTAATCAATCGGGTGTAGGCGTCGAATTGCCAATCGAACTCGTGCCGCCATTCTATCAACGCTGGTGGTTCTGGATAGGAATCGCGGTTGCCGGATTGATCGCAGTCATTTATGCCGTCAGATTCATCGCCGGCAAACGCTTGCGGCAGCAACTTGAGCAAGCTGAGCGTCGACACGCTGTTGAACAGGAGCGAATTCGCATCGCGCAAGACATCCATGATGACATGGGAGCGAGAATGACCCAAATCTCGCTAATAAATGCCGCTGCGCTCCGGAGCCTACCAAAGGAAAGCCCAGCTTTTCAGCAACTTCAACGGATGGACCAAGCCGCCCGCGAAGTCGTCATCGCAATGGACGAAATCGTTTGGGCGGTAAATCCCGCGCACGATACGTTGGAGGGCTTTGGCAATTACCTCAGCCAATACGTTACCGAGATCGCCGCGGGCGACTCCACCCTGTGTCGATTAGACATTCCCACGCTGCTGCCCGCCCGTTCCGTTTCAAGCGGAGTGCGGCATCAACTGCTCATGGCTGTGAAGGAAGCACTCAACAACGCGCTGAAGCATTCCAGCGCGTCCGAAATCATCGTCCGCCTCAACTTCGTCGACCCGATCCTCACCGTCATTGTGGAGGACAACGGCGGTGGTTTTGCTGAGAACGCACAGCATGGAGGAGAGGGGATGCTCAACATGCAGCGTCGGCTGCAGTCCGTCGGAGGCACCTCAAAGATCGAAAGTGCGCCCGGCAAGGGCACGACCGTGTCGTTTCTTGTTTCACTCCAGAGAGAGCCGGACTAAGCTTGGTCGGGCGAAGCCAATGGGTTGATGCATTTGCAGCCAAGCCTTGCCCTCTTTGTCGTCAAAGAAGTCCAGCCAGACGTAATGCAACCTGCATCCATCGGGGACTCTCGCTCCATGCATCGAGGCGCGCGGACCCAGCAGGATTTCAAATCCACCCGCCATTGCGCGACGCTCGTTTCCATCGCCTTGTGTTTCCTGCGGAGCGAGCAGCTGCGCGCCAAATGAACCTTTGGTGTGACTTTGCTGATGATGAGGCGGCTGCTCCAGGCCAGTCGTAGGCGGCATCCCCATTAGTGGGGATTGAAACTCACGTGGGCGCCAGTAAGCTAGGGAGGTGAATTTACCTGCACGTGCCTCCGCTGGGCTCATCGACTGAGGTCCCAATCATGATTCGCAAAACAGCCATAGTCGAAGACGATGCGGGTATCCGCGACGAACTCGTCGCCCTCTTGAATACTTCGCCGGGTTATCGTTGCGTGGGGGCATGCAGTTCGGCGGAGAGGGCGCTGGTGGATATTCCCTTTTGGCGCCCCGACGTGGTACTGATGGACATCAATCTCCCGGGAATCTCCGGCATCGAATGTGTCGCCCGCTTGAGAGCCAAGATGCCCAACCTGCTCATTCTCATGCTGACCGTTTACGACGATGGAGATCGTATCTTCCATGCCTTGAAGGCTGGAGCCAATGGCTACCTTGTAAAGCGGCTGGTCGGCAGCAAACTTTTGGAGGCGATCGAGGACGTATGCACCGGCGGCGCCCCGATGTCCTGTCAAATTGCCCGAAAGGTCGTACAGTTCTTCCACAATTCCGTACCATCCGCCGAAGTTTCAGAAAACCTTTCGCCGAGGGAAATTGAAGTGCTCGAAATGCTGGTGGCCGGTCACCTGTTCAAGGAAATCGCGGATCGCCTTGGTATTGGCACCGAAACGGTTCGCACGCACGTGAACCATATTTATCGCAAGCTTCACGTCAGGAGCCGGACCGAAGCGGTAGTCAAGTATCTGAAGAAAACGCCCTGAGGGCGATCTCGGCGACGCCCGAACTGGTCAAGAATCACGGAGCACGGGCATCTGGATGGTATGACCCTTCAAGGGGATAACCGCAATGAAGTGTGTCTGATAGTTTTTATCCAGCGCATGCGGCGCGGTCGCGCCCTATCCGTGAGGCGATGCTGGATCCGAAGGCGCTGGCCAAAAGTATCCCACTTAAAGGGGATTCCGCAAAAAGCGCGGCGGCGCCCGCGGATGGAGTTATTGTCACCCGCCATCCCCCTTAATGGGGATATTATGGATGGGAGGCCTGAGACTATACTGTCGGGGTCGCTCGTTCTGACCGCGTGCGGCATTTCCCCCCAATTTCGACTTGGTTGCGTTCGCGTCTGAGCGCCGACGCAGACAGCTCGAAACTTAGCCCCCACGACAGCCTAACCCACTACCATGAATCGACGTATCCCCATCCTTGGAGCATTGCTTGGTCTGCTTTCGTTCACCGGCGCTTTTGCGCAAAACATACCGCCGCCAGCCGCGCCACCAGTTGTATCAAACGATGTGGTAGAGCTGAGCCCGTTTGCCGTCGACTCGAGTGCTGACAAAGGTTATCAAGCTGAAAATACGCTCGCGGGCAGCCGCCTCAACACAAACCTCCGCGACACGCCGTCCTCGGTTTCGGTCTTTACGAAAGCATTCTTAGAGGACCTTGGCCTGCACCAAATGGAGAACCTCATCGACTACTCCGTTGGGTCACGGATGAACTTGCAGGACACGAGTTCGGCGCCGAATGCGAACAATTATCTCGGCGGTCCGAACCTGGTGAAAAACATTGATATTCGCGGCATCACTGGTTCGCAAGGTCTCGACTATTTCAAAAGTATCACGCTCGACGACAGCTACAGGATTGACCGCTATGACGAAAGCCGCGGGCCCAACAGTATTCTCTTCGGCGTTGGCGCCGCCGGTGGTCTAATAAACCAAACGTCCCTAGTTGCGTCCACCTACCGCAACAGTGGTCGGATTTCCTACCAGTTTGGCCACAACAACAGCGAGACAAACCGGACCGAACTTCGGTTCAACCGGGTGCTCGTGCCGGAAAAACTCGGCTTCGCCATTGCGGCCGTGCACCAAGAGAATACCGGATGGCGCGCGCCGAGTTTCCAAGACAAGAATCGGCTGTTTGGCACGATTACGTTCACGCCCATAAAGAAAGTCACCATCCGGGCGATGGCGGAGCGCGGTCATGAAAACTACTCGGTTGTCGCGCCTTACGGTGCATTCGATGGGGGCATGGCGTGGCTCGACAATCTCAATGCGCTTGGGGTAGGCGCGGTCACATTTGTTCCAAAAAATACGGCCCCGACCGCCGCTCAAACCGCGCTGGGAATCGGCTCGATTAACGGCACTTCCAACGCCACGACGCGCCGTTATGTCTTCATCAGCAACAGCAGCACGCTGTTCGATTCGGCGGGCACGTATCTCACCGCTTCTTATAATAATCCTGCCGTGCGCGGGCCGAACGGCGCGGTCGGCGTGAGCGGCGCGACCCTCGCCATCAACGACCCGAAATTCCTTCCCTATAGCATCAACTCAGGCGGCCCGGGCATGTTCCGCGACGAGTGGCTCACCAACTACACCGTCTCGGCGGATTGGGCGGTGACGTCGCATCTCAACCTGAACCTCGGCTACAATTACCAAGTAGTCCAGTTGTTCAATCCACTCATCAAGGGCACCCAGCCGGCGATCGCTGGCGATGCTAACCAGACGATGGGGTTTAACGGTCCGGCGAATCCCTATGCTGGCCAGCTTTACATCGACGAGTCGTGGTCCGGCGACATACATAGCGGGACCTACAAAGAGACGCGAATCAGCCTATCCTATGACTTGGACCCGAAGTGGAAATGGCTCGGTCATCACCGCATCGCAGCAATGTATTCGCGAACCGATCAATTTGATACCTATGACCAGCGTCAGTTTGGTCTGCTGGGTGCGCCGTTCAATGCGGCTCCGACCAACGCGAGCAACCTGATTACCCAGCGGGTCTATCTCAATCAGAACAATCCAGGATCGTTTGTGGCGGCCGATTGGCGACTGGTGCCCAAGACTGCGAACATCGGCGGAACGACCTACAACACGGGCTGGATCAACGCCGCCGTCGGCACGACGAACTCCGATGCCGAGCAAAAAATGAATGCAAAGCTGGCCGTTGCCCAAAGTTACTTTTTCCACGATCGTATTGTCACGACCGTCGGATATCGGGTGGACGACGGGAACATTACGTCCTTTGGCTTTGTCACCGATCCCGTCTTGAAGTCGCCCGTGGCCAACCGGGACCCGGCATTGGCCACTGTGAATAGTATCAGCGGTATCACGCGCACCCAGGGCGTCGTGGTTCATGTGACCAACTGGTTTTCGCTGCTGGCCGACAATTCCAGCAACATCGGAATCCCTACATTCACCGATCATGTCTTTCCAAGCGGCGCGATCGCAAATCCCTCGCAGGGCAAGGGGCATGATTATGGAGTCTCCGTCGATCTCTTTTCCGGACGCCTATCGATCAAGGCGGTCAAATTTGCAGCTAATTCTCAGGGGCAGACGGCGAGTGGCGGGATCAATGCGCGATATAATCTGCGCGACATTGCCATAGCGAGTGCATTTCAATCCGTGCTTGTCGGATCAGGTTTGCCCTATACGACCAGCACGTTCGCCCCTCTTTATACGGCAATGACCCCGCCGGTTGGCGCCCAATATTTCGATCAAAATTCAAAAGGTTACGAAGTCAGTGCAGTGGCTAACATCACCCGGAACTGGAGACTGATGGCAAACTACTCCTATACGAATCGACTTCGGGCGAACACCTCGGGCGCTGACGCGATTCCGTGGTATGGCTTCACCTATGATGGCAAACTCGTGAAGCAAGGAGTGACTCAGAATGCTAACGGCTCCTACACGATCGATCCGTCTGCGTTCACGCCGACCGGAATGGTGTCTCAGTGGATCGCCCTCGGGAACAAGCTCCCGGCCGCCAATGTTAACACCCTGCTCACGAGTGACGCAATTCCAGTGGCGGCGGAAGTCATGAACATCATCAACGACATCAATACCGACAAACTCACGAACGAACAAGGGTGGGGCGCGCGTCCCGACAAAGTGACGTTGTTTACCGCCTATGATTTCACGGAGGGCCGGCTCAAGGGATTCACGGCTGGTGGTGGTTACCGGTGGAGCAGCTCAAATCTTGTCGGCTTTGATTCATCGGGGAACCAAATTAAAGGTCGGGCCCTGTCGGCGGCCGATCTGATGCTGCGTTATCGACTTCGGGTGCCGCACCACTGGCTGCCGAATCCGGTTACATTCCAGTTCAACGCGACGAATCTTTTTAATCAGCATGGTATTGTCCCGCAGAGACTCTCTGCGACACCGATTCAGGCTTCGCCGACTTTCATTGTGCCGGGCGGTCGTGGAATCGGCTATAGCCGGTTCGACTTGATGGAGCCGCGCTCGATTCGCTTCACCACCACCTACTCGTTCTAAGCTTCCAGCCCTCGGCCATCTCGTAGGGCTCTGGGCAGGAATCATATCGAATATCATGCCATTCATTCTTCCGACACAAGTTCAGTCCGAATATGACGTCATCATCGTCGGCTCCGGCGCCGGCGGCGGGCAGTCGGCCTACACGCTCACGATGGCCGGCGCCAAGGTCTTGATGCTCGAGTCGGGCCGGAATTACGATCCGGTGAAGGAGACGCCGATGTTTCAGATCGACGCCAACGCCCCTCTTCGCGCCGCCAACACGCCTGACAAACCAATGGGTTTTTACGATGCCACGGTCGATGGCGGCTGGGCGGTTCCTGGAGAGCCTTATACCAACGCGTCCGAAGACCCCGACCGTCGTTTCACGTGGTGGCGGGCGCGGATGCTCGGTGGCCGCACGAATCACTGGGGACGAATCTCGCTCCGCCTCGGGCCCTACGATTTCAAACCGCATCAACGCGACGGCCTCGGCTTCGACTGGCCGATCGCATATGAGGATCTCGCGCCCTATTACGACAAAGTGGAGATGCTGGTCGGTGTCTTCGGATCGAACGAAGGGCTGGAAAACGCGCCCGACTCGTCGCCCGGCGTGTTGCTGCCGCCACCCAAGGCCCGCGCCGCCGAGCTGCTCGCGCAGCAGCGCGCGAAAAAACTTGGGTTGCCGGTCGTCCCTATTCACCGCGCCGTTTTGAGCGTGCGGCAAGATGCGGAGCGGTTGCCGACGCTGTTGCACCCGGGTAATCCCAAGGCGCAGAGAATTCTCGCCGACGCGATGCGCAGCCGCGCGGCGTGTTTTTGGGCAACCTCGTGCGGGCGCGGTTGTGCGATCAAGGCGAACTATCAGTCGCCTACCGTGCACTTGCCGCCGGCGCTTGCCACGGGAAATCTCGACATTGTAACCGGCGCGATGGTGCGTGAGGTGGCGGTCAACGACGAGGGCAAGGCCACCGGTGTCATCTTTATCGACAAGGCTACGGGCCTGGAGCACCGCGCAAAGGGCCGGGCGGTGGTGCTCGCAGCGAGTTCGTGCGACACCGTGCGAATCCTGCTGAATTCAAAATCTGCCCAGTTCCCGAGCGGCCTGGCGAATTCCAGCGGGCTGGTCGGAAAATACATCATGGACACGGTGGGCACGGATTTGGCTGGCCAGATTCCGCTTCTGGAGTCGCTGCCCTTGCACAACGAAGACGGCGCGGGTGGCTCGCACGTTTACGTGCCGTGGTGGCTGTATCGCGAGCAACTGGCCGGCAAGCTCGGCTTCGCGCGCGGCTATCACATCGAATTCCATCCGGGCCGGCAGATGCCCGGACTTGGCATCACGGCGAATCTCGACGACCTCACCGGCGGAAGTTTCGGACGCAAACTCAAGGAGGACGCGAGGCGATACTATGGGTCGTTCGTGAATTTTGGCAGCCGCGGCGAAATGATCCCGAATGAAGATTCGTTTTGTGAACTCGATCCGGTGGTGAAGGATAAGTGGGGCGTGCCCGTTCTACGTTTTCACTGGAAGTGGTCGGACCATGAGCTGCGGCAGGTCACGCACGCGCAGCAAACCTTTGCGCAGTTGATCGAGGCGATGGGCGGAAAGGTGCGCAGGCCGCCGGCGGAAAATCCGCTGAAGGCCATCCGGCCTGGCGGTAACGTCAAACATGAGGTCGGCGGGGCCCGAATGGGCGACTCGCCCAAAACATCTGTGACCAATCGCTGGGGTCAGACGTGGGACGTCAAAAACCTCTTCTTGGGCGATGCCGCCCCATTTTGCTCAAACGCCGACAAGAACCCCACGCTCACCATCATGGCTCTCGCGTGGCGGATGAGCGAGCACCTGCTCGACGAACTCCAACGCGGAAACCTCACATGAACGCAGAACAACCTTCGCGCATGGATCGCCGCACGGCGATCAAGTGGATGCTCACCGCCGCAGCCTCGGCGGCATTGGCCGACGAACAACTTTTCGGAGCCGCCGCGGACACACCGGCGGGCCGGGCCGTGGGCTACGGCACCGATCCTGATCTGATCAAGACCTATAAGCCCGGCGATCTGTGGTCACTGACGTTTACCGATGATCAGCGGCGGACAGCCGTTGCGTTGTGCGACACCATCCTTCCCGATGACGGCAAATCGCCCGCCGCCTCGGCGGTCGGGGTTCCCGAGTTCATCGACGAATGGATCAGCGCACCCTATCCCGGCCATGATCGAGATCGCGGCCTAATTCTCGAGGGCCTGGCTTGGATCGAGGAGGAGTCGCAGCGCCGGTTCGGAAACGATTTCTCGAGCCTGATTCTGCGCCAGAAAAACATCCTGTGCGAGGATATCTCCCATGTCGCCACGGCCGCGCCCGATAAAAAGAAGGCTGCACAGTTTTTCAAACGCTACCGCGACCTCACAGCGGGCGGCTATTACACGACACCCGAAGGCATGAAGGACATCGGCTACGTCGGCAACGTGCCGCTCGCATCGTTCGACGGCCCGCCGCCCGAAGTCCTGCGCAAGCTGGGACTCGCGTGATTCTAAGCGGCCGAAGCAAACGTGTTGGTAGCTTGGTTATTCTATTTGAAAATGATCCGGTGAGACTACTGTTCGTTTACCTGTGAAGCGCGCCCTATTTCTTCCTATCGTCGCACTCTTGGGGGCGTGCTGGCTCCACGGTTCCGCCGCCGAAGACTCACGGCCCAATATTGTTTTCATCCTGACCGACGACCTGGGATATGGCGATGTCCATTGCTTGAATCCTGACCGGGGTAAAATTGCCACGCCTTGTCTGGACCGACTGGCTTCGCAGGGCATGACATTGACCGACATCCATTCGACTTCCGCGGTTTGCACGCCCAGTCGCTACAGTTTTCTAACGGGCCGATATAATTGGCGGTCGTGCGAACAAAGTGGAGTGCTAAACGGCTACAGCCCACCGTTGATCGCCGCCGACCGGTTAACCGTTGCGAGCTTGCTGAAGCAAAATGACTATACCACCTACTGCCTTGGCAAGTGGCATTTGGGTATGGATCTTTCCAAGGACTCGCATGACCTAAAAGTGACCAACGGACCGACCACGCGCGGCTTCGATTATTTCTTCGGCATCAGCGCTTCGCTGGACATGCCGCCGTATGTTTTCATTGAGAATGATCACCTCACCGAGGCAGTCACGGTGATTCAAAGGAAATGGTCCCGCGAGGGAGCGGCTGCGCCGGGTTTTGAGGCAATGGACGTTCTGCCGACCCTGACGCGCAAAGCGTGTGAAATAATATCCAAAACGAAATCTCCCTACTTCCTATATCTGGCGTTGCCTTCGCCCCATACGCCGTTGGTTCCCACGAAAGAATGGCAAGGCAGGAGTGGTTTGGGCGATTACGGAGACTATGTGATGGAAACCGACTGGGCGATTGGTCAGGTGCTCGACGCCATCGACAAAAGCGGTGCGGTCAACAACACGCTGGTCATCGCCACGAGTGACAACGGCGTCGCTCCGTATGTCGGCGTCGGTCCCGAACAGCTGCGGCAGCTGGAGTCCAGAGGCTTCTCCAAGAGGGAGGCCGAAATAGGCAATCAGCAGCGCTATAAGGAACTCGAAGCGATGGGCCATTTTTCTAGCGCCGATCTCCGCGGCCACAAGTCGGACATCTGGGAGGGTGGCCACCGCGTGCCCGCCTTTGTGCGTTGGCCCAGAAAAATCCAGCCTGGCTCGACCAACGGTCAGTTGTCCAGCCTCGTCGATTTCATGGCGACCTGCGCGGAGATCTTGCAGGTAAAGCTGCCAGCCGATGCAGGTGAGGATAGTGTCAGCATGCTGCCAGCGTGGCTCGGTCAGGCGACCGCATCCGCGCACGAGGCGGTGGTGTTTCATTCCATCAACGGATCGTTCGCTATCCAGCAGGGAGATTGGAAATTGGAGCTGTGTTCCGGCTCCGGCGGCTGGGGCTTGCCCAAGCCCGGCAGCGCGGAGGCAAAAGCGCTGCCTCCCGTGCAATTGTATAATATGAGCGCCGATCTGGGTGAACGCACCAATGAATATGCGAGCCACCCGGAGCTCGTGGCACGGCTCACGAAGCTGCTGGAAAAATACGTCGCCGACGGCCGCAGCACACCCGGCCCGCCGCAGAAAAACGACGTGCCGATTAACCTTTGGAAGGACACAAAACCTGCAGAAGATAATTCCGAAAAGAACAATTGAGGTGGCTGAAGCCGGATTCCGCAATCAGGGCCCGCGCGACAGGCTCTGCCGCACGAGCTTCACGTGGTAAGCGCCATCGACCCCATTGGCGCGGCGAACAATCGCGGAAAAACTGAAATCACCTTCCGGGATCTGCACGCTATCGACGGAAACGCGATCCGTGGCGGCAGAAATCTCGACGGTGCGCGTCGTCGCGCCGATGTGCAGTTCGAGGGTGCCGGCGGCCACGGGCTCCGGCCAGCGCAGCTCCATCGAGTAGCCGGCATCGCGCACCGCGCGGAGCAGCCACACGCCAATCGACGCGTGGCCCTTGTTCGCGCCTTCCGGCTCCCGCAGATCCTGACGCGTAAGCATCGTCGTGGTCTCGCGATCCGATCCAATGATGATGCGCGGCGGAGCATAGTTGTCGGGTCGGGTTGAGCTCACGTCCGCAAACCACTGTTGGTAGGTCTGCCGCAGTTGCGCGACGACCGCGGGCTGACTTGCGGCCAGATCGTGGCGCTCACCCGGGTCAGCCTCGAGGTCGAAGAGCTGGAAGGGTGCCTCCTCCGGCAGTGCTTCGCGCCCAGTGAAGTGATCCAATTTCCAGCGCTGCGTGCGCACGGCTGCGTTATGCCACTCAATCGGTTGTTCGCCGCGATGATATTGGAATACGAGGGAGCGCTCCGGCCAGCTGGTCGCGCGGTTCTCCAGCAAGGGGAGAATGCTCCGGCCATCGAATTTCAAGCCGGCCGGCGCAGCCACTCCCGCCGCCTCAAGGAGCGTTGGCATCAGGTCGATGTGCGCGGCAATCTCCGCGTGAGCGGTGCCCGGCTTGAATCGGCTCGGCCAGTAGGCGAAGAAGGGCGTGCGGATCCCGCCCTCGTAAATCTGGCCCTTGTGTCCGCGCAAACCGCCCACGAACCGATCGCCGTCCGGCCCGTTGTCAAAGAAGACAATCACGAGAGTGTTCGCCAGCGCCGGGTCGGATTTCAACCGCGCCATCAAACGTCCGACGTTTTGATCGATATTTTCCTCCATCGCATAGACACGCGCAACTGTGTCCGCGTCTTGGCCGCCTTTCACCAAGACGGAGGAGAGATCCTTCGCCTTGTATTTCGCGAGGAGCGCCGGCGGGACGTCGTGCAGCGGCACGTGCGGGGCGTTGGGCGTAAGATAGACGAAGAAGGGCCGGCCTGCTTGTTGCGCCTGACCGATGAAGTCTAGGGCACCGTCGAAAAACACGTCCGTGCAAAATCCCTTGGCCTGTTCCTGCTGGTTGTTTCGAAACACGATCGGGTTGGTGTAGCGTCGATTGTTTTCGATCGGATCGGAGGGCTGGGCGAGCCCGCCGCCGCGAATGACCAGCGCTTCGTCAAATCCCTGGTCGGTGGGGCGAAAGGGATAGTTGTCGCCCAGATGCCATTTTCCGAAAATTCCCGTCGCGTAGCCCGCGGCACGCAGCAGCTCCGGCAGCGTGACCTCCGCGGGCTCCTTCATGGCTCGGCCCTTGAAGGTGTCCACTACGCGAGTCCGGAAATTGTAGCGTCCCGTCATCACGCTCGCGCGCGTCGGCGCGCAAACCGGGCTCACGTAGAAATTCTTCATCGACGCGCCCGCACGCGCGAGTGCGTCGATGTTCGGTGTTTCCAGCACGGGATTTCCCTGAATGCCGAGGTCACCAAAGCCTTGGTCGTCGGTCAAAATGACCACGATGTTGGGCCGGGCCTCGTTGGGTTGGACGGCGCTCGCCTCAGCCGCGAGCCAGAGGCTAACGAGCAGTAGCGCAGGGGTAACAAAATACCGGATTTTCATAGTTCGGAAGGGGAATGACGGTCGGAGTCGCTGGCGCGGGACGTCACGCGTTTCGCCCCACGCCTTGGCGGCGCATGGCGGCGATGCTCCGTTCCAAATCCGCGCGCTGTTGTTGTTGGTCGAACTCGCGCGCAGTCATGCCTGCGGGTGCCGTTTCGACTTTCAAGGCGTGGCCGCGCCGACACAACGCGAGGAACGGCATGAGGTCGGCGGCGCGCAGGCGAGGATACATCGCCATGTGCTCAGGCTTGAGAAAGGGAATCGGTCGCGGGGAATTCGAGATGATCTCCAGGTTGAACGGCACTGCCGGGCACAGCTTCATCATCTGCGAGACAAAGCGCGGCAGGTCCATGAGCCCCTCGCCAATCGGCGTCCATTGGAAGGTCGCGCCATCCGGCGTTTCCCACACCATCCAATCCCGGACGCTCGAGCAGACCACGTGGGGGCCGAGCAGATCGAGCTGTCGCATCGGATCCTCCATCGCCCAGACTGCGTTGCCCGGATCCAGCATCACGCCCGTCACATCGGTGCCCGCAGCCTGAATCAAGCCCAGCAGTTCCTCGGAGCGCATGTCGCCCGCATGATCCTCGACGGCGATCTTGATTCCGGCATCCACCGCGCGACTGCGCACCGCCTTGATCACTTTCACGACTTCATCGATACGCGCTTCGATGCCGCCCGGCGTGTTGCGGTCCGGAAGACCGCCAATGCGACAGGTGATGACAGGAGATCCGAGATCCGCCGCCACGCGGACGCCGAGCGCCAGCAACTCCTCGGGACTGCCGAACTCGGAGGAGAACAGCGTCCCATGCTGCGCCACGCTGCCAACCCCGATGTAGAACCGGATGCCTTGGCGCTCGGCCGTCTCTTTCAATTTTCTAAGTGACGCCGACTCGAGGCTCTCAAACTGCTTCAGCGTGTTGAAGAGGACGGCATCGAGTTTCTGCTGTGCGGCGTATTCAACAAAACGCGGGGCCTTCCAGCCCATCGCGCGGAGGGAATGCGTGTCCATACCGAGCGCCAGAGGCTTCTCGGTCGGGGATTGGCCGCGCAGCGCTGGGCTGGCGACCGCCGCCGCCGCAGCGATGCCGAGGGTCTCGACGAAGCGACGGCGCGTCAGGTCACCGCGGTTAATTGGAGCAAGACTGGATCGGGATGCATGGTTCATGGGATTTTTATGCGATTGAGGTCGCTTCGCACGGCCCATCGAAGAGAACGCCGAAGACAGGGAGCGAGGGGTTGCAGACCGAAGATATCATAGCGCGCTTCCAACACTATCCCCCTTTTGTGGGATGGAGCGGTTCACTGCCGGCTCGACGCATTCACCATAAAAGGGGATGGGCCGTCCGAGCATTACGCGGTAAAAAGACCTGTTCGTGAGGCCGTCGACAACGCTGGTGGGCGATTATCCGGTGTCCCGAACGTTCGACCTCATAAGAATATTCAGCGTTTTTCCGCCTCGAGCTATTTTCAATTCATGAGCATACGCTACATTCTGGGATTCGCACTTTGCATCGCCCTTTCTTTGGGCGCCGCCACCGCGCAAGACATCTTGTTGCGGCACGGGGCTTTTGTGATCGTCTGCGGCAGCGATGAGCCGGAGTCCGTGCGCCTCGCCGCAGAGGCGTTGCAGCGCGACCTCAAGGCCGTGACCGGTGCGACGATAGCGATCAGCACTTCGCTTCCCTCAGATTCTTCCACCCCGGCTCTGGTGGTCGTGAACCGAGCCTCGGACAGTCACCGCGCGTTTGGCGCGGGTTTGCGCCCGCTTGATGGGTTTGAATCCCATCGCGTGTATGCCGATCCCAAAATGAATCGCGTGTATCTCGAGGGCTACGATGCGCGAGGTGCCATCTACGCCATCTACACTTTCAGTGAGGACATTCTCGGCGTGCCGCCGCTTCACTTTTGGTGTTCGTGGCGAGCGGTGCCGCGGGAAACGCTGCGGATTGCGCGCGACTACGATCACTTCGAACGCTCGCCGCAAGTGCGTTTCCGAACGCTGCTGCCGGGCGACACGGATTTCTTCGAGCCATGGCGCAAACGCTCACCGGAGCATGATGGCATATGGCTCGAAACCGCCCTGCGCCTGAAGCTCAACACCGTCGAGGGCTACTCCACGATCGAACCGGGCCGCGGCGTCTCAACGTATGCTCAGTTAATCTCGCGTTACGGGCTCGTGCTTGCATCGCACCATACGAGCGGCCTGAACACCTCGTTCGCTACGTGGAACGCATACTGGACGAAAGTCCGGAAGATGCCCGTGCCAAAATTGCGGCTCAGTGACGAAGCGGCCATCCGCGAATTTTTCCGCTACAACGCGGAGACGGTCCATCAGAGCGGAATCGAGAATCTGTGGACGCTCGCATTTCGCGGTGCGCGGGACGAACCGTTCTGGAACATCTTTGAAGACGCGCCCAAGGACGATCCGGGCCGCGCGGCGGTGATTAATCACATGCTCCAGGTTCAGCTCGAAACGATTCGGCAGGTTACCGGCGAAGCCGCCCCGCAAGTGCGCATCACTTTCTATGATGAAATCGCCGATTTGATGGCCAAGGGCCTGCTGAAACCGCCTGCGACACCGAACGTCATCTGGACCTTCGTCGCCGCCCGCCGGGATCCTTATCCCTACGACGATATCGTGAGCTTCAGTCCGCAGAAATCGGTGAAACTCGGTTTCTACATGAACTTCGGTTTCGCCTCAACTGGCGCTCACGTCGCGCCTGCGGAGGGGCCGTGGAGGATGGAGTTCAATTACCGGTATGTGAACGCGAAGGCACCGCTCGAATTTTCCGTCGTGAATGTTGGCTGCCTCCGGGAATTTCTGCTCGAATTATCCGCCAACGCACGCCTGCTCTGGGATTTTGCGAGCTACGATACGGATCGTTTCCTGGCGGGATATTGCCGGCAATATTTCGGATCCGAGCACGCCGCGGCCGTTGCCGATTTGTATCGCGATTACTACGCGGCTTTCTGGCAGCCAAAAAACTCCGTGTTTCCCGGGTTGAGCCGGCAGTTCGTTTTTCAGGATCTTCGCTATGCGCGCGCGTTCGATCACATCGCCCAAGCGTTCTTTGCGTCGCCGGAACACCCGAACATGAATCCGCTGCGCGACATCGGTTTTGAACGCGTGCCCGGCCGCACCTTCCGGATCGCTCTGGCCGATAATCGCGCTGCGAATCAAATCGAGGCGTTGATCGCCGGCATGGCCGCAACCGCACCGAAGTTTGAAGCGGTGGCGGCGCGCTGTGCGGAATTGAAACCGCGACTCCCGCCCGAGTGCCGCGATTTTTTCTACGACAATCTGGAGGCATTTTGTGGCTACATGGCACACCTGAGCCGCGCGTTGGACGCTTTTGCACTGGCCTATGAAGAGCAGTCGAACCGTTCTGCGGCCGTCAGTGATCTTGAACGAACGAGCGTCGAGTTGGAAAAGGCTCAGGCGTGTTTGCTCGCCACGCAGCACGGCGTGTTTGCGGAGTGGTATGCGGGAGCCGAGTCGATGCCGCGCACATTCGAAGTAACCAAGCTGAAAGCCCGGATCCTCGAACTCAAACGGCAAGCGATGCCAACGAAATAGTAATGGATGCCGCGCTTCTCCAACTCTTCCTCCGCTATTTGGAGCGCATTTTTCAGATCACGCTTCGAATGCCCTCGGAGGTCTGCGCGGCCCCTGTTGCCGGCTCTTTTCACTTCAAGCCGAGCTTGGATTTTCGCGTGGTCCAGTCGGAATTCCGTTCCGCCGCGCGGATGACGATGTTGTCGTAGCGCACGCTCGAACCGTAGACCGTGACGTTGAAGACGGATTTGGCGCGGGCAACTTTCGCGTCCCGGCCAAAGGCGACATGCTTCAGGTCCGTATACACCAGCATCTCGTCACCGGTGATTTCGATCGTGAAATCGTACCATTGGCCCGGGATGAATTCCTGCGCCACTTTGCCCAGGTTGACGGTCTTGTCGGTGGGCGAATCTTTTTCCTTTTCGGCGGCGACCGAGAAGCCCGCCGGTGTGACGGTGACCCGGCAAATATGGCCCGCGCCGTTAAAGACCATCGTTGTCATCGAGGCGCCCTCAAAACGCAGACTGGCGTTGACGACGAACGACGCGGGCAAGACTACCTTGAGCGAGCAGACTCCGGGATGCTTGTCCTCGGCCTTCTCGCGGCCCTCCAAAGTGCCGTCGAGGATCTGCCAGGTTCCTTTGGTCACTAACCAGGGTTCGGAGATTTTGGGCTGGTCAAAATGTTCTTCCGCGAGAACCGCTCCTGGCGTCGTCAGAAAAGTTGCGCTGGATTCCGCGAACAAAGTCGACGCCAACGCGAGCGAGAGAACCGAAGGCAGAAAAGTGCGCATAAGAATTGAGTGAAAGCGGGAAGCTTGGGTAGAGCGATGGGATCGCGGATGGTAAGATTGTCGCCGGAACGGAGACCGATCTAGGATCGTGAGGAATTGTCATCGCTTCATCGTGCGGCTCCAGGCAGTTCGGTCGTGACGGGGAGTTCGCCGCGTATGATCCTGCCGGCGAGGCCGGTGAGGCGGAGGTAGTGATCGGCCGGCACTCCCTGCAAGGAGAGAAGCTTGGCCGGGGCGCCGGGGTCGGGCGGCTGGTTCGCGCATTTGAAGATCGCCGTGCCCTCGTCGATTTCGTCGAACATCGCGACGTACAGCATCTTCGCGCCGGACTTGGCTGCCGTGCGAATAAGATTCCAGTAGAACTGTCCGCCGTCGCGCGGGATCTGATCGAGCGGACGCGGCCCAGCGGGTTTCCCGCGGTTTAGGTTATACCAGCTGAAGCCTGGATAGACGCAGGGCGCATAATCGAGTTTGTGAGCGGCGCACCACGCGAGATCCGCGGAGACGTGCGCCCCGAATCGCTCCATTTCATTTTGTAGGTTCGGCGTGAACCGTTGCACCGTCCAGGGCATGATCACGTCGGCTTGCGCCATGATCTCGTGCAAGCGAGGATCGGAAATCGTGTCGGTGTTCAGGTCGCGGAAATACGTCGGCACGCCGAGCATTACGCTGCAGCCGCCATAGACCGGATCGTTTTTCAAGAAATCGATCAGCTGCTCGAGTCCAATGGAGCGAATGTTGTAAGGGCGGTCGGGAAAACCGACGCCCCAGATCGCCACGAGCGGTTTGCCGCGATGATACAGGTAGGTTTGATCTGCTCCTTGCTGCGTGATTCGCAGTTCGTCCACCAGCTCCTTCCAGTCCTGGATAACGGAGGCGCAGTCTTCCCCCGTCGCCTTCAAGCCGGAGAGATCATACATGACGGCGAGCGCCCGTCCGTGGGTCTGGGATGCCTTGAGTGCATGGCCGAGGATCACGCGACTCTTTTTGCGGCTCTCCGCCGTCCGGGTGGCGCCGAAAAATCGCTGCATGAAGACTCCGTCGATTCCATAGTCTTTCATCCAGCGGAAATGCAGATCGACAGTGCTCGCATCCCATGAGCTGAACACGCGCGCGGGCGAACCGTCGGGACGGCGGAACGGGGTGGGATACGTTTGCGGGTATTCTGTCACGTCGGGCCAGAGATCGACTTTGAGATGTTCGGCGTCGAGCTGGCGGTTGGTGCCGTAATGCCCCCAACCTTCGCCCGAGCCGTCTCCTTCGGCCCGGAACCAACCCTGGTAACCGCACATCACGCGGCCCTCGTAGGACATGAAGCGGGAGGAGGGTGAATGTTTCGTCCCGGCGGAAGCCTGGCTCAAGATCAACACCGTCTGTGCGACCAGCAGGCAGATAGACCGATAGTGCATTGATGTGGGAACTAAAGTTATCGCCCAGCCAATTTTGCGACGGTGGAATCGACGTATTCCAGTTGGGCGAACGATGCCGACGCAGTGAATAACGCTAGCCAAGGGATAATATTAAGTTTCATGGGTGATAGACGGCAACCCGCACGGGGCTCGGGCAACAAGGCGCACTTCGGGAAAGACGATCCTAGCAGAGTCCCGGCTTTTCCAACATCCCCCATTCATGGGATGTTCCTTGGCAGGGGCCGGCGACCCCTCCGCCCGTCGTCGTGATCGGGGCGGTAGGGTCTATCTTGTCGCGCGCTCTCTTGGCCCAGCCCACCATATTCGACCGCTTCATTTTACCAGCTCGCGATTCACTTCAGATCATGCCCCAAAGCCCTCACCATGGGCTTTGTCTTCCTCAACCCCCTTTGTCCCTCGGCCCGGACGGTGACCGCGTAGGCCGCCGCGCCATATTCCTGAGGGAATTCTCCGACGCACGCAGCATCCCCTCAACAGGGGATGGCGAGATCGGAAGAGCGTCGTGTAGGGAAAGAGTGTCTTCGCCTGTGTAGAT
>CAITWF010000103.1 GCA_903896015.1 uncultured Opitutia bacterium | reverse complement strand
GGACAGCATGCGTGACCGCCAGCCCCGAAACTCCGCCGTCCGACCAAAAATCCTGCATCGTCTTTTGCCCTTCCGCCGCGCTCTTCCCTCGGGAAAAGCCGCATCGCACCCTTATGCAGTCGCTCTATGGGATGCTACTGTGGTGTTTTAACTCCGATGTTTTCACTGCGGAGCCTTTTTCTTGAGCGGTATTTTTTGCCATGGCTTAACCTTTCATTTGGTGGATTATGGTTGCTCTGACGGAAATACTCCGACGACGCCCTCGGGCCACTTTTCGAGCGGACGGTAGCCATATTGATGCAACCGTGCCGCCAGAAGCTTCACCTGCTCTCCTTTGCCGAGGAGTGCGTGGGCTCGCAGCAGGGGATCAAGCAGACGCCAATAGTACGAATCACGGACGATTTCACCCAGCACCGCAATGGATTCCTCCCACATTCTCGCCGCCCTTGCTAAATCACTGGATTGGGCGAGCACTCCGGCCACAACGAGCGCGCTCGCCGCGTCTGCCCGCGCGTTTACATTTCCGCGATTCTGCGCGAGAATTTGCCGCCCAAGGGTGACACTCTCATCGGCCGCCGCGAGGGCTGCATCTTGATGACCGGATGCACGCTCTGCCACAGCGAGCCACCGGCAGGCCGTCGCCAGCGGAAATTTGGCCTGTGCGGAGGCGCTCCCCTGCCACCCCGCCGGATAAAGCGCCGCTCGTGCCTCGCGAAGCAACGGCACTGCCCTATCGAGCTTCCCTAGACCAATGAGGCACGCGCCGAGTCGCGTCCGGGTGCTGGCAATCACCAGCCGCAAATCCTGATTTGTAGGATCTCGGCCAGCCAGTTGCTCGAACTGGCGTAGCGCCTCCGTCAAGAGTTCAAACGCCGCGTCTAGTCGCCCTGATATCGCCAGCACATCAGCCTTTAAGGCCAGGGCGTCCGTTCGCCGGCGGGGCCAGTGTGCAGATTCCGGTTCGTCCTTAATGAGTCCGTCAAGGGTTGCGATTTGCCGATCGAAGTGCGCCAGTGCCTCGGCAAATTCGCCCATACGTTCAGCCGAAGTCGCAAGAAACGAGTGCGTATTGGCGACACTAAACCGTGTTTTAAGATCGCGGGGATTTGCCGCCACGATCGCCTCGAGCACCCCGAGTTCATTGAGAAATCCCGCGCGCGCAGCACCGATATTTCCGCGCTGGAGATCCAGCACCGCCAGGTTGTGAAAGCCCAGCACCGCTTCGCGCTGCCAGTCGATTTTGCCGGGATCAAGCTTTGCGAGCGTCTGGCTTGAGTCTCGGTAGCGCGTCAGCCACTGCTCGGCGGCAACGTAGTCCAGCTGTTTGTAATGGACACTGCCCATCCAAAATTCCGCCTGGGCCCGCTCGAAAAGTGCTTCGCCATCGCGCGGATTTCGACGGGTGAGTTCACTCGTTCGCTCAAAAGCGGCGGTAAAAGATTCCAGCGCCTCTTTTTGGCGCATCTGATTGAACCGCATCTGCCCGATTTGTGTGAGCGCCTTGGCCTGCTGTAGATTGGTTCGATCGGTGAGATCCCGCGGGTGAAGAGACTGGAAGTAACGCAGCACCTCGCGTCCCGAGGAATCGAGCGCGTCAAGCTTGTCATCTTTTTCGAGGCGCGCCTTCAGGTCATCAAGCATTCGCGCCATGATGGTCTCGCTATTTTCCTGCCGGCGCCGCGCGTCGTCACGTTCACGCACCGCATAGACCGCGAGCCCCGCCATGATCGCCATGCCCGCGACTGCGCCGCTCGTGATCCAGATTAAGCGGCGGTGGCGGCGTTGGAGTTCGCGCTGGCGGAGATCGTCGAAACCCACGCCGAGCAGGCCGGCGGTGAGCCGCAGAAACGCGTCGTCCCGGCCGTCGGCGTGCGGCCGCGCGTCGGCCGCGATCAATTCGATCGGTTGGTCCGTGAGCGCGCCGATGGGGCCGACCGCGAAACGCAGGGCCGGCGGAAAACATTCCTCGCTTTCAAGCTTGGCGTTCGGCTCGCCCGTGACGATCAGCGCGAACACGCGGTCGCTGCGGCCGAGCTGCTTGAACGCGACCACCTCCTCGTTCACCCAGCGCGAGCGCGCCGCCGTCGGCGAACAGATCACCACGAGGGTGGCCGAGCGCGCGAGCGCATCGCGCACCGCCTCGCCCAAGTCATCGGCCGTCGGCAGTTCGTCGCGATCGCGAAACACGGGCGCGATCCGCGTGCCCACTTCGCCGATCGGCGCATTGCGACCGTGGAAGCGATCGGGCACGCGGAAACTTTCGAGCCGCCGCATAAGCCACGTCGCCCACTTCGTGTCGGCGTGGCTGTAGCTCACGAACACGCGGTAGCTCCGCTCCGCTGGATCACTACGGACCACACGCTCTGCAACGGGGCCTCGCGTTGTCGGAGGACGAGTCATGGGAACTCGCTAATTCTTGATTCAGCCCAAAGCTTCATTCTCGATTTGAGGATCGATCAGGCCCTGCTGGCCCAAGCTGTTCACGATCGAGATCGCGTACGACCACCGCGGGTTGTCGGGACCGTTGCCGTGGTGTGTGAAGATGTTGGTCACGGTGACCGTCGAGCCGCTGACGGACTGCCGGACGAAATTCGCTTCGGCGTTGGCACCGGAAAAGGTCATCGGGCTCGCGCCCGGGCCCGGCGTATAGCCAGGGATGGTAAACGCCAGATCGAGCGGCGCGTTGCCCTTGCCGTGCGCGACGAGGGTGTGGTCGTTGGCGTCGGTCGAATTCTTGAACCGCACGCGGTTGCCGCCGCCGGCTTGAATGACGGGCCGGCTGATTGCGCAGCAGCCGCCGGGAACGAATTGCGTGACGTTGATCGTGATTTTTTCGGTGGGCATGGGAGGATGAGATGGATCGTTGCGGGTAGTGATTGGCTCCTGTGGCATCCATTGCCGACGACGGCGACCTGCCACACGAGGGGTCGGTTTAGAGTCAATTTTTGATCAAACTGAAGCGGGTGCAGCCCGAGGGGAGCACCGCGCCGACAAGCAAAACACATGCCCCGGCTTCTACGAGCCTCCACTTTGCCAACCGCTTACGTTTATGGCGGAACCAGCTGCGGCGAAATTACGCAGCGCCCGCAGTCGCGTGCGGTCGATCCGCTTTGACGCGCACCGAGCGCGCGCCGCAGGGTCTAAGCCATCGCCCCCGCCCGCCGTGAAAAACGTCAACCTCGCCCCCGCCACGGACAAACTCCACGAACTGTGGACGGCGCTCGATCAACTTTTCGGGGAGCACCACTTCATCACGATCCTGTGCGCGTTCTTCGCGGTGATGATGACGATCAGCTTTTACCGGCTCCTGCGCTCGATCAGCCCGGGGCTCGTTGCGTTCATCCTCGGGCTGATTTTCAGCCTGCTGGTGCTGCACTGGACGTTCACGCGCACCGAGCCCGCGATCCTCACGCCGGTGATTGATGTGATCGCACCGTTTTTCCCGAGCGATCCGGATTATCCACAGCACCGGGAAAAGCCGCCGGCTAAACCGGCGCCGGCGCGTCCCGCCACGCATAGCTGAGGCCAGCGGCTTTTTACGGCGGCGATCATTTTTTCGCCCCGGCTTGCCGGACCGCGGACTCGAATTCCGGCCGGCCGCGAATTTTGTCCCAGAACGGATCGAGCGGGATGGCCTTCCGGGAGGCGAACACGTTGCGATCGACAACCTGCTCCAGATGCGGGGCGGCTTTGGTCGCATTGCCGAGCGCGGCATAATACATGGCGAGCAACCGCGCGCTCGAGAGCGTCGGCGCCTCCTTCCAAAGTGGCTCGATCGCATCGATGAGCTGCACGGCCTCCTCGCGCTGGTCGCGCCAGGCTAGCGTGATCGCCAGCTCGGCCTGATAGGTCCGGTTGGCGGGATCGTCCTTCAAACGCTGCCGCAGCACGGCCTCCGCTGCCTGCCAGTCGGCGCGCGAGAGATTTTCCTTGCCCGCGAGCCGGTGTGCGATCGCGAGCGACCACGCCTTCGGCCGGAACGGCATGACCGTGTCGTCAAAATAATTTCGCGCCGTCAGCGCCGCGGCGGCCTCGATCCGATCGGGCCGGTGCTCCATCATGCCGGCCCACATGCAAACGCAAACGGAGCGATCCTCCGAGCGCTCTGCCAACGGCAATCTGTCCTGCTGATCAAGCACCGCCCGCATCGCCGGCCAGTCGCCACGCCAGCCGCCGATGAGCGCGGTCTTTAGAATCAACGCCGACGAAAACGGCTGGATCGCGATCGCCGCGTCGAGCTGTTCCAGCGCGGCCGCCAGATTTTCCAGCCGGGCGCCGCCTGCGCCGTAGCTGGCATACGCAAGCGCAAGTTCGTAGCGGAGCAACGGGTCACGCGGATGGCTTTTGGCGGCTTCGAGCAGGACCACCCGGCCCTCCTCATCGCGACCACCCTGGGTCTGCGTGTAGCCCAGCGCGCGGGCGATTCGGACATGCTCCGGGTGAAGCGCATGCGCGCGGCGCAGGTGCTCCACCGCCTGCTCAAACGCGCCCTGACTGCGCAGCACATGGCCGAGCGCGAGCAACGCCTCGGGCTCATTGGGATCGAGCGCGAGCGCATGGTTGGCAAACGTCTGAGTGTCCTGCCGGCGCTTCTCGCTCGAATCCCAGTTGCGGAAAATCCACGCCGACGCCACACCCGCGCGCACGCCCCACGCTGCGGCGGAATCGGGCTCTTTTTCGGTCGCACGGCGCGCGAAGTCCTCCGCCGGCGCGAGATCGTCGCGGGTGAAGCCGACTTTCACGATGAGCGCGAGCGCGCGCGCCGCGAGTTGCGCGGCTTCGGTGAGCGGCTTCGCGTCGATCTTTAGTTCGTCGGCCGGCGGATCCGCGCAAAGTTTTTGAAACCGCGGGTCGTCGCGCAACTTGCTCCACAGCGGGTCCATTCGCAGCACTGCGGGCGTGAGCGGCCAGCGGCCCGAGGATGTGACCGCAAGAAATTTTTCGAGAATGGGCAACGCCTCGTCGGCGCGGCCGAGAGCGGCGTAGATGCGCGCGGAGGAGAACGTCCAGTCGGTGCGGTTGCGCGCGAGTTCCTCGAAGGCGCGCGCCTCGCGCAGCGCTTCGTCAGTCTGACCCGACCACGCGAGGAGTTCACCGAGGCGGAGGTGGAGTTCGGGATCGTTCGACACGTCTTGGAGGCGACGGCGCACGACGGCAACGCCGGCTTCCCAGGCGATACGCGCGGCTTCGGGGCGGCCGGCCTGCGTGTGCGCGAGGCCGACGAGCAGCGCCTTCGGGCCGGAATACCACGCATCGCTGATGAAATCGCCGGGCAACCGGTCGAGTGCGCGCAAGGCATCGTCGGTCTGCTTCGCCATCAGCGCCACGAGTGCGCTGATAAAAACCATGCGGGGTTCTGCCCGCATGGCGGCGGGGGCGTCGGCCAGCGTACTCTGCGCGGCGGCGAGGTCGCCATGCCAGGCGATCTCGAGCATCGCGCGGCCGGTCAGGCTGTTGGTCGTGGGCAGTCCCGCGATCGATTCGCGCACGCACCGGTCGGCTTCGGCGAAGCGTCGCAGGTATAGGTGAACCAAAAACTGGTCGTAGAGGGCGAGCGACTTCACGTCCGGTTGCGCGGTGGCCCGCACGTAGAACGCGAGCGCCTCGTCGAGCCGGCCTTGCAGCCGGCAGATCGAGCCCAGGCTGAGCAGGATGCGACCGTCGTTCGGCGCCAGTTGGATCGCGTGGCGCAACGCCTCCTCGGCCTGCGGACGATCAGTCAGAAACAGACTCCGCCCGAGCGCGTGCCACGCATCGGCGGAATCGGGCGCGAGCTTCACGGCGCGTTCCGCCTGGCTGCGTGAAGCCTCGGTGCGCGCGGTGCTGGCACGGTCAAAATTGCGCGTGACATAGGCGCTGTTGAGGCGCGCCGAGTAAGCCCAGAGGACGCCGTCGGTGACGTCGAGCTCGAGCGCACGCTTGAGCAGGCTCTCGGCGAGGGCGAAATCGTCGGCGTTGGAATCGATCTTGTCGAAGAGCGCGCGGGCTTTTTCGCCGAGCGCACGCGCCTCGGAAAGCTTCGGAGCCGGCGCGGCGGTTTTTTCCAGGACCTGCGGCTGCGGATCCCGCGCCCACGGCGGCGACCACATCGGGCGTAGCGCGTAAACCAACCCGATCGCGAGACCGCCCACCATCGCGACCACGCGGAACCACTGCGGGGTGGACTTTTTCCCGGCGGCGGCGCCGTCGCCAGATTCAGCGAGCCGAGGCCGCTCCGCTTCCCTGCCTGACCCGCCGCCAAGCAACTTCGCAACGCGCTTCGCGAGCGTCTCGGGCGTGTCCTTGACGTTGAGGCGCGTCCACTGCACCTCGCGGAATTTGTCGGGCACGCGCGCCGCACCGTCCGACGTGTCGTCGATCACGACGGGAAACAAAAACGGCGCATCGTCGGCCATCAGGTGCGAGCGATCAACGGCGAGTTTCCACTCGAGCCGGAAGTAACCCTCGGCGCGCGCGTTGGTATTCGCCGAAATGATCGGCACGAAGATCGCGCACTCCTTGATCTGGCGGCGGATTTTTTGATCCCACGCATCGCCGCCGACGAGTTCGTTCTTGTCGAACCACACCTCGACGCCCGCTGCGCGCAGCGCCTCGGCTATGCGCTCCACCGCCGGCGCGTCCTGCGACGCGTAGCTGAGGAAGACAGCTTGGTGTTCCGTGGCGCTCATTTCTCGGCGGCGGGCTCCGGCTCCTTGAGCAAGGCGACGATTTCGGGATCGTCGCGGAAGGGCTTCATGCGTGGGTCGGTGCGGAAATGGACACGGAGGGCTTCGCGGCCGGACGACCCGTTCGCACCTTCGCGCAGCAACGTCAGCGCGAGGGCACGATCATCGATCAGTAGGCTGAGCGCCGCCGGGCTGAAGAACCAGCCGCCGAGCGGCGAAAATACGACGGGGCGCGGGATGATTTCCACAAAGGCGCGGTTGAGGGCGCGGGCGTCGTCGAGCCGGCTCAGGCCGCGCAGCGCCCAGATTTCTGCGCGCCTCACCCAGAGGTCGGTGGGCATGGCGAGCTTTTGGCGCTGCACTTCGACGAGCGCGGCTTCGTATTGCACGCGGGCGGGCGCGGGCTTGCCCTGCAACTCAAGCAGCGTGGCTTGGAGGAGCGCGGCCGGTCCGCCATACTCGGCAACATCGAGAAACCACGGTTCCGTGTAACTGCGCAGAGCCGCGAAGCCGTAATCGTAGTCGCCACTGAGCGCGGCGTAGAGGAAGCGGCTGAACACGGTGCGTTCCTGCCCGGTCACGCGCGCGGGTACTTTGTCGAGCCACGTCTTCATGCCGGCGAGATCGCCGTGGAGGCCGAGCATGGCGCGCGCTTTCCAGACGATGGTGTTGGCCACGGGCGCAAGGGCAAGAGTGGCATCGGTCTCACGCTCGAAGTCCGCCCAGCGGCCGAAGTTGCGGTAGCGAATGGAGAGATCGTAATGCGTGAGCGCGTCGGCAGGGAACCGGCGCTCGTTCTCTTCGGCCACGGCCAGGGCGGCGGAGGGATCATTCACGTTAAGGGCGGCGAGGCGCCAGTAGCGGGGCTGGCCGGGATCGATTTCGCAGGCTTTTTTGATGAGTGCTTCCGCGCGGGCCGCATTGAGCCCGCGGACGCCGAGATAATTGGAGAGGGCGAACAGGGCCTCGGGTTCGTCGGGGGCGAGTTGCACGGCGCGTTCGGAATATTGGCCGGCGAGGGCCGCACGAGAATCGCGCCGGTCGAAGCCTCGCAAAAGGTACTGGCTCTGAATCCGCGCCATGACAGTCATGGCCTCAGGATCGGCGGGGTTGAGCGCGAGTTCGTGTTTGGCCATTTCCTCGGCGAGGGCGAAGTCGTCGCGGATGGCATCGAGCCCGTCGATCATCGCGATGGCGCGCTTGAGCTCGGATTTCTTCGGCCAGTCACGGGTGGAGACGGCGATTTTGGCGGACTTCGTCGAATCAGGGGCGTCAAGCAGCGCCCGGATTTGCGGGTCGGTGCGGTAGGCGATCAGACGCGGATCGAGGCCGAGGGCGATGCGCAGAATACGACGGCCCTCTTGGAATTCGACGGCCTCGCGCATGAGGTCGAGCGCCTTGTCGCGCTCGCCGAGGATGAGATTGACGGCGATCGGATTGAACCACCAGCCCTGCCCGAGGAAGATTTGAAAGGGCCGCTGATACTCGGGGAAAATCACCGCGTTGCGCGTGCGGGCCTCCTCGATCCGGCCGAGGCGTGCGAGGAGCCACGCTTCGAGCCACATGGAGCGGAAGCTCACGTTGTTCACGGCGGCGTGCTGTGCGTATTCCTTCTGGGCGGATTCGAAGCTGAGGCGCGCGAGTTCGGGTTTACCCTTCAGTAGTAGCAGCTCGCCCTCAAGCAGAGCCTTCGGGCCGGTGAACTCAAAGTCCACCATCCACGGCTCCGGCGAGGCGCGCAGCGCTTCGAGTCCGGCGTCATAGCCGCCGCTCGCCAGCGCGTAGACAAACTGCGAGAATACGGCGCGATCGGTGGAGCGATAGCGGTCGGGGAGTTGATCGAGCAGCTGCTTCATCGCCGCGGTGTCGCCGCGGACGGTGAGAGCGAGACGCGCCTTGGCGATCAGGGCATTGGCCACCGGGCCGTATTCGATCGCGAGGTCGAGGTAGCGATCGGTTTCCGCGAGCTTCGCGGCGTCACGGAAATGGCGGGCGGCCTCGTATTGGGCGAGCGCGTCGGTGGGAAATTTGTCGGCGGTGCGCTTGGCCGACGCGAGCATCTCGTCCATCGACACGCTGGGATCGTTCGAGAGGACGTTGTCGAGCATCCGGTAAAAACGCGGCTCGGCCGGCCGGGCGGCGATGGCCGAACGGAAGAGTTTCGCGGCGCGGGGGAGCTCGGTGAAGCGCGCGTTGAGGTAGGTGCCCATCGCCGCCATGGCCTCGGGGTCGTCAGGCGCGAGGGCAAGCGCGCGCTCAGAGAATTGCTTGGCCTGCGCGTAACGCGGCTCGCTGCGATCGAAACCGCGCAGGAGCATATAGGTCTCCACGCGCGCCATCATAATCGTCGCCACGGGGTCGGTGGGTCGCTGCGCAAGGACGCTCTTGCAAATCTCCTCAGCGAGCGTGACGTCCGCGACGATGGCCTCGGGCGAATCGAGGAGTTGCTGCGCGCGGCGGAGTTCAGCGCTGCCCGGCGCTGCGGCGGCCGAGGCGGGCGCGGCTGCGGACGCAGGTTGAGCCGGCGATGATGCGGCCTCGCGCGCGAGTTCGCGCCAACCAATCATACCCGCGAACACAAACGTCAGCACGATGACGAGGGCCTTGATCCAAGGCGGGTTTTTCCCCCGGTGCGACACGGTGCGGGCGGGCGCGTCCGAAGCGGCCAGCCTTGCGGTCTCCACGCGCACCGGCATCGGCGGCGTAGTGCCGCCCGCGAGCAGTTGCGCGACGCGCGCGCAAAATTTCGGCGGCGTCTCGCCGCCGGGCAGACGCGTCCACTGGACGGTCATGAACGAGTCGGGCACGAGCGCATCCCAGTCCTTCGTGTCGTCGACGCACACCGGCACGAGAAACGGCGTGCCCTTCGCCATCAGGTGCGTGCGATCGTCGGCGAGTTTCCACTCGAGGCGGAAATAGCCTTCGCGCCGCGACTGCGTGTTGGCCGACACGACCGGCAGAAACAGCGCGCACTCCTTGATCTGTTTCTTGATTTTCTGATCCCAGGAATCGCCGCCGCGCAGCTCACTCTGATCGAACCACACTTCGACGCCGACCGCACTGAGCGCCTGGCAAATGCGCCGCGCGGCCTCCGCATCTTGCGACGCGTAGCTGAGGAAGACGGCACCTTGGGCGGGCAATGGGACGGACTCGGGCACGGCGAAGTAAGACGCAGGATAACAAAAGCCACCGACCGCGGGCGCGAGGAGAAATGTGCGACCAGACTGCGGCTTCACCGTTGACGCTCGCGACGCGACCGCGTGCGATTCCATTCGCGCCCCATGAGTGAGTCTTCCCAGCTCCCGCTGTTTCACGTCGTCGGCTTCTCGGGGCACCGCAAGCTCGCCGATCCCGCGGGGGTCGAGCGTGTGCTGCGCAACGTGCTCGCGAGCCTCAGCGCCGAATCCGACGTGGAGTGGCTCGCGCTCTCCTCGCTCGCCGCCGGCAGCGACATGCTTTTCGCGCGCACCGCGCTCCGCGTTGGCCTCGGCTGGGAGGCCGTCCTGCCACTGCCGCCGGCGGAATTCCGCCGCGACTTCGCCGACGCCGAATGGCGCGAGGTCGAGGAACTCCTCGGCGAGGCCGAGCACGTCGGCGTCGTCAGCGAACGCTCCCAGCGCGACGATTCCTACCTCGATTGCGGCATGGAAACGGTAAACCACTGCGATGTGCTCGTCGCCGTCTGGGACGGCGAACCTGCGCGCGGCCGTGGGGGCACCGCTGAGATCGTCGCCTACGCGCGCGATCTTGGGCGTCCGCTCATTATCATCGACGCGAAAACCCTGCACGTCCGTCGCGAAAATTTCTCCCGCCTCAAATCCGGCGATCATCACCTCGCCGAGTTAAATGCCCTCCCCGGCTCGCTCCTCCCAGCCGAGCTAGCCGACGATCGCGATCCCGGCCGGCTCGCCGTGCTCCGCTTCCACCACAAGGTCGACGCCGCTGCGACCAACGGCGCGCCGCACTTCACGCGCCTCATCACGCTCACCCTCGCGTTGCACGGCGCCGCCACCGCGCTGGCCGCGGCGACGCTTGCCTTCAACCTCCATCACGCCGCCCTGCCGTGGGGAAAACTCCTTTGTCTCATCGGCGCCGTGATCGCCGCTTTCGTGCTCCTCCAGCGCCGCAACCGCACCGACTGGGTCCGCCAGCGCCTCGCCGCCGAAATCACCCGCAGCGCGATTGCCACGTGGAGCCTGCCGCGCTCGCTGCGGCTCTTCGACGACTTCGACTGGGCCGGCATCGAGCCGCTGCGGCGCGCGCTCGATGTCCTCGGCCGCCGCTCCGCGCGCGCGCAGCCCGCGAGTTTCGACGAATTCAAACAACGCTACCTGCGCGAACGCATCGGCGGCCAACTCGTCTACTTCTCGCGGCAGGAAAATCGCGCGCTCCCGATGCTGCGGCGCCTGCGCATCGGATTTTTTGTGAGTTCTTCGTTCGCCGTTTTTTTCTCCGCCGCCTACGCGATGCACACGCTCGCCCCGGAGACGATCGCGCCGGGCTGGGTTCCGCCGTGGGTTTACGGCTTCGGCCCTATCATGCTCCCGATGCTCGCCGCCGGGTTCCTCTCGCTCGTCTCCATCAACGATCTCCACCGCCGCGTCGCACGCTGCCGCGAGATGCGCATCCGCCTCGAAAACGCCCGCAAGGAGGCGACCTTTGTGCAAACGTGGGGCGCGCTCGAACGCGTCGTCGCCCGCGCCGAGCGCGCGCTCCTGCAGGAAGTCTTCGAGTGGCATTCGGTCACGAGTTTCGCGGAATCGTCGCGTTGAGATTTGAAACTCCGTTTTGGAATGCGGCGACAGGTCGCCGCCTTGAAAGCGGTCTCGCGAAACCGCACTCCAAACACGCACGCACAAAAAATGCCGGGGCGGGAGAACATGTCTCCCACCCCGGCTTGGTTTTCTTGTTTAGGCTGCGGACACGACCTTGCGGGCCTTGCGCGCGAGCGGCTGACGAACCAGTTGACGGACGACCTCAGTGAGGCGAACCGCCGACTGTGTCCAGTTGCGGTTCACGGCTTTCTGCTGCGACGCTGCGGCGGATTTCGCAAGATCGGCGTCGGCCGGCGAATGCAGATCAGAGATCGCATACGCACTGTCGAACGCCACTCCCGCGGCCATCCCCAGAGTCATGACATAGAGCTTACTGGTTATTTGTTTCATGGTCAGATGGAGGCTTCGCGACAACGATCGCCGGAAGACTCCCGCCTGACCACAAAACCTCCAAAGAACTGCGAACGGTGCTAAAGTGCGGGCGATCGTCCGCCGCGTCAAGCGGGCGCCCCAACGCACGGCTTAAGTCGTTCGCCCGCGCCGCCGTGCATCGGTTACTTCCCGAGCTTCTTGAGCGCCTTGTTGATCTTTTCGAGATCGCAGGCCTCGGGATCGTAGTCGGGGCCAAGCCACTCGATCCACTCGCGGCCGAGCTCGGTGTGCGGCTCCTTGATGCATGCGAGCATGTCGTGAAACGCCTCGATCCCCCCGCAATCCTCCGGCGGCCCCGCGCGCTCGCCCGCGAGACACAACGGATAGGCGACGCCCTTTTCGATCGGTGAGAATTTCTCGACCTTGATGTCGATCTGCCATCCGTCACCGAAATGATAGCCGTAGGTGAACCGCTCGCGATGCTCGAGATCGAGATCGGCGAGCATCACATCGCGATCGTCCTCGATCGTGAGTTCCTCGCGCTTCAGCGGGTTGCCAAAGCGCAGGTCGTCGAGGTTGAACGCGTGCGTCTGGTAGTCGAACCAGTCGAACGCGACCTGGATGGTGTCATGCAGCCGCGAGAGCCACATCGATTCGCGCACCAGCAACCCCCGCCAAATCATCGGCCGGCACGCGACCACGCGCAGACGCAGCGCGATCGCCCGATCCGCTGGCTTCTTTTTCAGTGGCGAGCCTTTGCCTTCGTGAAGACCGATCATGGAGGCAAAAGTTGAACGGCCCTCAGCGCGTCGCGCAAGCGTTCGCACGGTGGGGCCGGCTCTCTTAGCCGGCCCCACCTCAAAAATCACAATCAAGCACATCACCGATCGGCTGGCCGGGTGGCGGCTCGGGGATTTTCAGCGGCACATAATCCTTCGGCGAAGAAAAATAATCCGCGATCATCCGCGCGCCGAGTTGATCATGCGCGCGCTGCGCGAGCGTGAGCCCGGCGCCCGCGGCCGCTTTCTCCAACGACTCGCCGAGATTTCTCAGCGACAACGCCGCGAGCGCCTTGGTCTGCGCCGTCGCCTTCGGGTTGGCCAGCAAATCGATTAGGTGCGAGAGCGCGACCACGTCGGCCGTGCGCTGCACCTCACCCGCATAATCGTCGCCCGCCGGCTTCCGCCATGTCGCGTCCAGCACGTGCTCGATCACTTCGTCGAGGCCGGGCTGTTTTGCGTCGCGCGCGTGTTGCTCGACGAGCCGCGCGGCGCGGCCAGGATCGAGCACAATGGTGAACGCGATGTCCGCGGCGGCCTCGGCGGGTGCGAGCGCGTCGAAGACCTCGGCGGTGTGATTCGCGAAGAGTTCGCGGTGACGCCGAAACCCCGCCGGCCGCGGCGGAATGATGTTCAGCAGCGACTCCGGCAGCTTCAGCGACTCGGGCGACACCGAACCGAGAATCACCTCGAGCGCGCGCCGCTGCTCGGCTGGCGGCACCGGCGTGAGCGGCACCTGGCCGTCGCCGCGCAGCGCATAGGTGTAGGCCGTGCCCGCGATCGATTTCGAGGCGGCCTCAAGTTGATAGCGGTGCATGAGGTAAGCCGGCACGAGCGTCTCCTCGATCGTCGCGAGCGGGCGGCCGGGCTTGATCACGTTTTCAGAAAAACGCGCCAGCACCGCCGCGCGCAACGCGAGCATGCGCTGCAGATCGTCGATCGCGTTGACGCCCGTGTCCCAGAGGTGGACTTGCGGATGCGCACTGCCGGCTGGCCGCGCATCTTGATCGGTCAGGAAAATCAGCCCGCGCCCGCGCGCCGCGTCGAGGATGCCGGTGAGAGCCTTCGGCTCGTCGGTATTTTTTGGAAAATCCTGGTAGCCGTAGGTAATCGCGACCTTGTCCCACTCGCCGATGCCGACTGCATAGGCGTCCGATAAATCGATCGTGCCGTCGGCCCGGAGCTGCGCGAAGGGCGGCGGATAATCCATCACCGACGCGCGATTCGCCGTGCTCGCGATGTAGTTGTGCGCGAGCCCGAGCGTGTGACCGATCTCGTGCGCCGCGAGTTGGCGCAGCCGCGCCACGACCATCTTTTCCATCCCGGGCGATACCAGTTTGCCCGACTCGTAGGGCGCGAGCAGACCCTCCGCGATCAGGTAGTCCTGCCGCATCCGCAGCGAGCCGAGTGTAACGACGCCCTTCAAAATCTCTCCCGTTCGCGGATCAACGATCGACATGCCGTTGGACCAGCCGCGCGTGTAGCGGTGCACCCACTGGACGAGGTTGTAGCGGATGTCCATCGGGTCGGCGTCCTCGGGCAGCATGTCAAAACGAAACGCGTTCACGTAACCAGCCTCCTCAAACGCCTGATTCCACCAGCGGCCGCCTTCGAGCAGGGCACTGCGCACCGGCTCCGGCGTCGCCGGATCGAGATAGTAAACGATCGGCTCGACGGCCTCGCTCCGCGCGGCAGACGGATCTTTTTTCGCGATGCGGTGGCGGGTGATGAACTGCTGGTAGAGCGGATCGCTCATCGGCACCGCATAGTTCGCAAAACCCCGCGCGAAATAGCCCGCACGCAGATCGAAGACCCGCGGCACGTAGCCGGGCTCCGGCAACTTCACGAGCGAATGATGCGTACGCACCGTGAGCGTGCTCGGATCGGCCGCGATGTCGCGCACCCACTCGCCGGGCTCGGTGTTCGCACCAAACGTCAGCATCGCCTCGACCTCGGTGTTGCGCGGAAAATTCCGGGTATTTTCGAGGTAGAACGCACTGCGCGCTGGATCGAGTTTGAACTCGCCCTGCTTTGTGCGCTTGAGCGTGCCGGCGACATCATGCGCATCGCGCAGGAAAAATACCGACGCGTCGATCAGCACCCGCCCGCCCTCCTCCGCGCCGACCTCAAAGCCGGCGAGCACCGATTGCGCAAACGAGTCGCGCACCGCCCGCTGCTCGGCTGCGCTGCCACCCGCCGCGCGAAAGCCGAGATTCGTTTCCATCAGCAAAATCTTCGGGCCGCTCCGCGCGAAGTGGACGAGACGTCCGTGTCCGAGTTGCCCGCGATCGAGCCCGATATCGTTCGAGCCGAGTCCAGCGGACAGAGCATCGTAATAGAGAAAATCCTCGTCAAATTTCGCGATCTCCAGCCAGAGCTTCCCCGCCTTCGCATCCCAGTAGAGCGGGAAAAATCCCGGCTTTGCCTCCATGCCTGCGACCTTGGTCTTGATCGAGGGAATCGGCGCGGGTGCGGCACCCGGCTTGGCGTCGGATTTGGATTCTTGCGCGACGCCAGCGACGATGCCGAGCCATGCGAACGCGATGCTCAACCGAAGGATGATGCGTAGTTTCATGGGAAAGAGGAACGTTCGCTCAGCAGAAATCAGTCCGTCAGTCGGTTTTTCCAGTAGTCCGGGTCGCGTTTGAGGTGCGCGACGGCGATAATCCAGACGCAATCTGGCTCGTCGATGTCGAGCACCCCGTAGGGAAATTTCGGCACGAGGTGCCGTCGCACTCGCGGATCGATCTGCCGGGAGCTGCGTGGATGAGCACACACCGCCGCAATTACTTTCTCGATCTTGTCGTAAAAATCACCGCCCAGTCTTGGACCGAGCCCGGTGTAGTGATTCAACGCTTCGGTGAATTTCGCGTCGGCTTCGCGATGGAAGCGGAAGGGTTTCACCGGCCCACGATCTTACGCGCCCGCGCCATCACTTCGGCTCCTTTCACACCCAGCTCCTTGCCGCTGCGAATTTCGTCCACCCGGCGGTCAATCGTGGCACGCCAGGCAGGACTCAATGCCGCGTGCTCGGCGTCGTATTTCGCGGCCCAAATCCGATCCACCAGATCGACCACCGTGTCAGCGGACATCTGCTTCGTCTCCTCCACGATTTGTTCGATGGTCAGCGGCATAGAGCTAGTGTGCAGAGGGTCGGATGCAATTCAACTCCGGCGTTGAAGTCGTCGGCAACGACTCCGCCCTACTTCGCCGCCGGCTTCTCGGCCGGGTGCGCCTTACGCCACGCCTGCGCGCGAGCGTGGGCCTCGGTCAGGCAGGCCGAGGCTCGCGAGCCCCTGCAGAACGCGCGGGTCGTCACGCACGAGGTCGCAACTCGGATTGAACAAAAAGTCGGTCAATTGGTTCACGGAAAGCCGTGGCGCATCGAACGCCGCGACGCTGTCCGCGCGGCGCCCCGGGGCGGCGAGCCCAAACCAACGCGCGCTTACATCTTTCACGCTCAAGAGCTGGGCCTCCGCTTCCGCCTGCCGGCCCACGCCCGCGAGTACCTCCACCATTGCCAAGACCGCAAAATCGAAATCCGCCGTCAGCCGATGCACCACGGCGACCGCCTCATCGGCGCGACGGAGGGCGAGCAGCGCCCGGCTTTTTGCCGTCAATGCTTGGATGCTGTCGGGCTGCACCCCAAGTGCCCGCTCTGCCATCGTCAGCGACTCCGCGTAACGTCCGGTCCAACGCAACGATCCCGCGTAGTTGTCCAGAATCCGGGACGAGAGCGGATCGAGTTCCGCGGCCAGTTTCAATTCGGCGAAGCCTTCGTCCACGCGCCCGTCGTTGAATAAGGCGCGGCTCAAGCGCTGGTAGGCCGTGGCGTAAGTTGGGTTGAGCGCAATCACCAGCCGCAGTTCGCGAATCGCTTCATCGATCTGCCAAGCGGACGCGAGCACAGTCCCTAGGAGAGCATGCGCTTCGGCCGAGTTTGGATCGAGCGCCAGCGCCTGGCGGGCTTTTACACTGATCCGCGCCAGCTCCGGCGAGTTCCGGTCACCAAAGGCCCCGATTGCACCGGCACCTTGCGCGCCTAGATTCCAAACATCGCGAAGCGCCGCGTGGGCGCAGGCGAAATTCGGCTCGAACGCGAGCGCACGGTTGAGCATCTCTTCCGCGCCGTTGAAGCCATCGGTCGTGCGCAGATTCCACGCCCGCCGCGCCTGCACGTAGAGTTCGAACGCTTCTGGGTTCACACTCGCCATCGCCACCGCGGAACTCACCCCGAGCTTAAGCGAAAGCTTCTGCGCGATGAGCCCGGCGATTTCCTCTTCAACGGCGAACACGTCCTTCGCGTCGCGCAGGAACGAATCCGTCCACACCTGAAACCCGTCCACCGCTTTGCTGAGGCGTGCGGAGATTTTCACTTTGTCGCCCGCGCGCTGCACGCTGCCTTCGATCACGTAGGCGACGCCGAGCTGCTTCGCGATTTCCCGCATCGGCACGCTCTTGCCCTTGAAGTAAAATGACGAGGTGCGCGCCGGCACTTTCAGGCCGGGGACTTTGCCGAGCGCGTTGATCAACTCCTCGCTGAGGCCGTCGGAAAAATACTCGCTGTCGCGCCCGGGGCTGTTGTCCGCAAACGCGAGCACGGCGACGGATTTTGATTCGTCCGCGGGCGGTGCCACGGGCGCGGATTTCGCAGTAACGTTCGCCGCGGCTGTCTGCGCGCGTGCGATTGGTTTGACGATTTCCTCGGGCCCCCTCGGTGGGCGCAGGGCGATGGAGGCGGCGATGGCAACGAGAAGTCCGACGCCGATTATGGCGGGGTTAGAACACGAGCGGGAGGGCTTTGCAGGGGCGCGGCTCGTCCGCGCACGTCTGCTTGGGCGCGCACGAGGCGCGCCCCTACGTCAGAACCTGCGGCTGCGACCTCACTGCCGAGCAACTGCTTCACCCGCGCGCAGAATTTCTCCGGCGTCTCGCCGCCGGGGAGCTTGGTCCACTGCACGGCCCTGAACTCCGCCGGCAGCTTCGCCTCGGCGTCACGCGTCGCATCGATCACGACGGGGAGCAGAAACGTTTTCTCGTCCGCCATCGTGTGCGTGCGTCGCGCGGCGAGTTTCCACTCGAGTCGGAAATACCCCTCGAGCCGCGCGTGCGTGTTCGCCGAGATGAGCGGCACGAACAGTGCGCACGAGGAAATCTGCCAGCGGATTTTCGCATCCCACGCGTCGCCGCCGACGAGTTCGTTTCGATCAAACTAGACTTCGACGCCGACCGCGCGCAGCGCACCGCAAACTTTTTTACCTCCTCCGCGTCTTGCGACGCGTAGCTGAGAAAGACTGTGCGGATGGATTCGGCGGACATAGGCGGGAAGCGGCGCGGCTACCAGTGACAAGCACCCCGCGGACTGACGAGGAGAAATGCGGGCCGAGGCAGGGCATTTGATTTACAGACGCCGTGTTTGGGCCCGGTCGGGCGACGGCGTGAGCAAACCTGACGCCCTACGGATCGAAGCATCCGATCAGAACTTGTATTTCACGTAGCCCTGCACGCGCAGCGGCAGGTCGTGCATGATGAGTGCGCTCGCGGTGTAGGCGTCGCCGTTGGCGATCCAGTTGTGCTGGTCGGTGAGGTTGAGGAGGTCGACGTTCGCGGACCACTTTTTCGCTTCGTAGAAGAACGAGGCATTGAGCGTGTATTGCGAGGGGAGGTGCCACTCGTTGTCGAGGTTGCCGCGCTGCGGGCTCTGCCACTGGCCGTCGAGGCCGGCGCCAAAACCGTTGCCGAAACGGTAGCGCACGCTGCCGTTGAGAAGCACGGGCGAGAAGCCAACGAGGTCCCAGTTGCCGACGGGGACTTGATCGTCGAAGGGTGAGAAACTCGCGGTGCCGCGGCCGGCGTTGTTCGGGCCGCGACCGCGGGCAAAGGTGTCGAGGATCGCGCGGCCGCCGAGTTGGAAGGGCGAGGTGTTGAGATATTTCCCCTGTTGCACGGTGGCGTTGAGCGTGGCGCTGAGGTGCGTGTCGGGCTGGTAAACCGCATCAAGTTCGAGGCCGCTCACGCGGATGTCGCTGCGTACATCACCGAGCGAGGTGTGGGCGCGCTTCTGGGTGAAGAGCGCGGCGCCGGTGTAGAATTTATTGTCGAGAAATGAAAATTTCGCCCCGGTCTCGAGGAGCGTGCTGCGATCGCGGAGATCGTTGGCGTCGACCGTGCCGCTGCTGCGGAGCGAGATGCCGCCGCCGCCGAGGTTGCCATGTTGCGCGGCGACGCTCTGCCACGTGACGTAATACGAGGCAGTGCGCGACGCGCGGAAGAGCAGGCTCACGTCGCCGGAGGCCGCGCTTTTGCTGGCGGACGCAGAGACGGGTTGCGTGCCGGCGGGCGGTAGCGGATCGGTCGCACGCGCGGAGAAATCATCGTAGCGCGCGCCGGCAAGCAGGCTCAGGTTGTGATAGAATTTGATTTCGTCCTGCACGAAGACGGCGGGATTCCACACGCGAGAGTCGCCGGTCTCGGGATGCGGATATTCAGGATCAACGGGCGAAAAAAATAGGACGCCGCCGGGACCGGGCGCGCCGGGCAGATAGGAATTGGGAAACGCCTTCGCCTCGTTGAAGACCTGCGAGGTATTGGTGATATCGAAGTCGTAAAGGTATTCGTTGGCGTAGTTTTCGAAGGCGCGGACTTTCGAGTAGCGCACCGTCGCACCGGCGACGAGCGACTGCGGGAACTCGGCGGCCGACGGCACGTCGAGGTGAAACTCGGTGCGATTTTCAAATGTGTCCTGCCGGACGAATTCGGCGTATTCCACCTGGAGGTAGCGCTCACGGTTCACGTGATCGTAGAGCGAGCGGTTCACGACGGTGAGCGTCGGCGAGAGCACAAACGTCGCGATCAACTGCGCGGAACCGGCGTGCGCCTCAGCGTAATCGCCGCGCGAGTAAAGCGTGGCGTCGCGGCGAAGCTTCACCTCGCTGGTCGCAGGGATCGGGCCGGGGTTGTAGGAGCCGGGAGCGTCGGCCGAGGTGCCCGTGAAGTAGAGCGAGTGCCAGATGAGGTCCTGCGTGACGCGGTTGACGCCGAGCGACTCGGGCGCGTTTTGGTAAAGCCACTGGGCGTTGAACGCGAGCGTGGTGGCGGGCGTCGGCTTCCACGTAAACGCGCCGAAGAGATCGCTGCGATCGTCCTTCACGCCGGCGCTTTTGAAAAAGGTGTCGCCGCCCTTGGCTTCGTAGCTGAGGCGCCACGCGAATTTCTCCGAGACGGGCGCGGTGGTGTCGATTTGGACGGAGCCGTTGCCGTACGAGTAGCGCGAGCCCGGCGTCCACGTGCCGATGCGCGTGGTGACGGTCGTGGCGGGACCGGAGAAGAGCGGCTGCTTCGTCACGTAGTTCACGTAGCCGCCGGTGAGATAGCCCGCACCGAAGACGACGGAGCCGGGGCCGCGCACGACGTCGACCGCCTCGACACCGTTAAACGATGGGAGGTAGCCGTAGAGGTTGTTGCTGCGACGCTGGCCGTTGGTGTAGGCCTCGGCGACATCGCCGCGGATGTAGGCAACGGTGAGTTCGCCGTAGCTCGACGGCGCGTAGGCGCCGGGCGTGAACTGGAGGATTTCGCGCAGGCCGTCGATCGCGCGCTCGTTGACGAGCGCAGCAGTGATTGTGCTGAAGGCGCGCGGTGTGGCGAGGGGGTTGCGGGCGTCACCCAGGACGCCGTCCGTCTCGCGCGTGAGCGGGTTGACGGACTCGTCGACCGGCACGCCGGTGACGACGTAGGGCGCGAGTGTCGTGACGGAAGGCGTGGTTTGCGCGCGCGAAAGATTTTCAAACGCGGCGAGCGTCGCGGCGGCCGAGAGGAGGAGGCGGGAGGTCAGGAGTTTCATGGTGGTTGAGGCCCGACCCGAATTGGACTCCCGAAAAAGGGGCGCTCGACTCGCACCCGGTGGCGCTCGTCGCGGCGCCTGCTGTTTCCTTCGTCGGCATGATCCGTTTCAGGTTCGAAGGGTCGAGCGGCCGAGCGCACCGCAATCTCAGTCCTCCGCGGAGGACACCCCTACAGGCAAGACGCACCGAAAGCGGCGAGGCTCAGGCGTGCAAGCGGAATCTTCGTCAGCGCGCGTGATTCAGGCCAGAGCGAGGCTGACAACGAGCCCGAATGCGGCGCTCCTACTGCGGCACGTTGTAAACTTCCAACAGCGTCGAGCCGGCGGTGCCGGTCGCACTTTTCACCTGAATTGTGTAGGAGCCGGGAGCAAGCGTGAGCAGCGCCGCGGCATCACGGCTGGCGGGATCGATGAGATGAAACGCGCCAACCTGATCGAAGGCCGCGTTGAGGCGGTCGATCGTCGCGTTGGGTGCGGGATCAGAGGGGCTGGTCGCATCGGCGTTGCCGGGCGCGGGCGCGGCAGCCCAAGCTTCATTGGTCACGATCGCTGTGCCGTTCTGGAAGACTACGAGTTGCGGAGCGGACAGCGCGTCACTGATGCCGAACTGCGCCAGCGTGGGGCCGACCGCGCGGACGAGAACGGTGCGCGACGCGGTGCCTGGAATCACAAAGCCACTCACCAGCGAATCGCCACCGGACGCGAGGCGCGAGAGCGTGGAGATGTTACTAAATGCCTGCGCTTGCGGCGAGGCGGCGTTAAAGGTGCTAAATGTGTAGGTCATCTTACGGCCCTCGCCCGCGCGCATACCGATGAAGCGGCACGCGATACTCGGACCACCGCTGTCGTAAACTTCGAGGATGCCGTATTGCGGGCTGCCGGCCACGGGCGCACCAGAATAAGGGCCGCCTTTGATCGAGCCGCCCTGTGTGAGCGAAGCAGCCTGCAGCACCGTGAGCGGTGCACCGCCGCCGGTGGCGTAGTCGGAGTGCGTGCCGTCGTCGAAAGCCAGCGCGTGCATGTCGCCGGCGAGAATGGCGACGTTGGTGATGCGATTGTCGCGGATGAAATTGGCGATCTCGGTGCGCTCGGTCTGGTAACCAGTCCAGTTGTCGATGTCTTCCGTGGGATCGAGCTGGCCGATCCACGGATTGGTGGAGACCCAGAGCACCAGCGGAAAACCGGCATCGCGAGCGTTGATCAGTTCCTGCTTGAACCATGCTTTCTGTGCGGCGCCCAGGTGGGTCTTTGAGGCGTTGTCCTTCTTGCTCGAAGGATCCGCCGCGCTCCGCAGGTCGGTCATGATGACGCGCACGCGGCCGACCGTGAACGACTGCGCAATCGTGCTGCCAGCGTTGTTCGCGAGAGGATAGTGCGGCGCGCGCTCCTTGTAGATCGCACGCGCCGTGTCGCGGCCGACGGCAGTCGTGTCGGAGTTGTTGCCGCAGAAATCATGATCGTCCCACACGTAGGCGAGTGCGACACTGCGATAGAGCGCGGACTGGTTGGGCTGATTGAGGACGGCGTCGTAGTTGGCACGATAGTCGTCGACGTTAGTCGAGTTCGTATCGTGGTAGTGCAGGTCGCCCATGTGGATGAAGAGCAGCGGCTTTTCCGCCGCGATCGCATCGAACGCGCGCTGGTCTGGCGCATTGTAATCCGAGCACGAGGCGAACGCGATCCGGAACGAGGCGCGACCCAGCGGAAACGTGTGAAACTGCCCACGCGAAATCGCCTCAGTGCGGAGCACGCCACCCACCTCGATGCCGTAGTAATAATCCGTATCGGGCTGGAGCCCCTGCACGGATAGAGTCAGCGTATTGCCCGCGCTCACCGCCGTGGTCGCTGCACTCGAAAAAATCGCAGGGGTCAGCGTCGCGCTGGTGCTGACTTGTAACCGCACCTTCTGCCCCGCCGTCACCAACCGAGTCACCACACTGGCGCTTGTCGGAGTAACGTTGCCGCTCCACACACCGCTCGCGAAAATCGCAACGGAGGCTGAGGTCGTTGGTTGGGCAAGCGCAACGGCCGAGCCGAGGCTCAGCGCACACGCCAAGTAAAATCGGGGTAACATTGCGGGGTGTTTTTAAGTTCGGCGAGAATGCCGCCGGCGCAAGGGAAATTTAATAAGCATAAGCGCGCCTGACCGGTGGTTGAGCGCCGAGGAATGCGGTCGATTCGACACAGCCTGCGCTTCCTGCTCATTTCAAGAGCTTAATGCGTTTTCCACCACCCACGTGAAGCTGAGTCGACTGCGTAGTTTCCCGCTTTTGCCTCTCGCGATTTGCGCGCCGGCGGAGGCAGAACGATCTCCGGTTACATGCGCGACGAAAATTGATGAAAGATTTCACGTAAACCGGCGGTTACAGTGTGTCGTCACTAGCGACGTTAAAATGCACGCTCTCACGCCCGCCACCTTCCTGGGCCGCCTCGCCCTCGCGCTGCTGCTCGCCAGCCCGTCCGCGATGGTCCGGGCCGATCCGATCATTTCAGAGTTCATGGCATCTAACCAGACGACGCTGGCCGATGACGACGGCGATTTTCCCGACTGGATCGAGCTCTACAATCCCGACGCCGCGCCCGTCGATCTCGGCGGCTGGAATCTCACCGACAGCGCGAAAAAGAAAACGAAGTGGACGTTCCCGTCGATCACTCTCGCCACGCACGGCTACCTCGTCGTCTTCGCGTCCGGCAAGGATCGCCGCGATCCCAGCCGGCCGCTCCACACCAATTTCAGCCTCGGCGCGGACGGCGAATACCTCGGCCTGATCCGCCCCGACGGCAAAACGATCGCCAGCGAATTCGCGCCGACGTTTCCGCCGCAGCACGGCGACATCTCCTTCGGCCTCACCCAACCCGCCGATGGTTCGCCGGGGCATTTCGACTACCTGCGCGTCGCCACCCCCGGTGCACCCAACGGCGAAGATACCGTGCTGCCCAGCGCCGTGAGCTTCTCCCGCACAGCCGGCCCCTTCACCGGCCAGATCGCGCTCACCCTATCGGGCGCCGGCAACGGCGAACACATCCGGTACGTGCTCGCGCTGCCTTCCGCCACCGGCGCCACCGTGCCCGAGCCCACCGCCACCTCGACCGAATACACCGGCCCGATCACGATCTCCGCCTCCCTGGTCGTGCGCGCCGAAATCTTTTCTCTCGACGACACGCAACGCGGCCTCCCTGCGACGGCGCAGTTCGTCAAGCTTGACGCCTCCGCCGCGGCGTTCACCAGCAATCTCCCCGTCATCGTCCTCGACAACCATGGCCTCGGCGACCTCACCAAGGACGGCATCGATCACCCTGCGTGGTTTTATCTGTTCAATCCCGGCCGGACTTTTGCCGCCGCAGCCGCGCTTGCAACGCCCGCCACCATGAGCGTGCGCGGAAACTTCTCCTCCAACTTTCCGAAGAAAAGCTGGAGCGTCACCCTCCAGACCGATCTCGGCCGCGACAACGCGCAACCGCTCCTCGATCTCGACAACGCTTCCGACTGGGCGCTCGTCGGCCCGTGGAGCACCGATCGCTCCTACATCCGCAACGCCTTCGTCTACGCGCTCAGCAACCGCATGGGCCGCTGGGCGCCGCGCACACGCTTTGTTGAAACGTTCGTCAACACCGATACCGACGGCGTCACGGCGACCGACTACGCCGGCATCGCCGTCCTAACCGATCGGATCAAAATCTCTCCCGATCGCGTCAACATCGCCTCACTCGCCGCCGCCGATGTCGCGACGCCAGGCGTGACCGGCGGCTACATTTTCAAATTCGATCCGCTGCCCGACGACACCCATTTTCACTTCTCCACCGATCACGGCATCCCATCGGGCGACGGTCCTTCCAACGTCATCGGCGCGGAAACCACCGCGCTCATCGTCGAGGTGCCGAATCTCAACGGCCTGAATCAGGCGCAACAGACTTATTTCCGCGGCTACGTGCAGCAGATGGAAAACGCAATGTTCGACGCGCGGGCCAACGGTTATCGCAACCGCAGCTACCTCGACTACATCGATCTTCCTTCGTGGGTTGACCATCACCTGCTGGAACTTTTCGTCGGCAATGTCGACGCGCTGTATCACAGCGAATATTTTTATAAGGACAAAAACGGCAAAGTTGTCTCCGGTCCCGCGTGGGATTTCGACGGCACGATGGGCGACGGCGACTGGCGCTGCGAAAACTGGGCCACGTGGGACACCACCGGCGGCCGCGATTTATGGAACTACGACTGGTGGGGCCTCGTCGCGCACGACCCCGAGTTCATGCAAGCGTGGATCGATCGCTGGCAGACACTGCGCCAAAGTGATTTCGCCGCCGAAAATCTCGCCGCTCTCGCCGACTCCTTCGCCGCCGACATCGGGCCCGACGCCGCCGCACGCGATGCCGCACGCTGGCCCGACAACGTCAGCCGCTTCGGCGGCAGCTTCCTCACCGAAGTCGCCCAACTCAAGGACTGGATCACCCACCGTGCCACGTGGATTGACCAGCAATTCGTTGCTCCACCGACCGTGATCGACAACGGAGCCACGCTCACCTTCACCGCGCCCGCCAGCGCGCAGCTCGCCTACACGCTCGACGGTTCAGATCCCCGCTTGCTCGGCGGCGACCTCGCGCCCAACGCCACGCTCACCTCCGCGTCGCTCACGGTATCGGCCACCGCCAACGTCCACATCCGCTCCTATCGCGCGGATCAGGTGAACGTGTTTCCCGGCAGCCCGTGGAGCTCCGCCGCAGGCGGCGCGAACTCTTCGCCGCTCACGCCGCGCGCGAATTTCGTCAACCTCTCGAGCCGCGCGCTCGTCGGTTACGGCGAAAACACCCTGATCGCCGGTGTGGCCGTCACTGACACCGCCAGCAAGAGCTACCTCGCGCGCGCCGTGGGCCCGACGCTCGCGCAGTTCGGCGCGGCGGATGCGCTGCCCGATCCTGTGCTCGGAATTTTCCGCTCCGACAACGTCGAGATCTATCGCAACACCGGCTGGGCCCATGGTCCCGACGCAGCCAGCCTGCCCGCCGCCGCCCGCTCCGTCGGCGCGTTTCCACTCGCCGCCGGCAGCGCCGACTCCGCCCTAATCGCGCCCCTGCCCGCGGGCAGCTATTCGCTCACCATGACGAGCGCGAGCAGCCAGTCGGGCGTCGGACTCGCCGAACTCTACGCGCTCGACGGCAATGGTCGCACGCAAAACCTGTCCACGCGCGCACGCGTCACCGCCGGTGGCGGCACGCTCACCAGCGGTTTTGTCGTGCAGGGCCCCGCCTACAAACGCCTGCTCCTTCGAGCCGTCGGCCCGACGCTCCGCGCCTTCGGCCTTGGCGACGCGCTCGCCGATCCCGTGCTCACGCTTTATGCCGGCCAAAAACTAACCGCCGCCAACGACAACTGGTCAACCACACCAGCCGACGCCGCCATGGCCGCCGCCGCCGCGCGCGCGGTTGGGGCGTTTGCGCTGCCCGCCGGCAGCAACGACGCCGCCCTTCTCATCACACTTCCGCCCGGCGCCTACACTGCGGAGGTTCGGGGTCAGGGCGACACCGAGGGCATCGCCCTGCTCGAAATCTACGAGGTCCCGTGAGCACACCGCGCGACGGCGCGCGACATCCACGAATCCGTTGTAACCGGCCCGCCACGCGCGCGGCCGGGCGATCGTTACGATCGCGTCACATCCCTCGCGGGCTGCTGGTTCGTAAGCGTACAATTCTGACGTGACGACGGCGGCGGAAAAATCCGCTAGAGTCGTGGGATGGAAAAACCAAGGAGCCGGAAACCGCGTGGAGCGCGGCGGTCGCGCGCTGAGCGAGTAAAAGTACTGAGCGCGTACCGCGC